>JBAUXO010000102.1:0-3818 GCA_049584315.1 Candidatus Sulfotelmatobacter sp. | reverse complement strand
GACTGGTCCAGTACAAGCCAAACGGAGCGTCGGCCACTTCATAGAAGAGATTCAGGTCCTCAACCGATGTGTAGTAGATGCCAAAGGACGCGCGGATGCTGGTCTTGCCGGGTCCGCCAAAGACCTTGCCCAAGACTCCGTCGTTAAAACTCGGAGAGTAAGCAATGCCGAAGCGCGGTCCGAAGTTGTCATATCTGGTCGGGGCCAGGGTCTTGGGAATGCCTGGATCGCCCGGATATACGAGACCCACGGGAGAATTCGGAAAGACCGTTGATTGCTCTCCCTTAACCCAAGTCTGGATCTTGCCCTGAGTGTCATACCAAGGCATGCTCACTTCCCAGCGCAGGCCGAGGTTGACCGTCAGGTTGGGTGTTGCCTTCCACGAGTCTTGCACATACGCACCGCCATAGCGCGTGCGCGAATCCAAGAGTTGTAACGCTGCCTGAGTGTACCCAGATCCGGCGCCCGTAGGCGCTCCGATAAGGTAATCGGCGAAATCATTGCCGGTCACCGTGGCATCGAAAATAAAGGCCCCGTCCTGGCTTGCTAAATTGCGCTCGTTGACCTGGAGATAGCGGAATTCTCCCCCGAACTTCAGCGTATGTCTGCCCACTACCTTGGAAAAACCGTCCGATATCGTGTAGGTGTTATCGGGCTGGAAGGTGATCAGAGATGGCGCGCCGATGGTGAAGTTGTTGAAATAGATTTGGGGCACATACTGCGGGTATCCCGGAAACGCATCGGGGATAATCCCAAGGGTACCCAAACCGGTCACGAAACCGAGAGAGGAAAGCGACGCTTTGCCACCTATCGGATTGTCCAGATGGGTCGAGGTGCGGAAAAAGGTGAGCCGCGCCTCGTTGACAGCGGTAGGTCCGGTCACCTTGGTGTTACTGATGACGAACTCCTGGGCGCGGGTTGGCGTCTGCGCGGAGAAGCCTGGCACGGTTGCGCCGCCACTGGGCAGGTTGCTGAAAACCGTAGAGTCGTCGTAGTGGTAGTAGAACGACCAGTTGCCAGTCTTGCGGTTGTTAAAATCGACCCGCTCCCCAATCTTATCGTCGCTAATTGTATCTCTGTGGCTGTTGTCGGAATACGTACCTACGGCGGGATCGATGTTGGGCATTGGAATGTACGGGAGAATCCCAATCGCAGCTGGCGACCACCCACTCCGCGGGATGACTCCGCCAGGAAAGACGCACTGCGACGTCGAGGTACAGCCTACAAAACTGTATTGCTCGCCGGCTGTGACCGTGTAGCCCAATCTGTTTGAAAGCGTCGTGGGCCAGTTCAAGCAGGGCTGGGCAGTCGGGGGACAACTGCTGGCGCTGGGAAGAGTACCGGTATCGACTGTCCCGGTCAAGATTGACGGATCAAAATTCCCCTGAAACTCGGCAGCGGGAGGCAGGCTCACGATGCCGGTCTCTGCGCCCGCGATTCGCCTGGTGCCCTGATAATCCGTGAACCAGAACACCTTGTTCTTCCAGAATGGTCCTCCAGCAGTGAACCCGAACTGATTTTGTCGCAGCTCGGATTTGATGGGTGTGAAGAAGTTGGCGGCATCCATCGCGTCGTTGCGCAGGAACTCGAATACATCGCCGTGGAAGCCGTTAGTGCCCGACTTGGTGATGGCGTTCATCACCGCGCCGCTGAACTTTCCGTATTCGGCATCGAAGCTGTTGGTGATAAGGCGGAACTCCTCGACCGAATCAAGATTTGGAACCAGCCCCGCGCCCAGGTTGCGGCCCTCGCTGACATCGCCCCCGTTCACCAAAAACGCGTTCGCAGTCTCGCGCTGACCGTTCACTGAGATATTGCCCGCATTGGTGATGTAACCTGAGACCGGCCGGTCGCCGCCGATCGTCCCTGCGGTATCAGGCGCCACTCCTGCCTGCAGTCCGAGCAGGTCAAGGTAGCTGCGGCCATTCAGCGGCAGAGCGAGCATCTTCTTCGAATCGATGACGTCGCCCAATTGCGTGCTCTCGGTTTCCACGCGCGCAACGTCCGCGGCAACGTCGACATGCTCCGACACCGCGCCAACATCCAGCGTGATGTCGAGATGGAGTTGATCATTCACCTGCACCGTGATGTCCGTCCCCGTATAGCGTCGGAAACCAGGAGCACTTGCGGTGATCTTGTAGTTCCCGGCAGGCAAGGCCAGGAAGTGAAATGAGCCATCGGCAGTCGTGGCGATTTCTTGGCTCAGATTGGTCTGCACGTTAATGATCGTGACCTTGGCGCCCGCAACCACCGCCTGGGCGCGATCACGAACCACGCCTGTAATCGATCCAGTCACATCGGCGCGCGCCGCGTTCGAGGCAAAGACGAGCAGTGTTGAAACGATTAAATACGACAGCGAAAGCCTGAACCGTCGATTTTCTTTCATAGGACACCCCACCCCCATAGTGCAAGTACCATGCCACAAGGAATTCGGAGTATTCAAGCCGGAATGTGACACGGCTGGTCTATTTTCATAGGATGAAAGACGCGCCTACGAGTAGACGTGGCCGCATTTGGGGTCTCGACGCGATCTGGAATTTGAGAAATCCATGCATGAACGATTCCGGCGGCCCGACGAGTAGAAAAGTTCGGAAATTGTCCGCTTATGCCAGCTCGATCCTAGCGCGAGCGTTGAGGTGAAATTCACAGCTTCCGGTTAGTTAGCCGACCGGAACTGACCCGAAATCGTTTCCTTCCGGGCCAAGTGCGGCGGCTTTCACTGGGGCACGCAAAGGAGAACTCCGTGGATTCTTGTGGCAAAACTACGATGGCGCCGAGATACGGGTTGAGAAATCCGTATGGCGTAGCCACGTTGAGGAGCCCAAGCGTCCGAAGAGCAAGGCAGCGATTCCAATTGTGGCGCAAACTCAAAACGCTACTGGATCGGCATAGAGCGGAGTGCGGCAACCCAACCCGAGGCTTCGTCTTCGCTAACGCGAGCGGGAACGCGATGAATCTGGAAGCGCTTGCTCGAGATGTCATTCGGCCTGCGATTAAAGAGTCGTGTCTGGAATGGCATGGCTGGCATGCGATCCGGCGTGGCTTGGGCGACGAATCTTCATCGCCTTGGCATCTCGGACAAGGTGATTCAGCAAATCCTGCGTCATGCAAACGTCACCACGACGATGAATATCTACGTGAAGACGGTGAGCAGCGACGCAACAGCTGCCATGAAGATCCTCGAAACCATGTGTGCAACTACTGTGCACCCACTGCCTTTGGCAAGCACGCGGGTGATGTAGAAATGCACCGGGGCCACAACTCGCAAGACTCTGCGCTGGATGGAGTTACGGGAATCTGGCGGAGAGGGAGGGATTCGAACCCTCGGTACAGGTGTTAGCCCGTACAACGGTTTAGCAAACCGCCGCATTCGGCCACTCTGCCACCTCTCCTGCCTTTATTTACAACCAGTTACGAATTCTATCTATCCCACCTCATCCCACATTTGGTGAGATGTTGGTTCGAGGGCCAACATCATGGGACGCTACCAAGAAGGATACCTGCGGAAAAGATTTGGTGCCTGGCATGTCTCGTACTATATCACTGAGAACGGGCGGCGCAAACTGAAGTCTCACCGGCTCTGCGACGACCAGCAGAAGAAATCCCACGTCAAACAACTCCGCGATGAGTACATGCGCGACCACGTTAATATTGGAGCCGCGAACGCAGGGCCAATGGGTGTGGTTGCTTTCTGTGAGTTCCGGAAATTCTGACCCGCCTAATTCCGGAAATTCTGAGCCACCACCACCCAGTGATAGTCACAAGCGGTAGAACTTCTCCCTATGCCTCCGCGCCGGTCAAAGGACCGGTGGAGGCGG
>JBAUXO010000101.1:0-1812 GCA_049584315.1 Candidatus Sulfotelmatobacter sp. | reverse complement strand
TGGCCAGTCTTATAGGGCCTCTTGAGATTCTGGGTCCAACCGACCGGGGCCTTTTCGAAGCAAAGATCAATGACTATGTGCCAAGGTCAGAACCCCTATTGATTGATGCGCCCTCGGATCGTCCGCTTTTTTTCTGGCTGCACATCATGTCGCCCCACGAGCCTTACGCGACCCCACCGCCCTACCTCGGCACATTTGAACCCTCACCGCTGGCGCGAACACCCGCGTCGAGCAGAGCCCCAAGTGGTTTCTCAGAGATAAGCCCCGACCGTCGTCGAATCCTGGCTGGCCGTTATGACGAAGCGGTGCTTATGGCGGACGATGTCATTGGGCACTTTCTTGACCTTCTGAAGCGTGAAGGGCGCTTCGACCGTAGCCTTATCGTGGTGACAGCCGATCACGGGGAGAGTTTCAACCCACTTTATTCGGGCCACGGCGGGCCCCTTCTCACGGAGGAGCTTATCCGGGTGCCTTGCCTGATTAAGCCGCCGCTCTATCGCGGCAGCAAGCGAGAATCGCTTCTTTTCGATCAGGCGGATTTGGTGCCCACGATCTTGACTTTCGCCGGTGTGCCGGTTCCCTCGGGCATCGACGGGCAAGCATACCAGTCGAAGCCGGATAATGTTCCGATTTTTTCCGTGACCCACGATTATGAAGTTGGAACACATACCTTGTCCGTCGCTGTTCGGGATGGTGACTGGAAGTACGTTATTCACATGGGCGCCTGGAAGTATCCATGGCCGCAAAGGGAGCTCTACAATATCGCAAAAGATCCGAACGAGAGTACGAATCTGGTTGAACGCGAGCCCGAACGCGCAGAAGCGATGCGCCAGCAGATTATGCAGGAACTTGCCCGGCACGGAGTGAACACAAAGGAATTCCAACAATGAGTGGTCGTCCTCTTCTGGCTGCGGGGGAGGAGCTGACCCGTTGGTTGTGCCAGGGCGGCCGACCCGACCAAGCTCCCCGCGCCGTCATTTGGCTCTATCGCTGGCGCGCCTTCTGGCTGGAGCGTAGCTATAACCTGCTCCAGAAAACTGGCCCAGCTGCCCAGGACTCTGCCTTTCCTGAGGGCGAGGGCCTTATCTTCATTCAGGGATTCTGGCGCGCCGGGACCACGCTCTTTCATGAATTGCTGTCGGAGTTGCCGATTTGCGCCGCGCCGCGGACATGGCAATGCATGGACGCTTCCGCAATGTTGAGGCCTGGAGGACGCCCATCAGGAACCGAAATGATCCAACGCCCAATGGATCAGGTGATGATTACGGCAGACTCTCCCCAAGAGGACGAATTCGCCCTGATGGCCATGGGTGTACCAAGCGTCTACCGGGGATTTCTCGACCCTCGGCGCTTGCCAGAGTTGAAGTCCCTTCTGGATCCATTCTTTTGGACCGAGGCTGACCCATCCTGGCTGAGAACGCTCGAGGCATTTCTGGCTTGGTGCAGGGAGCCTGCGCGGAAATACCTGGTGGTGAAGAGCCCCAACCATATTTTCCGTTTTCCGGCCCTGGCGGCTCACTTCCCCAGAGCCCGCTTTGCCTGGATATTGCGGGACCCGATGGAACTCTGGCGTTCCAACCTTAAAATGTGGCGGGCTATGATCGCTCGTTACGCCCTTTGGATGCCCCGTGATCGTGAAGTGGAGGATTTTCTGGAAGCGGCTCTATTGGCTTACAGCAAGATTCTGGAAGACGGCTATACAAAAGGCTCGTTTCGCAACCAGACCACCTTCTCTTTCGAAGCCCTGGTGAAGAATCCGGCAATTGAACTGTCTGCAGTGATAGATCGTCTTGGTTTGGGGCCGTGGGAGAG
>JBAUXO010000100.1:0-15102 GCA_049584315.1 Candidatus Sulfotelmatobacter sp. | reverse complement strand
GCGTGCCGTTCGGCCTTGTGCTGCTTGACCGCCTTCTCGAACCCCCCGCGCGAAAACAACTTCAACACCTGCGAGAAAATGCTGCATACTTTCATTAGGCTGAGCCTCCTCTGGTTGAATTGGTTCTTGGCGAACCCAATCCAACGTATCAGGGGGCTCAGTCTTTCTCACACCTGGCGATACCTTCCGCTCGGTCAGCAGTTAGCCCGCGAATTTGGACAGCAATGCTGCGATTGTATCGCTCTCCCTCATCTGGATCGCTCACATCGGCCTTGATCGAATGCTTGGATTCGGGTTGAAGTATCCGACTCGATTCAACGACACTCATCTGAACCCGGATCGCCACACTCTGTCGATTGGGAATTGATGGAATCCTTCCCTCTGTTTGATTTGGGAGCCAACTCCCGATAAGACGGCATCTCGTCAGGAAATCACACTGAAGAGATCGGCGTTTATGGGGAGTAATCGGACGCAGAAGCCGACTTGTCTTCTGGCGGAACCACTTGTGAACGATCGCGTCGCTGTTCTTCACAAAAACGTATTACGCAGTAGCGGCCGAAGTTGCGACGAGCAGTCTTCCCGCTCTACTGCCCGGGAGGCTCGTCGCCTTCGAAGTGCGGGTCGAACCCGCCAAGGAATAAGCACTCCAGCCGGTCCGCCTCAGAGAGAATTCTGCCTGGCACGCGCTTTCTCTCCAGCAGGAAAAACTCTGCCAAGCTACCTGACCGAGGAGCCAGGTTCGCGTTCCAAAAGCAGGGACGCGAACCCTTGGGCAAGTTCAGTGCAGGCTCTGGGGCACCGCCTTCAAGTTCGAACCCGAGACTCCACCTACATCTCCGCCAGCGCCTGATGCACGAGGTGAATCGCGATCGATCCTTCGCCGACGGCCGACGCAACGCGCTTCACATTGCCGGCCCGGATATCCCCCACCGCAAACACCCCCGGCAGGCTGGTCTCGAGGAGCTGCGGCGGGCGCGACAGCGGCCACGCCTTCTGTTCCAGCGTCGCACGGTCGAGATCGTGGCCGGTTAGCACGAAGCCTTTGTTGTCGAGCGCCAGACACCCCTCCAGCCACCCCGTGCGCGGCGAGGCACCGGTCATCACGAAGAGATGGCGTATGTCGTTTGGGACAATCTGCCCGCTATCGCCATCGCGCCAGCTGATGCACTCCAGCTGTCCGTCGCCGTCGACGCTGGCGATCTCCGTGTTGTAATGCAGCTCAATCGCCGCGTTTCCTTCGATGCGCCAAATCAGGTAGCGCGACATTGTGTCCGCCAGCTTGCCCGAGCGCACCAGCATGTAAACCTTGCGCGCCTTTCCCGACAGGTAAACCGCCGCCTGTCCCGCAGAATTTCCTCCTCCGACGACCACCACGTCCTCGCCCACGCACAACTGCGATTCCATAGCGGTGGCACCGTAGTAGACGCCGTTGCCCTCGAACTGCGATAGCTTGGGAATGGGTGGCTTGTTGTATTGGGCGCCGGCGGCCAGCACGATGGAGCGCGTCGGCAGTGGCGTGCCCTCCTCGAGGATGACCTGATATGGACGGCGATCACATTCCAGGCGCACGGCGGTGCGCGCGATCATCATGTTCGCGCCGAACTTCTGCGCCTGCGCCAGCGCGCGCCCGGCCAACTCCTGGCCCGAAATACCCATAGGGAAGCCGAGATAGTTTTCGATGCGCGAGCTCGATCCTGCCTGTCCACCCGGGCTCCCCGTTTCCACCACCAGCACGTTGAGGCCTTCGGATGCCGCATAGACTGCGGCGGCCAGCCCTGACGGCCCCGCGCCCACGACGATCAGATCGCGCACCTGCGATTCGTCGATGCTCACGTTGAGCCCGAGGCAATCGGCCAGCTCGCGGATCGAGGGATTCCGCAGGACGCTGCGCCCGTTGCAGATGACGACCGGCACTTCGTCCACCTTGACCTGGAAGTGGTCGAGGATCGACTGCGAGCGCTCGTCCCTCTCCAGATCGATGAACTTGTAGGGATAACCGTTGCGGCCCAGGAACTCACGCAGGCGTAGGGTGTTGGCGCAGTTGAGCGAGCCCAGCACCAGCACATTGCTCGCCTCTTCGCTGATAAGAAGCATCCGCCTCAGGATGTACGCCTTCATCAGAATATCGCCCAGCTCCGCATCTTTGGCGACGAGGACGCGGAACTCGCTGGACGCGATCTGCAGAAAGTCGCCTGAGGCGATGACCTGTCCGCGCAGCAGCGCGCGCTGGCCGGAGATGACGGCAAACTCGCCGGTGATGCTGCCGGGAACGTGCCTGACCAGGGTTCGCACATCCTTGGGACAGGGTTGAAGAATCTCCAGGCCTCCCGACAGAACCACATAGACGGGAACGTTGTTGTCCCCCGGTTCGAACAGCACCTCGCCCGCTTCCACGTGCCGCAGCTTGCCGTGCGGGCGCAGCCGCTCGATCTGCGCAGGGGTGAGAAGAGGAAAGGCCTCAGAGCCGGGTTCGACGGAGATGTGGGTGGCTATAGCAGACATAAGCTTGATTCTACCTCCGCGACAAGAATCGGAACCGATGCAGTGTAGATGAGGTGCGAATGTGGGAAGGTGCAGCGATCGCCTCGAAATAGCCTGCGCCGCATGGCTACAAGCTAAGTTGAAAGGCTGTCCGTCTACACAGAATCAAGAGAAACGCCAGCAGCCAGGAGTCTATCTGGCGGATGACCTCTGTCAGACTCTTGGTCACCGCTTTATTTTGTACCGACTCATCAGGCGCTCAGTTTGTGGTACGGCGATCTTTCATTAACTGAGCTTAGCGACGCGGTCAGCTGCCGAACTGGCGGCACCATAACCGAGAACGTCTTCCCCGACACAAGCGCGTTTCCCGTTACTAATCCGCGTACGGCGCTACAACTATCGCCTGAATCTTGATTTGGTTTCGACACGGGACCAGTGTTATTGCGTGCATCGGCCTGTTGTCGCTGAGAGAGTGGACAGGACCAGCCTTGTTGCCAATCCCTTTCTCGGTCTGTGGTGTCCCGTGCGGCGCATCGCTTGACTGCGCGTCGTGCAGCGTTCTCTCAATCCCCTATACATCGTATAGTGCTTGTGATATACAGTGTATAGATGAACGACAGAAACGGCACATCGCAACGCATTTACCAATGCGCGCTCGGCATCCTCGAGGCTGAGGGACCGAAGGCCGTGAGCATGCGTCGTGTGGCCAAAGAGGTTGGAGTCACGGCCATGGCCATCTATCATCACTTTCCCAACCGCGAAGCATTGTTGACCGCGGTGGTCGACTCAGAGTTTGCACAGCTGGCCCAATACTTCGGCCGGTTGAACGGAAAGCGGAGTTTCGAGGCAGCGATGACCCATATCATGGACGGTTACATCGAATACGCGCTCGCCCATCCCCGCATCTTCGACTACGTATTCTCGACGCCTCGGGTGGGCGCTCGCCGTTTCCCCGACGATTTTCGTGCGCGGCGTTCGCCAACCTTGAATCTCACCGCCGATACCGTCGCCTTGTGGATGAAGCTCGGCAAGCTAAAGCGTGACGATCCCTGGGAGATCGCCATCGAGCTCTGGGCGCATGTTCATGGCTACCTCACACTTTGGCGGGCCGGGCGCTTTGATTTATCAGAAGACGAATTCCGTAAGCTCGTTCGCCGTTCCCTTGGGAGGTTATTGCATGGACTCGCCCGCTAATGCACTTCGCCGCGCATTAGTGATCGTGTGTGCGGTTGCGTTGACGGCAGGCGCATATTCTGTATCATCCGGTCTTCACCGTCTCTGGTGGCCGGTATGGCTCGCGCCGCTTCCTGTTCTTCTGCTGGCACCGAGATTGCGCGCTTGGCAGGCATTCGCAGTCGCCTTGATCGCACGCGCGCTCGCCGCAGCGTTCAACTTCTGGCAGTATCTCCGTCACGTCGTGCAATTCCCGCTCTGGCTCGTATTGGTGACGATTTTCGTTCCAGCAACCTGCTTTGCTCTCGCCGTGGTCTTCTATCGCGGACTGCTGCGAAGGGGCAACCCCTGGCTCGCCATGTTTGCATTTCCAGTGACCATAGTAGCCGCAGAATATCTTTTCAGCCTTTCCCAGGGCACATTTCTCAACACTGGCTATACCCAATTGGAGAATCTCCCGATTCTCCAGCTCGCAGCCATTGCAGGCCTTTGGGGAATCAGTTTCAGTGTGAATCTTCTTCCCGCCGGATTGGCTGCACTGGCCGCCGGGGCGGCAAAGCCCCGCGCTCGCTTGGCCGCTGCTCTCGCTGCTTATTACGTCTGTGTACTTTCCTATGGTGCTATGCGCCTGTACGCTACGCCTGCCTCCAACTCAGTTCTCGTGGGCCTCGTCGAAACGCACGCCGGCCTAGATATCTTCCCTCCTGACACGCCGACCTCGATAGCGCTGATGCGGGAGTATGCGTCCCAGGTGCAGCCGCTCGCCGCTCGTGGCGCGCAGTTCGTCGTATTTCCTGAAATGTCGGCGCTCATTCCCGACTCCGCGTCAGCGAAGATCGATTCACTTTTTCAGCAAACAGCCCGCGATGCGCATGTGCAGGTGCTTCTCGGCATTCTCCACATAACTGATCACGGCGCGTACAACGAGGGCCGTCTCTATTCCGCATCCGGCGAGATGGAGACTGTCTATCGGAAACACCATCTCGTTCCTACATGGGAAAGCCGCAGCACGCCGGGCACTGAAATCTCTGTGCTTCCTCAGCCGGCTGGGAGAATCGGCATAGAAATCTGCCGTGACATGGACTATCCCGAGTTGGCCCGCCGCTATGCGCAGCAACAGGTAGGACTTGTCCTCGCGCCTGCGTGGGATCAAGGCCTCGGTGTCGACGCCGCCTGGCATGGACACCTATCCCTGATGCGCGGCGTGGAAAGCGGTTTCACGATGGTGCGTGACGCCAAGGTGGGACTGCTCACCGCCAGCGACGATCGCGGGCGAATCCTCGCAGAGCAACCTACGCGCTCCGACGGCGCCTTAACGACAATGCTGGCCACCGTTCCAGTGCGCCATGATTTCACGCTTTATCAGATTTGGGGAGATTGGTTCGCGTGGTTCGATCTCGCCGCGCTTGTAGCAATACTTGCATTTTGGGGGCTTCAAGCACCCAGGTTCAATGATTGGTAAATTACGGAAGGACACGTCGAGGCAAAGTCCTGATATGTCGGCTAGTGGGAAGCTTTTCTAAGAGTGCGGTGGTTAACAGAAAACGCGAAGTAATTTGGCCTGTGACGTTTTGACAAACAAATGCGGGCGCCGATTCGAAGAATTGGCGGGAGCGACGGGACTCGAACCCGCGGCTTCATGAGTGACAGGCAGGCGTTCTAACCAGCAGAACTACGCCCCCGCATAAAAAGGATTATCTGATTCCTTCCGGTTCCCTCCGACGCTCTCTCCTTCCCTGCCGTACCATCTGGCCCTCCCGTGACAGGGCAGAGGTCTGGTACCCAAGCTGATCGCGGATGTGGTTGGTACGACTTCAACGCACGAGGTAACTCGTATGAACTCAATCTGTGGCAAAGTGAATCGATTAGGCTGGCCGCTGCTCGTGGCAGTTGCAATTGCCATGATTGTTGGCCTCGCCTCCACCGTACAGTTGCACGCCCAGACTCTTGGCTGGGAAGGTGAAACCGGAGCGTTCGTCACGCCCCTGGCATTGTGAGAATGATTCCTGCTTGCTTGGAAGTGTCCATCTGCGCTACAAGTGGACACTTATCCACTTATCCGAAGTGTCCGCTTTGCGAGCCGACGTGTGTCAAAGCGGGGTCACTTGCCATTGGAAGGTGCGAAACTCGGCGAGCCTGCTGAAATCTCGTTCGTTGGCCGTGATCACTCGGATGCCCAATCGCCCCGCGCTCATCGCGATCAGTGCGTCATTGGTCAAACGTCCCTGCCCGATCTTTTTGTAATGATACTTGGCCGCCAAGCGAGCAAGCACTCTGCCGGCTTGAGCCCAGTCGCTAAGATTCGGAACCAGGATTCGCTTCGCCCTGTCAAAATCTCGCTCCAAGCGTTCTACAACCTGACGATCGCAATCGACTGTGCCAGCATAGAGTTCTTCGAGTACGACTGCACTGAGCCAAAGGGGCGCATCCGTAGTGAACCGGCGCAGTCCCAGGACCGCATCGTCTCCTCGCCGCAGTGCGGTAATGTAAATGGAAGCGTCGAACAGGGCGGGCTGCATCTAACCATCCAGCGTGCCGTATACATCCTTGATGTCAATTCCGCTCTTGACGAAACGCTCAGTGGCTTCGAGAACCAATCGGTTGCTCTCGTGTTCGGCAATCGCCAAATCCAACGCCCGCTCGATGGCCTCAGTTTCGGTTTTCGCTCGCAAAGCCTTTTGGGCGCGCTTGATTTTCGCGGAATCCAACTGAAAGTGCTTGTGCGAGCGACTCCTTGCTGTGGCCATGGAAGTACCCCTTTCCCGATCAGAAAGGATACCACGTAATGTACACATATTCCACATTCATGTACATGCTTGGAATAGCCTGGGGAGACCAACTTGGCCAGTTTGCGCGCATCGATCCGATCACTCTTGTTTGCCATCCTTCAACAAAAGGCGTTTCTTCGCGGATCGCAGACTACCAGATGGCTGACGTGAGGCTTCAGCAGGTCATGCAACCATGCGGCAGAAGTTCTTTCCTCAAAGAGGTCGCGGTTCGGAGTGCCGCGATGTTCTGTGGCGGCTGTTCCTGAAGGCACACGCCTTCCAACTATGAATGCAGATCTTTGGCCGGATGACGAGCAATCCGGAAATCAGCAACCGAATCGCTTCGGCGTTCGGGGGAGAAGGAATGGTCGTGAAGCCTCTCCAATTCGTCACGAAGAGCCGACGCGGTTTCGTGCAGCCTGCGGTGAAGTGCAGGGGCAGAGAATACCTTCGCATAATCTACCGGCCTGAGTACATGTCGCCGGAGCATCTCGAACGCCTTTGATCCAGAGGTCTCGGCACGAAGCGGTCACTGGCACTGCGTCAGTTCCCTTTAGGCGTGGAAGCCCTCCAGCGGTTCGTGGAGCGGGAGCCGTTGAGACGGGTGCATGAGTGCGTGTTCCGTGTACTCGCGCTAGAGAGTGAACCTGTCGATCCGAGGCTCTGGCACTGGAGGAGTGTGCCCTGCCTGCACCAGTGGACTGAGGCCCAGTGTTCTCGTGCAGTCGACGGTTGGCGCACTTTGGCGACCGTGTATTCCGGGTAGGTACCATTCGCCAGTGCCATCAAGCGCATTCCCTTCGGGAAGCCCTGAACATTGCCACCCGTCCGCTACTTCACCGGAAAGGTCTCGTCCTAAGAGCGCTGGAAATTCGATAGAAAAGCGAGACTTCGTTGCTCCGCTGCGTATTTTAACGTCAATTGGATTGGTGCTGGTTTACGAGCACCTCGTTATTCCCGTATTTCGGGACGGGAATTTCTTGGTATCGCAATTGTTCTGGATCGCCGTATGAGTACCGCAGGACAGCTTTCATAGCAACTTTCCACGTTTTGCTTTTCAGATGCAGGATCCCGCTTCGCAGAGGCGCTTTATTTCAGAGCCCTGTTATGTGAACATGGTGGTTCATTGCGAGTTGGGAGGAGGACACCATGCGTCGAGAACGGGCGTTAAAGGCGGATGCGAGCTTGCTGCCCAAGCACCGAAAACCCATTCCACATGCGTTCGTGCTTGATGCGATTTCCACACTATCGCCGTACACCCGTCCGATGTTTGGCTGCCTTGCAATCTATGTGAAAGACAAAATCGTGTTGATCCTGCGGGATAAGCCTACGAACCCTGCGGATAACGGAGTATGGCTCGCCACTACCCAGGAACACCACCAGAGCTTGCGGCACGAGTTCCCGAACATGCGATCCATTCAAGTATTGGGCAAACGCGTAACGGGTTGGCAAGTCCTACCAGTCGATGCCCCTGACTTTGAATCAGCGGCGCTGCGGGCATGCCAGCTTGTGCTGGCTGAAGATGCTCGCATCGGCAAAATTCCAGGCGCACGAACGTCGAAGCCCCGACCAAGAGCGGATGGAAGATCGCCGAAGCAGATCAAAACCTCGAAGAAACACGCAAGCACAATTGACTTCGACACCGTACGGAAGATCGGCTTGGCGTTGTCCGGCGTGGAGGAGAGCACGGTATACGGCGCACCCGCGCTCAAGATTCGCGGAAAATTGCTGGCGTGCCTGCCTACTCATCGTTCGGCTGAGCCTGGTTCCCTAGCGGTTCGTGTCGGCTTCGATGACCGCGCTGAACTGCTCGCAGCGGCCCCCGATGTTTACTACGTGACCGATCACTATGTCGGCTATAGTGCGGTGTTGGTTCGCCTGTCCCGTGTCACACCCGATGTCCTGCGGGACTTGCTGGGTACGGCTCACAAGTTTGTGACCGCAAGGAGGCGACGATGAAGCGAGAACGTGCGCTCAAGATCGTGCTCGTAGTCGTGGGATTGCTCTTTTGCTTTGCCGTATATCCGCTAATTGTGATGGTGAAGCGAGACCCCGCGCTGGTGATGATGATGAGCCTTCACGCAACGCTCGGAGTCTTTTTGCTGCTTGCATCCCGCAACCCATCCGCGCACCGCAGCCTGATCGCTTTCACTGCATGGTCGAGCTTTGCACACGCCACTGTCATGAGTGTGCAGGCATACCTAAATTTCATCGCTCGCAGAGAACTGATTGGGTCGGCTGTATTCATCCTGATTGGCGTAGCCTTGATCGCGTTGGCTCCCGCAAGGCAGTCTGTCGAGCGAGCTTCTACTGTAGCGGCCTAAGACCTGCACCATTGGTCTCGGATATGATCAATGCCGCGAGGGCAGCGGTCTTCTCGTCCTGTGTCCACGGTGAACCTACGGTCTTTCTGAGTTCAGAGATGTGTTGCCGCGCAGAACGCGCACGGTTACCGAATGTAGTGTTCGCACGCTCGTTCAGTTCACGCTCGCGAAAACGCATGACAGGGATATGACAGGCTTCGCATGCGTCGCTCACGACGTTGCGAAAGAACTCCCCTTCGGCTGTATGAATCAGAGCATGTGAGGCTAGGATTTTCTGAAGCGATGGCAATGCACGACCAGAGGCAAGTAGCATAGCGCAGCCGAGCACCCGATATTTCCGGGCCGTCACTCCATCCAACATGTTGCGGATAGCTTGCACCGCAAGACGCTGCGAAACTGCGGCACACTTCTGGAGATGACGCTCTGCTTCTTCAAGCCCCAAGTTTTCCGCAAAGTGATATGGCTGTTTTGCGCCTTGCGTCATGGAGTCAATGATGACAATGCGCCTTCGATCAACTAACTCTGGAATTGCGGGGTCGCCGGACATGCAAACGAGTGCTCCCCAGCCCGAATGCATCCGCACGCCGAAGGCTGCGATTTTCATGCACGCACCGTAGGTCATCACTGGCATTTTAAGCCTTAGCTTTCCCCCCGCCCGTGCCGACGTTTCAGCGGGCAGTTGAGACAATTTCAATTCACGATACTTTGAGTCGTGTGCTCAAGATCATTGAGGAGAGGGATTACTCGCAGTTCCCCCGTGTACGAAGACAAGCGGTTTCGGGGCTTGCTCATGTCGGGTCAACCCCCGGTTGTAGGAGTGCAGCTTGAAACAAATCGCGGCCGTTCAGGGGGAAGCACAGTCAGGCTTTGTTTCGGGATCGATCCGCTCCCGGTCGACGGGGCATTGTCTACTGTGGCGACATCGGCATCCGCCGTCACCTTTTCTGTAACTTTGCCCACTGGCATCGACGCATTGACCGCGATTGCCACGGCCGCGGTTAGCACGATCCCTTCTCGAACCTCGTAGCAATATGATGCCACCGCCGGGGCTGCAGTGTCCCCCGATACTCTCGGATCGATACGCTCGTCCAATAGACTGAAGAAATATCAGGCGGGTATTCTCGCGGAATATGTGCCCTACACACCACTCACCGCGCAGAACTTGAAAAAGCTTGCCGACCTAAAGCTCAAAACGCTAGCCATCATGCATGGCTCTAGCTTTACAGGTGACTGCGCCCGAGCACGCGAGGACCTCAATTGTGACGTTACGCGAGGTCTTCGGCCCGCAGAAGTAGAGCGAAAATCTCCGAAAAGGGCTCATTTTCAGCGGATTGAGCGGGACAGCTCCCGAGTCGTGGGCAAACAGCAAGTTATCCGCGTCACGCGGCCCAGTGGCGTCGGTTCCCCACTGTTCTCTGGCCGTCTCCAACTTCCGGTTTCGCTCGGCCTGAGTCTCCTGCTGATTCCGCGCGCGAGTTCCAACGTATCCACCACCTTCCTGGTTGCCCGATCCAGGAATAAAATGCAAACGGACGCGCCGGTCGCTGGCTGCACACGAGAAACATCTTCGTCTTGCCGATTTGAAAAGCAGCGCATAACGTTCTTTAATGTGAGCCACCCCGGATGTTAACTACCCAGTTGCTCACGGCAATCCAAAGATTAGGGAGGACGAATGTACGCACTCGCACAGGATGTCCGCTTCGCATTTCGCCAACTGCGAAATGCACCAGGCTTTACCCTGACGGTCGTCGTCACCCTGGCCCTCGGCATCGGCGCCACCACCGCCATCTTTTCGCTCGTCGAAGGCATCCTGTTGCGTCCGCTCCCTTTCAGCAGTCCGGACCGCCTTGTTCTGTTGGGAGATCATATCGGAAATGGCCCGAACACCCCCGTCACTGCCCGCGAGATCGGCACATACTCGCACGCAACAAGGGCCTTTTTTTCTCTTGGCGGCTACATCGCTACCACCTATGAGCTTTCCGGTGGAGCAACTCCGGAAGAAGTCAACGCCGCCCGGTTCACCGCAGATGTCTTCCCAACCTTGAACGTTCCTCCGATCCTAGGACGCATCTTCACGCAACAGGAAGAAGACGCGCATCAGCCCCTCGCCGTGATCAGTTACGCCCTGTGGACGAACCGCTACCACCGTGACCCACACGTCCTCGAAAGCTCGATCGTTCTTGATCGCAAGGCGTACACGATCATAGGCGTAATGCCGCGCAGCTTCGAGTTTCCCGTGGTGGACGGGCGCCTTGGTCAGGCACAGCTTTGGGTGCCCATGAGCCTGACCGCCGACGAGCTTTCGGACCAGAACGCCGGCTTTTGGGGATACCAAATGGTCGCCCGCCTGAGGGCTGGCGTGACCCTCTCGCAAGCGGCACAGGATACCGACCGTGTCACGAAGCAGGTCATGCGCGATTTTCCCGCGGGCATGTCGGCGATCCACATTCACGGCGATGTCAGGCTGCTGCGTGAGTACGCGGTCGCTGACGTACGACCATTGCTGCGCACCCTGTTCATCGCCGTGTCAGTTGTCCTGCTGCTAGCATGCGTTAATGTCGCCGGCCTTCTGCTGGTCCGAGCCATCCGCCAGCGTCATGAGTATGCCGTTCGACTGTCTCTGGGCGCTCGTCCGAGCCTAATAATCCGTGAATCTGTCTTTGAGGGCTTGTTGCTCAGCTTGGCTGGCGGACTGCTGGGCCTCGCGTTTGCCGCGACTGCGATTCGCACCGCTTTGTACCTTCTGCCTGAGTCCATGCCGCGCATCGACTCTATCTCTATGGATGCAACCGTTGCCGCCTTCGCGTTGCTCCTCGCTCTGGCAAGCGGGGCACTCTGCAGCCTCGCGCCAGCTTTCGCGGCCTTGAAGACCAACCTCACGGAAAGCCTCAAAGAGGGCACCCGGAGCGGCTCGGGCAGCTCGAGCCATGCCTGGCTACGCTCAATCCTGGTCGTCGCAGAGATCGCCGTCGCTCTCGTGCTGCTCACCATCTCAGGAGCCTTCCTGCGCAGTTTCCAGAAGATGCGCGCCGTCGATCCCGGCTTCCGACCAGACCACGTTCTTGTCGCCGGCTATCAATTGCCGCTCCAGCAATATTCCACGAATGCGTCTGCCAACTCCTTCAACCATTCCGTCGTCGAACGCCTCGCGAACAAACCGGGAATCACCGCCGTGGGCATAACCAACATCCTTCCCGCATCTGGTGCGATTTCGGGGGCTACATACACCATTGAGGACGAGCCGGTAGAGACTTGGAAGCTGAAATTCTCCATGTTTACGACTGCATACGGCGACTATTTCCGGGCAATGGATATCCCTCTGATCGATGGCCGGTACTTCACCATAGACGACCGCTCCGATTCACCCCTGGTCGTGATCGTCAACCAAGCCATGGCCAGACATTGCTGGCCCGATCAGCGCGCCATCGGGAAGCATATCCACGTGGGCAACCCGCACAAAGGACTGCCCTGGGCCACCGTAGTCGGCGTTGTCGCCAATACCAAGCGCGGCTCACGGGATGAGCCCAGCGATGACCAGTGGTATATTCCGGCGGAGCAGCCCGCTATTCTCTTCGGCGCGAAGGCCTCATCCAACCTCAGCAACCCGGCTGCTGGATACATCACTCTTCGTTCGTCCCTTCCTCCTGAACAGCTGACCCAAACCCTGCGCGCGAGCATCGCCGAAATTGATCCCCTACTCGCTCTAGAGCAGGTGCAGCCCATGAATGATGTGATTTCGAATGTGGAAGCGCCGCGCCGTTTCAACACCGACCTCATCGCCGCATTTGCCTCGGGCGCTCTCTTGCTCGCCATCACTGGGATCTATGCCGTGGTTGCCTTCTCGGTCTCGCTGCGCACCCAGGAGATTGCCATCCGCATGGCACTCGGCGCCAAGCGCTCTGGCATCGCTCGACTCGTGCTCATTTCAGGCGCGAGACTGGCGCTGCTCGGATGCGGTCTCGGTGTGCTCGGTTCGCTAGCTGTGTCACGCCTGGTCAGTTCTTTCCTCTTCGAGGTCAGCGCGACCGATCCACTCATCTACGTAATGGGTGTCCTGATCATGATGGTTATGGCGCTTCTCGCATCAGTGCTTCCCGCAACCCGTGCCGCATACGCGGATCCAGTCGACGCTCTGCGCTCGATTTAGAACCTCATCGATTGGCAAGAAACGGCCTTTCGGTCGACTGCCCGTGAGCTACACGGCGGTAAGGTCGATTCCAGGCTGATCTTAAACAGGGGTTTCGCGAACGTCTAACAAAACCTCATTTCTCCGGCAACTCTTGAAAGGGCCGAACCATCCCCCCCGGGCGGGAGCAATTCTGTCGAACTCTTGCCTGACGGTTCGGGGGTTGAACCGTTTATCCCAGTTGCAAAGGCAAAGCCTAGGGGGAAGGCCGCGCTTCGCGGACAGGGCATGTCTCACGGGCATTGTCTTCGTCCTGCGCAGTGGGATTCGTTTGGGAAATGCCTCCGCAAGAAAATAGGATGTGGCTACTGGGATGAGTTGCTGGCGACGACTGCGCGACTGGCAGGAGCTTGGGATCTGGCGATTGCTTCATTTCATTTTGCTGCACTGGCTGGCACGTTACAGACAGATCGACTGGTCACGGGCCGTCGTGGACGGTAGTTCGATCCGGGCAGTTTCTTGGAGGCGCCAGGCGGGACCGAATCCTACTGACCGGGCCAAGCCGGGCAGCAAACGCCACCTGATTTGCGATGGACGGGGAATTCCGCCGGCGCTTCAACTCACCGGGGCCAATCGTAACGACTCGTAGCAAGCCCTCGCCGCTCGTTGATGCCATTCCGCTGTTACGGGGAAGACGCGGGCGCCCGCGTCTTCTGCTGGGTTGAATTAGTTCCGGCGACTGTGCGTACGGTACGAAAAGCGGGCAGATCTTCACGAGGCAATTCCTATCCTGGGGGGCTCTCTGATCTGCTGGAATTTTCTGCCGGCCACCCCGTCGATGGATTCTCCGTGAAAGTTCCTCAGGCGGAATGAACGATGCTACGAACGTAGTACTGTGTGATACCGACACAGATGCCAACCCCCGGTGAAACTCGTGTCATCTCAGCTGCCGAAGGCTACTTGGCCGGCGCAGCCGAGTGGAAGGCGGCGAGTTATGCGCTTGCTGCTGCGCCGGCCGTAGCGGCACGAAACTGCCACTCCACAGTCTGCGTGGAGCCGCGTCCACCAAGGCACCACCGGACCGAGGGGGACGTGGACCCAAGAGTCGCGCTTAATCAACGCTCGAAAAATGTCCGTGAATGCGCGCGCTTTGCAGCACGTGGTCGAACATTGCACGATACAGCGTCTCGGCACTTGCGGGGAAGTTCGGCGGCGCCGAAGGTAAGTTGAGCCAAGTGTCGAGAGCGTACACGGTAACAACGTAGTCGTGGACGTACGGGGTGTAGTTGTTTGGCGGACACGGACCGTCGTATTCAGCGCCCAAGTAGAAGTCATTGAAGATTTGCGGGCCGTATGTGCTTCCGGCAACCCCGGCGTTTTCGGGGAGTCCGGTTGTCTTGGGAGAAATGTTGTACATGCCCCAGTGCGTGAACGCCGCCGTCACGTCGTACAGGGTAACGACGAAACTCTGCGTGCCGAACGGAGCATGCTTCCACGACAGCGCGGGCGATTCATTGTGGCCCCCGCTAACATAGTTGCAGTGATTCGAACCTAGAATCATACTGAGCGGCAAGCGGTCCCCATTGGTGAAAGTCGTGCTGCTCAGCTGGAAATGGTGCTGCCAATCCGAGTTCTCCTGCTGATCCGTTTGGCCGCTCGACTGAGCAAGGGCGGTTGAGAGTGATATCAGCAATAAGCTGACGCAAATGACATACATTTTCATATGGTTCTCCTTGTGTTGACTTGAAGCGTGCTTTGGCGCAAATCCTTTCCGCCTATTTTTTCCTTCGGTTTCTGCTGATTCGGGACACGGTTCCTAATCATGCGTGACCCCCAGGTATTCCTCGTGTCCTTCGAACACATCGCGCAGCCAGGTTCCAAGCCTCTGTTTCAGCGTGCCAGGGGTACGGCTTTCACTCGCCTCGTTCTCGGTAACGACGTTCAATTCCGTGACGACCTTTAACTTATGGGTGGAAATTGCATGGGTTGCCATATGCCGGCTCTCCTCCTTGCCCCAGGTTGGAACTGCCGTGGACTTTGCCTGGAGCGGTCGGGATACGCAATGCACCATCGCTCATTTGCCGCTCAACTGAGGCTCATCCAGCTAACTAGCCAAGGGCTTCGCCCTTGATATCCCTCCGGGATATGGAGCCAGAAGATCAGGAGCCAGAAGCCAAGATCGTTCGCACATAAGCGTTGAGCAGCTTGCTGGTTTCTTCCAGGGTGCTCA
>JBAUXO010000099.1:0-13762 GCA_049584315.1 Candidatus Sulfotelmatobacter sp. | reverse complement strand
CCGAATCGCCCAGAACTCGCATCTTCGATCTTCCGATCTTCTCGATGTCTTTTGACGCAAACCACTCGATCAAGCGGCGGCGCTCGCGCTTCCGAAATTCAGATCCTTGTACCACGGGCTGCTAGCCAACCAACCACGGGCTACAACTACGACACCTTCGCCGAAGATCTGCACAAACTCGTGACTAAGCTCAAATTACGCAACTTTGCCCTGGTTGGGTTTTCGATGGGCGGCGGCGAAGTGGCCCGTTACATCGGCAAGCACGGATCGAAGGACGTAAGCCATGCCGTCTTTATTTCCTCGGTCCCGCCCTTTCTCCTCAAAACGCCAGACAACCAGGAAGGTGTGGACGGTAGTGTGTTCGAGGGAATCCAGAAAGCTATCACTGCGGACCGTTACGCCTTCTTCACCGACTTTTTCAAGAATTTCTACAACACGGACCTTCTGTTGGGTAAGCGTGTCAGCGAACAAGCCGTTCAGGCCAGCTGGAATGTGGCCGTCGGCGCTTCCGCCACGGCCAGTCTTGCTTGCGTACCAACCTGGCATGAAGACTTCCGCAAGGACGTGTCCCGGGTCGATGTTCCAACACTAGTAATTCATGGCGACGCGGACCGCATTGTGCCGATAGCGGCAGCGGGAGAGCGGATGGCCAAGCTGATCAAGGGAGCGCGCCTGTCGGTGGTGAAGGATGGGCCGCACTGCATCACCTGGACCCACACGGAGGAAGTGAATCACGAGTTGGTGAACTTCCTGGGCAAAGGAACTGCCAAACACGCAACCGCAGAAGCCCCGAGGAAAGCGGTCGCGTAACCAGCCAAGTTTGTATTCACCGAGGGTGCCGTCTTGAACCGGCACCCTCGATTTTTTGTGACACCACTCTCTCCCTGGCGCGGCCATCATTTTTCCTCAATAATCGCGGTACGAACCGTTGTGTCCATTGAGCGCTTGCGCCACCAGCTCGCCGACTGGGTCTGAATCGGATATTTCACTAACGGCGATGAACGAGCAAAGACCGTTCACTGGAATCGGCCGCTCATCTTCGATTCGATAGCCGCGCTCGATATGTTGTTGTTTTCGTTTTTCAAACAGGTCGGCTCTCGTGGTCACACGAATCCTCATGGCTATCCTCATTTCTCGACCATTGGCGATCAGATGGAAGTCCGCGTTAGGCGGGTGATGGAACCGGGGCACTAATCTTGATGTGTGCGCAAGCCCGTTTGGGGACTCTGTGCCTCTGGCTCGTTTTCTTTCATCGGAATGAATCTCTCCCAACGGATCGAAAATCTGCGGCAGGGCTGTCCTCCGTCATACAGCTCGAAAATGAGTTCACCGGAGACATAGAGCGCGATTGGCAGGGGAATTACTGGAGGGCGGGTGCTATCGGCAGAAGAAGGAGGATTGTGCTCGACCATAATGATCCTCCTTTGCTAGTGCTCTGTGCTGAAAAACCCGGCGCTTGCGCACGGGTGGCAATTACAAACGCTGTGCCTCGAGCGATCGATCTCTTGCCCCGAGAGGCATGGCAGAATCCGCAGGTGATTTACGCCAGTTTGGAAACGGATTCCGGCTCGACTTGCGAAACGCGGTGATCAAATTCCGAATCGCCTCACGGTGCTGATGTAGTGTCTCCACCAACCGATTCAGACCGTCTCGATCTCCTTCGTACCACTCGTCGGGAATATCGGCGGCGCACCGCCAAATGTCGTGAGCATCCAACTCCTCGGCCCGACTGAGCGCCGGCTCAAACGCCTCCCATCCCATGACACCCTCGTAAACGCAGTTGTTCGCGTATACGCCTCGAAGGGGAAAGTCCGGGAACGTCCATTCGCCGGCATTGAAGCAGTAGCCCTGGTCAATGAAGGTTGCGGCGTATCGCCGGCTTCTCGGCGCTTTCCAGAAGATTGCCTGCCTCCCGTCGCTGTTGCACGTCCACTTGTCCAAAACAAGAACAAGAGGGAAGTCCCCAATGTTAAGAACCCGCTCTAGTAGTTCAAGAGGCAAGTAGTCAAGTGTCATTGCAGGACTCTCGAAGCCCACGTACAGCGATCCAAGTTGCTTGCCGCTTGTACATGGGATCTTGGAACCACCAAGGTTGAGTCGGAGATCTTCGGTGTGTTCGATCAGCCAGTCAGAGACTTCAATCACTTCCACCCGTGGCATCGGCAGCGCCAGGGCCAGACCCAAGTTGGTGGCTAGCATCTCGTTCGCCAGCGCTCGGATGTGCTGGGGATTGTTCTGTAATGTTGAGAACTCAGTAATGTGAAGTCGTCTTGACGGACCAGCGTAATTCCTGGTTTCCCCGGTTTCCACTGCACATTTCTTCGTAGCATCAGACCGCGCTGTTTTTCGAGCGCCAAAAGGAGATTCTGATGCTTGCGAACGTCTATCCTGGGAGTTTCTTGAAGTACTCTTCGTTGGCGATCCTCGGGCCTATCGCGAACGGATTCGCCAGTTGGCTCATCGAGCGTGGCTACACGCATCTGTCAAGAAGGGAGAAGATCGCCCTGCTGCCGTATATCGAGGCAACCCTGATTCGGCGTGGTATCCACCACTTGCGCGAGGTTAGCAAAGCTGATCTCGACGCCTGCAAGAAAAGCCTGCTTCGGCGATTCCCGAATCGAGCAGGCACAACGTGTGCGCTTGAAAACTATCTGCATGTCCAAAATCTTTTGGTGCCGCCAGAACAGAAGGTGACCGGTACAGCAGCAAGACACCTAGCTGCGTACACCGGTTATTTGAAAACTGTTCGAGGTGCCGCGGCGTCTACGATCCAGCAGAACTCCTATACTGCATCGGACTTCCTCGCGCACCTCAAGATCCAGAGGCACCCTGGCCGGCTGAAGATCCTGACTATCAATGATCTCGAAGCCTTCGTGAAAAAGATCAGTCAACGGTTGACTCGGGCAAGTTTGCAACACATTGTGGGGAGACTTCGCAGCTTCCTGCGGTTCCTGGCGATAACGGGCGAGATACCCCAGGGGCTTGATCGCCAGATTGATACCCCTCGCGTTTACCAAGAAGAGCAACTTCCCAACGCTCTGCCGTGGGAGACGGTCCAAACATTTCTCAACTCCATCGACCGCTCCAGCTTGGTAGGGCTGCGCGATTTTACGATGTTTTTCTTGATGGCAACCTATGGGTTGCGGGCCAGTGATGTCGTGGCGTTGACCTTGGATGACATTCACTGGCGAGCCGGTAAGATGTCCATTTCTCAAAGAAAGACCGGCACTGTTCTCGAACTTCCTCTGACTGATGCAGTGGGAACAGCACTGCATAGATACCTGAAGAAAGCTCCACCGCCACCGCCGTTTCGACAGATTTTCCTTCGCGTGAAAGCTCCGATTGCGCCCCTCAAGACATACGCTGTATCGACGGCATTCCGGGTATGGGCACGTCGGGGCGGATTGGATATCCCCGGTAGAGGATCGTGCCATCGCATTCGGCATTCGTATGCTGTATTTCTGCTGCGCAACGGTACCCCGGTCAAGACCATTGGCGACCTGCTCGGCCATCGCAGCCTGCAGAGCACTTGGACTTACTTGCGCCTGGCAATCGAGGATTTGCGAGACGTTGCCCTGCCTGTGCCAGAGGAATCAACGGGACGAAAGGCGGTGCGCGCTTGAAACAGACATTCGTCTTTCAATCAGCACTGCGCTCGACCATCACTCGGTACCTGGAACTTAATGTCGCGCTTGGGCACCAATATAGGAGCGCGATCACGGCTCTTAAATCGCTAGATCGATTCTTGAGTGGATTTCCTCGTGTCTCTCAAGACCTGACCGCTGAGGTCTTTAATTCCTGGTGCCAAAGCCAGTCCGAGTTAACACTGCGCGTGCGGCGCTACCGCATGGTGATTATCCGGAAGTTTTGCCTCTATCGCCGTCGCACCGTGCCGGACTGCTTTGTACCGGATCCGATCCTCTTTCCGCTTCCCGGCCAAACCGTAACTCCTTATATCTTTTCCGAAGCCGAGGTGGCACGGCTGATGAGGGCCGCGTCAAGTCTTCAGCGGCGAACTTATTCGCCTCTCCGTCCCGAAGTCGTCCGCCTCGCTATCGTACTTCTCTACACGACGGGGTTGCGCGTTGGAGAGTTGCTCCGGCTAGTAGTCGGCGACTTTGATCCCCACGAAGGCACGCTCATAGTGCGCGCCTCCAAGTTCCACAAGTCACGCATCCTTCCATTGCCAGCGGATGTGATTCGCGAGCTTAAGCGCTACCTGCAAGTACGGCGCCAGCATAACCTTCCCATTGTTTCCACCACGCCGCTCATCTGGAATCGACGACAGGGAGGAAAAGCTTATACAGCATGGGGGTTGCAGTGCAGTTTGTGGGTTGTCCTGGATGCCTGCAACATTCGCACGCGATGCGGCCGGCGGCCGCGAGTTCATGATTTTCGGCACAGTTGTGCGGTCAATGCGCTGATTCGCTGGTACCGCTCTGGTGCCGAGGTGAAGACGAAACTGCCATTCTTGGCGACCTACCTGGGGCACATCTCTATAGTCTCGACCTACCGTTATCTGCACTTTGTCGAACCTCTCCGCGCTCTTGCCAGCGCACGTTTCAGTGATTCTTATGGTGAACTGGTCGTCCCGCTGTCAGTGCAGGAGAGGAGCAGAGCGTGAAAATCATAGCGCCGAACAAGCTCGCCTTTCGCCTGCGGCAGTACTTTACAGACCATCTGCCAAGAGTTCGTGGCATGAGTGCCCACACAGTTCACAGCTACCGTGACAGCCTGGTGCTCTTCCTTCGTTTCCTGGCTGGTCAACGAAAGTGCCGGGTCCACGACCTGGATCTTGGGGACATTGAACCGGCCCACGTTATTGCTTTCCTTGCCCATTTGGAGGAAGTCCGCAAAAACGGCGTGACGACCCGAAATGTCCGCTTGGCCGCTATCCATGCTTTTTTTCGCTACGTGGGGACCTGTCATCCCGAACAACTCGATCGGGTTCAGCGTATTCAGGGCATTCCCTTCAAACGCGCTCATCAGCGCGTAATCGAATACCTCGAACGTGGCGAAATCGAAGTTATTCTTTCTCGAATCAGTCGAGCGAGTCCGGATGGCCGCCGAGACTATGCCCTACTGGCAACCATGTTTAACACAGGAGCGCGCGTGCAGGAAATCGTCGATCTGCGGGCTCGCGACCTGCAACTGATACGACCGTTTCAAATCCGGCTCTTCGGCAAAGGCAGGAAAGAACGCTATTGTCCTTTGTGGCCGCAAACCGCGCATGTCCTTCGCGATCATTGCGAGGAGCGCCATCTAGATCTCGGCACTGATGCGCGGGTCTTTCTCAACCATCGACAGGAGCCGCTCACTCGCTTTGGGGTTCGATACATCCTGGCGAAACATCTTGACCGCGTTCGCGCCGACGTGAGTACTCTCACACGTAAACGTCTTCACCCACACAGCATGCGCCACAGTACGGCTGTGGCGCTTCTGGCTTCAGGCGTCGACCTTACCTCGATCAGTCAGTGGTTGGGACATTCCAGCCTGAACACAA
Organism: Candidatus Sulfotelmatobacter sp.; assembly: GCA_049584315.1. Lineage (GTDB taxonomy): Bacteria > Acidobacteriota > Terriglobia > Terriglobales > Acidobacteriaceae > Sulfotelmatobacter. The sequence goes on along the minus strand of JBAUXO010000099.1, from coordinate 8,259 downwards.
CGAATCGGTACGCCACCATCGATCTCGAAATGAAGCGCCGTGCGATTGCCAAGGTGAAACCGGTTGCCCATCGCAGCACTCCTTCTTGGCGTCGAAACGAGTCCGTTCTTGAATGGCTGGAAGACCTATGAACTCCTCAGTAATGTGGAGACCGGCTGCCTGAAAACGCCACACCGGCGCAAAAACAAGAAAGTCACCTTCACATTACTGAGTTCTCAACATTACAGAACTAATGTAACGCTCCACATTAGTTCTGGAACTTGGTCACGTAGCAGGCGCAGTCCGATGCCTTTAGCAGGTGAGACTGCGCTCCACCCCGAAGTGGACGCAAGTGTCGGATTGCGGAGATGCAAGTGTTCACAAGCACCTCCGTTTTTCTTAACTTGGGAGAACCAACAAAGAGCGAGTGAGGAACCACAAAGAATTGGTAGGAAGGCAACACGGGCTTGGATCAGAAGCCGGCGGGCTAAGGGTTAGAGGTGATGTCGTCGAAGCGCCCCTCCAGCCAGCGGTCGACGCCCTGGTGCTGAAATTCCGCAACTCGTTGCGGACGGCGAGGTGCGGCGCGGCCGCCTGTTCCGGGAGAGAGATTACCCCTCGCCCCGATAAACTTCCCTCGAAGTTTTCTTTCGAAACGAAGGCGTACCTCTACCCGATGCAGGTGACGTCCGGGTCGCGCTCGGCGACGAGGAGAAAGAGCGCGCAAAACGGTGGCGGAGCACATGGCGGACTGCGACCCACGGGCGAGATACTCGTTTACGGGGGCACCGCGGCCAAGGTTACGAATTTGCGGAGCCTTCGTCGGTTTGGCAAATCGGCTTTGAGCCTCTCCCAACGAATCACGAATGAGCTGAATGGTTATGTGCGTTGCTTCATTCATTGCTGGCGAGTAGACTGAGTGTCATTCCTAACATTCCGCGCGACCCGCGTCGTTCTCGGATGGCTCCTTGAGGCGCGGGTCATTGTGTCTACCTCTACTGCCAGCGGAGTTGCAGCGATGACGGAGCGAGTAGTTCGGTGCCCGTATTGTGTCGTTGGCAAGGAGTTCGTGCCGATGATTGCCCTCTCGGACGGGGCGTTTGTCTGCGCCAAGTGCGACCATTTGGAAATATCGGGTAACGAGGACCTCACGTGCCATTGCTCCAGGTGCATTGAGTTGAGGGCGCTTGGCTTCCGTCGTTGCGGATGAGATCTACTGGCACGTTCCGCCGTCCGACTTGTTGAAACGTTGCCCATACATCCAGCGTTGAGGCTTGATCTGCGACAACCAATCTTCTGCTGTAGGTATGCGCCCCATGTCTTCTTTCACGTGCATCTCTCCGATGTAGCGCACTGGAACTTGCTTCCCGTCGCTGTTGGCGATCGCGACACCGAAGATGCGCTCGCATAGAAAGATTCCTTCGGCATTCATGCCGAGCGAAGGATTATGCCGAGTCCGATACAGCCCTGATGGCCCCGAAGTCTAAGTGAGCCCATTTCTATCGTGATTCGCTTCAATCAAATTGAATCTTTCGGGCTGTGGTACTCGGCATAATTCTGGAGAATCCTCCATGCGACACTCAGGCCCGGAGGATTTTCAATGGAAAGACTTTTCAGAGATTCAAGAACCATTCAGAGATACAGATCCAGTCCATTCGGACCCTACATTGAACGGTTGGCAGACTGTTTGTACGAGCAAGGATACTGTCGGGATCAAGCTCTGCGACACCTTCTCACTGTGGAGGAGTTTGGCCGCTGGCTGCAGCGATGGCATATCCCTCTTCATGATGTGACGTTTGCCCATGCGCGGAGGTATGTCCGTCTTCGTCGTCGGCGGAAAGGGTTCGGCGCATTACTCGCACTGAAGCGCCTTCTCGAAATGCTTGCCCAAGAAGGCCGCATATCGCCGATGAATGCACCGAAGTCCCAGGCGGAACTCGTTGTTCACAAGTTTGGCAATTTCTTGAGTGAGGAACGTGCGCTTGCTCGCCGGACGATCAATAACCGAAAGACCGTCGTGACGGCATTTCTTGCGCAGAGGGTTCGCAAGCGATCCTTTCAGGTTTCCAACATTAAGGCAAAAGACGTAATTGCTTTTGTGCAGAAGGAAGCGGTCAGACGGCGCAACAGCATCAAGACCGTGGAGACCGCGTTGCGCTCGTTCATGAGGTACCTGCTGTTCAGTGGCCTTGTCAATCAGGATCTTTCGATCGCAATTCCAAGTGCACCGAACCGCAGGTTTACGGGCATTCCCCGACATCTGACCGCCGATCAGGTGAGTCGCGTCTTGGCGAGCTGCAACAGGCAGACCCGAACCGGACGAAGGGACTACGCGATCCTGCTATTACTGGCGCGCCTCGGATTGCGCGCCGGGGAAGTAGAAGCTCTTAAACTCGATGATATCGATTGGACCACTGGAACTCTCACAGTTCATGGCAAAGGCGGGAAAGTGGGCCAGCTTCCGCTGCTCCATGATGTTGGCAAAGCCATAAGCCTCTACCTTCGGACTGACCGGCGGCCATCACCTGACAGGAGGATTTTCCAGCATGTGTGGGCTCCTCATGCGGGCCTCAATAGAAGCGTAGGCAGCATAGTGAGATTTGCGCTGGACCGAGCCGGCGTGGAGTCAACCAGTAAAGGTTCCCATCAGTTCCGCCACACCATTGGCAACCAAATGCTTGCAAAAGGTGCATCACTGGCGGAGATCGGCGAGGTGCTTCGGCACGAAAGTCCGGACACAACGTTCATTTATACAAAGGTTGATCTAGGCGCTCTCCGCCCCCTTGCGCGGCATTGGCCGGGAGGTGCGCTGTGAGAAGCCTCCGACGAGCACTGGCGGATTATCTCTGCCTGCGCCGCAGCCTTGGATTCAAGATGCTGAACGAGAGTGCAGCATTGCCGGCCTTCGTTTCCTTTGTCGAGAACAGAAAGAGTCCGTATATCACGACGCGCTTGGCTCTCGACTGGGCGCAACAAGGGCGAGAGGGCCAGTCGAAGTGGCGATTTTCCATGGTGCGCGGATTGGCAAAATATGCGGTGATCTTTGATGCTCGGACAGAAGTTCCGCAACTCGGCCTGCTGCGTAACAAGTATCCCCGTCCCCGTCCATACATCTACAGTAACCAGGAAATCGAGCGGCTTTTGCGCGCAGCGCAGAACTGGGGACATGACCGACCCCGGAAGACGTACTATAGCCTCCTTGGTCTTCTCGCCGTATCTGGGTTGCGTCTCGGCGAAGCCATCCGGTTGCAGCTTGACGATGTTGACCTCGTAACTGGAATCCTCACAATCCGAAATAGCAAATTCGGAAAGTCTCGATTGGTTCCCATCCATGCGACCACAGCAAGGAAGCTGCACGAGTACCGGCGCCAGCGTGATAGGTTTCTCGGGACGCGGTCCTCAACACACTTTTTCATAACCCGTACCGGATCACCGCTTCGACAGCCGACACTCCACATCGTGTTCAAGAAACTGTTGGTGCGTGCCGGTATACGAGAAGTCACCTCGCGAGGAGGCCCGCGTTTTCACGACCTTCGACATCGATTTGCGGTCCGCACCCTCATTGATTGGTACCGCTCCGATAAGGACATCGAAGCACGCCTCCCCGTACTGTCAACGTTTCTCGGGCATGCCTACGTTCGATCCACGTACTGGTACCTCACTGAGCATCCCGAACTCATGAAACTCGCGGTCCAAAGGCTTGATGCGCGTTGGGAGGAAACACTGTGAATCCCAACGTCAGCGTCGCGCCTCTTCTTCAAGGCTTTTTCACCACTCGCCTGATGCAGCAGAAGCAGGCCAGTCCTCACACCGTCAATTCCTATCGGGACACCTTCCGGCTTTTGCTGAAGTTCCTCTCTCGTAGACTGCGGCAGCCACCTTCTCATCTATGTTTGGAGCATATCAATGCGGTGGCAGTCACGGCGTTCCTTCACGAACTCGAAAGGGAACGTAAGATCAGCGCACGAACCCGCAATCTGCGTCTGAGCGCCATTCGTTCATTCTTTCGCTATGTTGCTTTCGAGGTGCCCAGCCAGGCAGCACACATCCAGCAAGTGTTGGCGATCCCTGGAAAGCGCTATACGCGAAGGCTAGTGAATTTTCTTACGCGGCCAGAAGCTGAGGCGTTGCTCGGGGCTCCCGATTTGGCGACGCCGCTCGGACGACGTGACTACTCTCTCATGTTGTTAGCACTGCAGACTGGTCTGCGTCTGTCCGAACTCATCAGCTTGAGCAAGGAAGATTTAAGTCTGCAGACCGGGGCTCATGTACGAGTCATCGGTAAAGGCCGGAAAGAACGGTGCACCCCACTCGCAAAGCGCACCACAAAAGTCTTAAAAGCTTGGTTCAAGGAACCGTGGTGCGGGAAGAACGGCCGGTTGTTCACTAACGCTCACGGAGCAACACTGAGCGCCGATGGCGTTCAGTACATCATAGCCAAACATGCAAAAGCGGCCAGGATGACTTGCCCCAGCTTGGCTAGGAAGCGCGTGACACCGCATGTTCTGCGTCACACCGCTGCGATGGAATTACTCCAGGCTGGGGTCGACCGAACTGTCATCGCGTTGTGGCTCGGGCATGAGTCAATGGATACCACTCAAATCTACCTGGATGCGGACCTTGCGATGAAAGAAAAGGCGTTGGCGAGGCTAGAGCCAATGGGCAAGAAGCCGCGTCGGTACAAAGCGAACGATGCACTGCTGGGCTTTCTCGAGTCGTTGTAACTAGCGGTAGTGGGCTGCCTTGATTAGCCCACTACCGATTTCTGATTCTTATGAAAGACGGCGATTTCGAGCCGAGCGTTCCTAGCTTCTGGATTGCCGACGTCCATGTAAGTCTTTGTCAAGGGAAAACACAGTTCTCCTGACGCGCGCTTCGGAGGAGCGCGCACCACCGTACTCGCCAGTATCCGCAGCTCGCACTTGTGCCTCTCGGCGGTGGTTCCTGCCTTCGCAGAACCGGACATCCATTCGCTGTCTCGGGCCCCTGAAGGCCGTCACAGAAGATTGAGTCTGGGTTCGCTGCCAGTCCTGAAACAATCCAAAGAGAGCCTCGGGAGTTTGATCTCCGTCGCTCAGTCGGCAACCGGCAGGACCTGGCAGCCTGCGCGCTGTGTGATCTTTTGTTCTTCCCCAGGCGGAGGTTTCTAGGCCGCCGCTCTCTGGTAATTTTCTGCGGGCACGAAGTCCCGTTCTTCCCGATCTACGGCGAGCAGATACGCGACCATCTTTCGAGCTACGGCCAGAGTCGCTCGATTGGCATTCCCTTTCTGCTTTTCTGTTTCATAGACCAGAGCCAGATCGTGATCCTGTCTGGGCGCCAACTTCGCGGCTTCCACCAGTACCCGTTGGATATGCTTGTTGCGCTGTTTGGAAAGCGGGGTGCGCATCACCTTGTCGGCGGAGCTTTTTTCCTCACCGCAGAGCCCGCAATAACTAATGGCTTGTCGAATCGACCGAAAGCGCGCAACGTCCCCGATCTCCAGTGCCCAGGCCAGCGCCGTGATGGGTCCTACTCCGGGAACGGTTCTGAGCCGCTTGACTCGGTCGGCCAACAAGGGGTCCCGCTGCAGGGAACTGACCAGGGCATATTCCGTTTTCTGCAGTCGTACGACGGTGTCCCGGCTAACCTTCAGCAGAGGACGGATACTCTCATGCACGTCCTCGTTGGTCGCGAGCAATTCGCGGAAATAGCCCACTTTGTGCAACCGCTGCTTGTTATAGCTCACTCCGGTTTCCATCAGCAGACCCGAGATTCGATTCTTCATCTGTACCATCTGCCGCACCAGCAGGTGGCGGTAGCGCAGGGTTCGCCGTCGGTCCCGAATCTGGGTCGATGCGATGTGGCATTCCGGCAGGAAGTCGCAGCGCAGGCAGTCTGCGATCTTGCCGGCATCAATCCGATCGTTCTTCTTCTTGGCCGCGGCGATGGCGCGCAGCATCAGCGGATGCGCCACCTTCACCTGCTGCGCGTGCGGAAGCAGATGATCGTAGATCCAGCCAGTGAAAATCGTTGCTTCCATGGCCATCGTCCGTGGTTGTGGAAGAGTCTTGATCCAGCTATCCAGTTCGCGGCGCGTCGCTCCCACCTTGCCTTCTTGATGGACCTGCCCGCTCGCATCTTTGACGCAGTAGCTGATCGTCTTCTTGTGAACATCCAGCCCGATGTAATACATAATGTCCGTTGAGGAGCCTCCGTGGTTGTTCTCTGAATCAACGTTCCGTTGAGTTCAGCCTTTTGTACACCACGAGCTCCTCACTAAGACTTAGCATTCAAACAATCCAGGAGTAGTTCTTTCAACGACGGCTCACAGCGAAACCCGGAACCATAAATCGGAGTTGTATCCACACCTCAACGCCCAGCGAATCTCCGCACCACCTTCACATCCCCTTCGTACCGTAGCCCCTTCGCTTGTGCATCCGCTAGGCTCGCCTTCCCGGTCAACAATGCAAGAATCTGTTGTGGCGTTCCCTCGATCGCGGCGTCCGGATTTGGAGCCCTTCCGGACTCCACGCGCACCGAGCCATCACCCACGGTTTCGACTGTTACCAGCTCCTCGCCCGCGCGCAACCCAATCCTGACGGGACGCTCGCGGGGAGATTTGTCCCGCACGTACAGCCGCAACGGGAGGATAACCCAGTGATCGCAGAACTCATCCTTGCCCACGTTTTCGTTAAGAAGCGGAGCGCCCCAACGCCCTAGGGCTGCGATCACCGGCTCAAGCTCCTTCCCACGCTGGCTAAGGTGAAACAATGTCGTTGCGATGGGCGGCGGTGCGTTTTCTCGTGTTACCAAGCCCGCCTTTTCCATCTCGTTCAGGCGCTCAGCCAAAAGATTCGTGGCGATTCCGGGAAGGCCGTTCCGCAGGTCCGTATAGCGGCACCCGTCACGGATCATAAGTTCCCGCACGATCAGCAGCGTCCATCGATCCCCAATCGCATCTAGGGCTTTTGCGAGGGCACAATTCTGGCCGTAGGACCGCATAACTTCTTATACGCTGTTCATTTAATTAAAGTCAAGTTAGCACTTGACAAAATCAATTGATCAGTATAAATACTAAAGTCGTGCCAAAAGGACACATGAGCCATGATTCTGGATCTTGTAAATGCCTACTACGAAGGAATCGCACGCAAGGACGGCTGGCAACAACCACTCTCTGACTCGCTCATTTTTGTCTCGCCGGGCGGGAAGGTCACTGAAGGAAAGGCAGCCTACCTGGAAGCGAACAACCGTTTCCTGAGTGCTGTGAGATCGGCACAGAGGAAAGAAATGCTGACTGACGGCGACACTGCTTGCGTCTGGATGAGCTATGAGATCGTCTCGCCTCGCGGAAAGCAGACGACTCTCGACGCGCTTGAAATCTGGACGGCAACGGACAACCGGCTTGCCTCGCTGACGATTTACTTCGACACGGCAGTGTTTAGCTCCTTCATGCGACAGGCGTAGAAACGGCTCCCCCAATGTTTCAAAGGCGGAAAAACACATAAGGATCAAATGACGACCATGCGCGCTTCAAGATTTCTTCTTATCTTCGCGGCCGTACTCTCGATAGCAGGAGCAGCTATCCATGCAGCGGCCTTTCGCAAGGCTTTGCCAATTATCGCTGCTTCGGGCCTGCCTCCCTTCTACAGCGGCAGTTTCAAGGGGCTTTGGCTCGCGGACTCCGCTACTCTCGCCGTTCTGGGGGCAATTTGTCTGGTGATCGCGGCACGGCTCCAAATGGCAACCAGATGGCTGTTGACACTGCTCGCTCTTATCCCCCTGGCTACGGCGATTCTGCTGTACACATTTCTCGGAAACTTTCTCGCGGGGCATCTGTTATTGGCGATTGCGGCTCTTGTGATTCTCGCCGCCGCGCGCTTACCGCGGTCCGCGGCGGCTGACGGGCAGCGATATAGCCAGCACGACCCTCTTGTTCCCGCTCCCGTCGAACCGGGGTTAAGCCAACGGACATTGGGGTGAAGATCATTCTCACGGAACCAGCGATACCCAGCCCCATCCGATAGGAGTTGGGTCAGTGAGCTTCCTCTCAACTTGCCAGTTTTATGTCGAGCACCACGTTGGCTGATTCAGGCTGCTGCCGGGCTGGTGTGACCGATTTGCAGACCCTCCCCTAGCCGCTCGGCATAATCTTTGACTCGGCATGAACGCCGTTGGACTAAACCGCTTCGCGGTATGACTGGCGCAAACGTCCGTTAGTAGCGGTCTGGACGCAGTTGCTGCTCTTCTGTCCGCCGCTTCCCACGTACGCTCCTTTGCGGAAACATGGAATGGCTGCTT
>JBAUXO010000098.1:0-58397 GCA_049584315.1 Candidatus Sulfotelmatobacter sp. | reverse complement strand
ACTTGGTTCCAGTCTGCGCGCTGATCGGGTAGCCAGTGGTATAGAACTGGTTGTTGACGGTAGAACCCGCGCCAGCCGAAGGCGTGGCACCGAAGAAATAACCGGACTTACCAGTGCCGGCGGCCGCCTGCGCCAACAGGTTGTCGATGAGGCATCCAGTCGCCGTGCCCGGAGTGCAAGGAGACGCTCCGCCCAACGAAGCCAACGTGGTGTAGCCCACGGTCGGATACGCAGAGTAATAGCCAACTTCGGCGGTGACGATGGAGCGCTCGGAAGCGGCCGCGGACGAATCGTTGGCTGCCATACGGGCGCGCATCAGGTTAGGAATTGCAATAGCTGCAATGATCAGGATGATGGCCACCACGATCAGCAGTTCAATCAGTGAAAAACCCTTCTGTTTCCGCATCTCGATTTTCCCCTCGTTTTGGACTTTGGTTGAATTCATTTCTGGTCACGAATGACGCAGTCGATCCTGATGTTCGCACCTGCCGGGCCAAACCGGATAGTTACCTTGGTTCCGGATAGGCTCGCACAAGCGCTTTATTTTCATGGCAGGTCTAAACTCTCGTCTCCATTGTAGGCGCTTCTGGGCCCCCTCCCATGTCAAAATACGTCGACGATCTGACAAATCGCGTCACCCTGCTCGATGGTCTAACTTAGAACGCGGTTCTGCCTAATTTCTTGCGGATGGGATGGTTACCCGATCACCAAGGTAACCTTAAAGAGCAGAACTCGAAGGGTGTCGCAAAAATCGCTGCGTATAATCGCTGCGTATAAACGCTGTCATAGAAGTGAGGATGCGATGAGTTCCACCCCGACAACAATTATCCAGCAACCCGCGATCGCTTCCGGCTTGCAAGCGCGCCTTTTTATTTTGGGCAGGAAGCGCAAGGTTGTTCTGTGCCTTTTACTGGTGCTGGTCACGTTAGGTTTTTATAACTCCATCGTCCAGAATGGGTTTACCACGCTGGATGATGAAGTTTACATTTTGCATAATCCTCACGTACGCGCGGGATTAACCTGGAACACATTCACATACGCGTTTACAACATTTGACACGGCCAATTGGCATCCCCTTACCTGGTTGTCGCACGCACTCGATTGCCAACTCTTTAATCTGAACCCGGCCGGCCATCATTATGTAAACCTTCTCCTGCATGCCTTGAATGCGATTCTATTATTTCTGCTGCTGGAAGCGGCCACGGGACTTACCTGGCCCAGCCTGATGGTAGCGGCGCTTTTCGCGTTGCATCCAGTGAATGTAGAGTCGGTGGCGTGGGCGGCGGAGCGGAAGAACGTTCTCAGTATGACCTTCTTCTTGCTTGCCATGCATGCTTATGGTTGGTACGTGCGGCGGGTGAGCGTGAAAAGATACGCCGCTCTAGCAGCGCTATTCGCGCTCGGACTGATGGCGAAGCCGGAGATCATTACGCTGCCCTGCGTGTTGTTGCTCTGGGATTATTGGCCGCTACAAAGAATGAATGGGCAAAGGCATCCAGAGCATTCAACCGGCGAGCAATCGCCGAGATCGTTTTCCTTCCTCGTCCTGGAAAAATTACCGTTGCTCCTGATTGCACTCGGCAGCGCTGTGGTGACTATAGCGGCCGAAAGATCGAGCGATACGGTGCGAAGCGGTTTTACGGTGGCGCGGATTGGAAATGCGCTGGTGGCCTACGTCCGTTATTTGGGAAAAGCTTTTTGGCCGACGCAGCTGGCGGTGATGTACCCCTATCACGGCCATTCCATTCCGGCTTGGGCAATCCTGAGCTCCGCCGCGGGCTTGCTTTTTGTGACCGCGGTAGTCCTGCATTTCCGCCGCCATCGCTATCTTGTGGTCGGCTGGTTCTGGTTTCTGGGCACTCTGGTACCGGTGATCGGCATCATCGAGGTCGGCATGCAAGCGATGGCGGACCGGTACGCATACTTGCCCTTTATTGGTCTATTTATAGCCGTGGTTTGGGGCGTGGCGGAAACTGCCCGGCGGCGAGAGATACCCGCTGCATGGTTGGCCGTGCCAAGCGTCTTGATCTTGGCAATTCTTGGAATGCTCACCCGGCATCAGGTCCCCTACTGGTATGACGGCGAGACCATGTGGAGACACACGATCAGTGTGACCGGGCGTAACACAATGGCGCATGATGGCCTTGGCTACACACTGGCGGAGCAAGGGCGGGTGGAAGAGGCGATCGCGGAGTACAACACAGTCGAGGCGATGCACGGATATGGCGCTCCGGCGATCATCCAGGTTGGAGTCTTCGAGCAAAACCATGGACGCTTGCAGGAGGCGCTCGGGCAATATAAACAGTCCCTCGATGTCTCGGCAGATGCCGATGAGCGATCTGAGGCCTATGCCCGCATGGGCGCAGCCTTCGTTCAAATGGGGGACATGCCGAACGCGAAAATAGGTTATGGCTATGCGCTGCAGCAGAATCCCAAAAACACTTTTGCCTTGATCGGCAGTGGCCTGCTGGCGGAGCGCGAGGGTGATTTCACGGTCGCGCTCGGACAGATTGCCCGTGCTCTGAAGGTCCAACCCACCGACGTTGGCTATCTTCTGCTCGCGCAGGCCCTGCGTCGAGCCGGTCGAATGCCCGAGGCTGACCAAGCGGAACAGTACGCGCAGCAGATCTCGAGTGACTTGAATCAAGCTCGGCAATCTGCCGCGCAAGAGCTCGCCTCGGCCGGATTAAAACCGGAATAGAACCCGTCACTTGGCCGGGGCGAAGGCTGGCTGCAAGTGGTCGAGGGCCCGGCGCGCGCCACTCTGGTAAGGATGCAATTGCAGTTCGGTTTTGTACTCCGCAATTGCTGCGGTGCGCTGCGAAACGGCCTCCAGCGCAGTCCCCATCTCATAGTGAAATCCGTCGGCAGTCGGATCAAATTCCAAAGCTTGCTTTAAGTAAGGGATGGCCTGCTGCGGAAGCTTCTGCGCCAGCCGGATTTGGCCCAGCCCGAACCAGGCGTTCGCCAGGGAAGGATTGTAGAGGAGCGCAGCCTTGAACCACCGTTCTCCTTCCGCCAGATTTCCCGCATGCTGGTAGCAGAAGCCGGCGAAATCCGCGGCGCGCCAGCCGGGCATCAGTTCGTAAGAGCGCACGAAGTGAGGGGCCGCTTCGGCAAATTTGCCGCGAGCGCTGAGCGCGGAACCATAGTTCAGCTGCGCCCATTCGTTGTCGGGCGCGCGGTGGACGGCGCGCGAAAATAGAATGACGTCATTCGCCCAGTATTGAGACTGAACGGAGCTGGCAAAGGCCAGAACCACCACGATGCAGGCTGCCAAAGGACGGACCAACTGCAGGGTCGGCCACTTCTTTCGGACCCAGCCATAGGCCGACCCCGCGAGCAGCGCCACGCCGAGCATGCTCATGTACATATATCGGTCGTGCACGAAGTCGTCTTGGTTCATCCACCGCAGGTTGAAAGTCGGACCCATAGGGAGGATCAGCCAGGCCAAGGCCAGCCATAATCGGGGATCGCGCTTTGCCACTCTGACCGCGAGTGCGGCCAGAGCAATCACAGCCATCACCATCAAAAGGAACTGTACGCTGCGGGGAGATTCGACGGCGCGGACGTCGTATTGCGGGCCTAGGCCGATGGGGACAAGAACGCGGTATAGATCGAAGAAGAAAATCTTGGGGGCCGTCAGCAGACAGGAGGTCCACGACGTGGCCGACGTAGTAGCGGCAGTCTCGCCCAGCGCGCGGGATCGCAGGGCCAGCCAAAGTGCGACAATCGCAGCGTAAGGAGAAATTGCCGCCAGCAGAGATTGTCCACTAAACGCTGATCGCGTATCGCCGGCGCGATTGAACCACAGATCAACCAGAATAATTGCCGGCAACACCACACTCACTTCCTTGGTGAACAGCGCCAGAAGGAACAAGATTGCGGAGACGATCCACCAGGCGGCCGAGTTGCCCTGCTGCATTCGCGCTTTGCGATACGTCAAGAAACTGGCGAAACACAGAGCGGCGGCAAGGGAATCGTTCACGGAAGAGATCCACGACGCCGACTCGACCTGCAGAGGATGCAATGCGAAAATTGCTGTGGCAAACAGCGCCGAGCCAGCGTCCTCGAGCACTGCGCGGGCGACAAAATACGCCAGGGCCGAGGCGGCAAGGTGAGCCAGAACCGTGGTGACATGAAACCAGTGAGGGTTGAGACCGAATGCGGTCTTGTTGATCAAGAACCAGAGTGTTAGCAGAGGGCGGTAAAAGCGCGCTTTCGTTCCGGCCACCGATGCCCACAGCTGATGGGTGAATAAGAATCCGATCCGGCTCCATGCGAGATTCTGGTTTTGCGGAATCTGCGGCGGGTCGTCATAGACCCAGCCGAAGGTAAAGGTAGACGCGTAAGTAACCAGCGTCGCTACCAGCACTCCCGCGAGCGGAGGCCATTCGGTGCGCGTGCTCAGTGAGGCAGGCGGTTTTTGAGCTGTGAGCTGGGGCACAATTTGCAGTTCGGCATTCCCAGCTTACAATAACCCTGCTCTGCTTATGCCTAACCCTCTTGAGTCCATCCAGGTTGATTCCGATGTGGCACGGGCTTGGACGCTGCCCGCAAATCTATACACCGAGCCGACCGTGTTCTCGGTCGAAAGGGAGAAGATATTCGCGCGCAGCTGGCAGGTGGTAGGACACACCGACCAGGTGGCGAAGCCGGGGGACTACTTCACGACAGAGCTGGTGGGCGAGCCTCTGCTGATCGTGCGCGGCGCCGAGGGAACGCTGCGCGGCTTTTATAACGTGTGCCGGCATCGCGCGGGACCGCCGGCGGAAGGGTGCGGCTCGCGCAAAGTGTTTCGCTGCGGCTACCACGGTTGGACCTACGATTTGGACGGTACGCTGATCAGCGCAACGGAGATCGACAGTGTGGAAGGGTTTAGATCCGAAGATTTTGCTCTGGTGCCGGTACGCGTGGAAGAGTGGTTCAACTTTATCTTTGTGAATCTTGATCGCGAGGCGCAGCCCCTGCGCGAGAGTCTCGGTGAGTTGCCGCGGCAAGCGGAGAAGTTTTCATTCGCGGGGATGAAACTGTTCGAACGCCGGAACTATGAGATGGAGTGCAACTGGAAGACCTACGTCGACAATTATCTCGAGGGCTACCACTTGCCGAGCGTGCATCCGGGGTTGAACCGCGAACTGGACTACAACGCATACGTGGTGGAACCGTATGCCCAACACGTGCGGCAGTTCAGCCCCATCCGCAGGGGGCACCCGGGGGACACGACAGCGCGGCGTTACCAGGCAGGGGACGAAGATCTAACTACCGATTACTTCTGGATTTTTCCGAACTGGATGCTGAACTGCTATCCCGACAATATTTCTTTGAATATTGTGCTGCCGGTTGCTCCTGAGCGTTCTCTCGCCATCTTCGAGTGGTATCTGCCCGAGGAAGACCACGGGAGTCCGGCCGCCCAGGCTTCGGTGGAATTCAGCGATCAGATTCAGATTGAAGATCTTGGCATCTGCGAGATCGTCCAGAAAAATCTACGATCGCGGAGTTACTCGCGGGGACGGTTCAGCGTGAGGCAGGAAAAGGGTGTGCATGCGTTTCATCGGATGTATGCGCAATGGATGAAAGCGGACCTGCCCATGGGAAACAGCTAAAGGCCTTCCGCTTTGACCAGCAAGCAGGTCACGTCATCGTGCTGCGGCGTGTTGCCCACGAACAAATCAAGCTCTGCCATCAGGCGATTGAGCATTTCTGCCGGGGTGCCAGCGGCGCCGGCCGCGATTGCGGCGAGCAAACGGGTTTCACCGTATTCCTCCTGACGTGCGTTTTCGGCCTCAACTAATCCGTCAGTGAAGATGATGAGCCAATCGCCGGGGGCGAGAGCCACGCTGGCGAACTCGTAGTTGGCTTCTGGCTGAATACCGAGAGGCAAGCCGCCGACGTCCAAGCGCTCGATGAATCCATTGGCGCGGCGCAAAATCGGATTATTGTGACCGGCATTGATGTAGGTGAAAACCCGCCGGGCAGCGTCGTATTCGGATAGGAATGCGGTGGTGAAGCGCAATCCGCCCTGACTGTTGGAGCAGGCGTATTTGTTCATGTCGGCTACAAGTTCGGGCAGGGCGACCTGAGCGGTTGAAAGCGTTTTGAGGCTGGCCTGAAATGTGGCCATCAGCATGGCGGCGGGAATGCTCTTGCCGGCGACGTCAGCCACGGCGAACACTACGCGATTTTCCTCATTGCTTTTGCCCGGACGTGGAAAGACATCGTAGTAGTCTCCGGCAACGGTATTTGCCGGGCGGGTGGTGTAAGCGACTGAGATGCCGGGGATCTGCGGTGGCGCGCCAGGAAGAAGCCAGGTCTGAATCTCACGCGCGATCTGTAAATCTCGCTTCATCACGACCCGGTCGGCGATCTCCAGCATGAGCAACAAAAACATCAGCAGACCGCCCCAGAAATGGAAGTCCAATTCCACGACGTGCAGCTCATGGTTGGCCCCACGATAGCTGAAACCACTGCTGGGGAACACAAGCATGACAAGCGCGGCCAGCAACAGGACACGGCGCGCGGGCGAAAGTTTTTCGAGAACCGCCCAGAAAAACTCCTTGGCCACGTGCAGGCGATGGCCGCGCCGGGTAAGGCCTTCGGGCGTCTTCGCGGCAACATCGCGGGAATAGAGGCGGTAGCTGGCGCGGGCCTCGGTTTCGAACTGCGACCAGAGCTGAGTGAGTTCCAGGCCCTCGGTGACTCGCCGCCAGAACTGGTGCAACCGCACGCCCAAGGGAGGTCGCTGCGCCGAAGCTGGTGGGGGAGCAGTCGCCATGAGATGGTGCGATTATAGAGGAAGGCGGAGTGATAATTTTCGACGGAAGGCGGGCTGCAGCGAGGTCACGCCTTTCTCAAGTGCCATTCCCAAAGACGTAGCGCACAGAACAAAAGAAGCGTCAGTCCGTGCACGGTCACAAAAACGTTCCAACCCCGTCGCCAAATCTGGGAACAGGGAAGCGAGAGCGCCGTTTTAAAATCGAATTGGTTGGCCCGGCCGCACGCGCGTGCCGTGGTGGAAATAAGCATCGCTTCCACAGACCCAGCAGATGAGAAGGGAAGTCAGGGATCGGCCAACTCACCAAGATTGCGAAAACAAAAAGAATGGAAGATCAGCCCCGCCGCTGGGAAGGTGCGGTTCTCGCAGACCCGCGAGGTCAGGTCCAGCAGCTCCACTTTGTGGTGACTATCTGACAAGCTGCGAGCCTGGCCCAGGGTAATGATCGGACTGACACCTAGGGTAGCCGGGAATGACGAAAAGTGCGTGCTGGGCTTAGAAGAGTGCCAACTGTTCGTCCAGAGCCTGTGCCGGCCATTTGTTGGTATACATCGCTCCACGCGGATCGGCGCGCTTGATGCCGTATTTCTGGCGGAAATGCGTTACCAGTCGCGCTATACGCTTGCCGTAGGATGGCGGCAAAAATGAACGGTCTCGATAACGCTGGCGGTAGTTCTCGACCAGATGCGGGAACTCCTTTTCGAGGAAGGGAAGGAAAATCGCCGCCGAACATGGTTTCAAAAACAGCGGCCCAGCGAAGATGTGGCGCGCTCCGGCGGAAGCGGCGGTGCGCACCACATCCTCCAGACTGGCAGGCGAATCCGTGATCCCGGGAAGGACGGGCGACGCACTCACGCCCACGTTGATTCCAGCTTGGCTCAGTTCGCGAACCGCATCGATGCGCAGATCAGGACGAGGCGCGCGCGGCTCCAGGATGCGCGCCAGCCCTACATTCATCGTAGTTACGGTGATGTGGATTGATAGCGCGTTGTGACTGGCGACGTCCCGCAAGAGATCGAGATCGCGGACGATGAAATCTGATTTGGTGACAATGCCAAGCTCGAAGCCGCGATGACGGGCAAACTCCTCGAGAATTCCCCTTGTGACTTCATAACGGCGCTCCGCCGGCTGGTAGGGATCGGTTGCGGTGCCGAGCGCAATTGCTTCGCCAGTCTTGACCCGTCGAAGGTCGTGCCGAAGCAGCTCCGCCGTGTGTTGCTTGACGTAGATCTTCTGCTCGAACTCCGTACCATCGCGCATTTCCATGAATTCATGCGTGTAACGGGCATAGCAGTATTTGCAGGCGAACTCACAGCCTCGGTAGGGATTGATCGTCCAGGTAAACGGCAGTCCCCGGTTGCTGACGCAGCGGTTCAGCAGGGAACGAGCGGGCAGGGTGAAGTACTCAACATTGTGCCCCTCGCGAAGCGATTCGCCTTCCGACGCGAGGCGGGCGATGCCGACCAGCGGCGACTTCTCTCGGATCGGGAACAAGGGCAAGGTGGGGGCTGTCATATTCGCCTTTTGTTCGCCAATGATAGATTCCAGATTGCCCGACTGTCAAGAGGCCATTGAAAAACTGATAGGGAGTGGAATGGCTTGTCATCGACAGGCGTCTCGCCGTTGCTGCTTGTGGCCTCCCCGTTGTCGCAAGCCAATATGCGCATTAGCAAAAAGTCTAGGGAACTGACGCTGCAAAAATGGCTCCAGAAATTCGCTCCGCAGAATTCCCTAGCGACGACCAATTAAATGCGCTGCCTGGCGAGCACCTGCCCGGATCTCTATCGATCGGAAAGGAGATTAGGGATTGCGGATCGAGGAACCTGCATCGTCCTCGACCCGAAACGAAATGCGGCAATCGTCGGAGGCGAGCAGTGTGATGGTTTACTCCGCAGCAGAGGTGGTACTAACGGACGGGCACAGCATTCTCGGATCATCGGCCGCAGGTGAACTCAAGAACTTGAGAATCCTGATCTTCTCCTCAGCCCTTAAACGTCAGAGGAACTACACGGTTGACGAGCGCCGCGATTGGTGAGGTTCTGAATCGTGTCTGCGACGTGGTCATTTGGTTGATGGGCGCAAACGCGATTTCAACAGTTACACAGCGGAGGGCCCGATCCTCCCGTGATTGGGGACCGACGACAGTGCGCCAACAGGGTCAGGTAGGTCTCGTGGAAGTCTGGGTGCCGGGCGATGCAACTCCATGGGCAAATCGCCCAGGTGACGCACGGGACGGCTGATCCCGCTCAGGTCGGTGATTGTCACCCTCAGGAACGCTGGAACGCCCGACGGTCCCCCCTTAAGCGTTCCGACTGAAACGAGGACGGTTACGGCGGTCAGGTTCTTGGCTTCAAGGTCGGCCTCGACGCACATGGGAGGGTCGCGCCTGTCATCCGTCGCTGGATTCCCGTTCTGTTCCCCGCAGTCATTCACTTCCCACTCGATCGGTGCGCCTCCACCTTCGTTCTTCAGGAAAAATTCCAGACTCATATTCGGCAAGCTTCGATCAAATGACGACACTATCAGGCTCTTTGCGCGACGAATAGCAGCCTTTTCCGTCTTATTGGTTGACGACGGTTGCGGCCACGAGCAGACGGTCAGCAGCAGAACCCAGAGACTGAGAATCATTTGCCGCATGCCTCTATTAGACACCTCACGGCTCAGAGAAGCGCACGCTTTTGAGGTGACGACCGGGGCTGGAGTGGTCCACTGAAAGCAGGCTGTCGAAAACAGGCGATTGAACTCAGCACCTCTGCGTTGCCATCGCTGCGAGTGTGAGTTCAGGAAGTCGTTGGATGGGGCAATCAGCGAGACCGGGAAGAACCGCGGCCAGATAGTCGCGCACTGGGAATTTCAGTCTACGAGAGCTTTCCACCACCGAAAGAATCGCTGCGATCTTCGGTCCCGCCTGCGCGCTTCCTATATGGATCCAATTCCGCCGAGCAAGAGCTACGGGACGCATCGAGTTCTCCGCCAGGTTATTGCTCAACTCCAGTTCGGGGATATTCCTGGAATCGCGTGAGTTTGTCCCACAGGGTGAGCGTGTAGTTGCAGGCCTTGGCCAGTGCGCCCCCAGGCAGTGCCATGGAGCGTGCCGCTTCGATCTGTTTCCGAATCTCCCCTCAACCAAGGTCGATTTCCTCAGCCCGGCGGCGAACAGTGGTGGCATTTATCGCCGGTTTGAGAAATAACCAATTAAGCGATCGTCTCCATTGCCGCTGCCAATGGAACGACGGTAACGGTTGTAAAATTGCCACATCGCCCCGTGATCACCAATGCTGTTGTCCGGGGGTTTCTATTTGAAATCGACAACCTGATATGGCAGCGTCTTCGTCAGGCCTACGGCTGGGCAGCGGACTTCTCGGCTGGCTTCTCAAACAATTTAGGATCGACTGTCGGATTGAGCTCTAAAGCAGTGTACTGTGCGGTGCTGGAATCCTGACCATTCTGTTTGTTGCGGCGAACCATCGGAAGATTCAGGCCGCTGAGCGGCTTCCAGTCATCCATTTCGGTTTCGCCTTGCACCGGACCTTGCTGGCCGATCGTCTGGTAGGTTTGCTTTAAGATGTGTCCGGTTTGCGGGTCGACAAACCAGCGAACGGCCGCGCCGGCGGCGTTCACATCTACAACGCGAGCTTCAGTGTCACCGACCTTTTCGCTTCCACCGGCCCGAAAGAACACGTTCGCATCCTTTGCGTGGGCGGCGATGAAAATAGGATCGCGCTTGATCTGCTCGAGCGTTTCGGTCTTCCGGGCTTCTGGCCAATTCTGAACGTTCCCATTGGGAAGGTCGAGGAACGCCGCCTCCGGTGTGGCCACGATGGTTACGGCTCCGTTGGGCGTTTGCATTTCAGCGTGCAAATGGTCGGGGAAAACGATAATGGTTTCCATCTGCATGGGGAAGTCGCCTTGCGGCGTTTTCTGGGTCAGAGTGTAGTCCGCCCTGACGGCCTTGATGGCGGCGAATTTAGCCTCGCCGCCCATGGCGGCGACTACTTTTGCCGCCAAGGCTTTTCCCTCTGCGTTCGAGGCGGTGGGCTTGGCATTTTCTTCTTCCTTCGCACCCTCCGTGGTTCCCCGGGGAGGCGGAATGGTGATATCGATTTCCTTTACCGGCCCGAGAGAGGAGAGAGGCTTGTCGAATTCTTTTGTGTTGCCGACCACCAGGACCGCGAACTGGTCACGGTGTACGTACTTCGCGGCCACACGATGGACATCGGTTGTGGTCACTTTCCGAATTTCCTCGGGATACTTGTCGAGCCAGTCGGAAGGGTATCCGTAAAATTCGTACGTCATGCGCTCGGCGAGGACTTTATCGGGCGAGTCGAGGCGAAAGATGAATGCGTTCAGGATGGCGTCTTTGGCCTGCTTGATCTCATCGTCGTTGATGGGATTCTTAGTCAGATTATCGATGTCTTCATCGAGCGCCTGTACAGACTCGATCGTGCTCTGGCTCTTGGTGCCGGCTACGAATTGCAGAATGCCGGGGTGGCCGAAATTGGTGCCGATACCACCGCCTACGTTGTAAGCGAGGCCGCGTTTCGTGCGGATGTCGTTGAACAGGCGCGAAGAGAATCCTCCACCGAATGCTTCGTTGAATACCGAGATGGCATAGTAGTCTGGATTGTTGCGTGTGGTGCCGAGCGCCACCATGTGGATGCTGCTCTGATTGACGTCTTCTTTGGGAATGAGGTAATGGCCTGCCGGCGCCGGGTGAAATTTGATTTCATCCTTCGGCAGTTCGGCCCCTTTAGGCCAGGATTCAAATGCGGCGCGCAGTTTGGCTTCCATGGCCGCGGAATCGAAGTCGCCACTGATCCCCAGGATGATGTGATTGGGATGAACGTAGGTCTTATGCCAATCGCTTAGATCCTGCCGGGTAATCGCGGCGATCGTCGCGTACTCCGGCTCCCGAGCATAAGGATTGTCAGCTCCATAGGCCAGCTTGGCGGATTCGCGGGCCGCAATGCCGCCGATTTCATCGTTGCGCCGCGAGATGCTGTCGTCCGCTTGCTTCTGCGCGAGGTCGAGCTTGTCGGCACGAAATTCAGGATGCTCGAGCAGATCGGTGAAGACTTTGAAGACGTCGTCGAAATCCCCTTTCAGGCATGACAAGCTGATCGTGGTGGAATCGGAGCCGCCCCCTGTTTCCACCTTCGCGGCTCGCACCTCAAGGAAGTCATCGAGTTGATCGCCGGTTTGCGCCTTGGTTCCCCCGGTGCGCCAGACCTCGCCGAACAGGTCGACCAATCCAACTTTAGCGGCGGGTTCGTTGCTCGATCCCCCGCGAATGCGCGCTGAGCCGTCAATCAGCGGCAGTTCGTGATCTTCCTGGAGGAAGATGACCATACCGTTGGAGAGCTGAATGCGCTTGGGTTGGGGCGGGTGGAAACTGGGGAGGGTAGGAATCGGAATCTGCTTCCAGTCGGTAGCTTGCGATGTGGCCTGGGGAATTGACCCAAGCAGAGTGGCGACGGCTACCAGAAGCGAGCAAACGCCATTGCGTTGGCTCTTCATTGCCCACCTCCCGGTCCCGATGAGCCTTGATTGGCTGAGCTTTGGGCGCCGGAACCTTCTCCACCGCCATGTTTGCCGCCAGTAGAAGTTTCGATCACGCCCACGGTGCGATTGGTGTCGTTGAAAGTTTCGTTGGCTACACGCCGTATGTCAGCCTTGGTTACTTTATCGATGCGATCTACGGAACGGAATAATTCGCGCCAGTCGCCATAGCGCGTCTGGTAGGTCGCCAACTGGTTCGCCAGTCCCTCGTTATCACCCAAGCTGCGAATGAGGTTCGCCTTGGTACGAGTTTTGATCATCTTCAATTCATCGTCGCTGATGTCTTCCTTTTTCAGGCGCTCGATCTCCGCGTGAATCGCGTCCGCCACTTCCTGCGTAGAGTGGCCGGGCAGGGGAAAAGCGTAGAAGGCAAACAGGTGCGGATACTTAATGCCGGGCAGGCCACTGAATCCAGCGGAGAACGATGCGATCTTCTTGTCGCGCACCAGCGCACGATACAGGCGCGAGGTGCGGCCTTCCGACATGAGATCGGTGATGGCGTCAAACACCGCGTCGTCTTTGGTTCTGTAGTCGGGCCGGTGATAACCCTCGAGATAAAGCGGCTGGGTTTGTTCCATCAGCTCCACTCTGCGTTCGGAGTTTTGTGGAGGCTCGGTGGTGGTGGTTTCATCGGGTTTGTGGCTGGCGGAGAGACGGCCGAAGTATTTCTCCAGAATCGGCATCACCTGCTCGGTTTTCACATCGCCCGCAAGCGCGACCACCATGTTCGCCGGGACATAGTATTCATCGAAAAACAGCTTCGCATCGGTGGCCGAAAAAGAATTCAAATCGGACATCCAACCCACGGTCGGGCGGTGATAGGGATGAGCTTCGAATGCGGCAGCGTTGAACTGTTCGAGAAGACGGCCGATCGGGTTACTGTCCGTTCGCAGACGGCGTTCCTCGATTACCACATTGCGCTCTTTGTAAAATTCGCGCAGCACGGGGTGAAGGAAGCGCTCCGATTCGAGATAGGCCCACAATTCCAGACGGTTTGCAGGAAGCGAGTAGTGGTAGCCAGTCTCGTCGTAATCGGTGAAGGCATTCAGATCCTGTCCGCCGTTTTGCTCGACGATCTTGCCAAACTGGTTAGCCACGACATATTTGTCGGCTGCGGCGATGGCATCTTTCCAGGCTTTTTCCAGTTCCTTTAACCTTGCCTGGTCGCGGCCGACGGTCTTGTCGCGTTCCGCTATGTAGGCGGCGTAAGCGGTTTCGACTTTTTCCAGCGCAGGCTTCTCGGCGGCGTAGTCGGTGGTGCCGATCTGGTCGGTACCTTTGAAGGCCATGTGCTCGAACATGTGGGCGAGGCCGGTCTGGCGCATGGGATCCTGCGCCGAGCCGGCATCGACCAGGGTGAAGAAGGAAAAAACTGGCGCCTCCGGCCGCTCGCAGACGAGAAGGGTCAGGCCATTGTCGAGCTTCTTCACCGTGATTCGCTTTTCGAAGGACGCCACATCCTGGGCTGCAGCGAGCGTGGCAAGACAGAGAACGAATGCCAGTGGCGCGAAGATTCGATTTTTCATCGGGACCTCCAACGGGCGAACCTACCGGGACGAATCGGCGGCAGATTGGTTCGTGCGGAACTTTGAAATTACGTGGCGGGCGGGGGCGTTGTCAAACAAGTGAGCAGGTTCATCCCTGTGATGCTGTAGGGAGACGCCTGTATTTGGCGCGAAGCGTGGTTTAAGGCACAATGCCTGCTGGAGCGCACAATGGATTCGAGCATTGAGGTTCAAGGCAAGCAGCTCAAGTTGTCGAATCTGGAAAAAGTTTTGTATCCCGCCACGGGGTTTACCAAGCAGCAGGTCATCGACTACTACGTCCGGATTGCGCCAGCGATGTTGCCTCATTTGGCAGAACGGGCTCTCACGCGCAAGCGCTATCCCAACGGAGTGGACGAAGAATTCTTTTATGAAAAGAACGCGCCGCAGCACCGGCCGGACTGGGTGAAGACCGTTCCCGTCTGGAGCGAAGGGAATCACCGCACTGTTCATTACATTCTGGCCGACGATCTGCCGACGCTGGTGTGGCTGGCGAATCTGGCCGCGATCGAACTTCACCCCTCGCTTGCTCTGGTCAAGGATATTTCTTGTCCCACCATGATGGTCTTCGATCTTGATCCCGGACCACCCGCCAACATCGTGCAATGCTGCCAGGTGGGATTGTGGCTGCGCGAGGTTTTCGACCATTTTGAATTGCAAAGTTTTCCGAAGACCTCGGGTTCAAAAGGACTGCAGATATACGTGCCGCTGAACACTCCTACCAAGTACGAATTGACCAAGAACTTTGCCCACGCCCTGGCGCATTTGCTCGAGCACGACCATCCGGAGATGATCGTGTCCGATATGAAGAAGCAGGTTCGAACGGGGAAGGTATTTGTCGATTGGAGCCAGAATGACGAGCACAAAACTACGGTGGCCGTTTATTCGCTGCGGGCTCGGGAGCATCCCACGGTTTCGACACCAGTGAGTTGGGCGGAAGTGGAGCGCGCTCTGAAGAAGAAAGATGCGACCTTGCTGGTATTTGAAGCGCGCCAAGCGATTGCACGTGTCGAGAAGATGGGGGATTTGTTCGCTCCTCTAAACGAACTGAAGCAGCGTTTGCCGGAGCTCAAGGGAGCTGCGGCTTCAGCTGCGGAGAAGAGGGAGACGCCGATCCCGATTGCGGCTCAGGCGGAAGAGAGGCGCCCGCGGGCTCGCCGGCCAGCGGCGCGAAAGGCCGTCAAGCCGCAACCGTCAGGCAAGTCGCAACCCAAGGTATAATCCCGTTCGCGACGAAATTTCCTTCGAGACTTCGCCATGCCGCAACTTTTTGTGGGGACTTCTGGATGGGCCTATCCCAGTTGGAAGCCTGATTTCTACCCCGCCAAACTCGCGCAGAAAAAGTTTCTCGGCCACTACGCAACCCGGCTGAATACGGTTGAGGTCAATTTTACTTTTCGGCAACTGGTGAAGGAAACGACGATCCAGAACTGGATTCAGGAGACGCCCGCCCACTTTCGTTTTGGGGTGAAAGCGCACCAGGTGCTCACCCATATCAAGCGCTTGAAGGGAACCGAGGAGTTCCTGCCCCGATTTCTGGCCACGATTGAGCCCCTGGCCAGTGCAGGGAAGCTAGGCCCAGTGCTGTTTCAGTTGCCGCCCAATCTGAAAATCGATCTCGAGCTGCTCAACGATTTCCTGGCGCTGTTGCCACGCACGCTGCCAGCGGCCTTTGAATTTCGCCATGAGTCCTGGTTTACCGACTCTACCTGGGAAGTGTTGAGATCGCGCAGTGTCGCGCTCTGCGTTGCGGAGACTGAAGACCGGACGACGCCAGAGGTGGCCACGAGCTCCATGGTCTATTATCGATTTCGCAAGCCGAATTACGCGGCCGAAGAGCGCCATACTATGGTCAGCCGGATTGCAGAGCATATGGCCGCCGGGCGCGACGTTTTCGCTTACTTCAAACATGAGGAGACGCCGGAAGGCGCGCTGTATGCGGTGGACGTACTGCGCGGCGCGGGCGAGAAATAGCAGGCAATCTGTCGAACCACGGCGCTCGGGGCATCCTCATTGCTACTTCCCCCTAGCGTCCGATAACGCGCATACTCGATTCTCCCTGCGGCATGGCGTCAGAAGCCAACTCGCGTGTGGTCTCTAGCTTTCTCGATTATTTGAGAATCGAGAAGGGATTAGCGCCGCTTTCCATCGGCGCCTACACCACGGACATCTGCCAGTTCTCCGAGTTCCTGGAAAAGCGCAAGCGTCTGCTGCTGACCGCGCGGCGCAGCGATGTACGCGAATTTCTGCAGCAGCTTTTTTCTCATCAAGTCGACGGACGTAGCGTGGGGCGAAAACTTTCGGCCCTGCGCCATCTTTACCGTTACCTGCTGCTTGACCAGACAATCGGCTACGATCCGACGCTGGACATTGAATCGCCGCGGCAGTGGAAGGTTTTGCCCAAGGCGCTGGCTCGCGAGGAGATGGAAGCAACACTGAGCGCGCCGCTCAGGCGCCCAAAAGTTCCGTCGCGTGACCCGCAACAGGCAGCCGAGCTTGCCGTCCGCGATCGCGCCATGCTGGAAGTTTTTTATGCGGGCGCGCTGCGGGTTTCGGAAATGACCAATGCCAAGCTCGAAGACCTGAAGCTAGAAGCTGGATATATGCTGGTGCGCGGTAAGGGCGACAAAGAACGCGTGGTTCCTCTAGGGCGATCGGCGCAGGATGCGCTCCGCCAGTATCTGTCGAAAGCGCGCCCGACTCTTGCAGCCGGGAAACCAAGCGGCGTATCCGCAGCTGGTTTCGCCCACCGCTCACCTCTGCTTTTCATGGCGCGCGGAGGCCGACAACTGACGCGCCAGCGCGTCTGGCAAATGGTGCGGGCTGCGTCGGCTGATGCGGGGCGGGCTGCTTCTCCCCACATGCTGCGCCATTCCTGCGCGACGCACATGGTGGAGAACGGCGCCGATTTGCGCACCGTGCAGACGATCCTGGGTCACGCGGACATTTCAACCACGCAGGTTTACACGCATCTGGCGCTGGATCGACTCAGGACGGTGTATCAGAAGCATCATCCCAGAGCGAAAGCGAGATGAAATACACCACCGAGGCAAGGAGATACGGAGATAACCGAACCTCTATGGCTCGGCGCGTTGACGGCCACCCTGGCCCTGCGCAAACGATAGTGGCCAAAGCGGTTGCTGATTTTATCCGCCACCTGCGAGAGCGTAACGCTTCGCCGCACACGATCAAGGCGTACCGCCAGGATCTCCTGCTCTTCTCCGCCTACGCCGGTTCCCGCGGATGGAAGCAGATCGACCACATTACCGTGCGTGGATTTCTTTCACAACTCTACGACAAGGGTTTGAGCAAGCCCTCCCTGGCGCGCTCTTTGGCCGCGGTACGATCTCTCTTTCGCTGGCTGGCGCGGGAAGGCGTAGTGGAACAAAATCCGGCGAAGCTGGTCGCAACGCCGAAGCTTCCTAAGAAACTACCGCGCGTGCCCACGATTGAGGAGATGAATTCCGTGATCGACGGCGAAATGCCGGAGGTAGCGGCTTTTCCCGAGCGAGACCGGCTCATGCTGGAATTGCTCTATGGCTGCGGCATCCGAAATTCGGAACTCACCGGAATCGACCTCGATGACATTCGGTTGAGCGCTGAAGCCATCCTCATTCGCGGCAAAGGAAAAAAAGAACGGTACGTTCCATTCGGCGATTCGGTGAAGAACGCCCTGGCTGCGTATCTGCCGGAGCGACAAAAGGTCTTGGCTTCGGAGCGCAGGCCCTCAAACGCATTGCTCATCAACCGGCGTGGTGGGCGACTCACGACGCGCAGCGTTGGCCGCATCATCAAGAAGATTGCCGTGGCCAAGGGGCTCTCGCCTGACGTGCACCCACACACGCTGCGCCATGCCTTTGGCACGCACATGCTGGAAGAAGGCGCGGATCTCCGCGCCATTCAAGAGCTACTCGGCCACGCGCGCCTGGCGACAACCCAGCGCTACACGCAGTTATCGATGAAACACGTGCTGCAGGTATACGACCAGACGCATCCCAGGGCGAAGTAGGCATCAGTGCTTCCGGGGATCTTCTTTCCGCAGACCTTCCCACATCTCCACTACCCGAGACTTCAACTCCGCCGTCAGCTTTTCATAAGCTGCTTCCGACGCTTCACTCTCCGGCGGCGGAATAATTGGATCGCCAAACACCATCTTCAGCGGCGTAAATCTCTGGAACGATTGGTTCCTCGGCCAGGCCTCGTAGAATCCCTCAATCGCCACGGGCACGATTGGAACCTGCATGTGAACCGACAAGATGGCCGCGCCTTTCTTGAAGATTCTCGGCGTGCCGTCGATTGACCGCTCGCCCTCGGGATAAAGAATCAGCGGGCGTCCCTGCCGCAGTCCGAACGCGCCCGCCCGCATGGCGGGAATCAGATTTGAATCGGGATCGACGACCACGATGCGCAGCGAACGAGCCAATCGCAGCATGAATCCCGTCCCGAATATTTCGCTCGTGCCCACGGCAAAGACTTTTGCAAAGACCGATGGCGGAAGAACGCCCGGCAGAATCAGAGGATCGAGATAGCTCTGGTGATTGGAGGAGATAATGTATGGACCACCCTTCGGGAGCTTTTCAATCCCACGCACATGCAGATGAAACCGGTCGAGGGCGATCACCTGTATCAGCCTCGAGACCACGTACCAAAATGTGGCGCTGATCGGCTGCGACCGCGTCAATTGGATCACGTCGGAGGGATCCGGCGGCTCCGCCAGAATTGCTTTCCAACCGGCAAACGCAAGGCGGGTTCCGGGCGCCGAGCCGCTTGCCGCGCTGTGCAGAACCGCGTCAACCAATTCGCGCACCGTATAGATTCCCGAAAGCTGCGATTCTTCGACACTTCCTCCCAGGCGTTCTTCAAGAAGGTTGAGCAGCTCGATGCGCTGCATGGAGTCGAGCCCCAGATCGAGCTCCAGACTATGGGTGGGTCGAAGAATCGCCGGAGCCGAAGCCGCTGCTTCGTGCACCACCTGAATAGCGCGCTGTACGTCAGGCCGTTCGAGCCAGGCCGACTCGTCAGCGGTGAGTGGCTGTTCGGCAGGCAATTCCGAATCATCCGCAACTTTCCGTGCTTGATTCGCTTTGACCCGTCTTTCTACCTCGAAGCGCTTAATCTTGCGGGTGCTGGTGCGCGGCAAGTCCTCTTGCCAGATTTCATAGCTGCCGATGCGCTTGGTGGATGCGATTTGTTGCGACAGGCCCTCAATATCGAAGCGGATGACTTCCTTCGCGTTCACAATTTTCTTCTGGCGCAGTACGTCGAAATTCGGCACGATCACCGCGTGCAGCCGGTCACCCCTTTCTCCGGGTTTGCCTTCGAGACCCAGGACTGCCAGCTCTTTGATGTACGGCGATTTCAGATAATGGGCCTCAACTTCTTCCGGATAAATATTCTTCCCGTTGCTGAGGACGATCACCTCTTTCTTGCGGCCGGTGAGAAACAAATTGCGGTTGGCGTCGAAGTAGCCTAGATCGCCGGTGTAGAACCAGCCATCGCGTAGCACGGCCGCGGTGGCATCCTGACGGTTCCAGTAGCCCTTCATCACTACGGCGCCGCGCAGTGCTACTTGGCCGGTGGCGGGCCCACCGTCTTCCTGCGGCTGTGCGTCGATGATCCTCGCCTCGACGCCTTTCAGTGCCTTGCCCACTGAACCAATCACATTATCGCCGGGCGAGTTGGCGAAGACGGCGGCGGTGGTTTCCGTCAATCCGTAGGCTTGCAGGACGTCGATGCCCAGGTCGCAGAAATCCCCAGCAATCACGGGATCGAAGCGGGACCCGCCCGTGACCAGGTAGCGCATCTTCGCGCCTAAGGTCTGGTGAACCTTCGCAAATAGAATCGGTCCGGCGTTGATGCCGAACCTTCGCAGATTGCGATTCAGGGCTAGCAAAATCTTGAACGCCTTTTGGGGCAGCACTCCGCGTTTCTCAATCTCTTCGAAGATGCGCTGGTGAATCAGATAAAAAAACTGCGGCACCACGGCGAAGGCCGTGATGTTGCGCTCGCGCAGAGCACGCAGCAACTCCGTAGTGTTCAGGGTTTCGAGATAAACAACACGCGCGCCTTTGACCAACGGAATCATCAGGTTCGCCATTTGCGCCAGCACATGAAACATAGGAAGCACGCCCAGGAGCGCATCGCCCGGGCCGATGTTCACCCAGTTGAATACCGCCTCCACTTCGCCCAACAGATTGGCGTGCGTGAGCATCACGCCTTTGGGATCGGCGGTAGTTCCCGAGGTATACAGCAGGGAGGCGATATCGTCCGACTTCGAGGATGCGGGTTGGAAGGCTCCCAGGCGGCCTTCGAAGATTGCGGGTAGATTGCCTAGCCATGGCTCGGCAGCGGAGGGTTGGGCCATGCGTTCCGGGTCCATGAGCACAAGCTCGATCTTGCGGTGCACAACTGCTTCTCGCGCGATTGCCGCATGCTTGGCATCACAGAATAGGACGGAACTGCCACTGTCTTCGAGCAACTTCGCAAGTTGATCGGCGTGCAGCGCGGTGTCGAGAGGGACGACGGTGCAGCCGGAGGCAATGATGCCTAAATATGCAGCCACCCATCGTGGGTGGTTGTCGGCCACAATCGCCAAACGCGATCCCTGGGCAAATTTGTTTTCGCCGATCCAGCGGCCCACAGATTCGGCCATGCGGCGGAGGTCGGCGTACGTGCAACTCTCAATTTGATCATTGCGTTGGAGTTCGAGGGCGACGTGGTTCGGCCAGTGCTCCTCACATTCGACAAAGCGGTCGTAGAAAGTGGGCATGCGTCGTGGGGAATATACACGAAAATTCCTTTCACCGCAGAGTGCGCTGGAATCGGCGAGGACGCTTCAAGCTCCCGTCGATGAAGCAGTTCCCCAGGATGTTCCTTGCTCCTGTCGGCTGCATCTAAATATGCTAGGCTAAAAGAGATACGCTGGGGCAGCTCCCGCCCTCTGAAGGATTTCACGGTTTGATAAACACTCTCATCGGCAAGGTCTTTGGGACCAAGAACGAACGGGTCATCAAGAGCATGATGCCCAAGGTCGAGGCCATCAATGTCCTCGAACCGCAGATGCGGCAGCTCACCGACGATCAAATGCGCACCAAGACGGAAGGGTTCCGGAGGCGCATTCAGGAGCGGCTGAGCCGGGTCGCCAATATTCCCAGTGCAGAAGTGGAAGGGGAAGCTGACTCCAATGTTGACGTCGACCAGGTGAAGCAGTTCGAGAAAGAGCAGTACGAAGCCCTGCAGGAAGTTCTAGATGAAATCCTGGTAGAAGCTTTTGCCGTGGTGCGCGAGGCCGGCCGCCGTGTGCTGAACATGCGTCACTTCGACGTGCAGCTGATTGGCGGCATGGTGCAGCACAAGGGCATGATTTCGGAAATGAAGACTGGCGAAGGCAAAACTCTCGTCGCGACTCTTCCCGTCTATCTCAATGCCCTGAGCGGACGCGGTGTGCATGTTGTGACGGTCAACGACTATCTGGCCAAACGCGACTCGGAATGGATGGGCAAGCTTTATCGTTTCCTCGGCCTGACCGTGGGCGTGATCGTCCACGATCTTGATGACGAACAGCGACGCGCCGCTTATGCCGCCGATGTGACTTACGGTACCAACAACGAGTTTGGCTTCGACTACCTGCGCGACAACATGAAGTTCGATCTGAAAGATTGCGTGCAGCGCGGCCACAATTTTGCCATCGTCGATGAGGTGGATTCCATCCTGATCGACGAAGCTCGAACCCCGCTCATCATTTCCGGCGCCAGTGAGGAGTCGACGGATAAGTATTACCGCGTGAATCGCATCATTCCAAAGCTCGAAAAGGGGGAGGAAATCGAGGGCCCTCCGGGCGAACCGGCGCAACTTACTGGCGACTTTGTGGTCGACGAGAAGCACCGCAATATTACGGTCACCGACGAAGGCTGGGAGAAAGTCGAGCAACTTCTGGGCATCGGAAATATTGCCGATCCGGAAAACTGGCCACTCAAGCATCACGTGGAGACCGGGATCAAGGCGCATGCCCTGTATCGCCGCGATGTGGAGTATGTAATCAAAGAAGGCGAGGTTGTCATCGTCGACGAATTTACGGGACGTATGATGCCGGGGCGGCGTTGGTCCGATGGCTTGCATCAGGCGATTGAAGCGAAAGAAGGTGTGAAGATTGAGCGCGAGAATCAGACGCTTGCGACGATCACATTTCAGAATTACTTCCGCATGTTTAAGAAGCTATCGGGGATGACGGGCACGGCGGAAACTGAAGCTACTGAATTCGACAATATCTACAAATTAGACGTCATCGTGATTCCGACAAATAAGCAAATGCTGCGGCTGGAGAATCCTGACGTGGTTTTCCGCACCGAGAAGGAAAAATATTTTGCGGTTGCGGATGAGATTCAGAAGCTTCACGAAAAAGGTCAGCCGGTTCTGGTCGGAACCACTTCCATTGAGAAGTCTGAGCGCCTTTCCGAGTTGCTGAAGAAGAAGGGGCTGAAGCAGCATGTTGTCTTGAATGCCAAATTCCACGAGCGTGAGGCTGAGTTTGTTGCGCAAGCGGGACGCAAAGGGATGGTGACCATCGCCACCAACATGGCCGGCCGGGGCACCGATATTCTGCTGGGTGGCAATCCTGAATTCATGGCTAAGCAGGAGTTGGTCAAGAAGGGAATCGCTCAGCAACTGCGCCTGGCTCAGGGCAAGATCGAAGGTCCGCAGGAAGATGGCACGACTTCCATCTTCTACTACAACGGCAATGAATACACGGTTCCGACGGACAAGTGGGCTGAGGTTTTCAGCCGCTACAAGGAACAGACCGACAAAGAGCACGACGAGGTCACGGCCGTTGGCGGCCTGCACATTCTCGGCACCGAACGCCATGAGTCGCGCCGCATCGACAACCAACTTCGCGGACGCGCTGGTCGTCAGGGCGATCCCGGATCTTCGCGCTTCTACCTGGCCCTGGAAGATGACCTCATGCGCATCTTCGCCAAGGAGTGGGTGTCGAAGCTGCTTGAGAGGTTGGGCATGGAAGAAGGCGTTCCGATCGAATCAAAGCTCATCAGCCGGCGTATCGAGACGGCCCAGAAAGCGGTTGAGGGTCAGCACTTCGAGTCCCGCAAGCACTTACTCGAATACGACGACGTGATGAACAAGCAGCGCGAGGCGGTCTATGGCCTGCGGCGGCGTCTGCTGGAAGGCATGGATCAGAAAGATCTGATATTGGAGGATTACGTTTCTGCCATTCTCGGCGATTTGATGGAGGAGTATTGCCCGCCCAAAGGCCACGCGGACGATTGGAACATCAAGGGTCTCAAAGATGCGGTCTTCACACGTTTCGGTGTGGATTTCATTGCGGAGGGCGTAAAGCCAGAAAGCTTGAACCGGCAGGAACTGGGCGATGCCATTTTCGAGAAGCTGAAAGAACGCTACGAAGCGAAGGAGAAACTGATTGGCCCTGACGTCATGCGCCATCACGAGCGCATGATCATGCTCAGCGTGCTCGACTCGCAGTGGAAAGATCACCTTCTCAGCATGGATCACCTGAAGGAGGGCATCGGTCTGCGTGGCTATGGCCAGCACGATCCGCTGGTCGAGTACAAAAAGGAATCGTTTGAGATGTTCGAGGCCATGTTGCAGCGCTTTCAGGAAGACACGGCGCGCTATCTCTACCTCATGCAAATTATCGAACGACCACCGGACATGGGCTCGGCTGGCCCCCAGGGAGGCGAACTCGCAGGACAAGGTCCGGAGTCGGGTGGTCCGGCTCGACAGGGCGGTGGCAACGGACATCATCCGCCGCGGCTGGTAGCGACTTCCGCCGATGATCTGGAAGAGGCTTTCATGCGCCGCAAGCGTCGAGAACTAGAACAGGCGCGCATGGCTGGTTCCGGTGAGGTGCAGCCGGTGCAACAAGTTGTGCGCGGGCAGGAGAAAGTGGGACGCAATGATCCTTGTCCGTGCGGCTCGGGCAAGAAATTCAAGAAGTGCCACGGAGCTTAGACCGGCGCTGGGCCTCCTCACCGCCTCGGTCTTGTCGAGCGATGCACGGCCTTAAACGTCATCTCCTCGGCGCTGCTTTTGGCTTGAGCTTTCCAATCCAGAAACAAGCTGGCGTAGTTCTTCGTAATGTAACTCGCTCGGCTGACCCCCAGTTTTCTGGCAGTCGCATCGATCCATCGTGGAGCGCCCTCGATTTCACAGAAGTCGCCGATGGGTGTCTCATCCACGACGACCTGGCCTTTTCCATCGGTCCACTGGGCGCGAAGTTTTTCATAGCGGAAGGAGGATGCATATCCCAGAGAGCGCAATATCGCGTCCATCTGCCGTCCGTCGCCCACGGAGGTTTCCAATTCCGCGCGACTGCTGTGACGTCCGGTCTTTTTCCCTGCTTTATGCGTCAGCGTCCACTCGGAGCCGTAGTGGCGCAACCGCAGCAACTCCCGCCGTTCATGCAGTACTCCGCCGGGCAAGTCGTAGAGCGTGTTCATCTCGTGCGTCGGTTTGGTCACCAGGCGAAATCGCGCCCCACGCAGCTTGTGGGCGAGCCCCGCTAGGTCCACGACCCGAAACTTAATCTCGATTTCCTGATTTGGGGCCATTCAGGGAAGTATAAAAGCGGCAATGGACGCCGGCTAGTTAAACGTGGGCAGCTTCACCAGATCGTTCTCGGGAACCATCTCCACTGGCTCTCCGGCCTTGCGCCAGGCGGCCAGTCCGCCGACGATTACAAACGTGTTGAATCCTTTTTCCCGCAGCAGGTGCGCCACCCGGGCGCTGGTCGCTTCGCGCGCTCAAGTACAGTAGAGGTAAATGTCCTTATCTTTGGGCAGGTGCTTGATCTCTTCCTCGAGATTGTTGGGCTCGATGCGGATAGAGTTTCTGATTCGCGCTGAGCCCGAGTCGTAGTAGCCGTGGCTACGGACATCGACAATTTGCACCCGGGCTCCATCCTCGGATGCCAGCCGCCTGGCCAATTCCTCCACCTGTACGCGCGGCACAACGCTGTAGGCTTTGTTCTTGCGGTATTGCACCACGCGGTAAATTCCATACACCACCAAGGAGGCGATAATCACCGCCTCCATAGTGCGCCCAACCGCGTGGAAGCCGCGCAAGATTGCCGCCAAAAAATCGCGGGAGAGATATCCGACCATAAGATAGGTCAGGGAGTAGAGCAGAGCGCCCGCCAGATCGAGTCGCAGGAACTGCGAGAAGCGCATCTTCATGCTGCCGGCCAGCGGCGCCGCCATGGTGTTCACGCCGGGGATAAACTTAGCCACCACCAGGGTGATTTTGCCGCGCTTGTAAAACGACTCGGCGGACCGCAGAATGCAGGTTTCCGGATTGATCGACACCCGGCATAGAAATCCCAGCAAGGTCCACCCCATGTATCGGCCAAGCCAGAATTGCGCCGAATCCCCAAGCAGCAACGCTACGAGCGCTGCCAAAAGAACATATGGCCCCCCCAGGGCATGCGCCGCTACCGCCGCTCCCGCGGCCACAAGTGCGATCGCAGCCGGGAAGGGAAGGCCCATCGCTTCCGCCAGTAACAGTCCAAAGATCAAGGCGTATCCGTGATGCGCCATTGGCGAAAACAGGTTCATAGACGGGTTTGGATAAGGAAAAACCAGAAAAGTTTCAGTATAAACAAAGCTGGCGCTTCATCCGTAAGGACAACGCCGGCTCTGTTACCGGGAGTCTCTGTTTCCCGGAGAATTCTCCCCGTTGCCGGGTGGAAAACTGGCAGTGGCTTTCACTCGGAGCTTCTCGGCCCTATACGGGTCGGCGCGTCGTTTGGCAACCAAGGCGCCTTTTCTCGCGAAGCTTCGACCGAAGCCGCGTTGGCGGCGCATCGGCAGCGGACGAGGTACCCGAGCGACTGACCTTTCACACGGGCCGGAGAGAACAGCTGGATGCGGTTTGGCGATCCATCGCCTGTCAATGCGTCTCGTTAGCCTTCCGCTTTATTGGATACCTTAACTGCCGGAATTATGGGCTCGACGGTGGAAAAATTTCAGTGCTTCCAGTCACAGATTTGGGTGACGAAAATCAAACGGAGGAAGCTGTGCGGTGGAACACGGCACCCGATTGAGCTTAGTGGAATGTCAGACAAAAATACGGGGCGGATCGCTCCGCCCCGCCCGGCGAGCCAAGCGCTCAAATTACTTGCTCATCGAGTCGTTCGTCATAGATCCGCCCTTCAGCATCTTCACGCTCATTACGTGGATCTGGTCCTTATCAGCATAGACGTGAGCGCTGAGCTGAACGTGATGGCCTTCGTGTCCCTTGAGTTCTTCGGGGTTCATCACATCCCAGCTTTTGCCATCTTTATCGTTGACGAAAACGTACTTGTCGCCATCCGCCTTGACCGTACCCCTCAGCGTCATGAGCGGCGCCTTGGCTGCAGACTGATCGGACTGGGTTTGCGACGTGTTGTCTTGTTGCGCGAAAGCACTCAAGCTCATCGCGAAAGCCACAGCCAGTAGACAAACCAGCAAGTTTTTCATGGATATCTCCTTCTTTTGTTTTGGATTACCTGGCCAGATTCGTACCACGGTCGTCCTGATAACGTTCTTGAGGTGACGAACGGATTGGTGCGCCCTGTGAATATCCTGACTATTTGTCGCGGGGAGGGTCAAAGAGGTTGCCCACGATGGAGGAAATATCAGCAACAGCCGTTGAGACCTGCGCAATGGCGTATAACTATTTTTCGCGCGCCACGACAAACTCAGGAGCCCACAAGAGCGCCCGCTTAATCTCGGAATCCGGGAAAGTACAAATAGCTTTCCCGGCAGATTCGGCATAGCGTGAGGCTCGTGCGGTTGCGGCTTCGAGCGAGCCGTAGCGCTGCAGGATCTCCATAATCTGTGCGTGAGTCACGCCATTGAAAGCCCGGTCGCGCAAGATCTTCTCGATCTTGGCGCGTTCGTCCGGCGTGCAGCGCTCGAGCGCGTGGATCACCGCCATGGTGACCTTGCCCTCGCGCAGATCGCTGGCCACGGGCTTGCCCAGCACATCTTCGGATGCGGTCAGGTCGAGAACGTCGTCCACGATCTGAAAGGCCATGCCGAGGTCGCGCCCGTATTGGCCCAAAGCCTCTTCCTGCGCCGCGGTAGCTCCCCCCAGAATCGCTCCCAGCCGCATGCAAACGGAAAAAAGGCACGCGGTCTTGCGGTAGATCAGATCGAAATGTTCGTCCAGCGTGATCAGCTTTCCCAGCTTTTCCATCTGCAGCAGTTCGCCTTCAACCATCTGCTGCGTCAGTTCAATCAGGGTGTCGAGAATGCGGAAATTGCGCTCCTGCACGGCCACCTTAAACGCCTGCATATAGAGCCAGTCGCCGGCCAGAACGCACTTCGCGTTGCCCCACTGCGTATTGGCGGCCGGCCGTCCACGGCGGGTCTTTGCCTCATCGATAATATCGTCGTGTACCAGCGTAGCGGTGTGAATAATCTCGACCACCGCCCCCAGGCGCACCGCTCCGGATCCTTGGTAATGAAGTAGCTTGGCCGAAAGAAAAAGTAGCGCGGGACGGATCCGCTTGCCGCCGCCGTTTCGCAGATACTCCCCAATCTCGGTGATCGCCCGTACTCCCGAGACGGTATCTTCCCCGAACTCGCCCTCTAGCGCCGCAAGATCGTCGTGCAGCAGGTCGAAGACTTCCTTCCCGTTAATGAGAGGCGGTGCGCTCAATGATGGGACCCTTGTAATGCTCTGCGTTTCCTCAGCCGCAGTTTCTCGGCGTCTTCTGTATCGAAGGCTTGTGTTTAATTCGTCCGGTAATTGGTAAACTGCAAGTCGATTCCAAAATCATGCTGGCGCAGCATGGCGATCACTTCCTGCAGCGTGTCGCGGTCCTTGCTGCTGACTCGCACCAGATCTCCCTGGATCGAGGCCTGCGCTTTCTTCTTCGAGTCCTTCACCAACTTCACGATCTCCCGCGCCTTTTCGATCACGATTCCTTGTTGCATCGTGACTTTGCGCTTGGCCGTTCCGCCGGCGGCCGGTTCGACGGCGCCATAGGTTAATCCCCTCAGCGAAACACCGCGCTTCACCAGTTTCTGCTGCAAAATGTCATTCACCGCCTTCAACTTATATTCGTCGGCGGAGTGCAGAACGATTGCATCCTTTTCCAGTTCAATATTCGATTTCGAATCTTTCAAATCGAAGCGGGTGTGGATCTCCTTCAAAGCCTGCTGGATGGCATTCGACACCTCTTGCAGTTCAATCTTGCTCACGATGTCAAAACTGTTATCAGGCATCGGATTTCAATTCTTTCTGAAATGATGGAATCTTAATCTTGAGGTTACCAGAAGAAGGACTCCCGCAGGAGGGTCAAGGCAATGAAACTTTCCTTTCAGTGGTTTCAGCCAATTTGAAAAAATTGTAGAAATTCCGGGTGGTTTGTTGCCCAACTTCTTCTGTCGTCAATCCCCGCAACTCACCCAGCTTTCGCGCCGTTTCTTTGACGAACGCGGGCTCGTTGCGTTGACCGCGATGCGGGACCGGAGCCAGGTATGGCGAGTCCGTCTCAATCAAAATGCGATCGAGCGGCACTTCCCGAGCCGCGTCTCGAATCTGCTGCGCCTTGGGAAAAGTCAGGTTGCCGGCAAACGAAATCATGAACCCCATTTCAAGCGCGATCTTGGCATGCCGCCAGTTGCCCGTGAAACAGTGCAGGATTCCGCCAGAACCCTGCTTTGACCAATGCTCGTGAAGCAGGTCGAAACAGTCGTCCCAGGCATTGTCACTGGCCTGCGATGGGCGACAGTGAATTACGATCGGCAGTTTCGCAGTCGCTGCCAGACCCATTTGCCGCCTGAAAACTTCCTTTTGCACATCGCGCGGCGAATGATCGTAGAAGTAATCTAGCCCGATCTCTCCCCAAGCAATGACCTTGGGATGCCGCGCCAGGCGTTCCATATTCTGGTACGCAGCCTCATCCGCGAGCCGGGCTTCGTGGGGATGAATGCCGAGGGTCGCATAGACGAACTCGTATTGCTCGGCCAGTTTGATGCCGCAGTCTACCTGCGCCGGACTATCGCCATTGCCAATAGCCACCATGGCTTCGACGCCAGCCTCTCGCGCTCGGGCAATCACTTGTTCGCGGTCGGAGGCAAACGGTTTGCCGTCGAGATGTGCGTGAGAATCTACCAACATGGTCGCGCAAGGTTTTCTTGTACGGGGACGGGCACCACTCGAACCAGAACCGATCCTTCGCTTACTTCAATCTCGCCCCGACGGGTACATCCTCCAAGAAGCTTGCCAGTACCGGCTTCCCGCCTTCGAGCGATGCCGCCACGATCATTCCGTTCGATTCCATGCCACGCAACTTACGCGGTGCCAAGTTGGCCACGATCACCACTTTCCGCCCGATTAACGCTTCCGGAGCATAGGCTTCGGCGATCCCGGCCAGCACTTGCCGCACTTCGGTTCCAATATCAATCTCCAGGCGCAGAAGTTTATCAGCCTTGGGCACCCTTTCGGCGACTTTCACCAGCCCGACCCGCAGCTCAATCTTGGAGAAATCATCGATCGATATTTTCTCGTTCGCCGCTGGAACCAGCGAAGGAGCTGCCGCTGGGTTTGTCTGCGCCGGCGGTGTCGCTGCGGGAGCCTCAGCCCCGGGCGTTACTCTCTGCTCCTCTTCCATCTTCTGCATCCTTTCAATCGCGCTCTTGTCGGCCCGCGGAAACACCGGCTGTATCTCGCCCAGCTTCGTTCCCAATGGCAGTTGTCCCCAGTCCAGTTCGCGTAGAGCAAGCTTTTTGATGTCTCCCAAGCCCAGCTGCACCCAAATTCTTGCGGTCGCTTCGGGCATCACCGGGTAGGCCAGCGCGGTCGCGATA
This sequence comes from Candidatus Sulfotelmatobacter sp., assembly GCA_049584315.1. GTDB lineage: Bacteria > Acidobacteriota > Terriglobia > Terriglobales > Acidobacteriaceae > Sulfotelmatobacter. The sequence goes on along the minus strand of JBAUXO010000098.1, from coordinate 28,689 downwards.
CGCAAAGCTTCCGCCGCCGTGTAGAGCACAGTGGCCAAACGCGAGCGGCTATCTTCGTCCTGCTTTTCGCCCAGTGCCCACGGCTCGTTCTCCACGATGTATTTATCCACCGCGGCGACCAGCCCCCACGCCGTTTCCAACGCGCGCGAAAACTGGAACTGATCAAACAGCGTTCCGAACTCGCGGATTGTCTTCCGCGCCGCCTCAGCGATGGCTCCATCGGCGGCGCTTTTTGAGGCCCCATGGGATGGATAAGGCACTTCGCCCTTGAAATAGCGGTTGATCATGGTCAGCGTGCGGCTGGCCAGATTTCCCAACCCATTCGCCAAGTCAGAGTTATAGCGCTGCACCAGAGCGTCGAAAGAAAATGATCCGTCCTGTCCGAATACGACTTCGCGCAGCAGAAAATAGCGCAGCGCGTCGGCGCCTAGTTCGTCGAGAATGGTTTCCGTGCGCACGATGTTGCCGCGCGACTTCGACATCTTGTTTTCTTCAAACAGTAGCCATCCGTGCGCCACGATGGTTTTCGGTTCAGCCAGACCCGCCGCCATCAGGAACGCCGGCCAGTACACGCAATGGAAGCGGACAATTTCCTTACCGATCATCTGCACATCGGCCGGCCAAAACTTCTTGAACGCCTCCTGCGCCCCGGCGTGCGAAGAACCGTAGCCGATCGCGGTGAGGTAGTTTGCCAGTGCGTCGAACCAAACGTAAATCACGTGCTCAGGATCGTCCGGGACGGGAATGCCCCAGCTAAATGTTGAACGGCTGATCGACTGATCGCGCAACCCCGAGCGCACGAAGGAAATCACTTCGTTGCGCCGCGCCTCGGGGCGAATGAACTGCGGATTCGAATAGAGCGCCAGCAATTTGTCCTGAAACGCTGAGAGCTTGAAGAAGTAGTTTTCCTCGTGCACTGTCTCCGTGATGCGCCCGCATGTGGGGCAGGGATCACCCGGCTGCGCGCCATCGACATAAAGCTCATCGGATACGCAATACTGCCCGGTGTATGTGCCTTTGTAGATATAGCCGTTATCCCGAATGCGCCGAAAAAGCTCCTGCACGCGTTTTTGGTGCCGGTCTTCCGTGGTGCGGATAAAGTCGTCGTTTGAGATGCCCATCCGCTTCCACAGCCGGCGAAACTCCGCAGAAATTTCATCGGCATATTGCTGCGGAGTTTTTCCCGAGGCTTGCGCGGCCCGCTCAATCTTCTGCCCATGCTCATCGGTGCCAGTGAGAAAGAAGGTTTCCGCGCCCAGCAGTCGCTGCCGCCGCGCAACCGTGTCGCAGGCGATGGTCGTGTAGGCGTGCCCGATGTGCGGACGGGCGTTCACATAGTAAATCGGCGTCGTGATGTAGAACTTCTTGCTCATCTCGTATCTTTAAATGACCTTCTCAAATGCTTGTCATTCCGAACCAGCGCTACGCGGGTGAGGAATCTGCTTTTTCTTTGCCGCTGAAGCGCAGATAAGCTTCTACCGCCTCTCCCATCACTCTCTTCAGCGGCACCTGATGCTCCGCCGCGATACGGCGGCAATCTTCATACTCCGGAGCGTAATTCGTAATCGTTCCGCTCATGCTGGCGACCTTGATCCTCACTTCGCCCCAGGAGGTGGCGACGCTCTCCCACCGGCGCGCCAGAGTCCGCCGCGCCTCGTCCCGCCGCCGCACGCCCAGCGTGGTCGTCTCCGCAAAGATGATCTCGGTGAACTTTTCCACATCCGGCGGCTTGCATAGGACAGTCAATACCATTCCCGGTCGGTTCTTCTTCATCTGCACTGGCATCACGAATACATCCAGCGCACCTTCCTCCAGCAATCGATCCATCACATAACCGAAGAGCTGCGGATTCAGATCGTCAAGATTCGCTTCCAGCAGGCTGATCGTGTCTGACGCCGCGTTGGCCGCGAACTCCGAGGAAGTAGTCTCACCGATGGTCAAACGCACGACGTTAGGATGCCCCGGAAAATCTCGTGTCCCGGCTCCGTAGCCCGACTTCGCAATTTTCATCTCGGGAAATGCCGAGAAGCGCGACGCCAGCGTCTTCACAATCGCCGCGCCGGTCGGCGTAACCAGTTCGGCCTGCAATCCTGAGGAATATACAAGGGCGTCCTTCAGCAGTTCCGCCGTCGCCGGAGCAGGCACCGGAAAGGTCCCATGGGCACACTCTACCGTCCCGCCGCCCAGGTTCAAGGGCGAACAAATAATTTCATCGATTCCGAGCGCCTCCGCCCCAACGGCCGCACAGACGATATCGACCATCGCATCCACGGCGCCGACTTCGTGAAAATGCACGCTCTCGAGGGCAGTATTGTGAATGTGCGCCTCAGCTTGTCCCAGCGCCTCGAAAATGGCGATGGCAATTTTCTTGGCTCCGGTCGAAACGGAAGCGGCGGAAATAATGCCCCGAATTTCAGTCAGACCTCGTCCGGGGGAATGCTGGTGCTCGAGGGTGGCCGACGCCCTTGCACGCGCAGCCTCGCCGGGAGAGGGATGCGAAGGGTCATGAGGCGGATGCTCGGCGTGCGAATGTTCGTGGCTTACATGCGGTTGTGGCCTCTGCTCCCCATACTCCTCGCGCGGCAGATCCTTTTCCCCATCGACCCACACATCCACCTTGGTGGCCGAAATCCCGCCACGCAGCACTCGGGAAATCTCCAGCCGCGCCCCGATTCCAAGGGCCGCCACGGTTTTTTCCAGCGTCTGGGGCGGAACTCCGGCATCCACGAGCGCGCCCAGAAACATGTCGCCGCTGATGCCGGAAAAACACTCAAGGTAGGCTATGCGCATAGAAGAACGAATTCACCACAGAGCCACGCAGAAAACCGAACCAGAAGTCTTAAAGGTGCACGTCTCTAGGGTTCAGGGTCTCCGGGATGATCAGAATTCACTGATTTTTCATCATAGGGAACCGTGCATCTGGCGTCAAACCTGCCGCGGGATGCGGTCTGCTAAAATCACTGTCTTCATAAGCCGCATAGAGGGAATCCTTGTATCGTCATCTTGAACAACGTCTGGCCCAGCGCCTTCTGGAGTTTCTTCAGTTGCGCTATCCGGGCGCAAGCCTGCCGAGAGTAGTCATCGAGCAGCCTCCCAAGGTGCAACTCGGCGATTTCGCGATTCCTCTCTTTCCTCTTGCCAAGCCGCTGCGCACCGCTCCCCTGCAGATTGCCGAAGCGATCCGCGCCGAAATTGGGCCGATCGAGGGCATCGCTGAGATGCAGGTTGCGCCCCCCGGTTATCTGAATGTCAGAATCGATCGCGCTTGGATGGCGGCCGGGTTGGCTGGCGACCAGAAGCCGGTCTCTGCCATGTCCGCGGGCAAGATTCTGGTCGAGCACAGCAGCATCAATCCCAACAAGGCTGCCCACATCGGCCACCTGCGCAACGCGATTCTCGGCGATACGTTTGTCCGGCTGCTGCGTTACGCCGGCAGGCAAGTCGATGTTCAGAACTACATCGATAATACTGGTGTGCAGGTTGCGGATGTGGTCGTCGGCTTCACCCACATCGAAAAAAAATCGCGTGCCGAAGTCGAAGCCCTGACGCGTCAACCGCGTTTCGATTACTACTGTTGGGATCTCTATGCTCGTGTCTCGCAGTGCTACGGGCAGGACAAGCAAAACCTGCAACTCCGCGCGCAGACTCTGCACGGCATCGAAGACGCAGCCAGTGACACCGCCGCGGTCGCTGAACTGATCTCGACCGCGGTGCTGCGTCGCCACCTCGAAACCATGGATCGCCTCGACATCGAATATGATTTTCTGCCGCGCGAGAGCGAAATCCTGCACCTGCATTTCTGGGACGCGGCGTTCGCCAAGCTGAAAGATGCTGGTGTGCTCACGTTCGAGAGTGAAGGCAAGAACAAAGGTTGCTGGGTGATGCGCCGCGCTGGAACTTCGCGAAATATTTCCGACTCGCCGGGAAACGACCGGGATGCCTCGCTCGTGGAGATCGGGATAAGTGGATTGGAAGAAATCTCCGAAGACGATCAGAAAGTCATCGTTCGCTCCAACGGCACGGTCGGCTACGTCGGCAAAGACATCGCCTATCACATGTGGAAGTTCGGCCTCCTCGGGCGCGATTTCGGGTATCGCAAGTTCTACCGCTATCCCAATCAGCACGATTGCTGGATTTCCGCCACCGAGGGCGAGAAAAATCATCCTCACTTTGGCGACGTCGCCGAGATCTATAACGTCATCGATGCCCGCCAGTCCGAGGCGCAGAACACCGTCATCGAAGCGCTGCGCGGACTCGGCCACAAGGAGGCGGCCGACCACTACACGCACTTTTCTTACGAAATGGTCGCACTTACCCCGCGCTGCGCCGCCGAACTCGGCTACACCCTCAGCGACGAAGACAAGACGCGCTCCTACATTGAGGTGTCAGGCCGTAAGGGTTTTGGAGTCAAAGCCGACGACCTGCTCGACCAGTTGATCGTCTCCGCGAAAAACGAAGTCGATTCCCGCCATCCGCAACTTACCGATGCCGAACGCCTATCGATCGCCACCCAAATTGCCATTGGCGCACTGCGCTACTTCATGCTGAAGTTCACCAAACAATCGGTGATCGCCTTCGATTTCAAAGAAGCCTTGAGCTTTGAGGGAGAGACTGGACCCTATGCGCAGTACGCGGTCGTCCGCGCCACCAGCATCTTCAAGAAAGCGGAAATCGATGCCGACGCCTTTTGTAAGGAGGTTGCCGGCGCCATCTCTTCCGCTGACCTAGCCCAATTTCTCGGCGGAGAAGCCGCCAACGAGATCTGGGAACTCTGGCTCGCCGCCTCGAAGACGTCTTACATGGTGGACCAATGCATCGCCACTACCGAACCGGCATATCTGGCGAAGCATGCATTCCAGCTCGGACAACTGTTTAACACTTTTTATCATCGCTATCCCATACTGAGCGAGCCAGATGAGAAGCGAAAACGATTTCTGCTGGCTACTGTAGCCGTGGTTCGTCGTGCACTGATTCGCACTCTGGAAGTGATGGGCATTACGGTACCCCCGGTCATGTAGAACGGATAGGCTGTGTGGGGCGGAGACTGCCGTCGGCGTGTTTGCGCGAAGAGACAAAAATGTCTGTAGCTGATCTCCCTGCTGCTCAGCCTCACCCTAGGCTCCTGATCATTGGACGAATTACCCTCGCGTTCGTCGTCCTGCTTGCCATCGCCGGATTTCTATACGAAAGCATTTCCCAGGCCCGCGACCGTCGCTTCCATTCCATGCCGGGTCGACTTATCGACGTCGGCGGCTACAGAATGCATATCGATTGCACCGGGCAGCGTACTCCAACTGTGGTTCTCGACTCGGGCCTGGGCGACTCCTACATTTCCTGGCACAAGGTGCAGCCCCAGCTGGCTTCCTTCGCCCGGGTGTGCTCTTACGACCGTGCGGGGCTTGGCTACAGCGATTCCAGCCCCCAGCCCCGCACCAGCAAGGTCATGGCCGAGGAGTTGCACGCACTTTTGCAAAATGCCAGCATCTCGCCCCCTTACATTCTCGTGGGCCACTCCATGGGCGGATATAACATTCGCTTGTTCGCCGACATTTATCGAAGCGAAGTCGCTGGCGTGGTTTTGGTGGATTCTTCCCACCCCGAACAGGAAAAGCGTTTTCCGCCGGCCTTGAACGATCTGGACAAAACCTGGGTGCGAGAGCAGGAGTTCCTGGCCTTCTCGATGCCGTTCGGAATTCCACGGTTGCTGGGCTTCTGTGACAGGAACGGCGCGGTTCGCGCCGCGGACTGCAATTTTCACAGCACGCGAGAAAGCGTCCGAGAACTGAAAGCGATTTCTGAAAGTGCTGCCCAAACAGCCACCACGGGCTCGCTCGGCGATCTTCCTCTCGCCGTCCTTTCTCAAGATCCCGATCAGCCCGAACCCGATTTGCCGGAAGACTTGGTGAAACCCACGCACGATGCCTGGCAACAGATGCAGAATGAGCTAGCGCAACTCTCAAGCAGAAGCACGCACGTCATCGTGAAGAATAGTGGGCATTATATTCAGATCGACCGGCCTGATCTGGTGATCGAAGCAATTCACAAAGTTGTGGACCAGGCTCGGCAGGCTGATTCGCGCTAGAACCCCAGCTAGCAATCAGGGCAACCCTCCACAACCAAACCTGCTACTGTGAATTTTCTCAGGCGCTCTCCGCCGGTTGCTTTTTGGAGGATGAATAATGTCGTCGTTCGACTACGCCGCCCGATGTGGGCCAGGGCGCATCGTCTTTTTGCTGCTCCTGCTCGGCACATTGGCATCGGCACAAAATCCGCTTCGAGTCGAGGATCGAGGCTAGCCGCTGCCCGCATCTGTGCCAGCGCAGCGTCCCCGAATCGGCCTCGCTCTCAGCGGCGGCGGTGCGCTCGGGTTGGCCCAAATTGGCGTGATTCAGTGGCTGGAAGAGAACCACATCCCGGTCGACCGCATCGCCGGAACCAGCATGGGCAGCATCATTGGCGTCATGTACGCGACGGGCATGTCGCCTGCGGAAATGCAAAGATTTGCCGAAGGCATTGACTGGAATGAGGCCCTGCTTCCCGAGCCCACCTACCGTCAGCTTTCCTATCGCCGCAAGCAGGATCGCCGCGCTTTCCAAGTTGAGGCCGCGCTCGGAATCAAGCACGGGTTAAGGGGACCGAACGGGTTTGATCCCGGCCTGGGTGTCGGTCTGTTGCTGGATCGCATCGCCTTCCCCGAGTCCGGCATTGCCAGCTTCGACGAGCTGCCCATCCCTTTCCGTTGCGTGGCCACTGATATGCAAAGCGGAGATCGCGTGGTACTGCATGATGGTTCTCTGCCGAGGGCGGTGCGTGCCAGCATGGCGATTCCAGGCGTTTTTACTCCGGTGCAAATCGCCGGGCGCGTGCTGGCCGACGGCGGCATGGTTGAAAATATTCCCGTGGAGGCTGTCCGTGAGATGGATGCCGACTCGGTCATCGCTGTCGATCTGCAACTGCCACCTGGTGGTCGTGAGCAACTGGAAACTCTTACCGGCGTGCTCTCCCGCGCGGTGAGTGTGATGATCCTCCAGAATGAGCGTCGCTCTTTGGCTCTGGCCAGCACCACCATCACGGTTGACACGGGCAATTTCTCGATCGGCGACTATGGCCGGGTTCCAGAACTCATCCGACTCGGCTACCAAAGCGCGGCCGGCCACGCCGCTGCCTTGCTGCCTTACGCCATCAGAGACGACGCGGAGTGGCAGGAATATCTCACTGCACGAAATGCTCGCAAGCGCCCTCAACCCGAGGAAGTGCAATCCCTGATTGTGGAAGGTGGAGACTCCGACACGAACCATAGAATTGAACAACATTTGAACTCGGACACGGGCGTGCCGCTGAATCTGCCGAAGCTAGAAACTCAACTGACACGCATTGCCGGCCAGGGAGAGTTCGACCGCCTCGGCTACGAAGGCTTCACGCAAGATGGCGTACTCGCGCTGCGAGTGACCGCACATGAGAAAACATACGGGCCGCCCTTTGTGGATCTCGCCGTCAATGTCGACGGCTCGGGCGTGGCCGCGTTCGATTTCTCCGCCGGCGCCCGGATTACTTTCATGGACGTGGAACATCACGGCGGCGAGTGGCGAAACGACTTGATGCTGGGCTCGAGCAACCTGGCCGCTACGGAGTTTTACCAGCCGATCGCCAATACGCATTTCTTCATGGCACCCTACGCCTTCGCTTCCAAGTTGCCGCGCAATGCCTTCGAGGGACAAACCCGGGTGGCCGTCTTCGGCGACGAGCGCGCCGGCGGAGGTTTCGATCTTGGCTATGACTCCGGACGCCGCAGCGAACTCCGCTTCGGCTACCAGATTTTTAGCGGCAAACTCGCGCCGCTCATCGGCAATGCCGGTTTACCCGTGCTCAGCGGCAGCAGCGGAGAATTCCGCACACGCTACGTCTGGGACGGCCAAGACAGTCCCGCGATTCCCAGCGCGGGCACGCGCATCGTTGCCAGCCTCGCGCGCGTGCTGCAAAGCCCAGGCCTTGTCCACCCCATCGATCAGCTCGAAGTGCAGACTTCCAGCTTCATTCCTACCAGCGGAAAGACCTCGCTGTTTCTGGCTGCGGCTGGAGGAACCCCATTTCACGGAACGGCAAGCCAGTTTCAGGTCTTTTGGTTGGGCGGACCATTTCGCCTGGGAGCGTACCTGCCCAATGAGTTCGTCGGCAACGATTACGGGTATGCATCGTTCGGATTCCGCCGCGAGCTTTATCGCCTGCCGCAACTCGTAGGAAAAAAAATTTATTGGGGTGGCTGGTATGAAGCGGGTTCGGCGTTCAATAATCCCGACTCACTGATCGTGCGCGGCAGCGCCAATGCTGGATTCGTCGCCGATACCATTGTCGGCCCCATCGCCATCTTCGGCAGCGTGAGTCCCACGGGACAGAGCCGGGTGAATTTTTCAATCGGGAGACTCTTCTAGGCCTGTCACGGGACCCCTCTGTGTGGCAAAATTCATACACCGAGAGAGCCCAATCGCGTGTTGGAGGTGATGCCAAGTGTGCAGGAATATCAAAACTCTATTCAACTTCGATCCCCCGGTGAATGACGAAGAGATTCGCGCGGCCGCGCTGCAGTTCGTGCGGAAGATCACCGGCTTCAACAAACCATCGAAGGCAAACGAAGCCTCGTTTCTGAGCGCGATCGATGAAATCGCCGGCGTCTCGGCTCGGCTTCTGCGCGCCTTAGAAACGACCGCGCCGCCGAAGAATCGAGAAGAAGAAGCAGCGAAAGCGAAAGCTCGGGCCGCGGAACGATTCGGTGTTTGACGGGATGTTCGCAGCATCAGTTCGTCTATGCAGGGTTTATTTCTGGGCGACAAACTTATAGATAATAGTTAATTCAATAACTTACAAGCAATCGTTCAAGTGAGGCGGGCATCTCGCGCCTGAGTAGAATCATCTAACTGGTGGAGATGGAACAGAAAGAGGCGGGGGAGCCTGTAACTTATGAAAAGCCGAACGAGTCTTCGAGCCATGCTCACGGTTGTGGTTCTGTTAGCAACCAGTCTGGTCTGGGCTGCACCGAAGCCGGCGAAGACCCCACAAGGTGTGCCGCGGTTTCCCGGCACGCTGGTGAATGCCCGGTTTGTGTACGTTACCAGCTACGATGGTGACCAATTTAGTCCCAACCTGCTTCCTGAAGATCGCCAGGCCATTGCCACTCTGCAGGACGCGATGCAGAAGTGGGGAAAGTTCACGCTGGTCTATGAGCCCTATCAAGCTGACATCGTGCTCATGGTCATGAGTCGTCCGTCGGAGGACGTCCTTGCAGTCTATGACGCGCACGGCTGGCCGCAGAGTCAGTATCTCTGGCGCATGATGGGCCGCAGCGGACTGCAGCAGGGCGAATCTCCGCTGGTTACAGATCTGGAGAAGGCGTTTGATCTGGCGGCGGCGAAGTAAACGCCGGCCGCGGATTAGCGCTCCCGATTTTGATGAGTGAAAATCCGTGGCCGATTTTCTAGTTCACGAAGCTCTTCACGAACTCCACCAGACTGCGCAGCGCGATTCCGGACGGACCCTTGGCAATCCAGGGTTTTTGTTCTTCCGTCCAGGCGGTGCCGGCGATGTCGAGATGGATCCAGGGTGTATCTTCCGCAAATTCTTTCAGGAACATTGCCGCGTTAATCGCCCCGCCCCAGCGTCCGCCGGAGTTGACGATGTCAGCAATGGTGGACTTGATGTTGTCTTTGTATTCGTCATCGAGCGGCAAACGCCACATCTTTTCGCCGGCTTCGTCGTTCGCTTTGTGGAAGCGCTCGTAAATGGCGTCATCATTGGCGAAGACTCCGGCATTCGTATAGCCCAGCGCAACCACGACAGCGCCCGTGAGGGTTGCCGCATCGACGAGATGCGTGCACCCGAGTTGGCGGGCATAGAACAGACCGTCGGCGAGAACCAGTCGACCTTCCGCGTCGGTATTGATGATCTCAATCGACTTGCCGGACATCGCAATCTGCACATCGCCTGGCTTCTGTGCTTTGCCGGAGGGCATGTTTTCGGCGGCGCACACAATGCCGACAACCTTCACTTTCGGCTTCAGCAGCGCGATGGCGCGCATGGCACCGATCATAGTCGCGCCGCCGGCCATGTCGTATTTCATCTTCTCCATGCCGTCGGCGGGCTTGATCGAAATCCCGCCGGTGTCAAACGTGATTCCTTTGCCCACCAGTCCTAGGACTGGCTTTGCGGGAGCACCGGCAGGCTCGTAAGTCATCACGATGAGGGCGGGAGGTTCATCGGAACCTTGCGCAACGCTCCAGAACGCACCCATCTTCAATTCTTTAATCTTGTCGGCCCCGTAAACTTCACACTTCAAGCCGACCTCCAGACACATCTTCTTTGCCCGGTCGCCGAGAATCGTCGGTGTCATGCGATTGGAGGGCTCGTTCACCAGATCGCGTGTAAAATTTTGCGATTCGCCGATGATTTTCGCTTCGTGCGCGGTTTTTTCCAGGGCGGCGTGATCCGCATTTCCGCTGGCCAGGATGGTGAGCGCCTCAATTTTTTGATCTTTGCGGTCGCTCCGGTAATAGTCGGGGTCGAAGTTTCCCACTAGCGCACCCTCGATGATGGCTCGCACCGCTTCTTCCGCGGGAATGCTCGGCGGGGCGATGAAGGCGAAGCTGCGGATTCCACGCCCTTTGAGCGTACGCACGGCAGTTCCGGCGATGCGCCGCAGATCGTGACTGGAAAATTTCCTGGCCGGACCGCCGCTGATGAGCAACAGGCGTTTTGCCTTAAGTCCGGCGGGCTTGTGCAGCAAATTGACCTCGAACGGTTTGCCGCTAACTTCGCCGCTCGCCAGCAGCTCGGCGGCTACGGACTGCACGGCGGCGTCGCTAGTCGCGAGCCTGAGTTGCGGTTTTTCTTTCTTGGCTGATTCGAACTGCTTGCTGGGAGCGGCATCCTTTTCGGCGTGATCCAGCACAATGGCGACGAGAGATTCGGTTTCGGGTTCAGCGGGCGTGGAGAATGAGAGTGTCGTTTTCATAGTCATTAAACGTTTTAGCGTGAACTCCCAGTATCGTCGGCGAGGCGGGGGAAGCGCAAGGGCGACCTCTTTCGTGTGACCTCGTGACTGAAAAATTGATTTACTCGCAAGAAGCGGATAGTTCGCTCTAGGCGCGATCTCTTACTGTCAATTCATGCATAAAACGATTGAACCGACGATTTTGTATTTCGGCACGCCTGTAGCGCTGATCAGCACGATGAATCCGGACGGCACGCCGAACCTGGCGCCGATGTCGTCGGCGTGGTGGCTGGGTTGGAGCTGCATGCTTGGCCTCGGACAAATGGGCCAGACCTCCGATAACCTGATGCGCACCCGAGAATGCGTGATCAACCTGCCCTCGGAAGATCTGGTGACACAAGTCGATCGCCTGGCACTCACCACCGGGAAGAACCCGGTACCCGATAAGAAGCGCGAGTGGGGCTATCGCCATGCGGCAGATAAATTTGGTGTTGCTGGCCTTACTCCTGTGAAGGCGTTATGCGTGGCGCCACCGCGCGTCGCCGAATGTCCGGTTCAGATGGAAGGCGTGGTGCGCGAATTCCGTCCATTCGGCAAGAATGTGAGCGCGAATATGTTCGAGGTGCATATCATGAAGCTCCACGTCGACGAAAAGCTGCTGGTGGACGGCGGCGAGCGTCCGCATCTCGATCCGCTGCGCTGGCGCCCACTGATCATGAGCTTCTGCCGCTTCTTTGGACTGAGCGGTGAAGTGCATCCCTCCCGCCTGGCGGAATCGAACTTCATGAAATTCGTAAGCCGAACGACGGCGCCCTCCGCAAGCATGTCGAATCCGGAATGACGCGGCAGAGACCGACGACGGAAAATGCGGCCCCCCTGATCATTTCTTGGGATGAGAGATGCTGAAGGCAGAGGTAGCAACCAGGTACTTGCCCTCGTCGCTGTTCACAGGGTCCAGATCAAACGGGTAGTCGCCGCTGTGGCCGGGAAAAAGGCGCGCTCGGAAATAGTAAATCTTGCCGGCGGCGACGGAAAAATTGGCCATCGTAAAGGCACGCGAGCGCTCCTGGAGGCTGTACTGCCAGTTCAGATACATGTGGTGGTCGCCAGGCTCGGCAGCAATCAAGAGGTAAGAATTACCCCTGCCGGCTCCGACCCCACTGCCATCGATACCCACCTTGACGACAGCGTTATCCACATCCGTCAGGCTGAGACGGGCACTGCCGCAATCAAGGCATCGTCCGAGATCCTCGATCCAATAGACCAGCGCTTTGCCGGCCTTGGGTTGTGGTGTGGGGTGCTGGATCGGGTCCTGCTTGGGTCGAACGTGATTTCTTTTGGGCCGCAGGCCGTTTCGGCCGCGACGGCGGCGCTTGGGTCTTGGGCGAGCGCGGAAGCTGCAAAAAACAAGACGACGAGAGCGGCTTTCATGGAGTTCCTCCGCTCGAGGTGCGCTGCTGGAGGGGAGTCGGAGATTAGTCCCAGTTGGCCAGTCCGGCGCAGAACCAGCTAGCAGCAGGATATCCCGCCTGCCGCCGTTCGATGCGGAGATTTGACGAGTTTTCGAAAACTGTGTCAATGCTCGATTTCCCACCATCGACAAGATCGGGCATGACAGATCCCTCGTTGCCATCACGGAGTGACGCTGCCGGAGTACCTGCGGTATCATTCCATGCCACAACGAAGACAGGGGTTTTCATGAAAATCCGGTGGGTGATTCTCTTTCTCCCCATAGTGTCGGTGGTCGTAATTTCCCTGTTGGTGAAGGAACATGCCGCGAGAACAGCCTCTCCGCAGACCGTCGCCGCTCCTGTATCAGCGTCTGCTGGGGTGGCCGCAGCCTCGAACAGCTCCCCGGCGCTGGCGATTCCCGATACAACGCTGGCCATCAATTCGCCAAAGCCCATGTCGGAGCGAGTGGTGCATTACGAGATTGACGCGAAGTATGACGCCGCGAAACATATCGTCGACGCGACCGAAGTGCTCACCTATCACAATTTAACAGGGCAGGCCCTGGAGCACTTTCCATTTCATCTTTACCAAAATGCATTTCAGCCGAACTCAACTTGGGTTCGCGAAGCGAAAATAGCGGGTGGCCGAGATGTTAGCTATGAGACGTGGGAGGCCAAGGAATATGGGTCGGAAGAGATCAAGAATCTTGAAGTGGTGGGAGAGGGCGATCTGACTTCGCAGGTGCAATATGTTCAACCCGACGACGACAACAAAGACGACAAAACTGTGGTGGATGTACATCTGCCCAAGGCGATTGCTCCGGGCGCCTACGTGCAGTTCAAGATTGCGTTCCGGACGAATTTTCCCGAGACCCAGGCGCGGTCGGGATGGAAGCGCGATTTCGTGCTGGGCGGGCAATGGTTCCCCAAGGTTGGCGTGTTCTGGCACGGAGCCTGGAACTGCCACCAGTATCACGCCTTCACTGAATTCTTCGCCGACTTTGGTGTCTACGACGTCAAACTGACGCTGCCGCAGTTCGAAGTAGTCGGGGCGAGCGGTGTGAAGGTCGGGGAGGTAACCAATTCAGATAGCACGAAGACTGTTTCATATCACGGCGATGACATTCACGACTTTGCATGGACGGCGAGCCCGCGTTACAGGGTGAAGGAAGATGGCGTGTTTCCAGGGCAAATGGGGCCGGTGCACATGCGTATCCTGATGCAGCCCGCGCACTGGAGCCAGGTAGCGCGGCACGAAAAAATTCTGCGCGAATCGCTGGAACACTTTGAGAGCTGGTACGGGCCGTATCCCTATAAGACGATTACGCTGGTCGATCCCGAGAGCGCGGAGGCTGGAGGGATGGAATATCCGACCTTCATTACGGGCGACACGAGTTGGTTCATGCCCGAAGGGCTCTACCTGCCAGAGATCGTGATCGAGCATGAGTTCGGGCACCAATATTGGTACGGCATGGTGGCCACCAACGAATTCGAGGATGCCTGGATGGACGAGGGCATTAACAGCTATACAGAAGTGAAGGTTCTGGATTCTATCCTCGGCAAGAAAACGTCGGGCGTCAATATGGCAGGCGTTACCTTCGGCGAGCGGGAACAGCAACGGCTGGGCTACATCGGTGTGGCCGATCTCGATCCGATCGCGGAAAACGCCTACGACTACTACAGCTTCGACTCTTACGGCGGAATTACCTATGGTAAGACGGCGAGCGTACTGCTGACGCTCGAAAGCATTATCGGCGAAGACACCATGGCGAAGGCGATGCGCACCTACTTCATGAAGTATCGCTTCACCCATCCCACCAAAGCAGACTTCCTGAACACGATCCAGGAGGTTTCGGGCAAAGATTTGAAGTGGTACTTCGATCAGGCCATCTACGGTTCGCCGGTGATGGATTACAGGGTTTTGCGGCTGGAGTCTTACCCGGTGAACTGGTACGAAAAGAAGGGAAGCGTCTTCGAGAAGGCGGACAAGAATACGGTCTATCGCTCTTATGTCTGGCTACAGCGCAAGGAAGATTTCGTGATGCCGGTGGACGTGGAGATTAAATTCGACAATGGCGAGAAAGTTCGCGAGCGCTGGGATGGCGTAAGCCGGTGGACCAAGTTTACGTACGAGAAGAAAGCCAAAGTGGAGTCAGCGGAGATTGATCCAGACGACAAGATCCAGATCGACCGCAACGACTTCAATAACAGCTACACGGCAGAAGCCAACGCGAAACCGGCGCGCAAACTGGAAAATTACTGGATGTTTCTTACGCAGTGGGTGGCGCAGGCATTGACGTGGTGGGCGGTTTAGGCCCTATCGAGGACGCGAGTTCATGAACGAAAACGAAGGTCTGCTGAGCAGCGGCTGGAGCAGGGTAACGCGTAATAAGCGCTACATCTTCTGGTTCTATGTTCTGAATGTTCTGCTGGCGTGGTTCGGCGCGGGAGCATTCAATAGTCAGGTCCACCAGATCCTGGATCACAGCCTGCACGCGGACCGACTGGTCAACGGTTTTGATCTAGGCGTACTCATCGAGATGTTTTCGCGGCCAGAGTTCGGTCCGACGACCGCTGCGGCCGCGCCGGCGATGCATTTTGCCTTGTTGTTTTTGATTGCGGCGGCGCTCTTCCTGCCCGGAGTGCTGCAAGGCTATGCCTCGACGTATCGCTTGCCGCGAGAGGATTTTTTCCGCGCCTGTGGGCGGAATCTGTGGCGGTTTATCCGGCTCATGATTGTGGCGGGCGTCGTGCTGGGAGCGGTGGCCGCAGCGCTGTTCGGACTGCACGGCGTGCTCGAGAGAAAGGCCGCCGAGAGCACGAACGAGTTACTTCTTCCCGAAGTGCGGTTAGCGGGCCTGGCAGTGATCTTCCTCGTAATGACGGCGCTGCGTATCTGGTTTGATCTGGCACAGACTGACCTGGTACTTAGCGATCAGCGAGCGGTGCGGAAATCGATCGCCTCGGGCTTTCGACATACCTGCCGGAATCTAGGCCGGCTGCTTGGGAGTTATGTTGTGACTACGATCGCAGCGGCGATCATACTGGTCGCCGGACTTTGGGTGTGGATGAAATTTGTGCCCCCGGCGAACCTTGTCGGCGCGGTTGTCGTGAGCCAGTTGACCTTGCTGTTCCTCCTGATCCCGCGCTTCTGGCAGCGAGGCGTTGTAGTAAGCTACTACTTGCACAATATGCTGGAACCGATTGTGATGCAGCCTTTTACGCCGGTTCCGGTCTCACCTCCGGCTGCGTCCACTGCCACGCTTGTGATCCCGAGCACACCGCCGGAGACACAAGGGGCGTAGCATTCGGGCAGCGAGATCTGCCGCCGTGCGCGGGTTTGATCCGCTCAATATTCAGAGTAGGGTGAGAGCCGCCAGGCCCGGCACTATTGTCGAGCCTTTTCGCATCAACGTCGTCGAGCCGATCCACTGGACTACCCAGCCGCAGCGCGAGCAGTTGCTGCGAGCCTCCTTTTACAACCTGTTTCTCCTCCCCGCCGCCGACGTTCCGATCGATCTGCTCACCAACTCCGCAACCGGCGCCATGTCCACCCATCAGTGGGCGGCAGTCATCGAGGGAGAACGCAAGCTATGCCGGCAGCCGGAGTTGGATCGGTTTCGCGATTCGGCTTAGGACATTTTCGGCTACTAGCGCGTCATTCCCACTCATCAGGGGTGCGCTGCCGAGCGCACTCGGTTCAGCGTGATCCGCAAGACGGGCGATGTTGTCCCCAACAACACACATTTCGATACTACCCGCGCTAACGTGGAGTTCGTCGGCGCCGAGGCTCGAGATCTGGGGATTGCAGAAGGACGCCAGCCAAAGGCGAAGCGTCCCTTCAAAGGCAACATGGACGTGGAAGAGCTTGCACAATGGATTCAAAGTGTGGGTCGCAAAACGCGCTCCTCTGGTCATCCTGACCGTGACAACACCTCCGGTGGCGGACAGCCAGTCTCGGTG
Organism: Candidatus Sulfotelmatobacter sp.; assembly: GCA_049584315.1. GTDB lineage: Bacteria > Acidobacteriota > Terriglobia > Terriglobales > Acidobacteriaceae > Sulfotelmatobacter. The sequence goes on along the minus strand of JBAUXO010000098.1, from coordinate 12,294 downwards.
GAGAACGTGAAAGCGGTCAACGCAATTTGCCAGAAGTACGGCATCCGCTCTAGTTCGACGCCTGCCGCTTCGCCGAGAATCCGCCCCGTGGAGATTGGCACGCTGATGTTCGCCGCTGCGGCGACGATGGACCTGGTTCGCCTCGCTATTCCGCGTCGCGCACCCAGAGCCATATCGACCACGTCGTGGAAGCGTCCTTGCAGTCTGGGAGAAGCGCGATCGGATCGGGCGTGAGGCTGAGCTACGAAGCGCCGTTCTTGCGCCGCTTTCACTGCGGGGCTGGAAGCGGGGGTTGCGGGGGTTGCCGGCGCACAACTGAGACTTCGTTCTCCTTTTTCACTAGAGCAAAACGATCGTGATTCCGCGATTACAGCGGCCGAGGTCGGACTCGCTCTTGAGCTCGGTTTGCGATTGCAGAAGCTTCCAGGCTGCGTCGTCTGATTTTGTCCAGTTCTCTCCGAAAATGCAGCCGCGGATCTGCCCGGTCTCGGCCATCTCGATCAACCGCTTTTGCACGGCGACCCGAATGTCCCCCCCGACTCCTGTCGATCCATAGCCGTGAATTACCTTCAGGAGCTTCAGCTTACTTTGGCGGGCGAGCGCGAGTTCGCGGTCCATCCTCTGCAGAGCCTCGTGGACCGGCGGCATGTCGGATTTTAGGTCTACAGTTTTGATGGCGCGGCCTCGGTCGCTTTCGGTAAATTTGCCACCATTCCGAGATGAACACCCTTAGGTCTTCCGGGTGCGGCTAATGGCTTCTCTAGCTTCTTTGTCGGCGGTGCGGCGGCGCTCGGTTTCGCGTTTATCCCAGAGCTGCTTGCCTTTGGCCAGAGCTAGTTCGACCTTTACTTTGCCGTTCTTGAAGTACATGCGGACGGGGATCAGGGTAAGTCCTTTTTGCTGGGTCTTGCCGACCAGCTTGCGGATTTCTTCCTTGTGCATCAGCAGCTTGCGGGTGCGCAGGGGAGCGTGGTTATGAATGTTGCCATGTTCATAAGGACCGATGTGAGCGTTCAGTAGCCAGAGTTCGCCATCTTTCACTAAACCGTAAGAATCCTTGAGGTTGGCGAGACCGCCGCGAACCGATTTTGCCTCGGTTCCAGTAAGTACCACCCCACACTCAAATTTTTCCAGCAAGAAGTAGTTATGAGAAGCGATCCTATTAACGGCGGCATCGCGCTGACCGGAGGCGGTGGGATCGCGGCGGGGAGATCTTTCGGGGCTGGGCCTGGTCTGGTGTGTGGACTGGCGGGGCATGGATTGGCTTCGGATTCATCTTAACAGTTCGGATTCACCTTAAATGGAGAAGGGCGGAGTCGAGAAAAGCGGCTGCCGGGGCCCGGTTTCCGGAAAGCTTCGAGCCGGCCGCCAGCCGAACCCGTTTCCCCCACTGGGACTACGACCAAAGAGTGTAACTGCCGTGTGTGCAATCGGATAGGGAGTCACGAAGGCCGATGCTATAATCGCTGCAAAAGTATTGCCTGATTCGTCGTGTAGGGCCAAATTAACGGGCCTAAGTGCAGTATCTGCCTGTCCGGCGAAGACTTCCGGCAAAGATTTTTACACGAGGACTGACGAATGAGACGTCTGATGCCTGCGGCGGTTGCGCTGCTGGTTCTGGTTGCCATCCTGCCTGCTATCGCCGACAAAGCTAAGACGCTTTACGAAAAGGGACAGGACGCGGAGGCGCGCCAAAATTATGAAGCCGCCTACGATTTCTATAAGCAGGCTTACGACCTGAGGCCCAAAGATCTGCGTTACCGTTCGGGCTTTGAGCGAATGCGGTTCAAGGCAGCGGCAACGCTTGTTCATCACGCGGAAGGGCTCCGGGACGAGGGCAAGCTGCAGGAGGCTTTGGCGGAATTTCAAAAAGCGTCCCTCATCGACCCGTCGCTGTTCATTGCGCAGCAAGAGTTGAAGAAAACTCTGCAGATGATCAACGACAAGGAGAATCCTCCGCCGCAAGCCGCCGGGCCTCCCAGCAGTCTGGAAAACAAGATCAGGGAGGCGAGCGGTCCCGTAGAGCTGGCGCCCATCTCAGTGGTTCCCATCACCGTAAAACTCACCGAGGACTCCAAGGTTATTTATCAGACGATCGGGCAGTTGGCCGCGGTGAACGTCCTGTTCGACCCGGACTATACTTCGCGGCGAATTAAGGTCGAGCTGAACGGAGTAACGTTGGAAGACGCGCTGGAAATTACGGCGCTGGAATCAAAAACCTTCTGGCGTCCGGTGACGTCGAATACCATTTTTGTGGCGCAAGACAATCCCGCCAAGCGCAAAGAATTGGAGCAGAGCGTCCTGAAGACGTTCTACCTCCAGAATCTTTCGCAACCCACCGAGTTGCAGGATGTCGTGAATGCGATTCGCGCCGTGCTCGATGTGCAGCGTGTGCAGCAGTTGCTCTCGCAGAATGCCTTGGTGGTGCGGGGCACGCCTGACCAGATTGCTCTGGCCGAAAAATTGGTGGACGATCTCGATAAGTCCCGTCCCGAGGTGGTGGTCGACATCGCAGTATTGCAGATCAGCAAAGACAAGTCCCGCACCCTGGGCTTGAGTCCTCCGTCCAGCGCCACCGTCACGCTGCAGAGCAATATCAACACTACGACTCCGACGACCACAACGACCACCACAACCACAACCTCAACGACCGGCAGCACTGGCCTTGAGCTGAATACTCTGGGCAACCTGAACGCCACGGATTTTCAAGTGTCGATCGGATCGGCCAACCTTTCGGCCGTCATGGGTGACACCGACACGAAGATGTTGCAGAATCCGCAGGTTCGCGCCCTAGATAATCAGAAGGCGACCCTCAAGATTGGCGAACGCGTGCCGGTGGCCACGGGATCGTTCCAGCCCGGAATCGGAGGCGTCGGTATAAACCCGCTGGTCAATACTCAGTTTCAATATCTCGATATAGGCGTGAACATTGACGTTACCCCGCACGTGCACGCAGACCGCGAAGTGACGCTGAAGATTTCGATGGAAGTTTCTTCGGTAGTGGGCCAGTCGAGCATCGGCGGCATCAGCCAGCCCATCATCGGCCAGAAGAAAATCGAGCATGAAATCCGCCTGAGGGACGGCGAATCAAGCTTGATTGGTGGCATCTTTGATGATTCGCAGACCAAGTCCCTGGCCGGCATTCCAGGGCTGGCGCAGATTCCCATCCTGCGATACCTCTTCGGGCAAGTGACGCAAGATCATTCGTCGGACGAAACGGTTTTTGCCATAACTCCGCATATCATTCGCGGAACCAGCCTCAGTGAGTTGAATCAGCGGGCAATCGACATCGGGACGCAGAACGCAATTCAACTGCGGCACGTCAGCCGGCCCGCCGCGCCGGCAACAACTCCGGGCACTTCGGTCGGGCCAGCCGGCAGCCCGTCAGCCGCGAATCAATCCGCGATGCAACCCCCCAGCCCAGGCGCGAATGCGGGTGCGCAGGGAAGCGCGAACTTCTTGTTTGATCCGGGTCAGGTTACCGTTGCGAAAGGGAATACGTTTGTCGTGAATCTGCTGATCTCGGGTGCGCAGAATGTTTATTCCGTGCCCGTGCAGTTGAACTACGATCCGGCGAAGCTGCAGATGATAAACATCTCAAACGGAGGTTTTCTCTCTCAGGACGGGCAGGCCGTTGCCCTAGTCCATCGCGAAGATGACACCACCGGAACCTTACAGATTACCGCTACCCGGCCGCCCGGCGCGGGTGGAGTTTCCGGGCAGGGCGCTGTGGTTACGATGACATTCCAGGCGAAGGCCAGCGGACAAACTCCACTGACCATCACTCGGGGCGGGGCGCGCGATCCCGCCCAGCAGGCCATCACGGTGAACGGTGCGCAGGCCTCGATCACGGTGCAATAGGGAACGGTGAAGTAGGAAGAAGATGCGACGTAGATTCCATCGGGCACAGGGAGGAAAGTCGGCGCGGGGTTTTTCCCTGCTGGAACTGATAATCGCGACTACCATTTTGTTGATTCTTTCGACGATGGCGGTGCCGATGGCGCGGCTCAGCATCAAGCGGGAGAAAGAGCGCCGCTTGCGAGCCGACTTGTGGGAGATGCGTGACGCCATCGACCGCTACAAGCTGGATGCTGATCGGCAAGCTTTTCAGATCAAGGTGGATAGCCAAGGTTATCCTCCCGATCTGGATACGCTGGTGAAGGGTGTGGACGTGCAGGGCAAGAAGGTCCGATATCTGCGCAAGATTCCGATCGATCCCATGACCGGCACTACAGAGTGGGGCCTCCGTTCGATGCAGGACGATCCCGATTCCGACTCTTGGGGTGAGCAAAGCGTGTTCGACGTCTACACCAAGTCGCTAGACGAGGCTCTCGACGGCACCAAGTATAAGGACTGGTAAATGCCAGGCAGGCTCAAAACGCGCCGCAGTCGGGGCTTCACGCTGCTGGAGATGATGATCGTGATCAGCATCATTCTGATCCTGATGTCGATTGCGCTGCCCATCTATAACCAGTCTGTGCTGCGTTCGCGTGAGGCCGTGCTGCGCCAAGATTTGTTCGAGCTGCGTTCGTTGATTTCGCAGTACACGCTCGATAAGCAAAAAGCGCCACAGTCGCTCGATGACCTGGTAACCGCCGGCTATATCAAAACCATTCCCAAGGATCCGGCGACGAACGAAGCGAATTGGGAAGTCGTACAGGAAGATATCCTTCTGGCCGTGGATCAGCAAGATCCTGGCATCAGCGACGTGCATTCGGCGTCGAACGCGACCGGCACGGACGGCACCGCTTACAGCAGTTGGTAGCCTCGCTATCATGCTTCGGAGTTGTAATATCTCTTCTTTCCCGAGGTCCCGAACCTCAATTCCCACTCTAGTGGATCCGGACTATAGACACCTCCGGGCATCGCGGATAAAAAACTGAAACTCGTTGTTGTGGGTATCAACTGGGTTCTGCACAAAACAAGCTTGACCGCTTGCATTGCGGGGACGCTGGGCTCACCAAGAGGCTGGTCGCAATCGCGTGTGCAGTGTTCACGATTGTCGCTTCCGTCGCGTGTACCGCGCGGGATGAGCCGTCCGGGTTCTTTACCAAGTGGAAAGACCGAGTGCGCGATTCTTGGCGCAGCAACCTTCGTGGCCGATCCCGGTAATCACCGCGTGGTCGGGACAGGGGACCGCACCGACTTCGTTCGCCAGATCGCGCCGGCGGGTACGGACACGTGGAATTACGGCAACACGAAGAGCGTGTCCTTGGTGCCTTGGTACAACCTTGAATTCGACACTCTGGCTCGCCCTACATCCAGCACAATTCGTCGGCCAAAGATGGCGCCGGTGATTTTTCCTTGTTGCTGAAATACCGCCGGGTAGCGGGGAACGCGGAGAACGGTGATTATTCGGTGAGCTTTCCTTGGGCTGGCACGCTGCCGACGGAAAACTACAAGAATGGAAGTCTCGCGGCAACCGTTTCCCCTACTCTATGTGCAGGCAAAGGCTTCGGACGCTTCGATGTGCAGTCGATGCTGGGAGCTGTACTGCCTGCTGGCGATACCTCGAAGCTCGGACGTCCAGTCGTGGGGAACGCCCTGGGGCAATATCATATCGGCAAATTTTCTTGGCCGGAGATCGAAAACAACGCGACTTTCTACCATGGCGGGCCGAACGACGGCGGGGTGCAGAACTTCGTCACTCCGGGATTGATGCTGAGCAAGTTCAAGTTGGAGCACCATCCCCGCAATCGCCTCGCCCTGGTTGTCGGCGGAGGAATGCAGATTGCGACCTCGCAATTTCACACCTACAACCACGGCCTGGTGCTTACCGCGCGGATGTTGCTCTAGGCGGAAGTGCGTCGTCTTGCGCAGGGCGGATGCTCTCGCGTTGCGCCCGTTTCGCGCAGGCACTAAGATCTATTCATGCCGGTTGAAAGCGAAGCCACTCAGGCCCCCACCTCCGTTCGCGCGCCGCGCGGCAATCAGGTCACTTGCAAAGGCTGGCAGCAGGAGGCTGCCATGCGCATGCTCATGAACAACCTCGATGCTGACGTCGCCGAGCGCCCGCAGGATCTTGTCGTCTACGGCGGAACGGGGCGAGCAGCGCGGAGTTGGGAAGCTTACCACGCCATTGTCGCATCCCTGAAAGCTCTGGGGAACGACGAGACGTTGCTGGTGCAATCCGGCAAACCCGTGGGCGTGTTCCAGACGCACGATCATGCCCCGCGCGTGCTCATTGCCAATTCGAATCTGGTCGGCCATTGGTCGAACTGGGAGAAGTTCAACGAACTCGAGCGCGCCGGTCTGATGATGTATGGCCAAATGACCGCGGGTTCGTGGATCTACATTGGTTCGCAGGGCATTGTGCAGGGTACGTTCGAAACATTTTCGGCCGCCGGTGAGAAACATTTCGGCGGCGATCTTGCGGGCAAACTGATTGTGAGCGGTGGCATGGGCGGCATGGGCGGAGCCCAGCCTCTGGCCGCGACCATGACGGGTGCGGCGTTTCTTGGGATTGACGTCGATCCCGAGCGCATCAAGAAACGGCTGAAGACCGGCTATTGTGATTTTATGGTCACCACGCTGGATGAAGCTCTGCGTATTTTAAAGAATGCCGTGCGCAAAAAAGAAAATGTATCGGTCGGATTGGTGGGGAATTGCGCGGACCTGATTCCGGAGTTGGCCGAGCGCGGCGTGGTGCCAGACATTCTTACCGACCAGACTTCGGCGCACGATCCGCTGAATGGCTACGTTCCCAATGGAATAAGTCTGGAGGAAGCGCTCGAGTTGCGGAAACGCGATCCCAACGCCTACCAGGACAAATCGCTCGACGCGATGGCACGGCAGGTGGAAGGCATGCTGCAGCTGCAGAAGATGGGATCGGTCACGTTTGACTACGGCAACAACATCCGTACGTTTGCCTTCCAGCGCGGTGTGAAGAGTGCTTACGATTTTCCCGGGTTCGTGCCCGCCTATATTCGTCCTTTGTTTTGCGAGGGACGCGGGCCATTCCGCTGGGTGGCGTTGTCGGGTGAGCCTTCGGATATCCACGTGACCGACGATTTGGTGCTGGAGTTGTTCCCGGAGAACCGCATCCTGCGGCGCTGGCTCGATCTTGCCCGCAAGCGTATTAAGTTCCAAGGCTTGCCCGCGCGTATTTGTTGGCTGGGGTACGGCGAGCGCGCACAGTTCGGCCTCGCGATGAACGATCTCGTGAAGAGAGGAAGGATTAAAGCGCCGATCGTCATCGGCCGCGACCATCTCGACTGCGGCTCAGTGGCGTCTCCGTTTCGCGAAACTGAGAGCATGAAAGACGGCTCGGATGCGGTTGCAGACTGGCCCCTGCTGAACGCTCTGTTGAACACGGCGGCGGGCGCGTCGTGGGTGTCGATTCACAACGGCGGCGGCGTGGGCATCGGCTATTCGCTCCATGCCGGGCAGGTCACAGTCGCCGACGGAACGGACGCGATGGCCAAACGCATCGAGCGCGTGCTGACGACGGATCCGGGCATGGGCGTGATTCGCCATGTGGATGCGGGCTATGACGAGGCGAAGGAATTCGCCGAGAAGAAGGGCGTGAAGGTGCCGATGGAGAAGTAAGCCTCTTTTATGGGCTTGGTTCGTGTGTTGGCTGGCCTGCTAAACTGTTCGCTGCTTGAATCCAAAGAGAAAGTTCGACGCCGACTCTGCACAGGCTCTGCTTCTTACCAACATTGCCCAACTGCTGACTCTGCGATCCGCCTCCGGAAAGCCGGGTCCGCGTCGGGGTCGCGATCTGAAAGAACTCGGCATCATCAAGGATGCCGCTGCACTCTGTCTCGGCGGGGAGATCGTTTCTGTCGGAACTGCGAAAGAGGCATTGCGTGATCCCTGGCTGAAGAAGAACCGCGGGAAAGTTCTCGAGATCGATTGCGCCAACAAAGTCGTGCTTCCCGGATTTGTGGATTCGCACACCCATCCGGTTTTCCTCAGCCCCCGGCTGGTGGATTTTGAGAAGCGCATCGAGGGCGCTTCGTACGAAGAGATCGCAGCGGCTGGAGGTGGCATCCGGTCGAGCCTCGAGGGCGTCCGCCAAGCAGGCAAGCGCGCTCTGGCGGAGAAAGTGCTGGCTGCGCTGCACGACATGGCAGCGCACGGTACCACGACGGTTGAGGCCAAGTCAGGCTATGGGCTGACGCTTAAGTCTGAATTGAAGTCGTTGCAAGCCATCCTCGAGGCCTCCGCGCACTGGCAGGGAACCGTCGTCCCAACTCTGCTGGGCGCGCATGTCGTCCCCAAAGAATTCCAAGGTCGATCACAACAGTATGTTGAACTTGTTTGTAAAGAGATGATTCCAGGGGCGGCGAAACGGAAGCTCGCCCAATTCGTAGATGTCTTCTGCGATAAAGGTGCCTTTACCGCGGCCGAAGCCGCAGAGATATTCGTAGCCGCCAAACACCACGGTCTCAGCGTTCGGGCCCACGTAGGCCAGCTTTCGGAAACGGTCCTGCAACCGTTCTTGAGATTCGATCCGGCGTCGTTCGATCACATGGACCACGTGAGCGACGACGACATTCTTGAGTTGGCCAAACGCGACACCGTTGCCACTCTGGTACCGGGAGCAAATTATTTCTTGGGACTCAAGGAATATCCCCGGGCACGCAAGTTGATTGATGCGGGCGTGCCGGTGGCTCTGGCGACCGATTACAACCCAGGCACGTCGCCCACTTTGAGCATGTCAATGGCAATGTCACTGGCGTGCACGCGGATGAAGATGTCGCCAGCAGAGGCAATAGCCGCTGCCACGATCAACGGGGCGTGGGCGTTGCGATTGTCGGACCGGAAAGGCTCGATCGAAGTGGGAAAAGATGCTGATCTAGCCATTATTGCAGTGGAAGACTATCGCGAGATTCCCTATTGGTTCGGAGCTAACCGATGCTCGATGGTGGTGATGAATGGAACGGTGGCCTACCCGCACTGATCTCGCGCCGTGACCTTCCCGATAAACATCTTAAGGACTTGCCTCTTGCGATAGCGCTGGCTCATCCAGTCTCCTTGATGTCCGAGTTAAGTGAGTTGAAGCAGATTATCTCCAGAGGTTTTATGAAAACGTATCATTGCTCATTCCTGGACCTTAAGGGGACGCCGAGCTTTGCTATAATCGAGACGTTCCACATACGTTCGGCGATGAAGCTGCTTCTCGGTTAGGTCTCCCGCGACAATCAGCGTTAAGCGAACGATCCTCGTTGCCTGCGGCGGAGAAACAGGTCTCGACACGTGGCCAGGTAGCTCAGGTGGTAGAGCGCAGCCCTGAAAAGGCTGGCGTCGGGGGTTCAACTCCCTCCCTGGCCACCATTATTCCAAAGAACTTAGTGGCGAAGAGCGGAAATTTCCAACCCACGATCCAACCCATGATTCTCACTGAACTCGCTCTGTTAGCAGGTGAATTCTGTCTCCCATGAGCTGTTCCAAGAACTTGCCTTGCGCATCCCGCATAGAGTCCATGTCGGACTGCGCATAGAGTCCCATGGTCGTGCCGAAGTCCTCGTGGCGCAGCACTCCTTGTACGGTTTTCGGGTCCACCTTCAGCTTCACTAGGGCCGTCGCAAGCGAATGACGAAAGTTGTGAAAGCCGAAGCGTCCCTTCCAGTCCGCGCAAATCACGCCCGCGGTGACGGCTGCAGGGCGCAAGTATTTCCGCACCATGATGGACGCGGACAGCGGCTTCTTGCCTCTCAGCTTGATACTGGGAAACACATAGTCGCTTTCCTTGGCGTATTTCGTTCTCTCGCGCCATGCGAGGAGGAAGCCGGCCAAAAGCGGATGCATGGGGACTGGAGCCTTGGACGCTTTTGACTTCGGCTCCTTGAACCTTCCCCACACGTAGGCTCGTCTCACGTAAATTACTGACCCATCGAAGTCGAGATCCTTCCACATCAGGCCCAACAGTTCCGATACTCGCAGAGCAGTCGCCGCGTCGCTCAACGTGAGCGTGCGTCTCGGCTCCGGAATATTCAGAAGGACCTCGAACGCTTGCTTGGGCGTCATTACTATCGCCCGGTAGTCGCTCGTGGTCCGCTGGCTGACCCAATTCATCGGGTTGCCCTCCTGCTGACGAGGCAGAAAGTTGTATCGCTGCCCGTGCCTGAAGACCAGGCTCATGATGCGGCGAATCTTGTCGATCGTAGGATCGGCTAACGCTTTCACCTTCTTCTGAACGTTCCCCTTGCGAAGTTCCCGAAACCACGCCTCGACATCCCTGGATTCCACAGCCAGAGGTGCCAACCTTCCCCAACGTGGAATAATGCGGTTGATCAGATGTCGCTCGTAGGTCTCGATTGTTGGAAACGCTTTGGGGCGTGCCGACTCCGATTGATCGATTCTCAACTCGTTTTCGATGTAGTCTTGGCAAAGCTGACCAAACGTCCTTGGCGTTCCCTGGAAGGGCTGCAATTGGTTGATGGTTTCGCGCAGCTTCTGACGATCGACTTCTCTCGACGCATCCGCCGGGCTGGAACCGATATCTTTGACAAGACCTATGGCGGTCGTGTGTTCGACTCGTTTCCCGTCCGAGCGAGTGGCGTAATAGCGAAGCACCCACGTCAGACCCTCCGCGCGCATTATCTTGCGTAGACTGCCTATTTGATACCTGGGCATCAAACCCTCCTTGGTGGTTTGCGTGCTCCAGGTGGCCGTGTTTCGCAGCTTACCATGTAGGCGTGGAGTTCCGATAAGAGAAACCTCCAGTCCTTCTTTTCTGCCGATGGATCGAGCGCGTGACCGGGAATTTTGCCATCGCGGACTTTTTGCAGCAGCGTACGTCGCGAGATACCTAGGAACGTGGCCGCTGTGTCTCCGTCGACAAAGTGTTCGAAAGTTGGGGCTGGTGCGGCGGCACCGAGGAGCTGGCTGGCTGTCATAGAGGAACCTCAAAAAACAACGTTGCCCTTGACACTAGCCCAGACATACCAATACAGTCAACATGTATCGTTACACAATTTCAACGGGGATGGCGCATGGCAAAAAAAGCGGCAACCGCTCATCAGCCGGTGATTTCCATCCGTATCTCCGAAGAACTCCGTTCCAGGCTGGAAACACTGAAGGAAGTCATTGCCCAGAAGACCGGCCAAACCGTCTCGACATCCGAGGCCGCAAAGCAACTGCTGGAGTCGGCTAGAGACGACCGTCTTGAGTTGGCAAACCTGCTCACTGAGCCGACCGATTCTCTGCTCAACATTCGCGGGAAAGCGGAGGCACACATGCCGCTCACGCAGGCTGAATGGGCTCTCGTTGCCTACTATTGCGCCAAGGGTGCGCAGTCATTTATGAGTACCGAACAAGGCCAGCTTTCTTATGACTCTCTGGCCGAGATTCTTGAGGCATTTCTCGCCGTTTACGCAATCGCCCGCAGAAGGAAGAAGCTTTCCCTAGACTTCCTCTATTTGATGACGCTTCCCGAGGACAAACAAGTCGCTGCAAAGGAGCCGGACGATGTCGATAGTGACGACCTCCGTCGAGTCGTTACGCGAACGATTCAGATGCTCAGAGACCCGGCTCAGAAGCGCCGACGACCACTGCTCGCCGTTCGCAATCTCTACACGCTCTTGGATCAGGAAACGTTCTCGAATATCGAAAAGCTGAACGAAGTACTTTGGCCGCACTGGAATACCCTCTGGCGCGTCTGCGGGAAGCCCATCGGGACAGCGTCCGCGTCGCACTTCGGGAACTTGAGCGATACACGCAGGCGCGGATCGGCAATGTGCATCCCCCGGAGACGACCGGAAAATTTATCGCCGCCACTTTCGAGCACGACACCGCCCGGCCCGTCGATGGCTATGCTGCCCCCCAGCTTCATACTCATGCCGTGATCTTCAACATGACCGAGCGCGAGAACGGTCTCGAAAATGGGAAACAGATGCGAGCTTTGCAGCCACACGAGATGTTCGTGTCACAACGCTACATCACAGCGGTCTACCGATCCGAGTTGGCTCTGCGTCTGGAAAAGCTGGGCTACGAACTGGAGCGCGGCAAGCATGGACAGCCGGAAATAAAAGGCTACACGAAGGAATATCTGGAGGCTTCCAGTCCGCGACGCGAACAGATCAAAGATCATCTCCGCGAACAAGGAATCGACGGAGCTGCGGCAGCGCAGATCGCGGCCCACCATACTCGCGACCGCAAAGAACTGCTGTCGCCTGGAGAAGTCTTACAGCGGCACCGCGAGTTGGCGGCACAGCACGGGCATCAGGCGGAGCGCGTCGTCGCACAGGCGCGCCAACATGGGCAATACCAGATGCCGGAGCCAGAGGTTCAGGCGAAGCAGGCCGTGACATGGGCGCGCGATCATGTCTTCGAGAGATCGGCGGT
>JBAUXO010000097.1:0-11047 GCA_049584315.1 Candidatus Sulfotelmatobacter sp. | reverse complement strand
ACAAGCTCTATCAGTCTGTGATTGCCGCCTTGGATGAATTAGTCGCCGCGGTCGGGCTGAAGATTGCTGCGTGATAAGGCTATAACGAGAACGAAATTCTCGTTGGGGCCCCATTAACGGACTAACTAATCGCCCGGATTGTTGTACTTAAAGACCCTGCCGAAGTGGTCTGAAGAAATCACTGTCGAGATTGACCCGCCGAAGCTGAAAGCATGGCTGGTCGCCCTCGATGTCGAATCGTCCAGACGAGGCAAGTACAAGAGCATCATGTCCGGCGTGTGCAACTGGGGCCAATGCGAGGGGTTGATCCCTCGCGGCGAGCAGTTCAATCCCTGCCGCTACGTGAAGGGGCGGGAATTCAGTCAGGTCACGGGGTACAAGGCTCTAGCTCTTGACATCGAAGACACTCTCAAAGTGCTCAGCGAACTCAAGCAGCCAGAGTATGAGCTTGCGCTGCTGGTCGCAACTTGCGGACCGCGCATCAGCGAGGCTCTCGGTCTGAAATGGCGGGACATCCCTTTCGACAAAGGGTGGATCGCCATCCGTCAGACGTTCGTCCATCTCGGAATTCAAGACGGTGCCAAGACGAAGCTGTCCCGCATCCGCGTTGAAGGCCCAAGCTGTTGCTTGATGCTCTTTCGGCTTGGGCGGCAGGAAACACTGTATGCCGATGACAACGACTTCGCGTTCCCGTCCGAGAAGCTGGGCGGCAAGCAACCTCGAAGCGGATCGCAGTTGGTCGAGGATCCGCGAAAAGGATGGCATCACCTACGGGCCGGACGGCGAAGTCGTGAAACGCTTCGGCTTTCACAGGTTTCGCCATTCGCTTGCTACTTGCTGGATGGACGAACAGGAAAACCCCGCGGTAGTACAGGCGATCATGCATGTTGACGAGAGCCCGAAGGATCAGAACCGCTCTTTAACTCCACAGCCGGTCCCAGGATTGCTCGTGATCCCATTCAGGCGTAGGCGCGAAGTATTGCGTCCCTGGTGACAGATGCTGCCTCATAACATCTTCGTTCAAAGTGATGCCTAATCCCGGCCGGTCCGGTACCTCTATCCACCCGTGATTCACAATCGGCGCCTTCGCATATTCCTGCGTCAGCGATGACCACCACGGAACATCGAGCGAGTGATTTTCCAGCGCGAGGAAATTCTGCGTGGCGGCCGCGCAGTGGACATTGGCCATGCAACTGATGGGAGTGCCGGCAAAATGCATCGCCATCGGCACGCCATACTCTTCGGCCATGTCGCCGATCTTGTGCGTCTCCAGAATTCCCCCGGAGGTCGCCAGATCGGGATGGATCTTGCTCACGGCGTGCCGCTCACACAGGACCTTGAATGGCTCTTTGAGATAAATATCCTCACCCGTCAAAATGGGCGTCGGGCTCTGATCAGAAATCTGCTTCAGTAGATCCGTATAGGCCCACGGAACCACGTCTTCCATCCACGACAGGTTGTACTTTTCGTACGCCTTACCAAGTCGGATGATCGACTTCACGCCTAAGTGACCGAGATGATCCATGGACAACGGGATCTCCATCCCGACCCCATCACGAACCGCTGCGACGTACTGTTCCAGCATGGCGATTCCCTTATCGGTCACTTCGTTTGCGATGAAGGGATGCTCCAGCATACTCTCTTCCCACGGACTCAGCTCCGAAGGCCCTGTTACTGTGCCTGGAGTGTCTGACACCATCTCGACCCCCAAATCCATCTTCAGCCAGGTCAGCCCCATGACTTCTTTCCGCTCTTTCATGCGCTGCGCGTAGATCTTCGGATCCTTCGACTCCGTCGTGTCGGCATAAACTCGAATCTTGTCGCGGAACTTTCCGCCGCCAATCATGGCGTAGACAGGCGCGTTATATACCTTGCCAGCGATATCCCACAGCGCCATCTCGATTGCGCACACGCCGCCGCCCTGCCGCGCGTGACCGCCGAATTGCTTGATCTTTCGGAAGATCTTGTCCAGTTGCAGCGGGTTCTCGCCAAGGACGCGGCTCTTCAGGAAAAGGGCGTAGGTTGCGCTGGCACCGTCGCGCACTTCTCCCAGCCCATACACTCCCTGATTCGTATCGAGTCGAATAATCGGACACGGACTCGGACCCGGCTTCACCACCGTGCCCACGCGCATGTCGGTGATTCTCAGCGCCGACGGCGACGAGTTCCTATTCACCCCTTTCGGATAGGCTTCCAGTTCTTCGTGCGCCAGCAATCCGCCTCCCAACGCCAGCGCGGAGCTTTTCACAAGATCTCGGCGGCTCAATTGATGGTTATTCATGGCGACGTCACTCTCACGAACGAAATTGACTTACACTCTTACAAGCGTCCAAACTTCTTCACCGCTTCCTCGATCGACTTCAACTTCTCGATATAGGCATACATCGAGTGTTCCTTGAATCCATTTTTTGTGCGGTGGCAAGCACCCCAGCGGCTTTCGCGCGCGGCACAATCACAACTCCGTCGGCATCCGCAGCCACAATGTCTCCCGCATACGGTTACGCCATCAACGGCGATGTTCGCTCCGGCAAACCGGTAGTGTCCAACCGACGTCGAAGGCACTCGGCCGAGAGCGTACACCGGAAAGCCTATTTTAGCCAGGTACGCAACATCCCGCACGCCCCCATCGATGACAGCTCCCGAGAAATTTCGCGCGCTTGCATCGCCGTCCCCATCAGGCCGCCCATGCCCGCGATATCCGCTCCATCATCCACCATCACGTACACCGAGTTCGGTCCCTCCTAGTCAATGGCCGCCAGCATCCAGTCCAGAGCCTTCGGATCTTGGTTTTCTTCCTTCTTCAGTCGCACCGTCAGCGCGAATCCCGCAAACTTTGTCGGAAAGATCGGCTTCATGCGATGGGACAGATAGGTCCGCTGACCAGTCAGTTTCTCGATGGCGTCCGAAACCGGCGCACGTGGCTGCGGAAAGGGTTCATCGCGGAAGGCAAACCCAGGATTGTAAGCTCACTGCCCCCGTTTACAATTGACAAATAGTCGTCGATTTGAAAATTTCGGGGACGCATTCCTCCCGGAGGCCCATCTGAAATGATTCCGCGTATTCCTGTCCGAATCACCCTTGCCATTTCTTTTTTACTTCTCATCGTTCCCTTCGGCCGCGCTCAACTGAATACTTTCTCCAAGCAAGAACTTATGGACTACACCGCGAAGAATCCGTTCGAACGACTGCCCGATGGAAGACCGAGAGTTTCGGACTCGCTGATGGAGCGTGCCCGTGACCTCTCCTCCGAAGAGATCTGGGTCGTTCTACAGGAAAAAGGCTACAACAACCAATACGCCGACGGATTCCAGGTGCTTCATCCCGGCAAGCCGCTCGTCGGACGCGCGTTCACCGTGCAGTTCATGCCATTGCGCCAAGATATCAACGACATTGCCACTGAAAAAGCCAAGGCACATGGCCGCTCCCGACTGACGAATCAGAGTGCCATCGACATGCTGCAGCCGGGCGATGTGCTTGTCGTTGATATGTTCGGAAAGAAGGTCAACGGCACCATCGTCGGCGACAATCTCTTCTTCTACGTCAATCAGGCTACCCACGGCGGCGGCCTCGTCGTCGACGGCAGCGTGCGCGACCTCGACGGCCTCTCCGAAATTGACATGCCCGCCTACTTCCGCGCTGTCGATCCCACTCCGATCGGCAACGTCATGTTGACCGGGATCAACGCTCCCGTCCGCATAGGCAATGTGACTGTGATGCCCGGCGACCTGGTTGTGGGCGATCGTGAAGGCGTCTACTTCATTCCTCCCCAATTCGTCCAGGAAGTCATGGACAACGCCGACGTCATTCACATTCACGACGAGTGGACAAAGAAGAAATTCGCGGAAGGGAAGTATAAATCCAGTGAGATCTACGGTTCCCCCAGCGATCCCGCCCTCAAGAAGGAATACGAGGAGTACCTCAAGAGGCGCTTAGACGAAATTCACCGCGAGCGCGCGGCAAAGGAGCAGAAGTAGTTATGTCGAGTTACTTTTCGAAAGAAATTACCCGTCGCGGATTCATCTCTAGAGTCGGACAGGGCCTTCTGGCCGCCACCATTCCCGGAGCGCCGCTACAACCGGCGCAAGCCCAACTCAAAGTGCCAGACCCACCGGGCAAGAAACTGGGATGGGCCTTAGTAGGCCTCGGCAGCCTCTCCATCAACCAGATTCTGCCCGCCTTCGCCAAGTGCGAAAAATCGAAGGTCGTCGCATTTGTCAGCGGCCATCGCGACAAGGCCAATAAATTGGCGCTGCGCTATAGCGTTGACCCCAAGAACATCTACAACTACGAGAATTACGACTCCATCAAGAACAACTCCGAAGTGGACGTCATCTACGTCGTGTTGCCCAATGGGATGCACGCGGAGTACACCGTGCGAGGTTTGGAGGCGGGCAAGCATGTTCTCTGCGAAAAACCGATGGCCAACTCGCCCGCCGAATGTCAGCAGATGATCGACGCCGCCCGCAAAGCCGATCACAAGCTGATGATCGCGTACCGTTGTCGCTACGAACCGTACAACCGAGAAGCCATCCGCATCGCCCGCTCCGGCGAACTAGGTCCCACGCAGATGATCCTTGCCGACGCCGGCTTTCGCATTGGCGATCCCACGCAATGGCGCCTGAACAAACAGATGGCCGGCGGCGGCTCGATGATGGACATCGGCATCTACGCCTTGAACGCCTCGCGCTACCTGACCGGCGAAGAACCGAAAGTAGTCAACGCGATGATCTACAGCACCCCGGGCGATCCGCGCTTTAGAGAAGTCGAGGAGCACGTCACATTCCAACTTCGATTCCCGAGCGGGATCCTGGCAAACTGCAGCTCCAGTTACGGCTATTTTCAACAAAGCCACTATCGCGTCATGGGAACGGACGCGCGACTCTGCGTGGACCCGGCCACCTGGTACAGCGGCCTTCGTCTCTGGATCGAGCGTGCCAATGTGATCGAGCAACGCGATCTCCCGTCCATCGATCATTTCGCTGCTGAAATGGATCATATGTCCAATTGCGTCATGCAGAACCAGCAGCCGCTCACTCCCGGCGAGGAAGGCTTCCGCGATCTCACTATCATTCACGCGATCTACGAGTCAGCAAGGAGTCAGAAAACGGTCACGCTTTAGTAACATTTCTGGCCTTTCGTATCACGTCAGTGAACCTTGCGGTAGATGCGGAAATCCCAGCCGTTAAGGACGAGCACTGGGGGAGCAGTCTTCTTGCGGGCGGTTTCATCGAGTCCAGGGGTCTGGTCCACGTATTCGCCATCGGGAGCGTCGACCACTGAGGCATACGGCTGATTCGAGACGTTGATGGCGACGAAGTACTCTTCTCCAGCAGCGCGCCGGAAAAACGTCAGCACTCGCTGTGGTGCTCCGTTCCGCACCCATTCCGTCTCGCCCTGCTGCAGCGCCGAATGAGTTCTTCGAAGTGCAATAAGTTCTTTATAAAACGGGAGAAAATTGGGTCTTCGCTCGGCGATCGGCCAGAAGACCGGCAGCTTCTCGAATAGCGCCGGCGCGCCGGATTCGGTCGTGTCACCAACCTCCATGCCGTCATAAAGCATAGGCACGCCATCCATGGTAAAGACCAACGCTGAAGCTGCTAGAGTACCACGCTCGCCGAAGCGGGCGATGGCGCGCTTTTCGTCGTGGTTGTCGGAGAAGCGCATCTCAAGTCCGCCCTTGGGGATAGCCTTCGTGTTCCTTCTCCCAGTCAAAGATGATGGCCTGTGCGGGGCGCACCGTTTTCCAGCACGTCGGTCATCACGCTGTGAAACGGCCAGGCATAGTCCAGATCAAAGGCTTTCGTGAGCAACTCTGGTTTATTGGCTTCCGCGATCATGATGATGTCCGGCTTGATCTTCACCAGTTCCGCCCGAGCGTTCTCCCAAAAGTCGGTGGGTACCTCGCCGGCCACATCGCAACGAAATCCGTCCAGGTCAAAATCTTTGATCCAGTACTTCAGCATGTCGGTCATGTAACTGCGGAGCTGGAGATTCCTGTAGTCGAGTCCGGCGACATCGGACCAGTCAGGATTTGGAGGAATGATGTTGCCCTGAGCATCTTTCTTATAAAACTCAGGGTGTTTCATGAGGACGCTGTCCCAAGCAGTATGGTTCGCAACAATGTCGATGATGACCTTGAGCCCGCGCTGGTGCGCCTCGTTAACGAAATGTTTGAGGTCGTCCTTCGTTCCGTAGGAAGGATTGATGGCGTAGTAATCCTGTACTGCATAAGCGCTGCCGATGCTGCCCTTCTTCTTCGCTTGTCCCACGGGATGAATGGGCATAATCCAGATCAACGTGACGCCGAGGTCTTTCAGATAATCCAGGCGCTGCTCGATGCCGCGAAAGTCGCCGGCCGCGGAGAACGTGCGAGGATTCACTTCGTAGATGACTGCGGACTTGATCCATTCGGCGATGGTGTGTGCCGCGGGCTGCTCTGACAACGCGGACTGCAGAAGGAGTGCGCTGACAAACGCAATTGTCATTACCCGGATGTTCTTCTTCATTGCAAGACCTCGTGAGGAGCAGAGCATTGTAAATGCTACGGACAAGCTTTCGGCAGCGTCGTGAGAACGTCGCATGGGCGCAAAAGAACCGTGATAGAAAAGCACGTCACGTCATAAAATCCAAACCAAGGAGCGAACCGATGAGAAAGACTCTAATCTCCTGTTCCGTCCTTTTATTCGCTTTCAGCCTGTTCGCGGCACCTCCAGCAACGGCTCAAGGCACGCTTCGCGTGGGCGCTGCGCGTCTTGATATTACACCGGCCTCCGATCCGGCCAATCCTCCGAGTGGCAAATATTCGCACGAAAAGCTTTACGTACGTGCGATCGTACTCGACACGGGTGCGACCCGTGCTGCGCTGATTGGAGCCGATCAGGGCGGACTTTCCGAGGCAATCTGGCAGGCTGCTTCGAAGCAGATTGCAACAGAACTGAAATGCCCGATCGAGAACATTCTTATGTCGGCCACACACACCCACAGTGGTTGGGGACCGGGCGGTTTACGCGCGCTCACCGACGCCAATGCTCCGCCGCCACCGATCATTGGGCAAATCGTCGATGCCGTGCGCCAGGCTGAGCCGAAGCTTCAACCGGCGCGCATCGGATTTGGCACAGGTAAGTCCTACCTCAATGTGAACCGCGATGCCGTAGATTCCGAGACTCATCTTTGGACGCAAGCCCCCAATCTTGACGCCCCTTCGGACAAGACTGTTGCAGTTGTCGAATTTCTCGGGGGGAATGGAGCCCCGATCGCCGTCTACATGGATTACGCCATGCATCCGATAAACGCTTTTCTGGCGGGATTCACCAGCGCAGATTTTGCGGGCGCGGCATCGCGGTATGTGGAGCAGGCGTTCGACGACAAGGCGGTCGCGCTTTTCGCGCAAGGCGCCAGCGGCGACCAGAATCCGCTGTATCTCCGCGCGGCGACGAACGCGTTGGCTTCGCGCAGTGGCGTACCGATTACGGGATATGTCATGACTCGCGAACCGATCGAGGCGCCGATCCGCGATGGCAAAGTCAACGCCGGCCCACTTGGTGCTCAAGTGCGCGACCAACTGGAGAACATCATGGACTGTGAAGGCGCATTGCTTGGCGAAGAAGTGATTCGTGTCATGACGAACATCAGGCGACTGGACGCCAGCCCGAGCGTTGCTGCAGAACAAAAAATCGTGACGTGTCCGGGACGGAAGCGGACCGACACGGGGCGCGAGGGCAAACCCGGCACCTATGTAGACGGAGATCCGGTTAAGGTTCGTCTCGGGGCACTGCGTATTGGGAACATCGTTCTGACGTCGGTAGACGCGGAACTGTATACCGCGATCGGGCTGCGATTGAAGCAAGAATCCCCCATGGCAAACACGGTTCTGGTTACGATGGCCAACGGGCAAGCAAACTCCGGCTATATCCCCAATGACACAGCTTTTGCAGCACTTACATTTCAGGTGCTTGGATCAAAGTTGAAGCCGGGCTGCGCGGAAACGGCGATCGTGAACGGACTGCTGGATTTGATTGCGACTACCCAGAAGTGAAATTGGCCGCAGAAAGTCGTTGACGCGATCCCGCCAGTTCTGGAACCGACAGGTGTGCGCCAGGGGGCGTCGGTGAACCTATTCCGGATAGCGTTCGTTCGGCTTCACGATTCGAATTCGATGGTCGGAGAACTTATAGTGTGCTCCGGGTAGCTCGAGCTTGGGCATGTGACAGGATGCGCAATTCGATTTTGCTACCCGGCAGTGTTTAGCGCCTGGCTTCCCCCCGCCATGGCAAGCCTGACATTTGCTGTCGTAGTCCTCGGTTTCCGCCACTAATTCACGGTGCGGGTCGTGGCAGGCCAGGCAACTGATTCGCGGATCGTCCGCATCGTAGCACTTGCTGCCGGCTAGCCGATAGGGTTGAAAACGTACATTCCCAATGCCCAGATTCGGCTGCATTACGATTTCCGCCCAGGTCCGATGACACTGCCCGCAGAAATCTGAGACTTGCTCCGCCGCCAGTCCACCTGCCATTGACTTCGGGATCGCCGACTCCGCACCCTCACCAAACTGAATCATGGCTAATAAGTGTGATTCGCTGCCTTCGTGACAGTGATTGCACTGCACTCCTGGTCTTAGTTTCTCTAGTGTGAGTTGGGGGCCCGAAGTCGCGTCTGTGGAATGACACCCAAAACAACTCAGCTTGTCCTCCCGAGTCATCAATCGCCCTAACGCCTCATTCAAGTCAGCTGGAGCAGAACCAGCCGAGCCCATGGTGGGTCCCAGTGCATTCAATTCGCGGTAATAACTGACGCGACTCTCATACAGTTCGCCACCCTTTTCGAGGATGTATGTTTGCCCGATCGAAGAACTCGCCCCCATCGCCCAGCGAATTGGCGCAGTGATCGTCTTCACCCCATCGGTAACCGAGTACTCGCTCTGGTTGCCCTTGCGTTCGATTCGGTAGGAATATCTTCCAACCGTCACAGTAAGCACAGGGCGATCGATTAATACCTTGCAGTCCTCGACCGTCTCAAGCGCTTGTCCCATCGAGGTGTGAGGCTGGGTCTTGGCCTGTGAATGACAGGGAGCGCAAGCGTTCGTGCCTGTCTTGGCCGTTTGGGCCGCCGCGACAAGGGGCAGAATAACAAACACAACCAGTATGGGCCGTATCATGATGATCGAAGCGCAGCCTGTCAGATTTCCCTACGCGGCTAAAACACCCCAAGCCCTGTCAGTCGTACGGGGTTCCGTTAGTCGCAATTTCTCCCCCAACCTAGCTATTCCCATTGGAGTCGAGCGTGCTGGAATTATGGTTGACTGCGGACTGCGCCCACTTGCGACTCATAGTAGGCGATTCTAGCGCGAAGGGTCTGAGAAAGACTCACATCATTTTGGGCTGACGCAAGGGCAAGAGCCCGCCTTGCGGTCTGCGCTGCGTCCGAAAAGCGACCAACTTCCGAGCACATTCCCGCGTGCATTGACAGACTTTGCGGTTCGTTTCCGCCCCAAAGTTCTACTGCCTTATCGCATTCTGGAATTGCTTCAGGGAAATGATGTTCGGCCGCGAGAAAACGGCTGAGATTGAAGTGGTACTCGGGAGAATCGGGTACAAGGGATACGACCTGCCGCAGCTGCGCGATACTTTCATCGAGCTTGCCTGCGCGGGCAAGGACGATACCGAGCATGTTGTGCGCATCCGCGAAATCTGGATCCAGCTCCAACGCGCTGTGGATGTGCTCGAGCGCTTCGTCCATCTGTCCCATCTCCACTAAGCTCGCCGCGAGATTGCCTTCCGTCAGCACACGCTCTGGCGCTCCGTTCCGTACCCATTCAGTCTCACCCTCTTGCAAGGCCGGATGAGCTTTTCCGAGTGCGATGAGTTGCTTATAGAACGGGAGAAAGTTCGATCGTCGCTCGGCAATCGGCAAGAAAACCGGCAGCTTCTCGAACAACGCCGGCGCGCCGGATTCAGTCGTGTCTCCAACCTCCATGCCGTGCATAGGCACGCCATACCTGGTAAGAGACCAGCGCTCAGGCTGCCAGAGTTCCGCGCTCGCCGAAGCGGGCAATGGCGCGCTTCTTGTCATGGTTGTCGGAAAAGCGCATCTCAATTGCGCCCTTGGGATAGCGTTCGTGTTCCTTCTGCCAGTCGAAAATGATGGCCTGAGCGGGCGCACCGTTCTCCAGCACATCGGTTATCGTGCTGTGAAACGGCCACGCATAGTCCAGGTGAAAGGCTTTCGTGAGCAACTCCGGCTTATTGGCTTCCACGATCATGATGAAGTCCGGCTTGATCGCCACCAGCTCCGCCCGAGCGTTCTCCAGAAGCGTCGGTGGGCACCTCGCCGCCAACATCGCAGCGAAATCCGTCCAGGTCGAAATCTCTCAACCAGTACTTCGGCATGTCGATCATGTAACTGCGCAGCTGGGGATGCTTGTAGTCGAGTCCGGCCACATCAGACCACTCAAGATTCGGCGGAATGATGTTACCGTGAGCATCTTTCTTACAGACTTATAGAACTCAGGGCGTTTCATGAGAACGCTGTCCCAGGCGGTATGGTTCGCAACGATGTCAATGATGACCTTGAGGCCGCGCTGGTGCGCTTCGCTGACGAGACGTTTGAAGTCTTTCGTTCCGTAGAAAGGATTAATGGCGTAGTAATGCTGTACGGCATAAGCGCTCTCGATGCTGCCCTTCTTCTTTGCTTGCCCAACGGGATGAATAGGCATGATCCAGACCACGGTGACCCCGGGGTCCTTCAGATAATCCAAACGCTGTTCCATGCCGCGAAAGTCGCCGGTCGCGGAGAAAGTGCGCGGATTCACTTCCTGGATCACTGCTGACTTGATCCAGTCGGCAGCGGCGTGCGCTGCGGGCTGCTCTGCCAGGGTGGGCCGGAGAAGAATTGCGCTGACAAAAGCAATTGTCAGTGCCCGGTTGGGTGTGCGACATAAGAATAGTCAATGGCGGGCTTTTCTTTTTTGGGCCATAGTTCTGAGAGTAGTAAGACTCTCAGATTATTGGAGGCCCAGCTATGCCAGAATGCCTTGTGCCAGAATCTCTCA
>JBAUXO010000096.1:0-21201 GCA_049584315.1 Candidatus Sulfotelmatobacter sp. | reverse complement strand
GTTTTGGACCGGGTTTACAAGGGATGCAAGACCTTGATGTCTTACTTACTGTCTTCCAAACTCGGCCTCTATCTAGTAACGCGAAGAGGCCGCGAAAAAGGGTCCAAGTTTTTTGGTGGGGATCGGTCGCGCTTCTTCTTGCCGGCGCTGTCGGGCTGCAAGTGGTTGAAAATAGAGCCGCAAACCACCGTTCGTTTTGCGTTCGACTTGAGATATACTCTCGACCTAAAGATAGCTGTGTGCTCGAGAATGCTCGCGAGCTCAAATCGAATCCTCCCCGCTTTCATTTTTTCTAGTTCTAAGTTCGAGTGGTTGCGACTCAAGCGCCCCATTGGCGCCCGCGTAGTTCCGCATCACGTTCAAGGTCCCTATGGATACGCCAATCGAGGTAGCTACGCTCCTGGGTGAACTCGATGTCGGCAATGACAAGGCAGTGGCTGAGTTGGTAGTGCTGCTCTACTCGGAACTGCGACGTTTGGCCTCTAGTTATTTGCGGCGTGAGCGTAGCGATCACACCCTGCAAACCACCGCCCTGGTACATGAGGCCTATCTTCGTCTGGCCGATCAGAGAAGTGTTCGGTGGAAAAACCGCGAGCAGTTCATGGGCGTCGCGGCGCAGCTGATGCGGCGCATCCTGGTGGACTACAGTCGTGGCCATGACGCGCAAAAACGCGGCAAGGGATTTGAGAAGGTTTTCTTGGAAGAAGCGGAGGAAATTTCCCAGGGCAAGGCCGCGGACGTGGTTGCATTGGATGAAGCTCTCACACGACTGGCGGCCTTTGATCCGCTGCAAGCGCGGCTGGTAGAAGTGCGTTTTTTCGGTGGTCTAAGTATTGAGGAAGCTGCGGGAGTGCTGGGAGTTTCCCGCACCACGGTGAAGCGCAACTGGAACCTGGCCAAGGCATGGCTTGCGCGTGAACTGCACAGAGGCAGCCAGAAAAATGCCTGAAAAGTGGGACCAGGTAAAAGAACTGTTCACACTGGCGCTGGAGCGTGACCCCGGGGAGAGAAGTGACTTCCTGCGCCAAGCCTGCGCCGGCGACGACTGGTTGCGCAGCGAAATCGAATCGCTGTTGTTGAGCTTCGACGGCGCCCCCACCTTTCTTGAAGATTGTCCCGCGGCGGACTTGCTCTCCGCGCAGTCGAGTGCGATGACCGGGAAAAAAATTGGGGCGTACCGCGTCATCCGCACGATTGGCCAGGGTGGCATGGCAGTGGTTTATTTGGGCGAGCGCGACGACCAGAACTATCGGAAGCAGGTTGCGATCAAAATGGTCAAGGCCGGCATTGACGCCGAACAAGTCCTGCATCGTTTCCGCAATGAGCGGCAGACACTCGCCGCGCTGGACCATTCCAACATCGTAAAACTCCTCGATGGCGGCAGCAGCGAAAATGGTTCCCCGTACTTGGTCATGGAATATGTGGAAGGCTTGCCCATTGACGAGTATTGCAATCTTCACAGGCTCTCCGTCGACGACCGCCTGCGGCTGTTTCGAGAGGTTTGTTCCGCCGTGCAGTACGCGCACGAACAATTGGTGATTCATCGCGATCTAAAGCCTGGCAATATCCTGATCGCCAAAGATGGTGTGCCCAGACTCCTGGACTTTGGCATCGCCAAGCTGCTGAATCCCGAATTCTTCCAAACTCCTCTCGTCACGCGGACGGACTGGCGGCCCATGACCCCCGAATATGCCAGCCCAGAGCAGATTCGCGGGCAAGCAGTCACGGCCGCGACCGATATCTATTCTTTGGGGGTATTGCTCTATGAATTACTGACTGGCCATCGGCCGTATCGCTCTGCCGGCCAGTCGCTGTTGGAAATAGAACGGCTCGTTTGCGAAACCGATCCCGAGAAACCGAGCACGGTCATTGACAGCATAGAAGAAAGGGCATCTGGCGACGGCGACGCACGCACTGCAATTACGGCGGAGTCCGTGAGCGCTCAGCGCGGTTTGCATCCGGCTGAATTGCGGCGCCGACTGCGCGGCGATCTCGACACAATCGTAATGAAGGCGCTGTGCAAGGAGCCGGAACGCCGTTACTTGTCCGTGCAGGAGTTTTCTCAGGATATCGAGCGCTACCTGGCAGGCTTGCCGGTAAGGGCCCGTAAGCCCACTGCGTCGTACCGTGCTGGCAAAGTTCTCCGCCGGCATAAAGAGTCGGTCGCAGCGGTTGTCATTGTGCTTGCCTTAGTGGCTGTCCTAGGTACCTGGGAAGCGAACCAACGATCGCGGCATGAGACCAAGGGCCTGACCGGCACCGACACCGTCGTTCTCGCAGATTTTACCAACCGTACCGGCGATGCGGTGTTCGATGACACAATGAAGACGGCGCTCAGCGTCTCCCTACGGCAATCGCCTTTCCTGAATATACTCTCCGACAGCAGAGTTGCAGCGACCTTGCAACAGATGACCCGGCCGGCCAGCACGAATCTCACCCCCCAACTCGCCCGCGAGCTTTGCCAGCGGGCGGAAAGCAAAGCCTACGTGGCCGGGTCGATCGGTAGCCTAGGCGGCGAATATGTGCTGGAGCTGAGGGCGGTGAATTGTCAGAACGGAGACACATTGGCGCAGGAGCAACTGACCGCCGCGTCCAAGGAAAAGGTGCTGGACGCGCTGGGCAAGGCAGCTTCCAAACTGCGCGGCGAATTGGGCGAATCACTGGCTACGGTGCAAAAGTTTGATGTTCCACTGGCCGAGGCTACCACCTTTTCGCTCGAAGCTCTGAGAGCGTACAGCCTTGGCAGAAAGGCGTTGCAGGAGAAAGGCGTCCTTGCAGCCCTGCCTTACGATCAACGCGCTATCCAACTCGATCCGAATTTTGCCATGGGCTACGATGCAGTGGGTAACGACTACAATGGCCTCTCCCAGCTAGGACGGGCCAGCGAGTATTACACCAAGGCATTTCAGTTACGGGAACATGCCAGCGAACGTGAAAAGTTGACGATTGCCGCCGACTACCATTCGAATGTAACCGGAGAACTGAATAAAGCTGCCCAGACCTACCTGGAAGAGATTGACAGCTACCCGCGGGACGGCTCAGCGTACGGCAATTTGAGCCTGGTATACGCCGCACAGGGGAAGTATGAGAAAGCCGCAGAGTATCAGTCGCGAGCTCTGCGCCTTGTGCCGGATGCTGTAGCTAGCTACACGAATCTTGCTAACGATTCCATTGCCTTGCAACGCTTTGGCGAAACGCGCCAGATCATCCACGAGGCGCAAGCTCACAAAATGGATGATCCGGTTTTCCACTACACTCTCTATGCTCTTGGCTTTCTTGGAGTGGACTCTGCCGCGATGGGCGAACAGCAAGAGTGGTTTGCGGGTACCCCCGGATATGAGAACGTTGGACTTGCGCTCGCCTCCGACACCGAGGCCTACGCCGGTCATCTGGCCAAGGCGCGGGACCTGAGCAAGCGGGCGGTGGACTCCGCCGTACGAGCTGATGGCAAGGAAAATGGGGCAATATGGCTGGCGATTGCGGCCCAACGGGAAGCGGCTTTCGGAAACCCTGCGGAAGCTCGGAAGTTAGCGGTAGAGGCTTTGAAACTTGCTCCCGCCAGCCAGGGCGCCGAAAGCGAAGCCGCGCTTGCGTTTGCCATGGCGGGCGATGTGGCAAGAGCTGAATCCCTGGCCCAGAACTTAAAGAAACGCTTCCCGCTGGACACACAGATGCAGTCGCTTTGGTTGCCTGCGATTCAGGCGCAATTGGCGTTGAACAGAAAGAATCCGGCTCCTGCCCTTAATGCCCTGCAAGCTGCTTCAACCATCGAGTTCGGCTCCATGCCGTTCATCAACAACGGATCCTGCCTCTATCATGCGTATGTACGCGGAGAAGCATACTTGGCGGCGGGACAAGGTAGCGCTGCCGCCGTCGAATTTCAGAAACTTCTCGACCACAGCGGCATCGTCTGGAATTGCTGGACGGGAGCGTTAGCGCAGCTGGGAGTGGCTCGTGCCAATGCCTTGGAAGCGAAAACCTCGCAAGGAGCGGATGCCGATGCCGCCCGCGTCCGGGCGCTCGCGGCCTATAAAGATTTCCTAGCGCTTTGGAAAGACGCTGACCCCGACATCCCCGTTCTGAAGCAAGCCCAAGCCGAGTACGCGAAGCTGCAGTGAAACTCTTAGTCACGAAGGTCATGATCGTCTTCCAAGACCTTCTCTGCCACCAGTTCTCGAGCGTTTCGACAAGAACTTAACTCTATTGAACCGTGGAAGGTTCCACGGGCGAATCGTTTTCTGTGCGCGATTGAATCTGTCCTGCGCCGGAGATTTGGTTTTCAAGCGTCGTCATTGCTCTCCGCACATCTTCTGCGGCAGTCTTGATGTAGTACGTCGCCGTGGTGCTCACGTTGGCGTGTTCAGGATTCGCTGATGACCATAGCCAACTACCCTTGTTTTGTTAACAGCGGGCTTCTAATGCGCCGCGCCGGGCATTCATCACACTCGTATTGCAGGTTCACTGTCACATAGATAGACTCAAACCCGCATGCGTCGCCTTTCGATTGAGTGCAGCGTAGCCGTTCTTCTGTATGCCGGTGTCTTTGCGCTAGCTCAGGAGAAACCGACGCCCTCCCAAGATTCGCAGGCGATCCTTAAAATGGACACCTAAGAACCCTCGACCTTGCGCCGACAAGGGGCCCATACCTTTTTACGAACCGGCCCCTGAATGTTCCAAGGAAGCCAGGAAGGTAAAGATCGATACCACTGTCGATCTCATGGCTTTCGTCGGCACCGATGGCCTCGCCCACGATATCTCCGTTATAAGCCCCGTGGGCCACTACGGCTTGAGGAGGCGGCTATCAAGAGCGTGCCCGAATCTCTCAGCATTTCGCCTTCGCTCACCATCTGCCCAGACTCAACGGATTGCCCGCGGATCACGGTCTGCAATGTGCAGGCACGAGCGCGGGTAGATACACGGGCGAACGCACGGGAGGACCGCAGCACGCATGCATGGAGTCCGACGGGGTTTTGCTTCGGTACAGCAAATGAGGCATTAACTAAGGGTCCTGACGGATAGGACTGCAAGAAACATTTGCAGGATCGTCAGCAGAACAAGCGAGACTACAAGAATAGCCGCACCTGTTAGTAGTTGTTGCAGCCTTGTCGCTCCTATGAGCATTTACGTCTCCCTCCTGGCTGATGATAACCGATCTTGCCCGAATTCGTTGGCGATTCGTGTATCTCGTACATTGATTGCGCAGGCACGCGCGGGTAGTTGCTCGGGCGCTACCGCGGTTAGCGTTGCCCCGCAGCGTCTTCCTCTTCAAACTTCGCTAGCAGGCCGCGACGCATTATAAAACGTAACGCACGGCCAGACTGTATTTCACTCATCTCTTCGGCGGTGTTGTAGTACTTCTGCCCGTTTGTTGGGTCTACCTTCGTACAATCTGACATCTCCGACTCCCGACGCGTGAGGGTGTCGAAGCTGGAGAGTTTCGGGGAGTCCTGTGCCTCAGCAAGCCACAACCGTTGGTCGGCTTGGCATTGTGCATGATGGCCGCTTTCGTGTTGTGGATGGCGCTCATCAATCGTTCGCGCAACTCCGGCCAGCTATCGGCGACCACGATTGCGGTCGCAAGACTGTTTTCGAGGAGACGAGAAGTAAGTCGCATTCGCGGATACTTCTCTCCCTCATTGTCGAAGTGGATTGTCTTCATGACAGAACGCCATATCCGCGAGCTTTCCCGCAAACCAGTGGTACCTAGGTCGCTGGCTTGATGTTCTGGTTTACGCAGAAGAAGTTTGTCGGGTCGTACTTTTTCTTGATGGTGGCAAGTCGTACGTAATTGTCGCGGAAAGATGCCTGCACTCTTTCCTGTCCTTCATCCATCATGAAGTTGACATAAGCTCCTCCCGCCGAATGGGGATGTAGCGCGTCGTAATAGCTCTTGCACCACTCCGTGATTTTTCCGGCGTTAGCGGGGTCGGGATCCACCCCGACAATGACCTCGGCGAACAGAGCCTCGCGGAAACTGTAGGCCGTTTCGTTCTTGCCCACTTGTTGCGCCGCTCCGTTGACAGGGTAGAGGTGCATGGTCGAGAGCATCGTCGGCAGCTTCGACCCGTGCTCGGCATGCTTCGCAATGGCCGCATCGCTCAGCTCCGTAAAGTTGTCGGCCCGCCAGTACCACTGCATTCCAGAAACAAACAAGCCGTCGAAAGCGCTCTGCGCTGCAGGGAATGGTGCCGGACCAACGGCATCGAGCAAGGGCGTTCCCACGCTGCGCATAGATCGGGTCGCTTTCTCGGTTGTGTCGGCGGTCCCTGTACAGCACCAGACAATGGCACAGACCATTTTCATGTGAAGGCTTTCGGGAAACATCGGGGCAGGCGGGACCACGAGAAAGGCAAAGAATCCGTTCACTTCCTCCGGAGCCGCCACAATGAATTCGCGATAGGACTTAAGAACGTCCGCCGCCTGATCAAGCGGCCAGAACGTTGGTCCAAACTGGACAGTGCTTACCGGATGCAAGCGGAACTCAAACGAGGTAACAACACCGAAGTTTCCGCCACCACCTCGTACAGCCCAATAAAGATCCTCGTTCTCGTTAGCACTTGCGGTGACGAATTGTCCGTCCGCGAGAACCATATCCACGGAGAGGAGATTGTCGATGGTCAGCCCGTAGCGGCGCGTCAGATAGCCAATGCCTCCACCCAAAGTCAATCCGGCAACTCCAGTGGTCGAGATGAAACCGCAAGGCGTAGCCAGTCCAAAGGCATGCGTGGCGTGATCCACTTCACCCCAGACGCAGCCAGCGGCAACGCGTGCTGTACGCGCCGCTAGGTCGACGCGAACGCCTTTCATCTGTGAAAGGTCGATCACCAACCCGCCGTCACAGGTCCCGAGTCCAGCCCCGTTGTGGCCACCGCCGCGAATCGCGGTCAGTAGCCCATTGTCTCGTCCGTAGCGGACTGCAGCTATCACGTCACCCACATCGATGGCCCGCACAATGAGCTTCGGCCGCTTGTTAATCATTCCGTTATAGACTCTACGGGCGGCCTCGTAAGTAGCGTCAGTTGGCTGGATCAGATCCCCTCTGACAGCAGATTTCAGCTGTTCAATAGGCTGTGCCATTGAGTTCTCCTCCCTTTCGGTTTTCTTTCTTCGAACAACCCCTACAAATCAGACTCGGCCCACAAAGGAAACGCTCACCTAGTGTCATGTGACGTCGGAAGTAGCTGGCGCTTCTGTTCTTGTAGCGCGAATTGTGACGACGGGCTGCAGATCGGCGGGTTTCCTTGATACAGGGTTTGCGTAAAGCAAGTTGACGTGATGTCGGAAAAGACCTCCTTGAACACGAGCTTCTTCCCACCCTCCTCCCATTCGTTCATCAACACTATATCCTTGCCCTCCCATGTAGCGCCGTGCATCATGGCGGTGCAGCCTGCGCGATTACTGCCATCGCACCACGTAACTTGAAACCTTCCAGCTCCTTCATCCCAGCAAACGACGCCGGGGCCAGTAATCTCCCCTTCGTCTCCTGTCGAGTGGTAATCCTCGATCAGAGAGAGCCCAGGTGGGCTCTAGCTTGCTACGAGATCAACTGCGATCTCCCCGAAGCCGACTTCTTGGCCCCCGTCGAACGCGCCTTAGCTATGGCCCGGCACCCTAATCGAGAAACCGAGCCCTTTACGCTTACTTTTTCATTCGTCTTGATCGTCGCCTCGCGCCCGCATCACGTGCCTTGACACGTAATCCGCAACAGCTCGACCCAGCGAATTCCCGCGGGTGCAACTGCTGCGGAGGTGAATGCCGCCAAAGACGCGCGCATCGGCGATTTCGGCTATCGCATCGGAAAAACTCGCATAGGAACGAGTGCCTGGACGTATCTCGGACGTGACGCTGAAGGCGGTGTTCTCTCCAAAGGCGGCAGCCAGGATGAACGCGGCGGCGCCACTGTAGGTGGAATGCGCAGACGGATACTCGGGATGCGGAGGAGTGCCGGTCAGAGAGTCCAGCAATGGCCTCCAATCGGCGTCAGGGTCTCCCGGCGCGGCCCCCGCTCGGATCGCGGTGACTGGCCGCCAGAAAATATAGCGGTACTTGCTATCCCAGCAGGCCGTTATCGCGTCGGCGAGAGTTAGATTGAGCACCGCAAATAGATGTGCATTGTCGGTCAGACCGAGCCCACGCGCCGCCGAAAGCTGCGCTGCAACACGGTTCCACGCTAGTGGAGTGTTCAGCGCCCAAAACAATGCGACTTCCGTCTGTTCACTTGAGCGGCTTGTGCTGGAGAGGCTACCCATCTCTCTCACTTCGTTGAGATCGGCCGCGTACTCTGGGCTGTTGAGGGCCAGTGGCAGCGGCAAGCGGAACTGCGAGGGTCGCGTCAGTGCCCAAGGCGTTATTGTGGCAAGTTGCGGTGTTGCGCCTGATGCGTTCGCCGGTGGCGTGGGTCGCCAAAAACCTAGGGAATTCGGTGTGCCGGCTATGCTCTGCACTCCAAAGAATGGCGGCGGCGTGGGCGCAAACCCGTCAGTCAGCATCCAGGCCCAGATGGCGTCCGCCACGCTTTGTCCCCACGCGACTCCTGCGGCAATGGATTCGGGTTTTTCAGTTGAGGCGAGCGCCGCGAGCGAGGCATCATGTTGACCGGTGAGGATCCCGCCCTGCTGCGCTCCATAGAGGTTCATTAGAATTGCATACGCCGCCTGAATCGCCGCTGCGCGTTGCGAGGCTTTCCGAGGTGCGTCCGGCCTCACATGCAGTGGACGGAAGCGTGGCGCGATACCGTTGACGGCATCGAACACTGATGCGGATACCAACGCGACCACGCGACCGGTGACGTTTGGAGCAGTGCCCGCTGTCAGGACCGTGGTGTTCATCACACCGATCCACTCCAGCACCGGGTCTGGCGTGGCACCCGACACCCGTAGCGGACTAACAGCGAACAGCGCCGCAATCAGCATAAGCGCCACGCTTCGCACAGCCACACCAATACCTTGGTAGCCAAGCGAGCGGATGACTATTAGATTACATTCCGTTGATTTGCCAATTGTCTGCACGCCTCCGGACAGAGCCGTTGTGGAAATTCGGGTTTCGGTCTTGAACGTACTTCTCATGGTGCCCTCCTTGAGTGAGATTCAGTCGGTTCTCTTGACTGCAGATGATGAAATAACTCAAACCAGCTAGGCTGCGTTCTATTTGCCATTCCGAGCGCAACTCCCGGTCTGCCTTAACCCTTCTGATACTTGTTTCCTCGATCAACGACCCTACCGTTCCTTCAGGAATTCGATTGCACAGAGGGTGTGCAGACCGTCCAGTAGCTCGTGGACCGCAACGGAATCAGAATTGGCCGCTGACCTTAGTTCGAGAAGCCGCACATCAATAGCCTCTCTCGCTGCTTCCAGTTTCTTCCCAAAGGACTTCGGGTCTAACTCGAGTAGTGCCCCCCGTAAGGATCGCTTCCATACAATCTGGTCTGCCGCACTTATCGTAAGCATGAATTCTACTTTTCACGTCTGAGCAGCCTTATTTGGACCGTCGGGAAAAACTCGCGCGTCAAAATAAGGACGATGTGAAGCGGGGTGACCACGGCTCTGCGGTCACACGTACATCACCCTCAACTAGACAACTAGAAGCATCGGATGCGTCTCAGATGAGAAACGTGCAAAGGAGGTTACACAGCTGGCTTGGGTGCCAGTGCGTCGGGATTGATTTCGATACAACGGATATCCGCGCGATATTCTCCGAACCCGTGACCTTGACCGGACCTGGAAGAACCATGGGCACCGAGTTCGGAGGCGCGACTCGCAGCGGAGCGATTGGCGTACCTGCGTTGACTGGGGTGTCGTTTTCGTTGAAGGCAGTTTCGGGTTGGTCCGCGATGGGCACGATGGACACCAAGGTGACCATGGTGATAAGACAAAATACAAGCGCCCATCGGCTACGCTTTACCACGGGAACACCCCAAGTGAAAAAACCATACTGCAGTTGCGGTTGACCTGTCAAGCGCTGATCCAACCCACCGCGAGGGGGGACTCTGGACGGGACGACGATCCTGAAGACCATGAGCGTAGGCGAAAAAGGAAGGACAGGGATCTACGAATCTAAGCCATCATCCGGCACTCACTATATCACCGCGACCTACAACGGCAGCACGGACTTCACAAGGAGCTCCGCGTCGCTTAGGCAGGCGGTGAATTAGTCGGGACCAGCCGATATGGTCGATTTCGCTTCTCAGATTGAACGGGATTCCCAAAAAGAAGGGCACCAATATTGCGGCGTGCCGCATACGATGCCAACCTGCTTGTACTGTGTTACTAACCAATGAGTGCTCGCTACGTTTCCACAGAGTAATTGGTCATTACCATAGACGTTTCCGGTTCGGCGGCGATTCTCACGAACACCAACCAACTTGACGAAAAGCACATGGAGGAGGGATGGGTCCAAGCGCGGCTTTGGGGAGGCATCGACCGATTACCAATTTGCCAACCCCTTGAGTTTGCTCGCAACCAGTGCAAATGTTATTGCAAAGCAGCCTAGAACCGGCGGATCGAAGGGAGCAACTCCATAGATCTCGTTCTGAACAATTGAGCGCAATGAAATCGAACTAACGATACTTAGTATCAATCCAGTCCCAACCAAGGTGAGCCCTTCTCGCAACACTAGCTTGACGATCCCAGAATGTGTGCTGCCCAACGCAACTCAAATCCCGACCTCCTTCCGCCGTTGCGCTACCAATACAAGCCGGACCGCGAGGTATATGTGGGGGCGGCGGATTTACTCGGCTGCCAACCGGCGGAAGTTATGATGCTGGCGGCACACCCGGGAGACTTGAAGGCCGCGAACGAATGTGGGCTCAGAACCGCGTTCGTGCCACGTCCTCTGGAATTCAGACCCGGGAAGGAAGCAGCTTCAGCAACAGGTGAGTCCATTCGATGGCATGGCGCACGATTTTGTGGAGCTGGCCGACAAGTTGCTGTGCGCGGTGAAAGCACTATTGTGAGCGGATCGTCGGCAAAACTTACCTAGTCGCGTTACTTGCCTTCGCGCCGGTGGTTCAAGTGCGGTTATCCATGGAATCGAGTACCGCTCGGCGAGCCTGAAGCAGGGGAGAGAATACATTGTGGTGTTATCGACTCCACCGGCCTTCGAGCATTCTAAAATTTCACGACAAACACCAAACCGCATAACAACCTCTAATTATCAAGCACAATTTCCGGGTGAACCCAAGCAATTCTTTCTGGAGGAGATCATGAAAATTTTTGCTTACACCGCCGCTGCGATAATTCTGCTTACTGCGGTTCTGCCAATTTTTGCTGCGGCTTACGCACAAGATTCTGCGGAAACGATCCTGAATCTCAATCATGCAGCCAGCGGCGGTCAGGTGTGGTCTGGAAAATCGACGCTGGAACTGCGTTTTTCATACGCGGGGCAAGGACTACAGGGCGAGGCCGATTCGGTTGAGGACCTACGGACGGGCGCGTTCATTGAAACGGACGATATTGGGCCCGCCCACCAAGCCAACGGTTTCGATGGGTCTCAGGCATGGACGAAGGATATTTCCGGCGCCATCACTCCAGAGGCGGGCGGCGATAAACGTCAGCTCGCCGTGAATGAAGCTTATCGCGATTCCGAGGCGTGGTGGAGGGCAGATCGCGGCGGCGCAAAAATCGAATGGGATGCGTCCAAGCAGGCCGACGGTCATACTTATGACGTGCTTACGGTGACTCCCACAGAAGGAAAATCTTTTGAAGCGTGGTTCGACGCGGATACTCATTTGCTGGCGCGTATCGTTGAAATGCAACAGTTTCTGACCACCACGATAATCTATAGCGATTACCGCGCCACAGACGGCGTGATGATCGCTCATAAAGTCGGCATTGACGATGGCAGCGGACCCGACGGCCTGCAGACGCAAACCCTTCTCAGCGCAAAATTCTTACCTGTGCGTTCCGAGTCCGCCTATCGCATGCGCAGCGGTGTCCCCAACGACACCATGATTGAAGGAGAGGCGACACAAACGACGGTTCCGTTCGAACTTCTGAACAA
This sequence comes from Candidatus Sulfotelmatobacter sp., assembly GCA_049584315.1. Classification (GTDB taxonomy): domain Bacteria; phylum Acidobacteriota; class Terriglobia; order Terriglobales; family Acidobacteriaceae; genus Sulfotelmatobacter. The sequence continues at coordinate 9,204 of JBAUXO010000096.1, read as the reverse complement.
TCATATTTATGTGAACGTTTCGATCAATAACAAGGGGCCATTTCGATTCCAGGTCGACACCGGCGGCCACAATATTTTGATGCCTCGCACGGCAAAGACCCTAGGTTTGGAAGTGACCGGGGAGAGTCCCGCAACAGGGGCTGGCCAGGAAACCGCGGTTTCCGGCTACGCGCACGTAAACGAGATCAAGATAGGAGAAGCAGTAATCCGAAACCAGGAAGTGTTTGTACTGCAGTTCCACCCGGACGCGGTGGAAGGATTTCCTGGAGATGGAATGATAGGATTTGAGGTGTTTCGCCGGCTCGTGACGCATATCGATTACGGAAAGAAAACTCTGACGCTGATCAAGCCAGCCGCGTTTCAGCCGCCGAGGGATGCTGTTGCGATCAAATTTGCGTTCTACGACAATGTTCCTCAAGTGGATGGATCATTTGAAGGGCTGCCCGGGAAATTTGATATCGATACCGGATCGCGCACTGAACTGAATATCACAAAGCCCTTTGTCGACCGCTATTCTCTCCAGGAGAAAAGCAAAGGCGTGATAGCAACCGACGGGTGGGGCGTGGGCGGACATGTTCAGTCGTATGTGACGCGTGGTTCGGATTTACAGCTTGGCGGAGTCAACATCAGGAACGTTGTGGCCAGCCTTGCTATTCACAATAGAGGATCGTTTTCCGACCCGAACTTCGCCGGGAATGTAGGCAGCGCGCTGCTCAAACGTTTCGATGCCACGTTCGATTATGAAAATCAGGTGATGTATTTGAAGCGGCTTCCGGAACCTGTCGCTGATACGGGTGTATTTGACCGCTCCGGCATGTGGATCAATGCCGAGAATGGCGGCTTTCAGGTGATGAGCCTTACATCCGGCGGGCCAGCGGAGAATGCGGGTATTAAAGTTGGAGACGTGATCACCGCGGTCGACGGCATTCCGGTTGAATCAGGCAAGCTTTCGGAATTTCGCGCGGAACTGCGAGACGATTCACCGGGAGCAGTGATCAATCTCACAATTAAAAACGCAGGTGGTAGCCGCGTGATTCCGCTGACACTTCGGGACCAGATTTAGCCGGCCAAAAAAAAAGGGCTGGGAGCGAGGCGGCGCGGCGATTGTGCGGCTTTGCGGAACTCGAGCAGGAACAATTGAGGGCGCTTGTTAGGCCATCCGCATGACTTGGTATTTCCAAATCGGAACGGAAACATCGACAATTCGGTTAGCTGCCAGCGTTCTTGTCATCGATAGGAAGTATAGCGCCGCTTCTATCCGACGAAATTTCATACAGCCAACCCGTCTTGTACGCTCATTTTGGAAGCCGCGATGGAATTCTCGCCGCGGTTGCTATCGAGGGTTTCCAGGAGATGGGCCTGGCTTTGGAGAAGGCACGGAAACGGGTTAAGCGTGGAAATACGGTCGAATCGGTCGCGGCCGCATATCTGGAGTTCGCCGCGTCTTCACCGGCACTGTATGAAGTGATGTTTTCGCTCAGCCTGAGCGTACCATTCGATGACCCGGCTACTCCCTCGGAGTTGCGATTCGCGTTTTCCCAGCTCCTGGAATTGTTTCAGGGGCAGAGCTCGAAGCCCGAGGTTCTATCGGAACTGTTTTGGGCGAGCCTCCATGGAGTCGCCGAGCTAACAAGAACCAAGCGATTTCCGCGCAGGCGTCAGTAAGGAGCGCGTGAGGGCGCTCGTCGAGCTCTTCACTTTCCCAAGATGAAACGGCACAGGTGGTGAAAGCGCGATGACCGTAATAGGCGCGCTCTCGTCTTTTCGTGAACCAGGCGAGATGCGTCCTCACAACGCGCATGGCGCCGGCGATCTCGAGTCCCAGGTTCGGTCATAAGATCCCATGACACTGGCCGACTTCAGGGTAGTGATTGGGCTCGGTGAGTGAGTTGGCGAAGCTAACCGGCTAATATCGCGGATTGAGGCCAGTCTCTGAGGGCGACGGCCTGATCATTTTCCTTCAGTCGAATTTGTCTTGTTCCTCCGGCGAGCCCCGCTTGAGCCAATGGCAGCCGCCATTTCGGAGCACACCTTGTAATCGGACCTACTTAGTGTGATAAGAGAGTTTCGGTGGCAACCGAAGACCAGTTCTGACCGCAGGGGGGAAAATGGGAAGCGATTGGCCGCTTATGGCGATTATGCGCTTACCGAGATTCCGCCACGAGTACACAAGTGGCTGCTGGAATGACAGGATGAGACCAGTTTCGCGGCAAGAATAACTGGCAGACTATTCCGAGCGCAAAGCCTGGGCAGGATCGGCGGCTGCGGCGCGCAGAGCCGGCAACGCCGAAGCGAGGAGTGCCAGCACCAGCATGAGGACCACACTCGCGACGTAAACAATCGGATTGGTGGCGCTGACTCCGAAGAGGAACGCGCCGACGAGGCGAGACACGGAAAGCGATCCAAGAATACCGAGAGCACAGCCGGCGGCAGCGATTTTCGCGCCGGAGCCGAGCACAAGCCGCGCGATGTTGCCTCGCTGTGCTCCAAGTGCCATGCGTACGGCGATCTCTTGGGTGCGCTGTGAGACGCTGAAGGCGATGACCGCGTAAATGCCCATGGCCGCGAGCAGCAAAGCGGCCAGCGCGAAGGCTGCAATAAGACCGGTATTGAAGCGGCGAGGCGCTTCCACGGCGGAGATGGCGTCGGCCATGGGCCGCACAGGATCGAGGGCGAGGCGCGGATCGATTCCGGCGACGACCGAGCGCATAGTGCGGATCATCTGCTCGGGCGGCAGCATGGAGCGGAGGGCGATCCAGCCGGTGGACAGGTCGACCATGCCAGTGACGCCGGTGCCCTCGATGATGGCAGGCTGCTCTATCGGGAAATACCATTGCTCGCCCGCTGGCTGATCGGGGGCATCGATGCGGACGTCGGGCGCAACCCCGATCACGGTAGCCCAAGGCAGGGTGCGTTTGGGATTGCCAATGTGCAAACGCTTGCCGATGGGGCTCTGACCAGGCCACTCCTCTGTGGCCATGGATTGGTCGACGATGCAGACGAGGGGCGCATCGGATCGGTCGCGCACAGTGAAATGGCGGCCGGCGATGAGGGAAATACCGAGAGCGCGGAAATAGTCGCCATAGGTCTCGATAAAGGGAGCAAACCTGAGCTTCCATCCGGCGATGGAGGCCCCTTCGATGGTGAAGCCGCCTCGCCCTCCGCCGCCGGTGTCAGGCAGCGTGTTGGCTAGACCGACGGCGACCGTCGCGGGCTGGGAAGCGAGACGGCCGACGACCTCGCGATTGAAGGTGGCGATGGATGATTCGGTCGCGTATTGCTGCGCGGGCAACTTGTATCCGGCGATGAGGACATGGTCGGGACGGAAGCCGGGATCGACGGCGAGCATCTGCTGATAGCTGCGCAGGAAGGCGAGCGAAACGGTGAGCAGGACGGTGGCGATGGCAATCTCTGCAACGACGAGAGATGAGCGGAGCCAGGTCTGGCGCAGGCTGCCGGTGCCCGAGCGGGCGCCTTCCTTGAGGTCCTCAAGCAGGTTGGCGCCGACAGCAGCCCAGGCCGGAGCAAGGCTGCAGAGAACTCCGGTTAGCACTGCGACGAGGAGAGCGAAACCCGCAACGCCGGCATTGATGGAGATAGCGTCGATGCGTGGCATGAACGCGGGAAGGAGTGGCACGGTGGCGCGCAAAGCAAGTGCCGCCAGAGCCAGACCGAGGAGGCCACCAGCAAGACTCAGTACGAGACCCTCGCTGACGCACTCGCGGAGAATAGTGCTGGCGTGGGCTCCGAGTGCGAGGCGAACGGCATGCTCACGGCGGCGGCGGATCGCGCGGACCAGCAGCAAGGTCGCTACATTGGCGCAGGCGATAAGCAGCACAATGCAGACGGCGAGAAACAGCGTGCGGAGCAGAGGGCGTACGCCGGCGACGATGGATTCGCGCAGGGGGAGAACATCACCGCGGATGTGAATCGCGGCCAGTTCCGGGGGAAAATCGCGCATGACCTGCTGCGCGACCCGATTTGCGTCATGCGCGGCCTGTTGCACGGTGACACCGTCCTTCAGGCGCGCGACAAGGTGGGTTCCCCATGAGCCAGCGGATGGGGAAAGCTCATCGGCGGTGAAACTCATGGGCACCCACAACTGTGCCTGGCCAACGCGGCCGGGAAGCAGCGGGAATTCGAAGCTGCGCGGCATCACGCCAACGATAGTGTAGTTCCTGCGGTCGAGAGTAATCGTGGCGCCTTCGATGTGGAGATCGCGGTGAAAGCGATTGAGCCACAGTCCGTAGCTAATCACAGCAACGGGTGCGTGCGCGTCGTCTTCTTGCTGAGTGAAGACACGGCCGAGCGTGGGAGCGATGTCGAGTGCGGGGAAGACACTGGCGGTGAGGCGCGCGCCGTTCACCGATTCAGAGAGCGGGCCACCGGAGAGCTCCCACGATGTGGTGACGTAGGCGCCCATCGAGAAGAAGGCCTGAGCGGCATGTTCGTAGGTGGCGACCTCGGAGGCGGTAACGCCTAGCTGCAGGCCATCACCGAGGCGGTCGCCCAAAAGGACGAGGCGCTGGGGATCGCGAAACGGCAGTGGGCGCAGGAGGGCGCCTTCAACCAGCGAGAAGATGGCGGTGGTGGCACCGATGCCCAGCGCGAGGGTAAGAACGATGGTCAGGGAAAACCCGGGCGCTTTCCGGAGCTGGCGGAGTGCGAGGTGAAGGTCGCGCATAGGCAAGTATCCACGCTCAGCCAGAGGTGGCAAACGGATCCCCGGTTCTCCTCAAGACACGATGCATCAACCGAATGGCAAATGTTCGCAGCTGCAGATCCTAAATGTCAAAGGTGCGAATGGGCCAATGCGTTCACTGAGCATGGGTATGGCAGTCGCGGCACGATAGATCCCTTAAAACGCGCTTATGTTAGCGCTTATGTTTGGGAGCGCCCCCTGAATCTCTGTTCTATGTGAGAAAGCAGGGGCAAAGGGGCTGCTGGCCGTTTCCCCTGCATCCAATCCCCGCCGAACCTGCCTCCGCTTCGCTCCGGACAATTTCGCTCGACGATTCCGAACACTTACTCCACAATCACCATACCAGCGTCGCTTCGCTCCGCCTGCTGTTCACCTTCGCTTCGGAACGCCGTTCGGCCTCCTTCCAGAATCGATGTTCACCTGTTCACCTTCACCGGCAAAGACCGAGCTGAAATCCTTTAGCAGGTTTAACGCGGCATCCCATTTATTGTTCATGACCGGCTCCTGAGTGGAGAACATTCTAGCCCACGAGCGCTTGTGCGGCGAGGGGTGCGGCGACCCTGCCAGGCACAGTGCAAGCCAAAAACTGAGGGAAATGCGGGTGCTACAGGTTCCACACAACGGGCTTTAAGGTTTCCTTGAGGTACAGCGGGTGCTTGGGCATGGCTTTCTTGCCGAGGCTTAGGACAGTGCGCGTCATATCATCTGCCAACGACACTGCAGGAACATTGGTCTTGACAGAGCACACGATTAGAAGCAAAATCACCGCGAAGGTTTGGGTCGCCCCTTCTGGAGTGACGTGCTCCTCAAGACTCCCGCTCGGTTCAAGCGGACCTTCCAATACCCCGATTCAAACAGACTGTGTTAAAGGCGTGGACGGTGGTGACCGTACAGTGAAGCGGCTATTTCTTCTAATGGCGTTTCTGTTCGTGCAGATTCCATGTCGCGCCCAGATTGCCCTCGTCAACTCAACGGCGATGCCGAGCGCTGTGCTGACCAATGGTGGCAAAGTAACCACAACCGCCGTGAGTATGATCGGTGCGACATCCATCTGGTGCGGTATCACTTTCGGGACATCGACCAACAGTTTCGCTGTAAGTGATTCAAAAAGCAACACGTGGCATTCCACAGCAGTGGCTAGAAGCAAAAGCGGAATGGGTGTCCAATGGTTTTACACCTACGGACCCACCACCAGTTCCAGTCAGACTTTCACCCTCACCTCCACGGGTTCCACCACAAGGGGAGCAATAGGCTGCTACGGTTTGTCCGGAACGCTCACGACGTCCGGTGTACTTGATCCATCCTCTCCGACTGGTTCGGCGAGCGCGTCCAGCGGCGGAACCGCAATACAGCCCGGCAGCCTCATTCCCGCAGTATCCGGAGAGGCATTTCTTACCGTAGTGGGAAACAATAACATTGGATCCTCCTATACGATCAGTAGCCCGTTCGAAAGTCCTGTTAGTGATGGTGCAAACTGGAATGGGGCTATCTCCTACTACATTTTAACTGGGACCAGCGCCGAAGATCCCACTTGGACCATAAGCAGTCACGACTTCCTGGCCACGTCGATGGTGGCCGTGGAACCTGCCGGGCAATCGTCCAGCGGAACCTGTCCCGCCTCTGTGTCTGTGCCCCCTATCACCAGTTGCTCCTACAGCTTAAACTTTGGATTGCAAGCTGTGGGATCCACGAGTTCCGCCGAGACGCTGAGCTTCTCAGTCGCCGCTGGCACGGTCGTGGGCAGCATCTCGGTCCTCACCACCGGCATCGCGGGCCAGGACTTTGCCACTGCGACCGGGACCACGTGCACGGCATCGGCCTATACCACGGCCACTAACTGCGTGGTGAACGTAAGCCTCACACCGTTCGTCGCCGGCCCTCGGAGGGGCGCGGTTGTGTTCTATTCCGGCGCGAATAACACCGGCACAGTGCTGGTCGCGGTGCCGGTTTATGGGGTCGGAAACGCCCCGCAGGTGGCCTATGGTCCGGGTGGCGCGCAGACCACTGTGGGTAGTGGCTTTTCTAGTCCCCAAGGCGTGGCTGTAGACGGGGCAGGCAATGTTTTCATTGCCGATGCAGCTGCCGCTACTGTAGACAAAGTTACCCAGGCGGGAACGCAGACCACCGTGGGCATTGGATTCGGCAAACCCGAGGGTGTGGCCGTAGACGGGGCAGGCAATGTATACATCAGCGACTTCAATGCCGCGGCAGTGTACCAGGTAGCTGCGAGCGGCACGCAGACCACGGTGGGCAGCGGGTTTATTGAACCTGCAGCGGTCGCAGTGGACGGGGCGGGCAATGTGTACGTCGTCGATCTTGGCGTCCCAGCGGTGTACAAGGTGACGCCGGGCCGCACGCAGACCACGGTGGGCAGCGGGTTTATCAAGCCTGCAGGTGTCGCTGTGGACGGGGCGGGCAATGTGTACGTCGCCGATCCTGGCGTCCCAGCGATATACAAGGTAACGCCGGGTGGCAAGCAGACCACAGTGAGCAGCGTATTCAGCAAACCTGAGGACGTGGCGGTGGATGCGGCCGGCAGTGTCTATATTGTCGATGCAGGCACCAACGCGCTCCACGAGGTGACCCCAAGTGCTACGCAGACGGTGGCCAGCGGGTTTGACAACCCGGAGGGCCTGGCGGTCGATGGGTCCGGCAATCTCTATGTCGGCGATACCGGCCACGTTCGTGTGGTGAAGATCGACCGCGCGGATGCGCCCTCGTTGAGCTTTGACACCACCAATGTTGGTTCCACGAGCATAGACAGTCCGAAGACGGCAGAAGTCCAGAACATCGGCAACCAGGCGCTGAACCTGATAGGCGTCAGTTATCCCGCCGATTTCCCCGAAGCCTCGGGCGACAAAATCGCCTGCACTAGCACGACCAGCCTGAGTCCAGCGGAGCAGTGCGATCTGCCGATCGACTTCACTCCGCAGTCGGTGGCGAGTCTGAGTGAAGACGTTGCAGTTACCGACAACGCCCTGAATGTAAGCGGAGCTATACAGTCGATTGTGGTCAGCGGAAGCGGGGCGTCCGGGCTCATCACTCAAAACATCGCCTTCACGGCACCGCCATCGCCGGTGACGTACGGAGTTAGCCCGATTACATTGCGCGCAACGGGCGGAGCTTCCGGCAACCCGGTGATTTTCTCCATTCTTTCCGGTCCGGGATCAATCACAGGCAATACTCTGACCATCACAGGGGTCGGCACAGTGGTGGTGGCGGCGAATCAGGCGGGCAACACCAATTATGCCGCTGCCCCGCAGGTGACGCAAAGCATCGTAGTGAACCAAGGGTCACAGACAGTCTCCTTTACCTTGGTGCAGAAGTGTCACCCTACGTCAAACACGACAAATACGTGCACCTTTGCCAAAAACGTGACACCCGGGAACTTGGTTATTGGCGGGGCCGTCATCGATAACACGATCGCGTCAACTGGGGTCAAGGACGGCGCTGGGAATGTTTTCACTATGTCTCCAAATTCTCCGTGTACTGGTGGATCAGTCACCAGTCATGCGTGGCTGTTCTACTTGCTTTCATCCGCAGGTGGAGCAGATACCAATACGGTGGTGTTCTCAGACACCGATGCAGATTATGTGGACGATATTTGGGCGTATGAGTTCTCGGTGTCCGGTGGAAAGCCGGCGCTCGACACCGACACCAACGGCTGCGGCATATCAACCAGCAGCACCAATCCTGCCGCGACGCTTACACTTGCGGGTTCTAACGAACTTGCTTACTTTGTTTCTTATGTAGGGGGACAAGCGACAGGTGTGGGCGCGCCTTGGACAGTAGGCACAGCAACATCGCTTGGTGACGTTGACGGATATGACACAAGTACTTCTTCTTCAATCACAACTGCAATTACCCCCGCTGGGCAAGGCTGGGGAATTGTGATGACCATGGCAATTAAGCTGGTTCAGTGATGCAGTTCGATTGGAGATAGTACGCTCACTCCGGGGTCGCGCAATTGTGAATGAAGGCCGGCTGATGGCTTCGGATACATCGGACCGCTGCGTGCTGTCAGTGAGTCGAGATCACCGCTGTGCCAGGCGTCGAAGGGACAAACCAATGGAGCGAGATGACTAGGCATCTCGGAGAGGAAGGGTAAGCGAGGTCAAAACGGCGTATCGACTGGAAAGGAAACAACCGCCAGGAGAGCCGTGGCTCTCTCTTCGGCAAGTAGATGGAATCACGGTGGGCTACGGGCTGGACCTCTCGGAGAAGCTACTTCAACTTCGCGTACTCCGCTTCCGCGTCCTTCCGGATGGGGATATCGGCCTCAGCATCTTTCCATAGGGTGAGGAAATCTAGGTAAGCTTGGCGAGAATTTTGGAAGTCGCCTGAGGACTTGTAGGCGCGAGCGAGACCTAGATGAGCTAGCAGCCCGGGGTGTAAGTCCGGATGCGTAAGCAAAAGAGTTTGAAGGATCCACAGGTAGGATTCGTAGAATGCGCGTATGGCGATGGGGACGCGCAAGCAGCGGGAAAAGCAAGAAGACATTT
>JBAUXO010000095.1:0-9880 GCA_049584315.1 Candidatus Sulfotelmatobacter sp. | reverse complement strand
GCTGATCCGCGTTTTGTGCCTTCACCTGCTCGGGCGACATGTAACCAACGGTACCCAGCATCACGCCGGGCTCAGTTTGCGAAGCCAGGGTCGCAGCGTCGGCTGTCGACTCGGGACGGGCGAGCTTAGCCAGACCGAAGTCAAGAATCTTCACGCGCCCGTCGCGAGTGATGAAAATGTTTTCCGGCTTCAGATCGCGGTGGACGATTCCCTTGTCATGTGCCGCGGCGAGACCGCGCGCGATCTGCTCGGCAGTTTCGATCGCCTTGCGCAGCGGCATAGCGCCAAGCCGCTCGCGCAGAGTCTCCCCTTCAAGAAACTCCGTCACCAGGTAAGGCGAGCCCTCGTGCTCGCCAAAATCGTGAATGGCGAGAATGTTGGGATGATTCAGCGCGGCGATGGCCTGTGCCTCCTGTTGAAAGCGCCGCAATCGCTCGGGATCGCGGGCGAAAGCAGCAGGCAAGACCTTAATAGCAACGTCACGGTTGAGCCGCGCGTCGCGCGCACGATACACCTCGCCCATGCCGCCCGCTCCTACTGGCGATACGATCTCGTACGGCCCGAGTTTTGTCCCAGGAGTAAGAGCCATCCGTGCGCGCAATTATAGACTTGTGCAGCACGTTGCACTGGATGCGACGATTCTGGACTCAGAGTCTCGGCGTCCCGGTGCTGTACCAGATTAGATTGCGCGTACCGATGACTCTACGCGATTCCTCGCGAACCGCTACCGTGCAGATTGCAGTATTGGCGTAAAATGCCCGCCGACTGAGTTATATCTACCGCTCGTTCACTAAGGACAAGAGATGAGTTCCTTTATGCGCCGTTTGGTTTCACTCTTCCTATCTGCCAGCATGGTCTACGCTACCGACGAGCCAACGCTTTCTCCCGCCGAACAGAAGGTAGCCAATATGCGGGCCAGAGCTCATGGCGGGCCCGCCGAGTCACGGTTGTCAGGCACTGAGCAAGAACTTATCCAGGCGGCCCAAGCGCGCCAGCGAGCGTATGCTCACGGCGACTGTGCGGGTTGGGCAGTGTATGTCAGCGATGACTTTCGCTTCATCGATCAGGCTGGGCACTCTTTCACGCGCGATCAAGAGATGAAGGAATGCCAGCTTCCGCTCCCGCCAGGGTCAAAGAGCGAGCGGGTTCTTACCAGCTTCCACTGCGAGATCAAGGGCAATCTGGCCTTCCTTGACTATCGCATAGACGAGACCCAGCGCCGGGGCGATACCACATACACGCAATCGTTTCGACACCTCGATACCTTCGAGCGCCGGAAGGAGTGGACCGTCAGCTATGCAATGCAGGTGCAAATTTTCGACGATCCGGCGATCGCGAAGGTCGATCCCACCACCTACGCCACCTTTGTGGGGCGATATGAAAACACTTCAGGCGTAGTCGACCTCATAACCCGACGGGGAGACAAACTATTCGGGCAAGAGGCTGAAGAGGACACGCCCACAGAATTGCTTCCGGAGAGTTCGGATACCTTCTTCATCCCCGGTGACCCGGCTCGTATCACATTCGTCAGAGATCAGCCCGGCAAGGTAGTCGGAATGGTCGTCCATATTCCTGATCGCGAGGTCCGGCGCGAGAAAAAAGTTAAGTGAGCGGTAGGAACCAAACCTGATACGCATAAAGAGTACGGGATCTGGTGCTCATTTAGAGGTGGACCTCTCGCGAATGGTCAGATGGGAGATGAATTCAATTATTAATGCTGCGTCGAGATGAGGTAGCGGAACTCTACAATCGCAATTTGGATGAGGAAATGGGTCGCAATTCCTCGGGATGCTCACGGAGATACGAGAGGACGCGTTGTTTCTTTTCTTTCCCGCGTTGAGAAATTGAGCCAGCGGCGATCTCGAGATTCAGCTCGGGCAGTTTCTCGGCTGCGCGGTTGTAAATTGAAGACCACGTTTTCTTGATGAAAGACAGCGACTTTCCCGCCGCATATCTCGAACCGCCACACTTCGACCCGCAGGCTCCCGCGGCGGTGAACTACGGCGGCATTGGCATCATCATCGGGCACGAAATGAGCCATACCTTTGACACCGAAGGCAGCGCGTTCGATCCCACGGGGCGTATGCGCAACTGGTGGAAACCCGCCGACCTGACGCATTTCAACGCGGCCGCCACCGGACTCGCCGCGCAGTACGATACCTACAAACCCTTTCCCGATCTTGCCGTGAATGGTAAACAGACGCTTGATGAGAACATCGCCGACCTCGCCGGCATTTCCGCTGCCTATGATGGATACGGCGCCTCTCTCGCGGGCAAGGCTGCTCCCGTCCAGAACGGTCTCTCGGGCGACCAGCGGTTCTTCCTCGGCTTCGCACAATCCCGGAAATCGAAGTCGACTGAGGCTTCTCTCCGGCAGCAAGTGATGACCGACGACCACTCCCCCGGAGAGTTCCGGGTAGACACCGTGCGCAACCTCGACGCATGGTACGCGGCATTCGATGTGAAGCCCGGAGACAAGCTCTACCTCGCCCCCGCTGACCGCGTGCGTATCTGGTAAGCCAATGTAGGCTCAGGTGGGACCCCGAATCGGGGGAAGACACATCTCACTGCAGGTCGCGGGCGGATCGGCAAACCTTAAGTTACAAGATTAGGGAAGAGTTGCACGTCATCCGCCCGTTATCCGTTCCCTATCGCGCCAGTGGGCTTTGTGTATCATTGCTCCGTATTGCAAAGCGGTAAGCCGTCAATCAGTCGAGGCCACTCGCGGGCAGGAGTCCGCTCATCTATGCCAGCCTCCACGGAAAAGGATCATTCCGTTTTCGCCCCTTGTCTCCAGGGATCGAACGCCTACTCCGTCGCCTTGATGCTGCTGGCCTTTCTTCTTACGGTGGGCGCTGCAACAGCCCAGCAGCGCCGCATCCAGCCCGACGACCTGGCGAATGTCGTGACCGTTTCCGATCCCCAGATTTCGCCCGACGGCAAGTCCGTCGTTTGTGTCGTTTCGCGTCCGAATTTCGAAGAAGGCCGCACTGACAGCGAACTGGTTGTAGTCGACGTGGCGAGCGGTGCCCCCAGAGTGCTGACCTTCGATCGCAAGAACGTGGGCTCTCCCCGCTGGTCGCCGAGCGGCGACAGGCTGGCATTCCTGGCGGGCGCGCCCTACGCCAAGGACAAGAAAGACGACGCTACAAAAAAGGAAGACAGCCCGCAGGTTTTCGTCATGGCAATGAGCGGTGGCGACGCCAAGAAAATCACGAATGCGCCCAACGGAGTCGAACAGTTTGGCTGGCGGCCGAACGGAAAGGACATCGCCTATGTCACCGGCGACGACCCGCCCAACCAGAAAGAGATTGATAAGCACAATGACTCGTTCGAAGTTGGAGACAATGACTACCTGACGACTGCCGCGCCGCCTCCTTCTCACATTTGGCTTGTGAGCGCTGAGGGTGGGAACGCGAAGAGACTGACCTCGGGGCCCTGGAGCCTTCAAAAGAGTCCGCCGCCGAATCGGCCCCCTTCGCCTATCTCCTGGGCACCGGACAGCAAGTCCCTGACCTTCACCCGACAGGAGCACCCGCATTTCGGAGACGGCGACCTGACCACCTTGCAAATCCTGAACGTCGAGACCGGCGAGGTCCGCAAGCTCACCAGCCACGAGAAGTTCGAACGTGTCAGCCTGTTCTCACCCGGCGGCTCGCAATTGGCGTACTGGTACCCGCGCGACGGCGATTACAGCAACGGCTACGAAATCTTCATCACGTCCGTTGCAGGCGGCGAGGGCGTCGACCTCACCCGCGACATCGACCGCAACCTGGAGCGCGCCATCTGGATGCCAGACGGCCAGTCTTTGCTGGTGGGCGGAAACGACGGCACTCAGGTCGCCTTGTGGTTGCAGCCGCTCAAGGGTAAGGCCCGCAGACTTTCCTTGGGTGAGGTCAATCCCTTTTCGGACGACTGGGTAGACGTCGCCGTTGGGCCAAAAGGCGAGATCGCATTTGCCGGCACCACGGTGTCCAGCCCCTCCGAGCTTTATTACATGGCATCGCTCACGGACTCACCCAAGCGGCTGACCGATTTCAACCACCAGATAACGGAACTGCAGCTTGGGAAGATGGAGGGCTTCGACTGGCAGGGGCCGGATGGCTTCCGCGAGGACGGCCTCCTCATCTATCCGCCCGATTTCAGAAAAGACAAGAAATACCCACTCGTACTCATGGTCCACGGCGGTCCCCAGGACGCGTCGACACTTGGATTCGACGACTTAGCCCAACTGATGGCGGCGCGAGGCTATGTCGTGTTCGAGCCCAACTACCGCGGCAGCGATAACCTGGGCAATGCTTACCAGCGAGCTATCTACGGCAACACCGGCGATGGTCCCGGCCGGGACGTGATGGCCGGTGTCGATGCGATCCAGAAGCTCGGATTTGTCGAGGAGTCGAAGATCGCGGTTACGGGCTGGTCGTACGGTGGCTACATGACAACTTGGCTCATCGGCCATTACCACATCTGGAAGACGGCGATAGCGGGAGCCTCGGTCACCGACTGGAACGAGGAGTACAACCTGTCGGACATGGGCGGTTGGTATACGCGCCAGTTCTTCAGGGTACTCTCCGTGGGTGGGAGGCAACATGAAAGACTATGCCGCGCAGTCGCCGATTACCTACGCGGCCCAGATCAAGACGCCGACGCTGATCATGAGCGATACAGGAGACGCGCGCGTCCCGATCGCGCAATCGTACCAGCTCTACCACGCGTTGAAGGACAATGGAGTGCCCGTGAAATTTATAGCCTACCCGGTCGCCGGGCATTTTCCCGACGACCCCGTACGTTATCGGGACATGTATGTCCGATGGCTGGATTGGCTGGACCAGTATCTGAAGTAGCCGCCAGCTCACGGTTGCTCGGCAAACGTCACCTTACGGGTTAGGGAAGGTTTGCCCGTTACTCGTCTAGCAATCGACGGTGAGTGCCAATGCTGCCTGATGCCCACCAACTGGCGGGCCGTGCTACCTTTGGTTGATTCCGTCCAATCCGAACTGGTCGAGCTCCGAAGCCACAACAACTTTTGAGCGTTTCCATGAGATTCGCACTTAGATTCCCGCCTTGGAACACCTCCGCGTACGCCGTCTTCGCCCTCGCGCCGCTTGCCGCTTATTCGCAGACCGTGCCCGCGCCGGAGACCCACGGCATTGTGATCGCAAACATGGACCGCTCGGTCAAGCCCGGTGACGATTTCTACCGCTACGCGAATGGCAACTGGATCGAGCGCACCAAAATTCCGCGCGATCGCAGGTACATTGATCCAAACGGCCTCGACTTCGACGACTCGAACGACTTGACCCGCAAGCGTATCGCTGGGCTCATCGAAGAAGCAACCAAGTCCAATGGCACTGCTGGTTCCAATGCCCGCAAGATTGCCGACTTCTATCACTCCTACATGGACGAGGCGTCCATCGAAGCCAAAGGCCTCGCTCCGCTCCACCCACACCTCGGCGCAATCGCTGCCATCCACGACAAGCACGACTTAGCCCGAGCCTTGGGAGAGAGCCTCCGGGCGGATGTCGATGGCCTGAACAACGACTTTCATACTGCCAATCTTTTCGGACTATGGGTCGCACCCGGCTTTAACGACCCCGAGCACTATGTCGCCTACCTGCTGCAAGGCGGCCTGGAAATGCCCGACCGCGAATACTACCTTTCCGACAGTGAGAGCATGCGCGACCTCCGAACCAAATATCAGACGCACGTTTCTGCCCTGCTCAAGCTTGCCGGGTTCACTGACCCGGACGTCCACGCCCAGCGCGTCGTTGAACTGGAGCATGCAATTGCCGAAAAACATATCGCTTTGGCGGATGAGAATAACATCCACAAGGCGAACAACACCTGGAAGCAAGCCGACTTCGCCGTCAACGCCCCCGGCCTCGACTGGGCGGAGTACTTTCGCGGCGCCGGCCTCGGCGGCCAAGCCAGCTTCATCGTCTGGCAGCCCACAGCTTTCACAGGGGAATCCACTCTTGTTGCCTCTACCGCGCTGGACACATGGAAAGACTGGCTGGCCTTCCACTTGATTGAGGATTACGCCGACGTGTTGCCCAAGGCGCTCGTCGATGAGCGCTTCGCTTTCTTCGGCAAGGCTCTCTCCGGCAAAATGGAGCGCCGTCCGCGCTGGCAGAGCGGCGTCGCATTGGTCAGCAGCAAGATGGACGAAACTGGATACATAATGCTTGCAGGCCGCGGTGTGCTCGGCGACGCCGTCGGGCAAATGTACGCCCAGCGCTACTTCTCACCCGAAACCAAGACCCAGATTGAAGCGATGGTTGCGAACATCATCGCCGCTTACCGGCGCCGCATTGATGCTCTCTCCTGGATGGATCCTGCGACCAAAGCGGAAGCCCAGGCCAAGCTCTCCAATCTCTATGTGGGAATCGGTTACCCGGAGACCTGGCGCGATTACTCTTCCTACGAAGTCAAGGCCGATGACATTTTCGGAAACCTCTGGCGCGGCGGCCTGTTTGATTACCACCGCTTTGTCGCCCGTCTCGGCCATCCCGTCGATCGAAGAGAGTGGAGTTGCTTGTATCCGCAAGCCGTCGATGCCTGCGAATTGCCGCTGCAAAACGCGCTCGACCTTCCCGCTGCGCATTTCCAACCGCCGTACTTCGATCCGCAGGCTCCCGCGGCGGTGAATTACGGCGCTATCGGCGCTATGATCGGGCACGAAATCAGCCATGTTTTTGACACGACCGGCAGTGCATTCGATTCCACCGGTCGTGTGCGCAATTGGTGGAAACCCGCTGACTTGGCGCATTTCAATGCGGCCGCCGTCAGCCTCGCCGCGCAGTACGACACTTACAAGCCTTTTCCCGACCTTGCCGTGAATGGTGTGCAGACGCTGAATGAAAACATCGCAGACCTCGCCGGCATTTCCGCTGCCTACGATGCGTACGGCACCTCCCTCGCGGGCAAGGCCGCACCCGTCCAGAACGGGTTCACGGGTGACCAGCAGTTCTTCCTTAGCTTCGCACAGGAGTGGGCATCAAAGTCGAGTGAAGCTTTTCTTCGGGAGCAAGTGATGACCGACACCCACCCCCCCGACCAGTTCCGGCCAGCTACCGTGCGCAACCTCGACGCATGGTACGCGGCATTCGATGTGAAGTCCGGAGACAAGCTCTACCTCGCCCCGGCCGACCGCGTGCACATCTGGTAAGACAAGGTAGGCTCAGGTGGGACCCGATCAGGGGAAGAGACGTCTCACTGCAGGTTCGCGGGCGGATCGTCGATCCGGAAGTAATCCGCAAATTGGCTCTCGGAAATCGCTCGGATGGTTTCCGATCATGCCTGACACGTTCACACGTTCTGCCTCTTCGAGTGTAGCCCGGCCAGAAAAGTGCCGCCCAACGCAAACCAAACAAGAGCATGAACATTCAATCGGAAAGTCGGAGTATGTCAATCAGGGCGAACTGAAGGGCAGGCTGGGCCAGGCGCGCCCGCTTTGGAGGATGGTGCCTCTTCTTGGGAGCGTAACTTATTTCGAGTAATGATAAGTAGGACAGGGCTCAGCAGTGCCGGCAGAGTCAGCAGTTGGGGTGCAACTATTGCGGGCAACGACCTGCCACTTTCCATTTGTGCGGTGCCATGTGTCGACCATCACGGCATGCACATCGAATGCGCCTCCGTTGTGAATGCCACTCCAGGTGCAGACCAGAGTTACAACTCCGAAGTCGCCGTACGCTTTAGCGCTGATATCGCGCACCGTATATTCCTTGATTTCGGTGTGGTAGAGGAAATCCAGCCAGTCTGGCCGTTGGGACATCAATTCACCATTCCAACGGTAGAGCGCGAATTCCGGCGCCACCAGCTGTTCTATCTTCTCGTGGTCCTTGGCATTCATAGCGTCGGTCCATGTCTTGGTTAAGGTCACAAGTGCGGCGGAGGCTGTGTCTTGTGTAGCCTGCGCAGCGGCTTGGCTTGCCGGCTGTTGGGCCAGTCCTAAAGATACGTAGAAGAGAAGAGCGAGCCAAACGACAAGCAGTTGCTTCATCAGCGCCTCCAAGCTCCCGGTTCGCGAAATCTGCAATGCCGCGCACCGTCACACAACAAGAAATCCGGAACGATGCCAGCTCTGCAATGGCGAAGAACAATGATGATCGCGGACGGAAGAAAAGTGAACCGATTTCAACTGTTTGCTGACGGCGATCAAAACTCAATTCTGCCCAAATGCTCGCTCGGTCGAACGGACCTGCTACTTTTGGCGGGTTTGTTTGCCTTCCGTAACGAGGGTCCAGGGTTCGGAACCGTGGGCCACTTCGTATGTGTAGCTGGCCATGTCCGGGTTCACGGTCTTCTCTGTGAAGCGACCATGAGTGATCTTCCCATCGTCGATCCATGTCCAGGTGTCGCCGTCAATCGTTCCGCGCTGGAATCCGCTTTCAGCCGTTGCTCTGCGTCCCACAATAAGTGTAAGTCTTTTCACGTAAGTCGTAGCCCATAATGCTCAAGCCTTTGGGCGTGCCGTTCTGGTTATACGAGCGGCAAACGACGGCAAACTCGCCTGCGAACCATTCGCATGATTCGGTATTTCAACCAGCAGATCGACGCGCTGCGACTCGGCAAGATGGAATCCTTCGAGTGGCAGGGGCCGGACGGTTTCCGCGAGGACGGCATCCTGGTCTACCCACCCGATTTCAGCAGAAACAAGAAATACCCACTCGTACTGATGGTTCATGGCGGCCCCACGGCTGCTTCGACAACGGAATTCGAAAATACTTCCCAATTAATGGCAGCGCGAGACTATGTCGTCTTCAGGCCCAACTACCGAGGTAGCGATAACCTAGGCAACGCGTATCAGCATGCCATCTACAACGACGCCGGCGATGGTCCCGGGCGAGACGTGATGGCGGGAATCGACGCATTGAAAAAACTTGGATTTGTTGACGAGTCGAGGATCGCGGTTACTGGCTGGTCGTATGGCGGCTTCATGACCACCTGGCTGATCGGGCACTACCATAGCGGTAGCGGGTGCCGCGCCGACCAACTGGGCTGAGGACTACAACATCTCCGATAGCAATGTGGCCGACCGCTATAGCTTCCGAGGATCTCCGTGGTTGGGCGACAACATGAAGGACTATATCGCCCAGTCGTCAATCACCTACGCGGCCCAGATCAAGACGCCGACTTTGATCCTGAGCGATACGGGAGACGCACGCGTCCCCATCGCGCAGTCATACCAGCTCTACCATGCCCTGAAAGACAATGGAGTGCCGGTGAAATTCATAGCCTACCCAGTTCCCGGACACGAGCCCGGCGACCCCATCCGTTTCCGGGACGTGGACAGGCGATGGCTGGGTTGGCTCGACGAGTACTTGAAGTAACCGCCCACTCCCGATTAGTCGGCAAACAGGAACTTATATAGATCCTGCGCAAGAACGGTAGTGCGAAAACCATTTCACCCCAGCTATTTCTGCCAGGAATAATCGGTCGTTCGATTGGTTCGTAATCGGCGAGAAGAAAACCGGAGAGAAGCCCGGCGGAGAGCCCGCCTCCGCAGAATGCTATTGTATGAAATTAAAATGTGACTGCAAACGACTGATAATAAACGAGATATTGGTGGAGGCGACGGGAGTCGAACCCGCGTCCGAAAATGATACTAGTCAAGAGACTACATGCTTATTCGCGTTCATGCCCCAGGCGTTTGACGCCACTGCTGGCGCTTCCCCCAGGACGTTCGCGGCCCACGCTCAGAACGGACAAGAAACGCTAGCCGCTAGCCTGTGATCTTAACCTCCCCGCCCAGACGTAACGGAGAAGAGCAGCCCTCTGTGTGACGCTCGCTCACCGCCCAAGGGCGAAGCGGTGGAAAGCGGCTGCCTAATTAATTAGGCTGCGTATGCCATTTGTTGATTGGCAATTATCATTTTGC
>JBAUXO010000094.1:0-3951 GCA_049584315.1 Candidatus Sulfotelmatobacter sp. | reverse complement strand
GTCGTGGACGATGCCAGCAAGGCCCTCTCGGTAGCGGACGTGAAGCTTCCCTCCAGCGTGCAACCATTTGATTCGGGTTTCCTGCAGCCCGGTCAAACCTTTTCCCGTGTCTTCACCGTCCCTGGAGTCTACCGTTATGTCTGCACTCTGCATGAGGCCAACGGCATGAAGGGCGTCGTCATTGTCAGATCATTGCCAATGCTGGCAGCGGGCAAATAGGTCTGCAAGAACCGGGTGTTGTTTGGAGGTCCCTAGCGTTGACAGTGCTGTTACTAGCCACGTCGGGCGCGTGCCTGTGCCAGAATTTTGGCAGACATCACCTCTGCTGATTGGACATAGTGATGCGAATGGCAGTTCGAACCTCGCACCTGCTTCGCGCGGATCACCGCCAGATTGAGATGCAAATTGATCGTCTGCTGACGATTGTGAACGCATCCAAACCAGGAGATGGTGTTGCAAGTGCGAGATGTCTTCGCTGTGATCGAGAAGTTGATGGTCTCGCACTTCCACAAAGAGGAGAGGGTCTTTTACCCGTATCTCCGCACGACGCTTGCCGAGTTGTGAGCACAGATGGATGAACAACACGAGTACATCAAAGAGGTTGCTCCGTGGAGCAGAGAATTCCACGGGCATTCTTCGGAATGCGCCTTCTTTTAAGCACGAGACTCATGTTCCTGTCACTCTTGCTACTCACAGGCGGATGTCTGCTTCGCGTCAGCTCCGAAATTCTCGCGTATCAAGGTTTTGCTGGCTGGGCATGGTCGTGGCTCCCGGTTTCAGCGATTACCGAAATGGCTACAGTGACGATTTTCGCGGTGACTTTGTTTGCGACATTCGCACGGCGTCCGCCATCCGCGCAGGAGGCAGGTTCCTGATCGATGTTGTAAAGGTAGAGGCTTGATGTGCGCTTTGTTAATCAAACCGAAGACCAAAGTCCTCCCAAGGCGATGGCATTGTGACTTTTGTCATATGCACCTGATTCCCGCGAAGTAAGCTGGAGATTGGAGTCAATCATGATGCAAAGTTCTTCCGTGAACAATCGTGAACCGGAAACATCTTCGGCTCGTCCTCAAATGGTTGGAGAAGGACAACATCCCGACAAGATGCAGGGACATTGGGTGCTGGCACGTGCTGGTAAACGCGTGCTGCGACCAGGCGGGCTTGAACTTACACGGCAGATGCTCGACGCTCTGGCAATCAACTCACAGGATCGCGTGGTTGAGTTTGCTCCAGGACTCGGCGTCACGGCCCGAATGGTTCTGGAAAAGCGTCCTGCGGCGTATTGGGGAGTGGAGCGCGAGCCTGCGGCAGCCGAAGATCTGCGACGGCAGTTGGCAGGAATCAGTGCCCAGATCGTGCTGGGCCAGGCAGAAGAATCGGGGCTGCCCGGTGCCTGTGCCAGCGTGGTCTATGGTGAGGCAATACTGAGCATGCAGAGTCAGGAACAGAAAAGGCGGATCTTTGCCGAAGCCCGACGGCTACTTACCGCTGGAGGACGGTACGGAATCCACGAGTTATGTTTCTTGCCTGACGATATTTCGGACCACGTGCGCCATGAGATTCAAGCTGAAATGTCGAAAGAGATCCATGTGGGAGTGCAACCGCTGTCCCGGAGTGAATGGATAAGATTGTTCGAACAAAGTGGACTGAAAGTGACTTGGAGCGGTGAAGCGCCGATGCATCTGCTGGAACCACGGCGTGTGCTGCGGGATGAGGGGTTTAGAGGCGGTTTGCGAGTCGCGTTCAATATGGCTATAAACCCAGTGCTGCGCCAGCGGATTCTTGCCATGCGGCGGCTCTTCCGTAAGTATGGAGAGCATCTCGGAGCCGTCTCGCTGGTTGGACAGCGAGAGCTGGGGAATGCCTGAATCAGCTCATTGGTGGTTTCCAAAAGCCATGGGCGGCCACGCGAAAACTTCGCCAACATATCCAAGCTGAGCGGTAAGAGCGCAGAGAGAGAGGTAGGGATGGCTATGGCAGATAAGGAATTGGAGATGCGAGAGGCACTCGCGCTGTGTGCGAAGGACTTGGTGAGCTTCCAGGAGGGCTCGATTGTGAGTAGAACTCTCCTCAAACGACAGACCGGGAACGTAACGCTGTTCGCGTTCGATGATGCGCAGTGCTTGAGCGAACATACTTCTCCATTTGATGCCTTGGTGCAGGTGCTGGAAGGGGAGGTCGAGATCTCTATTGACGGCAAGCCATTGCGCGCAGCACCTGGCGATATGGTGCTGATGCCGGCCAATCATCCCCATGCCCTGAAGGCCCTGACCCGGCTCAAGATGGTGCTTACCATGATCCGTTCCTGAATGAGAGGACTCTTTGAGGGGCTGCTCAGTCCTCTAATTCCGTTGGGAGATCAGGATTGTGGAGTTTTCGCACTAACTAAGGTATTTCCGTTCCATTGTTCGGGACGAACGAACCATTCCAAGGAGTCGTGAGTAAGAGTAGTAATGCAAAGTGAGCGTCCCGAATACCGGTTGCAACAGACCCTGGGGCGTACACACCAGGAGACGGACCGGCAGATGAAGGAACGCACGAAAGGCACTGATCATGAACACAAACTCGAGTACCTGCCATCCCGGTGACGGCACGAAGAGCCTGAACAGGCTGCCAAACCTGGCTGAACCCATGTTGCGATTCGACCTTCATCAAGAACTGGAAGAGCTTCGACGGGAGGATTCGTGGGAGCGCGAAACAGGGCGCAGTTCGAAGACATTGGCAAAGTATCCAGACTTCCGCATTGTCCTGGTTCTCATGAAGTCAGGCACCCACATGAATGATCACAAGGCTGACGCCAGGATCTCGATTCAGACTCTGCGCGGCAAGATACTCCTTCACGTGCCTAATCTGAAGTCGGTTGAGCTCTCGGCGGGACAACTGTTGGCGCTGGACTGTGGCATGCACCATGACGTCGAGGCACTGGAAGAGAGTGCGTTTCTGCTTACCGTCGCGTGGCCAAAGGGCATGGCGAAGCCGTGATAGAGAGTCTCGCTTGTGTCGGTTGAGCATTCTCCGCTTCTGCATGAGCTACCGACACTGGACGCTCAGAATTTTACGCACTGTCAGCGGACGAACACTCTTGGGAAGGAATGAGTTGGGTCCAACGATCGAGGAATTCGCGAGCGCACACCAGTTGCCTCTGCGGTGGGTGGAGCTGAGGAAAGCCTGCGATCGGCTTGCCGCTCGACCTGATTTCTGGTACCGCAAGGATCTCCAAGACGAGGCACGACAGCTGGCCGTCGAAGCTTCCGATATCTTCCATTTCTCACGTAAACGAAGCGGGCGATCGACTCCAGGAGGAACCTCGCAAGCGTGTCCGCAAGAGGTGAATGAAACCATTGGGAGCGATTAGGAATCTGTTCATCGCCAGCAAGCCAGCCGAAGAAAGGCAGACGCGTTGAGTTCTGTCGCGACCGCCGAGGACCCTGCGCGGAACGGAGGTGGATCTTTGAACCCGAGATATGTCCGAATGTACACCAGAGTGGGTTGTGAAGACTCGAGCGCAGCACGTGATTCTCTGCGGGAGCAGGGCGTCCCCTTCGAAGAAGTAGATATCGACGCGAGTCCTGAGGCCCTCGCTTTTGTCATGAGCGTCAATGAGGGCAAGCAGCGGACACCCACATTCAATGTCGACGGGCACACATTCCACTGTTCTCCCTTCGATCCGCGGAAGCTTGTTCGTGAGCTCGAATTCCAGCCCACTCCATCAGCTTGCAAGGGCGCTGAGACAAAGGTTAGGGAACAGGTCCCGGCACGTCTGGGCAAACGGGATTAAGAACCTGACGTGGGCGGTATGGGATGTGGTTTCTTAAGGCCCCGATTTTGCGAACGGAGGATCGTGTGTCTGTGGAATTTGAGAAGAAGGTGGCGCTGGTGACGGGAGGCGCCCGGGGCATTGGCCTGAGCATCGCCGAGGCTTTGGTTCAGGAGGGCGCCAGTGTGTTCATC
>JBAUXO010000093.1:0-1798 GCA_049584315.1 Candidatus Sulfotelmatobacter sp. | reverse complement strand
CCCGTGTTCGGGCCATGCTTGGCGCACTCGCCGAGCAACTGGGCAACAATCGCCGGGCTTTACAACATTTGCGAGCTTCTCTGAATCCACTGTCTCGATTCGATTTCGGGACACTCACCGCATTGCCTAACGCATCTGCTTGGCAAGCCAAGGAGAAACGGTAGCTTGCGACTCTTTGAGCATGCCGATTTTGAACAGGCAATCCTCCGCGCTGCGGAACACTTTCGCGAGCGCAAGCTGCGCCCGGCGATTATTGAGAAGGACTATTACGTCACCGAGGCCCTTCGATTTCTCGCCACAACCAGCCGCGATAAGATCATTTTCAAGGGTGGTACGAGCCTCGCCAAAGGATGGAACCTAATTGAGCGATTCTCGGAGGACATTGACATCTTTCTCGATCCGAGAGCATTTCAGCCAGCACTGGGAAATAATGCCATCGACCGGGAGTTAAAAAAACTTCGTGACGCCGTAGCTCGGCATCCTGCGTTGTCGTTTGTTCAAAACGAGAGCCAGACCATCGGCGGCTTCGGACGCAACGATCGCTTCTCCTACGCCCAGAGATTCGGCGGCCCAGGTGAGGTTGCTAATCGCGTCCTTCTTGAAGCCGGAACCGCTAGCGGACGCGAGCCATCCGCGGTCATCGAGTTGTGGTCCTACTTAGGTCAATATCTGCATGAGAACAAACTGTCACTCGGTGCCGAAGACGAAGGATCATTCCCTCTTCGCCTCCTGCATTTTCGCAGAACGTTTGTTGAAAAAATGTTCGCCATCCATAGTAAAGTCGAACTCCTCAAGCGCGACCGCCAGGCTCTCGGTAGCTACGCTCGGCACTACTATGACCTGTATCAACTATCCGGACACGCGGAAGTCCAGACCATGCTCCGCTCGACCGAATACGCCACGATCAAAGCGGACTACGACCAGATCAGCCGAACGTATTTCTCCAAGAGCTATTTCTTCCCGGAAGGCATGAGTTTCGCGCGGAGCGATGCGCTCTTCCCGCAGCCGGCACTTGCGTCCGTCGTTGGCCCCGAATATGAGGCGCAATGTCGAGTGCTTTGTTACGGGTCTTACCCGTCATGGGACAATGTGCAAAATCGCTTTCTGGAAATGCGCGACATCCTTTAGTGGCCAACCTATTCGATACCGGCAAGGACGAAGTTGGGCTGAGGTGGCATCTGGATGCGAGCCGCATCGAAAACGTTCGGTCGGGAAAGCAAACTAAGAGTCACCTGTTGATATCCTCGGCCAGCGGACTCCGCAGTCAATGCCGGGCGCATTCCGTTCACGGAACGTTTCCATTCGTGCGTATTAAACCAGAGCATGAAGCGTCGCACATCGCAATCACAGTGACAGCCAAGATACTTGACCAAAAGGGGAATTTTCTTCGCTGCTGGCCAGCGCATTACCGCTCCTCTTCCTTTTGTTAACTCCTCCAGCATTCCCTACGGTGTCTCCCCGGAACTGAACCATAGCCGATACGCATGGATCGTCCCTAAGTAAGTCTTGGACTTGTTCCACTATTGGTCTCTATGGTGAACATTCAAGACAGCATTCCAAGGGTCCTACTGGAGGTTTTCATGCTGCATTTTGCGCCTACTAAGAGCTTGTACCGAAGACAGTGTTTTGCGGGCTTGCGCCTGGCAGCTTCAAAATCCCTGTGGCTTGCTCTTCTCTTGCTCTTACCTGTGGCGGCTCACGCTCAGGGGAGTCCCTTCGACACCGGCTTTAACGCTATCCAAGCTCTTTTCACAGGCACCATCGCGAAGGTTGCAAGTCTGGTCGCGATTGTCATCGG
>JBAUXO010000092.1:0-32338 GCA_049584315.1 Candidatus Sulfotelmatobacter sp. | reverse complement strand
TCAACACCTGCGAGAAAATGCTGCATACTTTCATTAGGCTGAGTCTCCTCTGGTTGAATTGGTTCTTGGCGAACCCAATCCAGCCTATCAGGGGGCTCAGTCTTTCTCACACGTGGCGATACCTTCCACTCGGTCAGCAGTTAGCCCGCGAATTTGGACAGCAATGAGTTGCTATCCATTCTGTCTCCCTTCTTGGTCAGGCCTTGCCAGAAACCGCAGGGCCGGTCAGGGTTCCACCTACGCTAGATCACGCCCTCCACCTCCATTCCAGCCAGCATTGCGATCAAGATTGGGGGACAGGGTCACTTTGTGCCGCCGGGCGCCAACTCGAACCGGTTGCGGCCTTTATTTTTGGTGCAACGGTCGTTGTGCCAGGCCCTAGATCCCTCTGGTAAACGACTCCATCTCGAGTGACTGCAAAAGTCATAACCCCAGAGGACTGGTAGTCCGCGGGGTACGCAACGAGAGTCAAGGCTTTCGTCGCCGGTGCAGAATTCTTTGTCAGCCTTCGAAAGTAGTACCCATGGAATGGACTAGTCTCTTTATTGACGCCGGCATCCGCAGAGGTCAGGCTCTCGGCAAATTGGGTGATTGGGTCGTAGCTAGCTTCCTTTGCGGTCCTCGCATTCTTTGCTATTGCGAATTCTTGACACACTTCAATTGCGGTCGTTTCGTTTTCTCCCACTCTGCGGAACAGGATTTCCTGCTTACCGGTCTCGGAATCGAAGTACCATACGCCGTTCTTCGAGACCAGCGGGATGGGGAAGGGCCAGTTTTCTGCGCCGATGTACAGAACCGTGTTTCCGTCGGGTTCTTGGACCAGACGGTGCATCTCCTGATATTTCTGGCTGAACTGCTCGCGTTCGAGCTTGTCTTCCTCTTCGTCGCTTGAGGAAGTGACTTCCTTGCCCGCTCCGAGGATGGCTTCCAAAGCCGGCTCGTCCTCCTTCTGCGCAGCCTGAAAGAGAGCGTCACTAGCTTCGCCAGGAGTTGAGAAGGTTCTTGGTTGTGATTCCTGAGCAAAGCTCGACCCAGCGAGGCCCGCTACCAACAGCAGAAAACCCACTGCCAGTAATAAACAGACGATGGATGCGAACCCCCAAGCCAACCTCACCGTGAATGCTTCAAACTGCATATTGTTCGGGCGCATGAGTTTTGTTCTCCTATATTCTCAGTCTCGTTTGCAGTAATTGATCCGAATCAGCGGCGACCGCCTCCACCTCCGTGGAAACCTCCGCCCCCGAAGCCACCACCATGAAAGCCTCCGCCGAAGCTCGACTGCCCACGAAAAGAGAAGCCTCTGGCCACTCCTCCGTGATTGAAGCCGCTGAACGCTCCGGAGTGCATGCCGACCTGGGTATGGGATGAGAAGCCTCTCGCTCCTCCGCCGTGAAATCCGCCGCCACGATTAAATCCGCCTCTGGCAGCATTGAAGCGATTGCGATTGATGAAAATTCTGCTATGGGATACGTAACCGTGGTGATCGAAAAGAATGCCGTGGTGATGCCAATCGTATCCCCAGTGTCCCCATCCCCAGCCAAACCCGCCGAAGAAACCAATTCCAAAGCCGAGTCCAAACGCGAATCCCGGACCATCAAAGAACAGCCCCGGATACCAATACCAGTCGGGCCAAATCCCGATGGGTTCGCCGTAGATAAGCCACGGATCGTATTCAGGCACGTAAACCACCTCAGGGTCGGCAGGCTCGATCACGATGTCGTGCCCCTGCTTGCTTACCTTTTCTTGCGATGTGCTCTTTAAGTTCCCGGCCTTCTCCGCCCGGTCACGCATTACCTGCACAGCCTTCATTACATCCTGCTCTTGGTTGACATAAGCATCGCCAAGCGACGAGGTCCAGGAGAGATTCTTGTCCATGTTACCCAGCACCGAAGGAAACTCGGTGAGGGCCTTCACGCTCGAATCCCATGGCTGCTTGTCAACTTCTTTACCGAGTTGCTCGCCTTTAAGATCGGTATGTTGTTGCAGCCACCGGTCAGCTTCTACAACCTGATCGGGATAAGTAGCCGCCGCGAGGATCTGTGCCACCAGCGCATCTGGATACAATGCGATTGGCGCTACCAATTGCTGCAGCTGTTCCGGCGTCTGTTTCGCGGCCCGAACCGGCGGTTGTGCGGCGGATTGGTCTGCCGGCGTGGCGAACCCTCCGGGTGCAGTGGCTAACACAAGGCAAAACGAAAGAAAAAGCGACAAACTCTGTTTTATGAATTTCACGATCGATTCTCCTTCAGCGGGCCTGCATTGGTGCACATCGGCATTTCCTAACGTGATGTACGGGTCGCCGCAAATTATCGTTAGCTCACCAGGTCGGCAACACTTCGAGGCGCGAACTGCCGAAACGTAAGCGGACAGGCCGGATGGCTGCATTGACACGCGATCTCCACGTCCTCGCCTCCTGCGTCACGACAGGCTTCTCCGCAGTATTCTTCTCCATCCGGTACATCGCACAGGCACGGTATGTGTGCGCACTTTCTCATCATTTGATTCGCCATTTTGGTTCCTTCCTTTGCGGGTCACTTCTCCGATCCCTACAGCACCACAATTCTCGACGTACCCCCGTTGGCTGTTCGAACCCTGGAGCTTGGGGGAACTGACTCACTCCAGGCCGTCAGTTTTTGGCGGCTACGTCGTTTCGACTGATTGCATGCAGATCGCCAAACCTCGCCTCGCCGGGGAATGGGCTTTGGAAGGGTCTCGCGCTCGGGCTGTAAAACTCAACGAAGTCTCGAGTGTCGGCAGGAGGATAGCCGCGTCGGTATGTGGACGGCCTAGTCGTGCCGTCTCTTCTTATCGAAGTGAAGTTCGACTAAATTCGAGGACGGGACGCTCGTAAGTGAATGGATCTATTTGCTCGTGGACCCTCTGCCCATCCTTCTATTGACTGGAATAAGACGTGCACTCGGCATGTGACAGAGTTGCCTGCGTGTAGAGAGACAACCACCCTAACACCATTCAGGTCGCGCAGCACTTGATTGTAATGGCTTTGAAACCGAGCTACAGTTATGGTGCTCTGCGCTCTGGACCAGCTTCTTGCAACGCGTCCATCCGGACGATCAAATGCTAGGAAGACGGCTAATTCTTTTGATTGAAGCGCAGGTGGCTGTTCCTCGTGGCACCCGGGTCGGGTCAAATGGCTGCCGTGAACTTGATTGGCTTCTACAACTACTCGCTCGTGGCGCTCTCGGTGTTCATCGCCGTGTTTGCGTCGTACGCTGCTCTGGATCTTGCAAGTCGCGTAACGGCTGCGGGCGGTTGGACTCGTGCGCTTTGGGTGCTGGGCGGTGCCTGTGCCATGGGGACAGGCATTTGGTCAATGCACTACATTGGGATGCTCGCGTTCATCCTGCCGATTCCCGTGGCTTACCACTGGCCAACCGTTCTGCTGTCACTGTTTGCGGCGATTTTCGCGTCTGCCATTGCGCTGTACGTGGTGAGCCGACAGAAAATGGGCGCATCCCAAGCGGTCGCCGGAAGTGTCCTGATGGGTGCGGGTATTGCGGGAATGCATTACATCGGCATGGCCGCCATGCGCTTACCGGCTGTATGCCAATTTAATTCCTTTCTCGTCGTCCTGTCCGTCGCGTTAGCGGTTCTGATCTCTCTCGCCGCGCTATGGATTACCTTTCACTTCCGAGATGAGAAAACGGGCGTCGGCCGGAAGAAGTTAGCCGGAGCCGTCCTGATGGGTGCTGCGATCCCGGTCATGCATTACACCGGCATGGCCGCCGCCAGTTTCACGTCCTCCGGCATGCCGGCTGACCTGTCTCACGCCGTAAGCATCTCCGCACTCGGCATTGCCGGAATTGTCGCCGTTACCTTTATCGTCCTCGGTCTGGCTCTGCTGACGTCCTGGGTGGATAGACTATTCGCTGCCCAGATCTTTGAACTGCAGCAGCAGCGAAGCGAGGCGTACTTGGCGGAAGCCCAAAGGCTCAGCCACACGGGCAGTTTCGGTTGGAAACCCTCCACTGGCGAGATCATCTGGTCAGATGAAACCTTTCGAGTCTTCCAATACGACCGAACGACGACACCGACAGTGGAACTCATTCTCCAACGGGTTCATCCGGAAGACGTGGCGCTCGTGAAACAGACAATTGAACGCGCGACGCAGGATGGAAAGAATTTTGAACATGAATATCGCTTGCTCATGCCGGATGGTTCCCTCAAGCATGTCCACGTTGTGGCTCGTGCGTTAGGCGATGAATCTAGCGTCGAGTTCGTAGGAGCTGTGATGGACGTCACCGCAGCAAAGCGGGCAGAAAAGACGCTTCGGGAGAGCGAGGCATACTTAGCGGAAGCGCAGAGTCTCAGCCATACGGGCAGCTGGGCGCGGAACTCGGCTACAGGCGAGATGAGGTACTGGTCTGAAGAATGCTACCGCGTGCTGGGTTTTGAACCGCACGGTGGGCTGCCTCGATTCGAAACGTTCCTTCAGCGCATCCATCCGGACGATCGAGCCAACGTCAGCGAAGTAACCGAGACGGCAGGCCGCGAGAAGGTGGGGTACGAGGTGGATTACCGAATCGGTCATCCCGGCGGCGAGGTAAGGGAGATCCACACAGTAGGCCATCCCGTTTTCAATCCATCCGGCGATCTTATTGAATTCGTCGGCACCGTGATTGACGTCACCGACCGCAAGCGGGGAGAAGCGCTGCGTAACGGAGAGCGCGGTGTTTTGGAGATGATAGCCCGCGATGCTCCGTTGGAGGAAACGCTGGAGAAGCTGGTGCGGACTATGGAAGCTCAATCTGCCGGCCTCCTTTGCTCTGTCCTGCTCCTCGATGACGACGGCCAGCATGTCCGGCGTGGCGCCGCGCCCACTCTTCCCAAGCCTTACAACGACGCCATCGACGGTCTTTGCATCGGACCGAAGGCGGGATCATGCGGCACGGCCATGTACCGCAGAGAACCTGTTGTCGTCACCGACATTCTCGAGGATCCGCTCTGGGAGTCGTATCGGGCTGTGGCCGAGTCCCATGGGCTTCGTGCCTGCTGGTCCACTCCTATACTTGCGCATTCGGGCAAAGTGCTGGGTTCCTTTGCCATGTATTACCGCGAACCGCGTAGTCCGAGTCCGTCTGAGAACCGCGCCCTGGAAATGGCTACTCACCTCGCCGGCATCGCGATTGAACGTAAGCTGACACACGAACGGCTGCAGCGAAGTGAAGCTTATCTGGCCGAAGGTCAGCGCCTGACGCATATGGGTAGCTGGGCGCTTAACGCCGTTACCCGGCAGTCACTCCACTCGTCCGCGGAGCATACCCGTTTGTTTGGCTTCGATCCGGAAAAGGGTATGCCGTCATTCGAAAAGTTCATCGAGCGTGTTCACCCCGAAGATCAAGAACGCATGCTCGAGACTTTCCAGACCTCGATGCGATCCGGCGGGGATCTGGACCTGCGGTACAGAATCGCGGTCCCAGGCGGTCCAGTGAGATATATGCACGCAATTGGTCATTTGGTTCTCAAACCATCTGGCGCCCCCGGCGAGTACGTTGGCATCGCAATAGACATCACCGAACGCAGGCGGTCAGATCAGGAGCGCGAGCGTTTGCGGCAGCTGGAAGCCGATCTCGCGCATATGAATCGGGTGAGCATGATGGGAGAACTCACTGCCTCTTTAGCGCACGAAGTGAAACAACCGATCGCCGCGGCGGTGACAGACGCTAATACTTGCGTACGCTGGCTTTCGCGCGATGACCCCGACGTGGAAGAAGGGCGCGAGGCTGCGTCGAGGGTCGTTAAGGACGCAACGCGAGCCGCGGAGATTATCAGTCGGGTCCGGCATCTGTTCACAAAGGGCACTCCTGAACGGGCATTGATTGATGTGAACGAAATCATCCGAGAGATGATTGTCCTTCTAGGCAGCGACGCAACGCTGTACGACGTCTCAATTCAGACGGAGCTGGCCAAAGATCTGCCCAAGGTAATGGGCGATCGCGTCCAATTGCAGCAGGTGCTGATGAACCTCATGACCAACAGCATCGACGCGATGAAAGATCTAGATGGTGCACGCGAGCTCATCATCTCCTCGCAAGCCGAAGACGGCCATCTCATGATATCGGTCAGCGATACCGGTGTCGGGCTCCCGCCGAAACAGGCGGATCAAATCTTCGACGCGTTCTTTACGACCAAGCCCCAAGGGACCGGCATGGGGCTTCGCATCAGCCGTTCCATCGTTGAATCGCATGGGGGACGCTTGTGGGCTGCCGCCAACTCTCCTCGCGGAGCCAGCTTTCATCTCACCCTACCCATCGAAGCCGAGGCAGGTGAATGAAGTCCGAGGCCGCCGCCCCCGTAGTCTTCGTCGTCGATGACGATGACTTGGTGCGTGCGGCCATCCAAGGCATGCTGAAGTCTGTTGGCTTGCGTTCCGAAGCCTTCGGTACGGCGCAAGCATTCCTTCGCAGCAAGCGGTCGGATGGACCAAGTTGCCTTGTCCTGGACGTGAGACTTCCTGGAGTCAACGGTCTGGACTTTCAGCGCGGGTTGGCGGATGCGGGCATCCGGATTCCCATCATCTTCATTACCGGTCATGGAGATATTCCGATGTCAGTGAAGGCCATGAAATCCGGTGCGGTCGAGTTTCTGACCAAGCCGTTCCGGGACCAAGACTTGCTGGATGCGATTTATCAGGCTTTGGATCGTGACCGGAGAGCGCGTCAAAAGCAGAGCGAAATTGCCGAACTGAGAAGGCACTACGAATCGCTCACCACACGCGAGCGCGAAGTTATGGCTCTGGTAGTTTCGGGCATGCTCAACAAGCAAATAGCGTCTGAACTCGGGACCAGCGAAATCACCGTGAAGATCCATCGCGGGCATGTGATGCGGAAGATGCAGGCTGAATCACTGGCGGACTTGGTCAGAATGGCGGCGAAACTTGAACCGACGAGCAGTCGCGAGTGAAC
Source organism: Candidatus Sulfotelmatobacter sp. (assembly GCA_049584315.1). Taxonomy (GTDB): domain Bacteria; phylum Acidobacteriota; class Terriglobia; order Terriglobales; family Acidobacteriaceae; genus Sulfotelmatobacter. The sequence continues at coordinate 25,415 of JBAUXO010000092.1, read as the reverse complement.
ATCCCACAAAAATTCAAGGTTACGGTCAGGCCGCAATTTCCTGCGGCGCCGCCGGGGCGGTTCGGCGGCCGCGGTCATCCATTGCTACGCCTCGGTGCTGGGAAGTGTGAAGTTAAAAGTGGCGCCGCGTCCGGAGTTGGACGTGGCCCACAATCGGCCGCCGTGCGACTCAACGATTGAGCGGCTGATCGGCAGCCCCATGCCAGTCCCGTTTCCCTTGGTTGTAAAGAATGGGTCAAAGACGCGTTCGGCCTGGCCCGCCGGCAATCCCGAGCCGGTATCGTGAAGGGAGATGAGCAGTTGACCATCGCAAATCTCCGACCTGATCGTCAGCTCATCGCCGCGGTTGGAATCCTTGATTGCATCGAAGCCGTTCAGCATGAGATTCATGAAAACCTGCTGTAGTTGCACACGGTCTGCCAAAACCATAGGCACATTCTCAGCAAGCTCAGTGCGAATCGAAATCGAGTACCGGATCGCCTCGTTACGCAATAAGACAATCATTTCTCTGACGAGTTCATTTACGTCCAGCAACTCCCGTTGAAGAGCATCCTTTTTGAAGAACGAGCTGATTCCGCCAATGACGTCGCCCGCGCGCGTTACGGCCTGAATGACTCTCGTTGCGGCTTCGCTTGCCTCTACCAAATCGGGGACATCGCGTTTAAGGCACCGCAAGCAGGTTCCGGCGTTTATACGTGCCGCGGAAATCGGCTGCTTGATTTCGTGCGCGATCGAGGCCGCCAGCTCCCCCATTGTGGTCACCCGATTGATATGCGCCAGTTCGGCTTGAGCCAGGCTCAGTTGTTGATTGGCAGCCTCAAGCTCTGCGGTGCGCTCAAGCACACGCGATTCGAGCTCGTCATTCATTTTCTTGATTTCTTCCTTGGCCTGTCTCAGTTCCGGAGTCTCAATCAGTTCCCAGGCGCCGCGTCGCCTCGCCGTTGCAAACTGGTGGGTGCCCACCACATCCAAGAGCTCATTCGCTCCGCACGAATTCAGACAATAGGTACACAGCAAAACCATTAGCCGTCCGCCTACGCTGTCATTCACCACCTGTTCGTACTCCGAAAAGGCATTCCAGTCCTTCTTCTGCAACCAAGCCGTGTTTCCGGTGCCTCGAAGTCCCGCATATCCCCGGTCTAACGCTCGATCGAGTTTCTCATTCCACGAAGTCATGACTCGGTTTGAATCGAAGGTTCCACCTTTCAGGTACCAGTCGCGGCCATCGAAGATTTCGATGCATCGCTTCGACCGATAGTGATCAAACTCAGGCACCGCCTCGCGCAATCCATCCCAGGCTTCCTGCGCGGACAGGGGTTCGGAGAGAACCCACACACAGAACTCGTTATCTTCCAGTCCGGCTTTGAAAAACGATAACAGCATGTCGAGCAAGTCTTTCTTGCTCTCGTAAAAGTTGCAAAAATGCGTTCCCCAAGGCCGGTCTCCCACTACGTCGATTCCTGATCTTCGGATCTCACCGGTTGATGTCATAGACGTCCCCCCACATTCGCAAAAGCATACTCCCTTCACTGGCCAATCCGGCCCTATACGAAGGTATGATTGCGTCGACACCTAAGCATGATTGCGCCATCTCCGATGGCGCTGCTAAGGTTGCGTCATGGTCGTCCGAAAGAAGGAGAAGATGGTAGCAATTGTTGATGACGATGATTTGATGCGCAGCGCATTGCAGGGTCTGATGAAATCAGCGGGCCTGCCGGCGCAAGTGTTCGCCTCAGCGGAGGAATTCCTTAAGTCCGGCCAACAGAACGAGGTTGGATGTCTGGTCGCGGACATCCGCATGCCGGGAATGTCGGGTCTGGAACTACAGGCCAAATTGAACGCTGAACACTGCAGAATCCCAACCATCTTCATCACGGCACACGGCGACACAAAAATGCGTATGCAGGCACTGAGAGCAGGAGCAGTGGAGTTCCTGGCCAAACCGTTCGACGATGAAGTGCTGCTCGAGAGCGTTCGAGCAGCTCTGGAGGATTAGCCGATAAAGAGCGCGTGGGGCGCCAGGAGGTTCTCTGTGGGAGCTATCCAAAGATTGGGGAGTGGTGATCAGCCGTCTTATGAGCGCAGATTCGAGCAGGTGATAGGCGGTAGTCCTGCTCTGGAATCGGTACTCGAACAAGTCCAACGGGTTGCGCCCACGGATTCCACCGTGCTTATCCAGGGAGAAACCGGCACCGGAAAGGAGTTGATTGCCCACGCGATCCATAACCTCAGCTTGCGGTGCGGACGACCCTTCGTAAGGCTGAATTGCGCTGCCATTCCGCTGGATTTGCTGGAAAGTGAACTCTTTGGCCACGAGAAGGGCGCATTTACTGGAGCCATCGCGCAAAAGATTGGCCGTTTCGAGCTAGCCGACAAAGGCACGCTTTTCTTGGATGAAGTAGGGGATATTCCGCCCGCGCTGCAGCCGAAGTTGCTGCGCGTTCTGCAGGAGCAGGAGTTCGAGCGCTTGGGCAGCACCCGCACTCATCAGGTAGACGTTAGGCTGGTGGCTGCGACAAATCGAAATCTAATGGAGATGGCGAACCGGGGTGAGTTTCGCAGCGATCTCTACTACCGTCTGAACGTATTCCCGGTCCTGTTGCCGCCGTTGCGCGAACGCCGCGAAGATATTCCAGCCCTCGTGGCCCACTTTGTCGAGATCTATGGCCGCCGGATGGGTCGCGAGATCGAACATATTCCTCGCGAAACAATGTCTGCGCTAACGTCGTACGACTGGCCAGGTAACATCCGCGAACTGCAGAACCTGATGGAACGTTCCGTTATCCTTTCCAACGATGGCGTGCTTCCGAATCCTCTGTCGACTGCAGTAACGGTGGCTGTCGACGCTTCTCCGACCGCAACTACTTTAAGGGACTCCGAACGCATTCTGATTCTGCGGACGCTTGAATCGGTTGGTTGGGTGATCGGTGGTGCGAAAGGAGCAGCTACGAAGCTTGGTTTGAAGCGTACTACTCTGATCCATAAGATGCAGAAGCTGGGGATTTTCCGCTCTTCCCACCAACCCTCCCCGGGCACGATCGGTCCAGGCACGCAAGAGCCGCTGTCGCAAGTGCAGTAGCACGGATGTCAACCACCGTTGCACGAAGCCCCCCCAAGAAGGCTCATCAGAGCAAATAGTGATGGAAGATAGATGATCGATGCGACAAGGAGTCGACGCGCAGCTGTGCTCGATCTGTGAAGCACGAATCGTGATCCGTAGTACAAAAACCCTAAATTCAGGAGCAATACTCCAATGCCGCAGAGAATGCGTGGCTGGCCTCCCGAGGTTGACAATAGACCGATCGGGAACAACGCCAGAAGCGGCAATATGGTTTGCAGACTCACCATGCTATCTCTCGCTTTGCCCTGAGGCAGCACGCAGTAACCTGCACGAGCGTAGTCCTCGCGGTACATCCAGGCGATTGCCATGAAATGAGGGAATTGCCACAGAAAGAGCAGGGCGTAGATGACCCATGCTTCCAAACTCAACCTGCCCGATGCTGCTGCCCAACCGATCAGCGGCGGCGTTGCTCCGGGAAAGGCTCCGACCAGAGTACATAGCGGCGTTTTCCGTTTGAGCGGGGTGTAGAGAAACAAGTAAGACACTAGCGTTACGATCGCGAGCAGACTAGGGAGCGCGTTCACGGCAATCGCAAGGTCAATGATGCCCACCGAAGAAAGCGCAATCCCAAACCATAAAACCGCCGAAGGTTTCAGCCGGCCGGCGGCGAGCGGGCGGCGGGAAGTCCGGCGCATCTGCGCGTCGAAACGGCGTTCGATGTATTGATTTAACGTACCGGCGCCGCTAGCGACGAGGACAGTACCCAGAAGAGTGTGAACGAGCCGCAGCCACGGAAAGTGTAAAAGTTGGCCTGGAAAGGCCAGATAGAAGCCAGTGAACGTCGCAATGGCGATTAAGAAGTTAACTTCCGGCTTGGTGAGCGCCCAATAGTCGGATACTGCAGCGAGCCAGCTTAATGCGGGAAGTGGCTGGGGTCTGCCCGTGCCTACAGGCAGAGTGCCAGTAATAAGGATAGGTTTGGCCCCCACGTTTAGAGCACCTCCGCCTCTGCTCCGTTCCGCGAGTGTCCTGCCGCTATGTGCGACGCAGCTTGGATTACCCCCTGCGAGTTCGAGGGAGAGAGCATCTGCACGGTGATAGCGACCGCTGGAATCAGGTATGCGAACGTTACCCAAACCCACATCAGCGCGCCTGCGCATTCCTGGTCCCCAAGGGGCGCCAGACTGAAGAGCTGAGGAGTGGACAGATAGAAGGGATAGACAAGTCGATTACAAAACACAAGGAACGCTGAAAGAATGTCACAAGGCAGCGTGGCAAGGAAGAGATACAAAGCCATTGACAATCGAGGCGACTGCGTTGCAGTCGGCGAAAACTGCACAATGGGCGACCAGAACAAAAGGCCCGCCATCAGAAAAGACCCCTCCTCAATGCTGTGCACCCAGTGGGACCGCATGCCCAACTGAAACGCAAACGGAAGATGCCATCCAATTACCGCGACCGTACCTGCCAGCCAACACAACACAGGATTCGTGAGACCGCGTCGTAGCCCTCGTGCGAGCGGAGTGCCGAGAAAACAATGCTTATGAATGAAGAGCTTCGGAAACCCGCATGTCAGCGGAAAGGCGGGTGCGCCAGCCAGAATTAGCGGGGCAGCAACCGTCATCAACAGAAGGTGTTTCACCATGTGAATTGTGAGTGAGTGGTGATCGAGTGTGGCGAGTGGCGAGCCTACGGCAGTCCACACCAAAACGAGCCCACTCATAAACGATGCCAGGCGCCACGCGGGGATCAGATTTGGGAAAGCGTTTCGAAGTGAGAACCAGCCGCGCGAGTAAACCAGTGCTGTGACCACCAGTATGGAGTTGATCGCGAGCCGGACCAACCACGACATCATCTGGGCATGGGGTTGGGACATAGCTCTGTCTACCGTGGCGGGACCTCGCTGGCGCCAAACCCCATTGCTTGAGAAGCATTGCGGGCTGGTTTCTGATTTGCCGGGTGCAGTGTTTCCAGAAAAGCCACGAGCGCGGTTGTCTCCGCCGGGCTGAGGTTTTTTGCATAGGCCGGCATATTTCCTCCACCCTGGATCACCTGGCGAATAAGTTGATCTTCGGTGAGGCGCAGGGCAACGCTGTCCAGTGCAGGCCCGCGCTGCCCCCCTTTGTCATCCAGCGCATGACAGTTGTGACATTGCTTTGCCTGGAAAACCAGCGCCCCGTGGCGCTCCAAAGCCGTCCGCCCTTGTAGGTATTCAGCCGGAATCGGTTGGCTGCTCCACGCATCCATCACCGGGCTCCAGGGTGTGTGCTCACCCAAGTGCGTCAGAGTGCCGAGCACCACTGCGATCAGCAGAATCGTGAGGACAGCAATTGGCCTGCGCTTCCAGCTCTTCTCGCCTTCGCCCGCTACAAATGGAAGCGCCAGCAGGACAATGATTCCAATCGCAGGACCAATCAGGAGTATGGGCGTCTCGGCTGAAGGGGGCAGAAACGAGAGCAGTGCATACAGCCACAGAAAGAAGAAGTCGGGATGCGGGGAGGTTTGAATAATCGTCGGGTCGGGCTGGCCGCCGGGGCCAAAGGGACCAAAGTGCGCCGCACAGACCGCGATGGATAAAAGAATGAAACCGGAGAATAAAATGTCCTTCCACACCGCGTTTGGCACGAACGGCACACCCTGCTTATGCGTCAGTTCGCGATATTCCTGCATATACGTGGCGCGCCGGACGATTCGTCCCGGCATGGGCCACTCGTTGATTCCTAACTTCAGCACCATGAGCAAATGCAGGCCGACGAAGGCAATCAATAGTCCGGGAATAACAAAAACATGCAGCGCGAAGAATCGGGAGAGCGTTGCGCCGGCAATGATCGGGCCGCCGAGCATCAGGTTCACAGCCCAAGGTCCAATCACCGGAACGCGACTTGCGATCGAGGCTCCGATGCCTAATCCCCAGTAAGCGTCCTGATCGAATCGCAGTATCTGGCCTGTAAACGCCATGCCCAGCGTCACCAGTAAGAGAAACACGCCAACGACCCAAGTTAGTTCTCTGGGAAACTTGTAAGCGCCGAAGAGGAAAACTTGCACCATGTGGATCAGGACGATCGCGATCATGAAGTTCGAGCCCCAGCCGTGCAGCGCTCGTATAAACCAACCGAGGGCGATGCCGTGATTAAGGGTCTGGAGACTATTCCATGCCTCTCCTGCAGAAGGCACATAGATGAGCGCGAGCAGGATGCCGGTAACAAGCTGGAGCATGAAACAAGTGAGCGCGGCGCTGCCGAAGACATAGAACCAGCTTGCGGTCTCGCGTGGCACCGGATGTTCGGCTGTCTCGCGAATGCGCTTGCCAAGCTGCAGCCGCAGATCGAACCAGTCACCGAGTTTCTGAATCAGGCGCATGTCGGCTTCCCTCCTGCCTTACTCGCTACAGGCTGACCGGGAGTCGGCATTTCGCCCGCCTTGATCAGAAGTTTTCCACCCTCGATTTTGTAGTGGTACTGGAACAGGCCGCGCTCAGGAGGACCGGAGGCGCGGGAACCGTCCTGGTAGTAAGCGCCCCCGTGGCAAGGACACATGAAGAGACTTGACTGGGGGAACCAGTGCACTGGGCACCCAAGGTGTGCACAATTGATGGCGAAAACCTGGAAACTCTGACCGTCAATGTTTCGAACCCAGCAGGCAATGTCGGCGGTTTCACCGTCCCAGGCGTTGACGACTGCATTTTTGTAAGTGGCAAGCCGGGTCTGGCCGGCGGGAAATTGCTCCAGTCCGCCGAGTGAAAGCCACGACTCGTATCCAAATTTCTTTTCGCGGATCACCGGAGACAGCAGATAGCGCACGATTGGCACGGCCAAAAAAACGCCGACGGCGCCGTTAAGAAATACCCCCAACTTCACGAGAGCTGCGCGTCTGGAAATTCTGTTTTCTGCATTCATCGAAATCCTCCGTTGTCCGGGGTCGTCGAAGCAGTCGGATACGGCGGGCCTGGGAACTTTGGCCGTTGACTGGAAAGCCAGGCCACGACGTCGGAAACTTCTTGCGCTGACATGGGTCGGCCCTCGACGTCACCGCGCCAGTCGGGCGCACCTAATTCTGGCCTGCCTGCAATCACGATCGTGCGAAGTTGCTGGTCACTTACTAAGGCGAGGTACGAACCATTCACAATCGAGCTAGCCTTGCTTCCTCCGCGGCCGTCTGCTCCATGACAGGAGGAACAGTACGCTCGATACGCGTCGGCGCCACGTTGCGGATCGCCGGGAGCCGGTGCCATATAAGGCGGCGGAGTTTGATTGCCGAGAGCGTCGGGCTTCGCCCAGGATCGAATTCCCATCACAATCGCGTCGATCTGCTTGTCGGTGAGCATTCCGCCCGCACTCTGCGCAAAGGCAGACATCGGGGTGCCTGGCACTCCGTTCGCTGCAGTGTGACGAATCACAGTGTCATCGGCAATGGCGAGAAACACCGGATTGGCCAAAGACATGGCTGCCCCGCCCCTGCCTTCCGCACCGTGGCAGCCTGCGCAGTTCTGGCCGTAGAGGACACTAAATTCAACAATTTGATCAGGCGGAACAACCGCTGAGTTTTGCGCAGGGCGGCCGGATGAATTGCTACACGCGACACATACTGCAACCGTGAGCATCGCGAGCATGGAGCCGATGATTTGGCAGTTCATCACCGGGGCTCTCCTTCATCCTTGCCGTCTTCATCGATGCGTGCGAGGACTTCAAAGCCCGCTCGGACAGCAAAGGGAAGTCGCTGCTGGGTCGGTACGCGCTCTTGTTGGGAAACCACGATGCCAGCGACAATCCCAAATCCCGCCTGCGAAAAAACGAACCACAGCCAGTCGATCTGCTGGTTAAGTTGGGGATCGATGAGTTCGACAAAGCTGTGGACTAAGCCCGACCAAAGAATAGGTGCTATCAGGCCGCCTAGAAGGATCGGGTGCCGCGGAAGCATTGGCAGGGTCGCGCCGTAGAGAAGTCCAACGCTTAAGGAAACGAGCAGGTGTAGGACGCTCGCGATGAGTAGGGAATCCCATTGAAACGCGCCGATCTGCGCGAGTGGGTGCCTGCCGGGAAAAAATCCCGCGGCGAGAACATTGATCGCATACCACATGCCGCGCCCACTAATGATCCCGTACATAACCGCCAGAACCGCCATGGCGACGGCTCCCGCCACGCCACCCTTTACGCCCGCTCCGATTGGGTAGACCTCCAGCGGCAATCGCGCCCGGTGCAGTTCTTCTGTCATCCACTCGACTGCCGCTACTCGTGGACGATTGGTGCTGACTGGCAGACTTGTTTCGGTGGCGGAGACAGATTCATGCTTCTGATGCGGCAACACATCGCGGAACCACCCGATGCCTCCGCTCATTGCCAGGACCGCTCCAGGGAGACTCACTGATGAACTGGTGACCAAACCGGCAAAAACTAAAGTCAAGCCAAAGGCGAGAATGATCGGCCATGCTGTAGGGGCGGGCATTTCGATGATTTTCGTCAGGCTGTCATTCCGCCCGAATCTGTCCATGTTCACTTTGTTTTCCATTTCAGCGTCCAATCACGTAAACGACGGTGAAGACCACGATCCAAACTGCGTCCACGAAGTGCCAGTAAAGGGACAGGACGTCGATGCGCTCGGCGTGCTCCGTCCTGACCGCTCCAAAGATTGTGAAAGCCATTACGGTGCTCAGCGCTAAGAGGCCCACGATGACGTGAAAGCCGTGCAGACCGACCAGCGAGTAGTAGGTGGTTCCAAAGAGGTTGGTACTGATCGTCAATCCGTCGTGGTAAATCAGCCGGTGCCATTCCGCAGCAGTCCCGTACATGAAAGCCGCGCCCAGCGCGATGGTTGCGAACAACCAGGTTCCGAAACCGCGGACTCTGCCCCGGCGAAGCGCTTTGCCGGCCAGGTGAATCGTCAAACTGCTGGAAAGCAAACAGATCGTGAACAAGACCGGGACGCTGAGGACGGCCTTAGGCAGGGGCCCAGAGAGGCTCTTGCCGATGTAGAAAAGGTACGCCACCACAAAAATCGTGAAGATTGCAGCTTCGGCAGCGATCAGACTGAACATCCCGACACGCCCGCGTGCAGGACGATCCCACTCAAGTTTCTGTTCGGCCGCAGGTATCGATGTCGCATTCACAGTATTTCACTCACTATTCGTACTTCCAGTCCGGATCGTCTGGATGCTTAAGATCCCAAAGCGGACGGCGGCTCTGGACGCTTGGGATGGTGTAGAAGTTGTACTCGGGCGGCGGCGAGTTAGTGGACCATTCGAGAGTCCACGCATCCCACGGATCGTTTCCAGCGGCTTTGCCACGGTAGCAGGACCAGCACAGGTTTGCCATGAAGACCAAAATCCCGGCAGCCTGGAAGAAGACTCCTATGGTCACGATGAGGTTCCACGTGTCCCAACCCCGCCCCGGTTCATAGGTGTAGATCCTTCGCGGCATGCCCAGTAATCCGGGGATATGCATGAAGTCGAAGGTCAGATGGAAGCCGACGATGAAAAGCCAGAAATGTAATTTGCCGAGTGTCTCGTTGTACATCTTCCCCGACATCTTCGGGAACCAGTAGTAAAAGGCCCCGAAAAGAGCGAAGAGAATGCCGCCAACAATCACATAGTGAAAATGCGCGACCACGAAATAGGAATTTCCCAAGTGCCAGTCTAAAGGGGCCGCACCCTGCATGATCCCTGTGAGACCGGCGATCAAGAACTGGAAAAGAAAAGCAATGCAGAACAGCATCGGAGTCTTGAACTCAATCTTTCCACCCCACATGGTTGCCAGCCAGTTGAAGATCTTGATGCCGGTAGGAACAGCGATGGCCATGGTCGAGATCACGAAAAAGTTATTGGCAGCTGAGCTCATACCCACGGTAAACATGTGATGCGCCCATACACTCATGCTGATGAACGCGATCGCTACGCTAGCTCCCACCATCACTGGGTAACCGAAGATCGGCTTGCGGGAAAACACCGGGATGATTTCTGAGGCGAAAGCGAAGGCTGGGATGACAAGGACATAGACTTCGGGATGTCCGAAAACCCAAAAGAAATGCATCCAGATCACCGCTGAACCTCCAGCCTGGGTATCGAAGAAATGTCCGCCAAGGTAACGATCGACCAGCAGCATGATCTGAGCCGCCGTCAGCGGACTGACCGCAAGGATCACCAAGCCGGCCATTACGAGGTTCAGCCAGGCGAACAACGGCATTTTGGCTAACGTCATTCCCGGGCAGCGCATGCAGAGTACGGTAGCGATGATGTTGACCGCCGTGCCGATGCTGCCAAAACCGGAGACCAGCAGGGCTAGAGTCCAGAAATCCGTGCTGTGCCCAACTGAAAACGTCCGCGAAGTCAGTGGTTCGTAAGCGAACCATCCCACGTCGGGCGCGTTACCCGCTCCGTAGAGCCCGTTGGCGCCCACGAGGCTGAAATAGAGAAGCAGGCCACCGAAAGCGGTCATCCAGAAACTGAAAGCATTCAGACGTGGAAAGGCCATATCCCGCGCCCCGATCATGAGTGGGATGAGGTAGTTGGCGAATCCGAACATGACGGGCATGATCACGAAGAAGATCATGGTCGTTCCATGCATCGTGAACAGCCGGTTGAAGACCTGGGGCGAAACAAAATCGTTGTGCGGGCGGATAAGCTGGATGCGGATAACCGTCGCCTCGATCCCGGCGATCACAAGAAACACTAGGGCATAAATGATGTACAGAATGCCCAGCCGCTTGTGATCAACGGTCGTAACCCATTCGTGGAGTCTGGCGACAATAGGACGCGATGCCAGTTCCGTCCCCGGCAGTTCGATGGCATCAGTCGACATCGTTCGATCTCCTCAGGGTCTTCAACAAGGTCCTCAACGTAGCGTCTCCAAATAAGCTGTCAATGCGTCAAGCTCCTGCTCGTTCAACTCCATCGCCGGCATTAAGGATCCGGGCTTGATCGCGTTAGGATTTCGAATCCAGAGCCGGAGGTTTTCTGGGGTATTCGGGGCTGCGCCAGCCGCGATCGTGTCTCGGCTCATCAGGTGCGTGAGGTCCGGACCGAATCGCCCGTTGGCCACAGTGCCCGACACAGTGTGGCAGTTGATGCACGCGGTCGTCTCGAATATCCGTTGTCCCGGCGAAACCGCGCCACTTACGAGCGCAGGCTGGCGTTGCCGTTGGATCCACCGGTCAAATTCATCCTTCGACTGGGCATAAACACGCAGGAGCATCTTGGCGTGTTGGGTCCCGCAATATTGCGCACATTGACCCAGATAAAGGCCCATCTCTTGCGGGTCAATCCACATGCTGTTGGGATGGTTTGGAATCAGATCAGTCTTACCCGCCAGCCGCGGGACCCAGAAACTGTGATCTGTATCAGCGGATAGTAGTTTGATGAATGTCGGGGTCGGATGGACCGGGTCACTCACTGGCACGTGCAGTTCATTGGCAGTTACGACGCCCAGACCTGGATAACGATATTCCCACCAGAACTGGTGGCCGATCGCCGTAACCGCGATCGCATTGCTGGGTGCCGATGCGTTCTGAACGACGGCGATCACTCGAGCTGTCGCCATGAACAATGCGACGACGATGAGGATCGGAATGATAGTCCATCCAATTCCACCTGATTACTGCCGTACACCTGGGCAGGTTCACGGCCATCGTCATTCTTTCTCTTTCTGAACTTCACGACGGAGTAAAGCAGCAAGGTGAAGACGACCACAAAAATGGCTGCTGTGACCGCCAGTACAAACAGAGACAGTCCGAAGATCGATTTCGCTGGGGTCGACGCGGGAGCAAAGATATTTGTCGGGCTCAGCGGTGGGGTAGGGTTCGACAAACCTGCTGCGTTGCAGTTGACCCAAACTAGAATCTGGGAACCCAGGACTCGCCAGTTGATTGAGCCACGTGATCGCAATTGGTCTCCTTCCTTCAGCGTGAATGGCAGCAAACTAGAATCGGCGTTCTTCACCGATCCGCTAGATACTTACAGCTCGTCCAAACAACGCCTATGACCCTACCAACCTGGTTTCCTCCGTGGGTCAGGACTTATGCCTCGGAGTCCTAGAATCCAGTGTCGCAATCATTCTTTGACCCGCTAACGGGACGGCCACACGCCCAGACAGAACGATCTGCCTTGCGGGAACTTCGTGTCCGTAAATCTGTTTGTTGGCGCCATTATCGGGACGAATGGTCGATCCCTCGAGTGAGACCCCTACAAACGCACCGCGGGCGCGGGAATAGCTCAAAATGTCCGCGCGCAGGGTGGCATCTGTTTCTGCCGAGGCAGTGCGGCCGACAGGGCCTGCCGCTACTGAAGCATCGGCTCCAAGCTTCACCTTGCTGGCCAGAATTCCGCTCGCGCCCCGCTCATTCATTACCAGCAGGACGAAGTCTGTCGCCTCACCTCCTATTTGGAAGCCAAAGCTGCCGCCCTCAAGAGCCATCATCGTGGGCGCTCCCCACGATCCCTTGAAATCTTCGCCTTTACGGCAGGACATCGCGCCTCGCCCATAGCTGCCGCCAACAATGAATGCAGCTTTCAAAACGGACGGGAATACAACCACACAATCGGCCTTGTCGAGCAAGTCTTGGGGGATATCGTCGGGGACATCAAGTATCTCCTTCAGCACTGTGCCGCTATTATGTAAGCGATCTTCGTCTTTTTCCTGATCGGCTGCCAAAGCTGAAGAGGAAAAGATGGCCAGAATTACGAACAACGTGCTCATCAGATGCGTAATTGGTTTCTTCATGACTTTTCTCCTTGCCCAGTTACCGAGCGATTCATAAGTAAGCACTGCCGTTTGATGCTCGTACCGCTTGCCGCGTTTTCGTGGAATCTATGTCTTTCCCCACTTGCACATTAACCTGCAACCCGCATCGAGCGATCAGCCTCGATACCTGCAACTACTTCCATCCGCCGCAACACAGCAGAAAAGTCTTCCTCCTCACTGCCTGCCAATTCTTCAGAGTTCACGTGAAAGGCAGCTTCTGTCGCCGGCATGGGAATCCGCGCTTCGGCTGCCGCCTCTAGAATCAGCTCAAAATCTTTGTTCATCAGGCGGAGAGGAAACTGCGGAGTGTAATCGTTGATCGCGATCCTCGCGAGCTTTCCCACATGGGCCGGGGCGATCACCGCCGTGTGCGATAGGACGTCGAGCAAGTGCTTGCGATCGAGGCCAGCTTTCTCCCCAAGAACTACGGCCTCGGCGATCGCTTGCATGCCTAGACCCAGCAATGTGTTGACGACCAACTTCATCGTTGTCCCTGAGCCAGGGCCGCCCAGAAGAAAGTATTGTTTTGCCAACGACTCGAAGATTGGCGCGGCAGCGACGAACAGATCCTGGCTTCCACCTGCGAGCAGCGTCAAGGTGCCTTGTTCGGCGGCGGGAGTGCTGCCCGAAATCGCAACGTCCATCACGTCGATGCCGCGTCTCGCGCCGAGCTTGTGCAGTTCGCGTGACCTTTCTGGAGAGATCGTGCTCATCTCGAGCACGACGGTTCCTGCCCGTGCGCCAGCAAGAAAACCCTCAGCTCCGGTATAAACGCTCTGTACTGCTTCATCATTGGTCAGACACGAAATGAGCACATCGACACCGTGCGCGAGTTCAAGAATGTTTTTCGCGACGAGACCTCCGTTTGCGGCCAGTGCTTCGGCTTTAGCGGCATCTCGATCGTATAACTCGAGGTGGTATCCGTGATCCAGCAAGCATCGAGCCATGCGACTTCCCATGTTGCCCAGGCCAATGAATCCGACCTTCACTTGATCTGCAGTCAGACTTTTCATACGGTATTTCCTCCGTGATAAGACTTTTACTTCCGCGGCCGATCGCAAACGCAATTTGAGGAGCTGTCTCTTGCCTGAAGAATTATTTCGCTCTACCCAAAGTGCGAATGTACTTCACCAAAGCGTCGATTTGGTCCTTAGTCAGCCGTGTTCCGAAAGGAGGCATGTTTCCTCGTCCTTCAGAAATCACGCCAATCAGTTGCGCATCAGATTGCTGTTGAACCTGCGGCGTATGAAAATCAGCGGCGTGTAAGCTCTTTCCCACTGCGCTTCCACGTCCGTCCTGGCCGTGGCAAGAGACGCAGTTCATTTTGTATGTGCTTGCCGCCGAGTTGTCGGTGGGCTGTCCGAGCCCAAGGCTTGCGGTCGCTGCCAAGGAAGTTGCAATTGCTAATGTCATCGCGAGCCGTCTTTCAGGCATAGAATTTCGTTCCTCCAGACAAGAGTACATTTCTCTCTATATTGTCTATGGACCGCACGTGTGCACTTGACTTGCCAAAGGTGGGGCTGAACCGGAGCTCAGGAAAAATATGGAAGTTCGGCCCCGGACCACGATAACGGATAACGCTCAGGGAGTGACCGCGGGCCGACACGCGTCGAAAGATGGCGTCAACATCTGATCGCCCGGATCGGGTTGCGCCTCATCGCAGGCACAACAAGTTGCGTTCATACCATGCAATCGCAGGTGATTTGGTACTTTTATTGCAGTTCTGGTGGATGCAAGTCAGGTCTAGTATCGAAGAGAAAAGTACCGACGAGGTAAGGGTAATGTCTACAAGACGAAGATTCCTCGGTGTTGCAGCGGCAACCGTGATAAGCACCCGAATTAGCAAACAAGCGTGGGCCGCCGACACGACGAACGGCGTTCCCACGCGGACTCTCGGCCACACGGGCGAGAAAGTGTCGATGGTGGGCATCGGTGGTTATCACCTGGGCCGGCCCGGAGTGAATGTAAATGAAAGCATCCGCATCGTGAGGACTGGACTCGACCAAGGCATCAACTTCCTCGACAACTGCTGGGATTACAACGACGGAGAGAGCGAAGTCCGCATGGGGAAAGCCCTGCGCGACGGCTACCGCCAAAAAGCATTCCTGATGACGAAGATCGACGGCCGAAACAAAGCGACTGCAGAAAAACAGATCAATGACTCATTGCAACGACTACAGACCGACCACGTCGACCTGCTGCAGTTTCACGAGGTCATTCGCGATACCGACCCTGACCGCATCTTCGCTGCCGGAGGCGCGCTGGAGGCGGTTCTGGAGGCGAAAAAGACCGGGAAAGTCCGGTACATCGGATTCACCGGGCACAAGAGTCCCGATATCCACTTGAAGATGCTGGCCACTGCGTCGGCTCATCAATTCACCTTTGACACCGTGCAGATGCCTCTTAACGTGATGGACCATCATTTCGACAGCTTTGAGGCCAAGGTGCTTCCCGTTCTGCAGAAGCAAAACATCGGAGTGCTGGGCATGAAGCCTATGGGCGATCACTTCATTCTGCAGAGCAAAACTGTGACCGCGATCGAGTGCCTGCATTACGCCATGAACCTGCCGACCAGCGTGGTCATCACGGGATGCGATTCCCTTGACATTTTGCAGCAAGCATTGAACGCAGCGCGCAGTTTTCAGCCGATGGGAGAACAGGATCTGGCCGCACTGTTAGCAAAAACCGCAAAGGCTGCCCAATCGGGGCAGTTTGAAATGTACAAGACCAGCCACCACTTCGATGGCACCTACCAGAACCCGCAGTGGCTCGGATAGGAAACCGCCGAACTCGTGAGGGGCGCGTTGATGCTGAAAAGTGATCCTGCGTCCTCCGGACGGGGCTTGTTCCGGTTCCATTGAGTGCGCAACTCCGCGTCCATCACGCAAGGCGGATGAGCTCTTTTATTCACAAGTTCACTCATGTCAAGTCCAAGAGTTTTGGGACGCCGCACCTTGAACACCGTCACGGTGGACCAGTGGAATTTGCGCTCAGACCAATCTTACGTTCCGTTCGATCAACTTGATCACATCGTCCATCTTTCCGCTCCATACCTGTTTGGCCATGCTAAGGGTGAAACCTTTGGCCGTGTGGAAAGGAACATGCGACGGTAGTGAAAGGGCGAACGGATCGACTACCGCGTCGACGACAACCCGGCCATCCTTATAAGCAAGGGCTTCAGCAAGCGCATCCGGAACGTCGCCGGGTTCTTCGATTCGGATGCCCTTTGCACCCATCGCTTCGGCGACCTTGGCAAAATTGGGATTCTTGAAGTCGACGCCAAAGGGAACTATGCCGGCCTCTTGCTGCTCGATATTGACGAAGTCGAGCGATTCGTTATTGAGGATGATCTGAACCACCGGAGTCTTTCGCTGCACTTGCGTCAATAGGTCGCCCAGCGCGAGCATGGTGAAGCCCCCGTCGCCGGTCAGGGCGATGGTTTGCCGCCCTGGGTAGGCCAACTGCGCTCCGAATGCATTCGGTGCGGCATTCGCCATCGATGCCCAGGTAAACGACCCGAAGAGTCTGCGATTTTTGCCGCCTCTGATGTGCCTTGCCAGCCATATGCATGCCGTGCCCGTATCGGCGAAGAACATGGCGTCGTCCGAGGCGAGATCGCTTAGCGTCGCCGCCAGGAATTCGGGACCTATGGGCTTGATCCCAGGTCCTTTCTCGACATAGTGCTGCAGAAGATCGTGGAAGGAATTCGTGTCCGCGATGTGTTTGTTGAGAAAGCGTGCGTCGGTCTTTTCACTCACGCTCTTCAGCCACGGCGGTGACGGTCGGCTTGATATCGCCGACAAGCCCAAGATCAACGGCCGTGCGGCGGCCAATGTGTTTGGGGTTTTTGTCGATCTGGACTTTCTTCACGTTATGGCCGGGGAGGAACTCCGTGAAGGGAAAGTCAGTGCCGAGCATTAGTAGTAGTTCGGCCTCATGAATTGCGCCGTAGGCCCCGCCGTAACCGAGCAAGCCGGACATACCGACGGCATAAGGGTTGTCGTGTTCCAACCACTGCTTGCCGCGGAACGAATAGCCGACAGGCGCCTTCAGTCTGCCCGCCAGTTGAATTACCTCATCGCGGGCATCCCTGCAGCCATCGCCCCCGAAGATCGCTACCGTCTTCGCATCGTTGATCATCTCGATAAGTTGATCCAGGTCGGCATCGGAAGGGCGAAGGATGGGTTGGTTAGGAATCGTGATCTCGGAAGACTGGTCGGCTGCATCAGCCGCCGCGACGTCGCCGGGGATCGAGATTACCGTCGGTCCTTTTTGCATGACGGCCGTAAGAATCGCGGTACTGATGATCGGCCGCGCCTGCTCAGGATTGACAATTCGCCCGGTGTAGAGGGATGCCGCGTCGAAGAACTTATAAGGGTTGAGTTCTTCCAGCGCTTCCGTGTCGATCAAGCTGGTCTCCACGTCGCCCGCAATGGCGATGACTGGAGCCCCCTCCTTGCGCGCGTCCATGAGCCCATTGAATAGGTGCGTGACACCCGGACCGGCGGTACCGCACACCACAACCGGATTGCCGGTGAAATACGCATCGGCGACCGCCGCGAATACACCGTATTCTTCATGCCGCACGTGGACGAACTCGATCTTGCCGTTTCGGTGAAGCGCGTCGATCACGGGATTCAGCGCGTCACCAACGATGCCGTAGCAGCGTTTGACTCCGGCGTTCGCGAGCATCTCCCACAAAAGGTCCGCTACATTTCCTGACATGGAATGCCTCCTTCAAGGCTGAAAACCTCCGTACTCACAGCTAGCTCCGCATCGCCGCCGGAACTCCCGTAAGTCATCGCGATGCGACTAACTCCGGCGCCTCAGCGAGTCTTTCGTACTCGTCGTCGGTGAGGCGGACTGTTGCCGCCGCGACGTTTTCCTCAAGATGCTCGACCGAGCTGGTTCCCGGTATGGGCAGCATCATGGGAGACCGCCGCAATAGCCAAGCTAATGCGACCTGCTTCGAACTTGCCTGATGCGCCTTTGCGATTTCGTTGAGCACCTCGCCGGCAACCCTTCCTGCTCCCAGAGGAAACCATGGAATGAACGCAATTCCATTGCGGTCACAATACTCCACGACATAGTCCCACTCTCGATCGGCAAAGCTGTAACGGTTCTGAACGGAGACGATGGGAACAATTCTGCGCGCTCGCTCGATGTGCTCCCGGGTAACGTTCGACAATCCGATCAGTCGAATCTTCCCTTCGTCTCGCAGTTCTGCCAGAGTTTCAACGGAGGCCTCAAATGGGACGACCGGATCCGGAGTGTGCAGCTGATACACATCGATGCGATCCAGTCTTAGCCGCTTTAGGCTGCCTTGCACCACTTTCCGCAGGTGATCGGGTGTTGCGTCGTGGGTCCATTGATTCGGACCGGGGCGATTCCAGCCACCCTTGGTTGCGATGACCAGTCCCTTTGGATACGGATACAAGGCTCCGGCAATCAACTCTTCACTCACGTAAGGACCGTAAGAATCCGCAGTGTCGATGAAGTTGACCTCGAGTTCGACGGCGCGCCGCAGAACCGCGAGCGCAGCGTTCCGATCCTTTGGAGGACCCCAAATGCCTTCGCCAGTAAGCCGCATCGCCCCAAAGCTCAGACGATTAACGGTGAGCTCTTTGCCTAATGAAACCTGTCCAGCCAATCTTGCAGAAACATCTTTATTATTCATGACAACCTCCAATTATTTCGTTTTACATCTTTGATCGTTGTTCACGGATCGTTGTTCACGCCGCCTACTCATGATTGCTTCCCGAAGTTGGTTCGCGCGAGCGGCAGCTCACGAACTCTCTTGCCCGTTGCGACGTAGATTGCATTGCAGAGCGCCGGAATAAACGGCGGGACGCCCGGTTCACCCACGCCCGCCGGCGGCGCATCATTCTCAACCAGGTAGACGTTGGTCTGATATGGGGCCTCGTTTATGCGCGCAACGGGATAGCTGTCGAAATTCGATTGCTCAATCACGCCGTTCTTGGCGGTGATCTCACCGCTTCGGGCCACGCTGGTTCCGAATACGGCGGCGCCTTCAAACTGTGCTTTCGTGACCTCCGGATTCACCACCAAACCCGCGTCCACCACGGTGTCGACGCGTGGAATTCTAATATCTCCATCGTCGTTCACCTCAACTTCGACCACAGTTGCAACATAGGTGAGGAAGCTACGATGGGCCGCAATACCCAGGCCGGCTCCCTTGCCTAGTTTGCGTTTTCCCCACCCAGACTTCTCCACAACCATCTCCGTCACGCGCCGCAGACGCCCCGTTTCCCACGGGTATGTGTCGTAGGCTGCTCCATAATTTGGATACTCAACTCCAGTGAAATTCAGCGTGCGGGGTTGGCCAATCAGGTCAAGCAGGTAGTCGGCGGGATCGCGTTTGGCGCGATGCGCGAGTTCATCGCTAAAAGTTTGTACTGCGAAAGCGTGGTATATGTTCGCAACCGAACGCAGCCAGCCAATGCGAACGTGTGCCTTCGCCGGACCATTCTCAATACGAAGGTTCGGGATGTCATACGGCATGTCGGTCCAGCCCTGCTGCAGATGGCCTGGATCTCCGTACACGGCGTTCACGTCGAATATGGACGTGATCGGGGGAAACACCGATCGCTGCAGCCAGGCCACCGGCTTGCCTTTGGAATCCAGAGCGGCCTTGATGTACATCGCCGCAACGGCATTGTAGTAATCGAACTGGATATCGTCCTCACGTGTCCAGACAACCTTCACTGGACGCCCAACTTTGCGAGACAGAACTGCCGCTTCAGCGACGTAGTCCGGCTTAGACTTCCTTCCGAAACCGCCGCCCAGAAGTGTGACGTGGCAGATCACGTCCTCTTTGCGAATCCCGAGTTCGCTCGAGACGATCGCTTGCACGGCTTGCGGATTCTGCGTAGGCGCCCAGGCGTGAACTTTACCGTCTTTGAACTCCGCCAGCGCTACCATCGGCTCCATCGGGGCGTGGGCGAGAAGTGGAACGTAGTAATCGGCTTCAAAGGTCTGAGCCGTTGAAGCGAATGCCTTATCCACCTCTCCCTGACTGCGAATCACCTTTGCTGGGGTTCGGGCGCCTTCCTGCAATTCCTTCTTGTACTGATCCGAATCGTAGGTTTCGTTCGGGCCATTGTCCCAGTCGATCTTGAGCTTCTTACGGCCCTGAAATGCGGCCCAGGTGCTGTTGGCCAATACCGCAACGCCGCCTAGAGGCTGGAAGGCAGGAGGAGGCTTGAACGGATCGATGACGACAGTTTGGGATACGCCGGCCACTTTCAGAGCCTCGGCATTGTCGACCGTCTTGATTTTGCCCCCGAGTACTGGCGAATGCTCGATTGACGCGTACAACATGCCCTCGAAATGAGCGTCCATCCCATATACTGCCTTGCCCGTGACGAGATCGGTGAGATCGTAGCTGGTCATTCCCTTGCCGATGTAGCGCCAGGCGCTCTTCGGCTTCAGTTGAACTTCGTCCTTCTTGGGCACAGGAAGCTTTGAGGCTGCCGTCGCGAGTTCGCCGTATCCCAGGCGACGTCTGGATGAAGAATGGACCACCGCGTGGATCTCCGTCTGACACTCACTGGCCGGCACTCCCCACTGCTGGGCGGCGGCTTGAACGAGCATCAGCCGTGCCGTAGCGCCGCACAGGCGCACGACGTCAAGAAAGCTTCGGATGGAATGCGAACCGTCCGTATTCTGATCGCCGTATCGCGGATCGCCGATCGCCTGATCAATTTTCACGCGCTTCCAGTCGGCATCCAGTTCGTCGGCCAGGACCATAGGCAGAGAGGTGCGAATTACAGTGCCCATTTCCGAGCGATGAGCCACAATCCAGACGGTTCCGTCGGTCTCGACACCCACAAACACATTGGGATGAAGAGTGGCCTTATCTGCGTCAGTATGCCCATCGTCATTACGCAGATCGCCGGACTGCTGTGCCCACAATATTTCAGGCGTGTAACATGCGCCTAGGACGAGCGCTCCCGCTGTAGCCACGCCCTTCAGAAACCCACGCCGACTTACATTTTCAATCGCACTCATGCCAGCTCCTTCGCGGCAGCCTTGATTGCCGCTCGGATGCGTTGATAGGTGCCGCAACGGCATATGTTCGCGGCCATGCCGTCGTCAATATCTTGGTCGGTGGGCTTGGGTTTGGTTTTCAACAAAGCGATGGCCTGCATGATCTGCCCCGACTGGCAGTAGCCGCATTGCGGAACGTTGAATTGGATCCACATCTTCTGGACGGGGTGGAACCCGTTGGCGCCGATATCCTCAATCGTCCGGATTTCGGCTCCCGCCAGGGAACTCATAGGAGTAATGCAAGCACGTATAGCGTCGCCATTCTTGTGTATCGTGCAAGCTCCACATAGCCCGACGCCGCAGCCAAACTTAGTGCCGGTCAGACCCAAGGTATCGCGGAGGTACCACAACAGAGGCGTATCCGGGTCATCGTCGAAGGAGCGCGCTACGCCGTTTACCTTGAACTGAATCGGGTTGGCCATATTGCTGCCTCAATAAAATCCAAGCCGCCCTGAAGGGGCTGGCTCATCATGTTTTTCTGACTCGTTTTCTGAATCGCAGCCTGCTGCGAGCCTTCCAAAGCTGCTTCATGTGTGAAAATCAGACGGTCCACTGAGAACGCACCGGGACCCTTTACGATCACGACCAGAGCCAGCGCGATCGCCAGCAGGTGGTATTCGTATCCGTGGCCTTCTTTGTCGCCAAACCAGTTTAAGAATAAGCCATGTCGAAAGTGAACAGTCGCTATGGCGCCGGCCATCGTGAGCGCGATGCCGAACGCGGCAAGCCTGCTGAGCAAACCCACGATCAATGTGACTCCACCGAAGAACTCTACGGCGATCACAAGAAAGGCCAGAGTCGAGGGAAGGTGCAAATGTTCGGTGAACGTGCGCATGCTGCTCATAAAACCGGGTCCGCCATACCATCCCAGCAGTTTCTGAGCGCCGTGCGCGAAGAAGATGAGTCCCAACACGACCCGAACAATCGCGACCACCCAATCAACGTTTGTACGCGCCAGAGTCTCTACCATCGTTCACTCCCCTTCCACCACGGTCGCATCGAATGTGAATGCGACGCCTCCGCTGCGCGACGAACGCTGTCTATGCACCATCAACTACAAATAGCCTTCGAACGTTTCAGTGAACCCAGGAGCACTTCGCGTGCCACCTGAAGCTATGGAGAATGTTGCCTCATGCGGCGCAATCAGCGTGGTACAGGGGCACTATCCTGTCCGTGTGTCATGCTGTCGACAAATTTCGACAGCGGTGTCGAAATGTGGACTAGGCAGTTGCTCTGCATCGCCGATGCTGTGGGATTTCCGATCGATGGACAAGCGGGTTTTCAACTCACGGGCCACTTGACAGTTTATGGCGTCACCAGGGAAGTGACGTGGCGGGGTGTGGCGACTTTTACCAAGAATCAAGTAGCCGGCCGTGCAATGACCAGCTTCACTTTCGGAACGTTTGGCCTCGCGAAGCCGCAGATTGCTCGGCTGCTGAGCGTGGATGACAAGATTGCGCTCGAGGTCGAGTTCAAGATGCACCGGAACTAAGGATTGCCGCGGGAAGGCGGAGTTGCAGGAAGTTAATACCAACGTAACGCTCAATGTTCGCCGCCCGCTCCATCCCTCCGTCTGCGGAATACGCGGTATGAACGGAAGACAAATTGCTGATATCCAACTGTGCAGAGATACTGCTCCTAGCCTTCGAATTCCTCTTTAGATTGCTGGCATCGCAATCGCAGCCATTCGCTGCCGTTCTTGCGGTCAAAAAGGAGATTTCAGCTTAAATGGACTCTCTGGAATTCACGGCGTTGATTTTCGCAGGATCGCTCCTCGCCGGGTTCCTTGGCGCGCTGACTGGACTCGGCGGATCATTTGTTATCGTGCCACTACTTGCGGTTATCTTCCACGTGGACATTCACTATGCGATTGGCGCAGCGCTAGTTTCAGTGATTGCCACATCCAGCGGAGCTGCGGCAGCCTACGTGCGCGAAGGATATTCGAATATTCGCGTAGGAATGTTTTTGGAGATGGCAACGACCGCGGGCGCGCTGGTCGGGGCTTCTCTCGTAGTGTACTTGCAAGCGTCGGTGATCGCAGTCATTTTTGGCCTCGTGCTGATCTATTCAGCATTCGTTTCATTCCACGAGGGCTCTCCCTCAAAACAGAACAAAGGCCCCGACCGGATTGCGACTTGGCTCCGCCTGGACAGTACGTATCCGACGAGCACCGGTCTCGAGAGCTATCACGTTCGGGGAGTGCCGATGGCCTTCTTGTTGATGATAGTCGCGGGTGTATTGTCTGGCCTGTTGGGAATCGGGTCGGGCGCGGTGAAGGTCCTTGCCATGGACAAGGCAATGGGGCTCCCATTCAAGGTATCAACCACGACTTCCAATTTCATGATCGGGGTAACCGCCGCCGCAGGGGCGGGAATCTATTTGAGCCGAGGTTACATCGACCCGGGCCTCGCGATGCCCGTGATGCTAGGGGTTCTGGCCGGATCGATCACAGGCGCGCGAGTCCTGGCCGGGGCAGAAGTACGAGTTTTGCGTACCGTCTTCACCATCGTAATCGGCGCTCTTGCAGTCTTGATGATCTACAGCGGACTTGCGGGCAAAATCTAATGGACCAGCGAACAACAGTGAATAGCGGACCTGAGCAAAACGAAAAGAGGATAGACGAGTTGATGGGATTGCTTTTACGGAGTGGCGTACTTTTTGCGGCCAGCGTCGTGCTTGTAGGGGGAGTAGTTTATCTTGCTCGTTTTCCCTTTCCTGCATTCAACTATCGGGTCTTTCAAAGTGAACCTCAAAGCCTGCGTACGATTTCCGGGATTTTCAACGATGCAATGGCCTTTCACGGACGAGGATTAATTCAGCTCGGACTCTTGCTTCTAATCGCTACGCCAATAGCCCGCGTTACATTTTCAGTTTTCGCATTTTTCTATCAGCGTGACTGGAAGTATATCGTTTTCACCCTGATCGTGTTGGGACTCTTGCTGTACAGTCTTCTTGGCCGCGGCTGAAGCGACAACATGATCCAGTCTGTCAGCGCTCTTTCACAGCGGTACCTCTCTAAGGGAACGGTGCAAAAGTGGGGCCAAGCAAGAATTCTTGTGGAACGATGAAAGCACGAGCTGAATGAAAACTGAATGAAGGATTTGCCTTTGTAGCCTTTCTTGGCATTCGGGACTATCGTAGAATCAGTAAGTTGCACGGAATCAATCTACGACTGGGGAACAAATCCACCCCCCGCAACCAAATCCTCCATTTGGCTTCAATGGGTTGAGCCAATCTCACAAACGGACTCGACGACTCTAAACCCAGATTCCCAGCCAGTTTTTCCGAATTTGTTTACGCAAAGTTTTACGCAAATGCGGTCATGGGCACGCCTCTCAGCCTAATCTTCCCTGTGCCTCCAAACTCGACCACTCCCGACCTTCGTGCCCCGCACGCTTCCGTCTGGCTGACTGCGCATGGAGACCCTGTCGAGCAGCAGTAGCGTTCTTCGTTTTCATTCGCCGCACAACAGACGCGTTGTTGAACTCTGGTAGCGGCAGCCGCTCAATGGGTATGCCAGCTTTCCTCTTCGCCCAGTAGCCTCGTCCGGGGTGGGGTATTTTCAGTTTCCGACACACTTTGCCTAGCCTGACGTCTGAGATTCCATACTTCCGCGTGAGCTTCACGAGCGGCTGACCCCAGACTTCGTTGTATAGCTCGACTCGGTTCCATGCGTTGCTAAATTGTGCGGCTTGAGACGCAGCGATTTGGGAGGGATGTTGAGGCTTGAGTTTTTGACATCGCCTTAGCCGCGCAACAGCACCAACCAAACGGGTGCAAACACCGCGAACGGTGCCATTGTGAAAAACGACAAACGTGCGAAGTAGTTGTGGTTCACGAGAGAATTGAACCCGTAGTATGACTCACGATCGCCCTCCTGAGCGCCTGCTTCCAGGGGCGACCCCAAAAAGAGAACTCAGGAATATCGGTCTCACAACTCCGTCTCGTTCTCGACTTCATCCACGAGCATCTCGATTTGTCCGTTTCTGTTTTCCAGCTTGCCCGTCTGGTCGACCTGTCACCCTCGCAACTTGCGAGGATGTTCAAGGCGTCTACAGGAGTATCCCCGCATCGCTATCAACTGAACACCCGGATAGGCAAAGCGCAGGAGCTACTGCTGATGAAAGGAGAGAGCCTTTCCATGGTGGCTGTGGCAACAGGTTTTGCAGACGATAGCCTCGGGTTGCACGGTCAATCGTCGTTCAACACCGGCAGTGCGGGTGCCGTTTCGTGTCAAAGCAGGCCGCGGTGGCCAGTGTAGTTCTCGTTTACGTCCAGACCACGCTCCTTGATAACCTCGGCAGCAGCAGCCAGTGCTGTTGCGATGGCAGGATAGCCAACATATGGCAGCGCCTGGATGAGAACTTCCTCGATTTCTTTCAATGTGAGGCCGTTATTGAGCCCGGCCCCCATGTGGATGGCGAATTCATGGGGCTGACGCATGGCAATCATGACGGACATCGAAACTAGGCTGCGGGAGCGCCTGTCCAGACCGGGACGAGTCCAGATATCCGCAAAGACCTGGTCGACCGCGTAGGCAGCGATCGCGGCACCGA
>JBAUXO010000091.1:0-34128 GCA_049584315.1 Candidatus Sulfotelmatobacter sp. | reverse complement strand
ACAAGCTCTATCAGTCTGTGATTGCCGCCTTGGATGAATTAGTCGCCGCGGTCGGGCTGAAGATTGCTGCGTGATAAGGCTATAACGAGAACGAAATTCTCGTTGGGGCCCCATTAACGGACTAACTGAAGACGAAAGAGATCAATCGGCAGCACGGTTGAGGTCTCAGCCGAATCCTGTCCTCAGAGCGACCTCGTATGGAGGACGAGCATTTGCTAGCTCCGCCACGGTGGTAAACTTCCGCACCAGGATGGTCCTCAGTGGAAACCGCACACCCACACCATGTGCGGATCGGCCCCTTCGAGTTCGATTTGAAGGCGGGCGAACTCCGTGATGAAGAAGGAAGCGTTCGCCGTCTTCAGGAACAACCCTTTCGGATTCTGCTGATGTTGGTGGGACGTTCCGGTGGTTTAGTCACGCGTGAGGAAATCCAGAAAAAGCTCTGGCCAAACGATACGGTCGTCGAGTTCGACCACAGTGTTCACACCGCGATCAACAAGCTGCGCCAGGCATTCGGCGATTCGGCTAGGAATCCCAAATACATCGAAACCGTGGCGCGGCGCGGCTATCGGCTGATTGTGCCAGTGGAGCGCTTGGATGCGGCCCCGGCCGCTTTGCCGCCAGCCGTGGTTCCTCCGCCGATGCCGGAACCGTCTATCTCAACTCTTACCGGCAAACGAGTGTCCCACTACCGCGTGCTGGAGGTTCTGGGTGGCGGCGGTATGGGCGTGGTGTACAAGGCCGAAGACCTGAAGCTGGGGCGCCGTGTCGCCTTGAAGTTCCTGCCGGAGGAAATCGCTGGGGACGCAAAAGCGCTGGAGCGATTTGAGCGCGAAGCCCGCGCCGCATCCTCGTTGGACCATCCCAACATCTGCACCATCCACGAATTCGGCGAGCACGACGGCCGGCCCTTCATCGTTATGGCGTTGCTCGAGGGGCAAACCCTAAGGGACCGTATAGCCCAGACAGCGGGCCCATTTAGGATTCCAGAACTGTTAAAGCTGGCGCTTCAAATCACCGACGGTCTGGCCGCCGCTCACGAAAAGGGCATTATCCACCGCGACATCAAGCCCGCAAATATCTTCATCACCAATCGGGAGGAAGCCAAGATTCTGGACTTCGGTTTAGCGAAGCTGACTGATGCAGGCGACCACGAGGGCTCTCGCCATGAGGACACGCCGACCGCGTCATTCCATGATCTGAGCCTCTCGCTCACTGGTGTGGCCATGGGTACGGTACCCTACATGTCGCCAGAGCAGGTTCGTGGCGAGAAATTGGACGCCCGCACCGACCTGTTTTCCTTTGGTTTGGTGATTTATGAGATGGCCACCGGTAAGCAGGCATTCCGCGAGGACACGTCGGCTCATTTGCACGAAGCCATTCTGAATCGTGCGCCCGTCCCGGCTCAGGAGTTGAATCCGGCACTTCCGATCAGGCTGGAAGAGATCATAAACAAGACGCTCGAAAAAGACCGCGATGTTCGCTGCCACTCCGCAGCCGAGCTTCGAGCTGATCTGAAGCGGCTGAAGCGGGACACAGAATCGAGTCCGCAGGTAATCCATTCGCTGTCTGCTGAAGCTCGACATTTACCAAAACCCGGCCGCTACTCTTGGAAACTGCTGTATGGAATCGTGGTGCTGTCAGTTCTTCTTGCCCTCGGCTTGGGATGGGCATACTTCAAGAACGAGCGCTTCGCGACCCGCCGGATTCTGAGCGAACGCCAGTTGACACATAACACGCCGGACAATCGCGCCGTTGGCAGTGAGATTTCGCCCGATGGCAAATATCTTCTCTTTGCCGACACAAAAGGTCTCTATTTGAACGTGATCGATACCGGGGAGGTCCACGACATCCGTCTTCCGGAGGAAATAGAAACCCATCTTTGGGATATCGCCTGGTTCCCGGACGGAGAGAAGGTGCTGCTCACTGCCCAGAGTAAGACAGAAGGTCATGTGATTTGGCTAACGTCTGTTTTCGGTGGCGCTCCACATAAATTGCGAACCCAAAGCTGGTCAGCAGCGGTTTCGCCGCAAGGCTCCTCGATTGCTTGTGTCAGCGGTCGCGGCCGCGAGATCTGGGTGATGGGGACCAACGGAGAAAATCCGCGCGTGGTCCTCGCCAATGAAAACGAAGCCTTTGGGACCTTGGCATGGTCTCCAGCAGGCCAGCGGCTCGCTTACTTAAGAAAGAGAAGACCAACGGACAGCCAGTTTGGAGGCAGCATTGAGACCGTGGCGCTGGATGGAGGAACGCCCAGCACTGTGATTTCCGACCCTCGGCTAAACAGCGTGAAAGACGGGGCCCTGCAATGGATTCGCGATGGCCGCCTTATCTTCTCATTCCGGGAACAGCGGAGCAGCACGCAAGAGAACCTCTGGGAAATTATGGCTGACCCGCGGACCGGCAAGGCCTCCGGGAAGCCGGCAAGGATAACGAATTGGTATGATTTCTCCCCCTGGCAGCCAACGGTAAGCAAGGATGGCAGCCGCATGGCCGTGACCAAAGGGCACGTTCGAGATGATGTTTACGTCGGTGAACTCAAAGAGAATGGCACACGCCTGGATTCTCTCAAACGCGTCACCTTGAGCGATAGCAAGGATTTTCCCAATGCCTGGGCGCGTGACAGCTCGGCCATCCTTTTTGAATCCGATCGCGTGGGTAGGTCTCAAATCTTTCGGCAACAACTGGGGCGCGATACTGCCGAACCCTTAATCCAAGGACCGGATGATGAACGAGGTGCGGTGTTGAGTCCGGATGGTGCCTGGATTCTTTACGTGACTACGACGCATAGTGAATCGCCATCGATGTTAATGCGACTGATGCGGTCGCCGGCTGCGGGCGGAACTTCTGAACAGCTTCTGGAAATTCCCATAAATGCGGCGGCAGGTTTGGACTGTCCTTTTCAGCCGGGCACTTCCTGCGTGTTCAGCCACATGGAACAGGATCATCTGGTTTTCTACGCGCTCGATCCGCTCCGAGGCTTGGGAAAAGAGGTAGCAAGAACTCAAAGTCCGGCGGGCCAATGGAGCATTTCCCCGGACGGGAAAAATATTGCGATTGAAACTAAGAATGCGGTTCGTATCCTTGATTTGCGGAACGGAACAGAGCGCAACCTCCCATTTCCCTGGGTACTCTGGTCCCTGAGCTGGGCGCCGGATGGTAAGGCTCTGTTCGCCGCTGCGCAGTCGACGACGTATATCATCGTTAGAATCGAGTTGGACGGGAAGACGCGCGTGCTCCTCGATCAAGGGAGAGATCGGTGGCTTGCTTATGCTTTGCCGTCCCCTGACGGTCGCTATCTGGCGTTCAGCCAGCAGAGTTTCGACTCCAACGTCTGGCTGCTGGAAAACTTCTGACGTCTGTACCGATAGTCGCGGCGGCCGCATAGCGTTTATCAGCAATTTCTGACACTCTGGAAAGACGCGGCGTCCCGACTCTGAAGTACACCGGAGGTTTGTTAGAAGCTCTTAGAAGTTTTTCTATCCCGACACACGTCCTGCCCAAAGGCGAACAGATGAGCTTCGTTATCACCTATGAGGAGCGTTTGGCCAGACTGGCCGCAACAAAGATAGCTCTAGACCAAACCGACGGTCAGACGTTCGAGCATCTAGTTCCGAGCGTCTACGAATTGATAATGGCGGAAGGCTCGGAAATGTCCGTTCGCAGGTATTTGATCTGATCATAGACTTCATTCACGGAGCCATCGAAGATGGAAAGGAGGCTACGGAAATCAGGAAGGCGGCGGTGCTCTTCGTGTGTGGCAGGCCCACTGTGATGATGCCAGCCCCGCTATTCTGATGATTGTGGCGCGACATCGTCGTCTTGAAGAGTCGGCTTTGCTCCCCTTGTTCGAGACGCCGGCGGAAAGGAACCGCCACTCGCGAAGTGGGGAAGGCTGGTTTTCAGGCGTCCGGCCATTAACTCGTGACCGAACGGTTACAAGTGATACCTGATACATCAGTTGCCGTGATCTCATGCGATACAGAAACCACTGTAGTCAGGTTTAGGACAAGCCCACCATGCAGGAGATCGAACGGTCCTGCGAATCGTTTCCCTGCCGCCATCATCACAGTGTTCATATGGGTGTGATTGAACAGGAGAGAGAAAATGAAAATCAGGGCTAAATTCACCTCGATTCTGGCGGCGGCGTGCGTGCTCGTTTTTTTGAGTCTCCCCGCATTTGCGCGACCATCTCATCCGCCTCAAGATCAGCAGACCTCCCAAACGCAATCCGTGCAGAAAGGCGAGAAGCAAAAGGTTGAGCCTGGCTCCGGCAGGGAGATCGGGAAGGGTGGTGAGGACATTGGCAAAGGTGCTGGCAAGGGGGCTGAGAGCCTAGGTAAAGGCACTGCAGGAGCCGCTGGCAATCTCGTTACCTTGCACCCGGGCAACGCCGCCGCTGATCTGGGCAAAGGCGCGGGTGGTACGGCCAAGGATGTCGGAGTTGGCTCGGGAAAGGGTGCGGCTAAGATCGGTGAAGGAAGCGCAAAGGGAATAGGGAGGTTGGGCAAGAAGATCGTGGGCAAGGGCAAGAAGAACAAGAAGGAACCCGACGTGGCGGATTGATCACCTCCAAATTACGGGTTGCGCCGAGCTCGGTATGGCGCTCACTTCGTCATCCTCACCGCGATCTGAACCAATTAGGGCCTGTACGAGCTCATCTACCCTGAGTCTTTCCCTTGCGATATGAGACTGGCAGAAGATGCCATCGTTTCCCGGCCGCCCTCGTCGCCAACTGAACATGTACCTTCGATTGAGAATCGCCTACGAGTCAGGGGGACGTGACTCCATATTTGCACGTATGCTCGAGATGTGCAGACGCTTCAAATCGCCTGGTTGGTAGTCGTGTCGCTTCTGTTTGGGCCAGCGAACCTGCCTTGGGAAAAATACCGCGATCCTGCCATCCGCCGTCTCCAAACGGACGACCAGGGGTGGGCCCAAAAAACCTTGGCCACGCTCTCGCTCGAGGAGAAGGTTGGCCAGCTTTTCATGGTGCGTATGCGTGTGGGAGTCTCAGGGTTTCGGAACCCCGAGTACGTGCGGCTCTCCGACAGCATTCGCAAATACCACATCGGATCGGTGGCCATGTCGGCGCCGCCGGGAGCACGGTCTCTTCATAGCGATCACCGCTATGAAACGGTGGTCCTGCTCAACCGCCTACAGGCGGAATCGAAACTGCCGCTTCTGGTCGCCGGAGATTTTGAACAGGGTGTCCTTCCGGCGCGTCTTTTTGGCACAACTGTCTTTCCCCACGCTATGGCATTTGGGGCCGCTGGCAAAGCGGCCTACGCCGAGGAGTTCGGCCGCATTACGGCTCAAGAAAGCCGGGCGATCGGCGTGCACTGGAACTTGTTTCCGGTCGCCGACGTGAATTCCAATCCGGCGAATCCGATCATTGGCACGCGCGCGTTCGGCGCCCACCCGGAGCAGGTTGGCACGCTGGTGGCCGCCTACATCCGCGGGGCACGCGCGAACGGAATGCTGACCACGGCCAAGCACTTCCCGGGCCACGGTAATACCGGAACGGACTCGCACCTGGGCGTCGCCCGAGTCGACGAGGATCAGAAACTGCTGCGCACGGTGGATCTGCCTCCGTTTCGCAGCGCAATTGATGCCGGGGTTGATGCTGTGATGACGGCGCATATCCGCGTACCGGCGTTCGATCCAGATCCCAACCTGGTTGCTACGACGTCGCCGGCCATCGTTACGGGTCTGCTTAAAAACGAGCTCGGTTTTAAGGGCATCGTCGTCACCGACGGCCTGGACATGGCGGGCCTGACGCGCCTCTACGCCGGGAACACCGGGCGGGCGGCGGTGGACGCCTTTAAGGCAGGCAACGATGTGCTCACCATGCCCGCCGACCTGGATGCCAGTTACCGCGCGGTTCTCAATGCGGTCCGTTCTGGCGAGATTTCGCGGCAGCGTCTGGACGCGTCGGTCTTGAAAATATTGCAGGCCAAAGCTTCCCTGGGTCTCCACAAGAATCGACAAGTGGATATGGCGGCGATTTCGAAGCTGGTCGGCAGTCCGGCGAATGTTGCGATCGGTCAGCGCATCTCCGACGACTCCATCACATTGGTGCGCGACAACGGCAAGCTGCTTCCGCTGCGACAGGGGGCATCGGTTAAGAATGCTGCTCTCGTACGTCCACGAGGAACACAAGACCGTCACGCCGTGCTCGTGATTGTTCTCTGCGACAACGTTCGAGCCGACGATGGCCGTGTGCTGGAACATGAAATTCGGGCTCGTATTCCCGATGCGAACGTCGTCTATGTGGACCCTTGGGTCGCGCCTAGCAGGGCTGGCAAAGTACTTGCGGCGGTGGACCAGGCGCGGGCAGTTGTAGTCGCCGTGTACATTGTGCCCTCAGCCGCGAGGTCGAGGAAGCTGGGGCGTGCAGGGAAGCATCCCGCGTCTCTGCCGGACTCGACGAGTGCTTTGTTTGAGAAGATCCTCGGCCGAGCCAGCGAAAAGACTGCGGTTCTGGCGATGGGGAATCCGTACCTGACCGATGACTTCCCCGCAATTCAAAACTATATCTGCACCTTCTCAAATGTTACGGTCTCGGAGATCAGCGCCGCACGGGCACTGTTTGGCGAAATTCCGATGCACGGCCAAATGCCGGTCAATCTTTCCGGCGTCCGCGTCCAGACCGCCAGTGCCTCGCGACCGGCAAAAGTTGCGACCCTGACGCTCCCCTAGCCGCATTGCTAATGTCCCGATCAGGTTCTCGACAGTTGAGAACCTCGGTACTGGAAGCCGCTTCGCATGGACCGAAGCATCGAGTTGCCGCTTCGTTGGAACGTGGCCATCTGATTGGCCATCAGTAGGCCGATCTGATTTCCCACGCCCTCAGGCGAGCGTCAATCATCGACCCTCAACACAATGGCGATATGGCCGGGGCAGCGCTTTTCAGTAAGACATTGCCCGGATACACAGTACTTTCGTACCCGTGTAGGCCTCAGCTAACCGGGGTAGACTTGGCTGTTTCGGGAATACAAATGTACAGGCAGACGGAAAGCGTTCTTGCGCGGGTGGGCCAGCAGCTTTCTCAGCTCGAAAGGCGCGATTGGGAGCTGTGGGTAATTGTGTCGCTTACCGGCGTGCTGGTTGCCACCGGACTGCTGGCAATCCTCTTTCCGGCAGCTTTCCTGAAGCAAGAAAACGTCCACTTCGAAGTAACGGTGTCCAGGCCTTTAGCGCTGGGCCTTATTGCTCTCTTGGTGTTGCTCAACACCTATCTCGTATCAAAACGCTTTGAAATTCGTCGAGTACGCGAAGAGCTCATCTCCAGCACGATTCAGCGCGAGCTAGTCCAGCAGCAATCCTTCACGGATCCCTTGACCGAGATTTATAACCGTCACTCCCTAGAGGAGATGGTAGGAAGATTTATCAGCCACGCCAGGCGTTTGCAAAGCTCACTTACCTTTCTGTTGATCGACATTGATCGGTTCAAGGACGTGAACACAAGATTCGGCCACCTGACTGGCGACGTGGTGCTGGCAGATACGGCCGCTTTGTTGAAGACTTCCGTGCGCGGCTCGGACGCGGTGTTTCGCTACGGCGGAGACGAATTCCTCATCGTCCTGGCAGATACATCACGCACCGAGGCCGCCCGAGTCGTGGAGAGAATTGGAGACTACGTAGTTGAGTGGAACCGGGCAGAAAATCTTCAAGCCTTCGAGTTGAGCTTGAGCATTGGTGTTTCGGAATGGTCGGACGGTATGACTCTGGACCAATTGCTTGACGAGGCCGACCGAGAAATGTACGCGGCCAAGGCTGATCACCGGCTGAACAGAGGCGAACCTAACTTGGCTAGCGCCGTGGCGCGTAGACTTGGGCTTTGAACAACGCCGGGTGGCTCTGCGCACTGGAACGGCCAGAGTTGGTACACCGTTGCCGCCTGGTGAGTTGGACCGAACCGCGTTGACCTCAATGCCGCGGAATTCCTTCCCGTCAGCGGTCACAGTGTCACAAACCTAGGGGTTCGCGTAGGCTTTCATGCGGACGTGGAAGTAGCCGTTTTCGCTCGCGTTGCTAAGACATTTGCCGTGCGGTTGTTACGCAAGAGCTGCTCGATTGTCTCGGCAGCGGCGGGCTTAGAGTAAAAGTAACCTTGGGCCAGTTCGCAGCCAATATCCTTCAGCAGGTCCACCTGCGCTTGAGTTTCGACACCCTCCGCAACGACCTTCAGGCGGAGACCGTGGGCGAGCATGACAATGACACGAACGATTTCGTGGGTTGCGAGGTCGGTATCTATACGCGAGATGAAGGCACGGTCGATCTTTAGCGTGTCCACGGGGAAGCCCTGCAGCCGGCTGAGGGAGGAGTAGCCGGTGCCGAAGTCGTCGATGTCCAGACGAACGCCAAGCTGCTTTAGCTCGGAGAGCACAACGGCAGACTTCTCGGCATCGGCCATGGCGATTGTTTCCGTGATCTCCAAGTTGACACAGCCAGGATCCAGTCCGGTCTCCTGCAAAGTCTTGCCAATCTGCGAGGCCAGGTCAGGTTGCGCAAACTGTTTGGGTGTGATGTTCACATTGAGCGTGAGGGGAGGATCAGACGGAAAAAGCGCCTGCCAGGAACGGAGCTGCCGGCAAGCGTCGTAAAGCAGTTGATGGTTGATGGGCAAGATGATACCGGTCTCATCCGCAACCGCGATGAATTCTCCTGGCATTACCAGACCTTCGGGGCGCTGCCAGCGACTGAGCGCCTCGAATCCTATTATCTGGCCATTACGCAGGGACACGATGGGCTGATAGTAAACGCGGAACTGGTTCAACTCGAGAGCCTTGCGCAGGTCAGTCTCGAGCTGCAAACGTTTGATGGCGCCGGCATGCATCGCATGGTCGAACACGGTACAGCGACCCTTGCCAGTGCTCTTGGCGCGATACATGGCAATCTCCGCGTCGCCGAGGACGTCCGGGGCCTCCGTCCCAGCGTTGCCGCTGAAAGCAACACCGATGCTTACGGTCAACACGATCTCTTGACCATTCAAATCGAAAGGAACTGCCAGTCTTTGCTGAATGCGCTCGGCGACGCGAATGGTGTCGCTGGGGTGATGAAGTTCCTCGAGGAGCACAGTGAATTCGTCGCCCCCGGGTCGGGCCAGCGTACTCTCGCCCACTAGGGGATCCGCAGTGTTACCCAGGCGGGGACGTGAAACAGTGTCGGCGCCGCGGAGGCTAGCGCTTAGACGCTGCGAGATCTGGATGAGCAGTGCATCACCGGCAGCGTGGCCGAGACTATCGTTGATCACTTTGAACTCGTCAATATCAATGAACAGCACGGCGAATCTGAAGTCCGAGTGCCGCCGTGCCTGAGTAATCGCGCGTTGCAACCGGTCGAGAAAGAGGGCGCGGTTAGGGAGATTGGTCAAGCCATCGTGGAAGGACAGGTGGTCCAGCATTTCCTCGGCCCGCTTCCTCTGGGTAATGTCCCGGTTCACGATGACCAGCCCTTCAGTCTCGCCCTCCGGGCTACGAATAGCGCTGGCGGTGGACTCGATAAAGCGCCAGGAACCGTCCTTATGGCGGATGCGATATTCGAGTCGTTCACCCCGGCCGGTGTTGCGAGCTTTCTCCGCGGCCTCGAGCACACGCGCGCGATCTTCAGGATGGATCTGATCCATCGAAGAAGTGGCTGCCAGTTCTTCGGGGTCATATCCTAGAATTTTCTGATATGCCGGACTGTTATAGAGGCGCTGTCCGTCACAATCGATCACGGCAATCATGTCCGCGGCGTTTTCCGTAATCAGGTGAAACAGGCGTTCGCGTTCGCTCAATTGGCGGCGGATTCGCTGCAACTCACGTTGCTGGTAGACCGTGTAAATGTCGAATAGCAGGACGAGAGCGACCACTCCACGGACCCACTCTTTGAGATTCAGCGAATAAACGCTGTCGGTGGGTAAATGAAAACCGGGAAAGGTTAAGGAAAGAATCCCGAAGGTCAGGACCAGTGTGACGACTACGGCGGAACCCCAAAGCCACCACTCCCGACCCTCGACTTGGCGCATTCGGAGAGCGGGAGGCTTTTGGTCCTTGGACGGAGATTGTGAACTCACAGCGACGGTCGCCTAGTCACTTTCTTGGACATTTCGAAATTCTGGGGATAACTAATTCTAGACGAGCAACAATCGATGGAAAGTTACCAAAGTCCTAACTTCGGATCTTCCTCACAGCACCGCAGACTAAGTTATGCGCGAATAAGGTAAGTTGTGAGATTAATTCGTGCAGTTCGTTTGACTATACCTTATCGGTTTTCTCGCCCCTACCTTAGAGGCTCTGACCAAACGCTGTTTCAGGAGCAACTCCTCCCCCCCGGGGACACCACTTCAGCTTCTCGTGCTCCGCCTAGGCTGGCTTCAGCATGGGGAATATCGGCTTCGGCGTCTTTCCAGGCCAGGGCATCCTGATGCGCCCCGAAACCGAGAAGCAGAGCATTTGGGGGTATTACGAGCCGAGAATGGACTCGGAAGGGAGGCGAGAGTATACTCCGCCTCGATTCATTAATCCTGGGGACAAAAATGGCGCCGACGCGGGATGAGTTTTATCCTCCTGTGGCGGCCACAGCGGATTCTCTCAGAGGTGGTCAATGCCGAAGCGAACCCTCGCAATGGTTCTCGCTGTTCTGCTCTCCGTCGGTCCTGCCTGCTATTCACGAAAAGTTCAAAAAGTGGCGACTGTAGATGTGCCGCAGCCCAAGAACGAAAGGATCGTTGGGATCACTACCCTAACGGGTGCGGACGTCTCTTTCGACCCGCCGGGCGCGTCCATCAAGAATGGGACGCTTTCCGCCTCCGTAAAAAAGATTCCCTACGAAGTTCCGCTGGGCCAAGTACAACGGTTTTGGGTGGAGACAAAAGAACTTCAAAAGGGGCGAACCATCGGCCTGGCTGCGGCAGTGACAGTTGGCACGCTGGCGCTCATCGTGGGCATCGCGGTAGCCCTGAAGCAATCCTGCCCATTCGTTTACTCCTGGGACGGTTCGCGATACGTGTTTGACGCCGAACCGTACGGCGGAGCCATCTCCCGTGGTCTGGAGAAGGACGACTTTTCGCAACTGGAACATCTCCGCGAGCAGGATGGTCTCTACAGGCTGAAGATTACCAACGAAGTCGACGAGACTCAGTTCACGAACCTGACCGAGCTTTGGGTAGTGGACCATGCTGTGGGAACCCACGTAGCCGCAGATGTGCGGGGCAAACTGCATACTCTGGCGGCGCCGCAGGCCCCCCTGTCTGCGCGGGACGCTGCCGGACATGATCTCCTCCCCTGGCTCCGGGCCACGGACCGTGTGATTTGGGAACCGCCCGCGGTGCCGGACGCCAACGGTAAGTTGCAGAGCGACATTGTTATCACTTTTCCAAAGCCGGCAGCTGCGACTGAGGTGAAGTTGGTGGCCAACGCTGCGACCGGTCTTTGGGGCTCGTACATGATCAAAAAAATGGTCGAACTACGGGGGCGTGATGTCGCTGCGTGGTATACCTCGATGGACGAAAGTCAGTCGGCCCGCGACGCACTGTTCGCCTGGGAAGTGCGCGAAGAACTCTTTGCGTTGAAGATCTCTGTTGAGGAACCCACAGGCTGGGAAGTGCGCGGGATTCTGCCGGGGACAGGTCCGTTTATCTCGAAGGACCGAATCGTCCTGCTGGACGTCAGCCGCGTGCACGGGGATCGATTGCGCATTCGCATTCAACCTCCGGCTGGCTTTTGGGCTCTGAACTCGTTTGCCGTGGATTACACTGCCGACCGCCCAGTCAATCTTGAAAAGATCGAACCAGCGACGGCGAAGGACCTACAGGGAAAAAATGTGCTGCCAAAGGTAGCCGCGAACGATGATCGCTACCTGGCGATGCCGAATATCGGCGACACCGCTGACCTCACCTTCCACGTGCCGCCCCAACATGCAGGGACAGACCGAACCGTATTCCTGCACAGCCGGGGATACTACAAACTGCATATAGCTGCGACAGGCGAGCCCGATACGAAGACTCTGCAAGAGATCGAGAACGCGCCCGGAGCTGCTGCTCGTTACGCGGCAAACCAGTTCGCACAGTGGCAGGTCGCCGGTCTACAGAAACAATGAGCCAACGAGTCTGGCAGTGAAAGCTTTCCTCGACTGTGCCACGCCTAGCGGTAAGCCATGAGCACGCGGCGAGTGGCAGTGACAGGCCTGGGCGTGATCTGTGCTCTGGGCAACAACACTTCTGAAACCTGGAGTGCGGTCTGCGAAGGCAGATCTGGAATCGCTCCGATTCATTCCATTGACATTTCGAAGCTACGGTTTCGGTACGGCGCCCAAGTCTGCCGCTACGAGCCCAGCGCATACTTTGAAGCCGACCAGGCGCGCTTGCTTGACCCATTTTCTCAATTTGCGGTCATTGCAGCCCGTGAAGCCGTGAAAGATTCTGGAATCACACTTACCCCAGCTCTTTGCGAGAAGTCCGCGATTGTGACCGGTTCGGGCATGGGTGGCCAGTCTACGCAAGACGTAGGGTTCGCGAAACTTTACCAAAGCAATCAAAGCCGAGTCGATCCTCTGATCATTCCTCGCGCCATGGCGAATGCTGGCGCCAGCCATATCTCAATGGAGTTTGGCATCACGGGCCCAGCCTACACGATCTCCACGGCTTGTTGTTCCTCTAACCATGCCATCGGTCAAGCCTTCTGGATGGTTCGCAATGGCATTGTGGAACTGGCCATTGCCGGTGGCAGCGAGGCTCCGTTCAGCTTTGGCTTATTAAAGGCCTGGGAGGCCATGCGAGTTGTTTCACCGGATACATGCCGACCTTTCTCCAAAGATCGTCGCGGTTTGATTTTGGGGGAAGGCGGCGCAATGCTGATTTTGGAACCTCTCGCTGCGGCAAGGGCACGAAGAGCGAGGGTTCATGCTGAAGTGGTGGGTTTTGGAATGTCATCGGACGCCCATCACCTTACACATCTCTCCATCGATGGTCCGGCCCGCGCAATGCGAGCGGCATTGCTTGATGCTCGGCTTCGGCCCGAGCAAGTCGGTTACATCAACGCCCATGGTTCGGGCACGCTCATCAATGATCCCCTGGAAACGCGTGCCATTCGTGAACTCTTCGGAGCGCACGCCGACCGGCTGGCCGTGAGTTCCACAAAGTCACTTCACGGCCATGCTCTAGGTGCTACCGGTGCAATGGAAGCAGTTTGTACAGTCCTGGCGTTGGAAAATGGCTTACTTCCGCCCACGGCCAACTTTACCGTGCCTGACCCAAATTGCAATCTGGACGTCGTGCCGAATCGCGCTCGCTTGGCCCAAGTGGAATTTGCTCTCTCCAACTCGTTTGCTTTCGGGGGTCTCAACGCCGTTCTCGCGTTCCGCGGGCCGGACAACTAACCAAGCTAGGCAACTGAATTCTCAACCCGCGCGCCGGGTGAGTACCACCTGAATGCCGTGCCTCGGCCGGAGTGTAATGGTGGGTAACGGCTCGACCGGGTGATCTTGCGCAACCCGGATCTGAAACCTCTGCGCAATCGCGGCCAACACTAAAGCAGCTTCCATCGCGGCAAAGGAGGCGCCTATACAAGTGCGCGGTCCCCCGCCAAAAGGAAAGTAAGCAAATTTGGGAGCAGCTTTGGCTTGCCCATCCAACCAGCGGTCTGGATTGAACCTCTCGGGCTGTTCATAATATCGAGGGTCGCGGTGCATCACCCACTGGCTCACGACCACAGTTGCCCCGGCGGGCACTCGATAGCCGCCAATGTCACAGTCTTTCAAAGCGTTTCGAACAACAGCCCAAGCTGGGGGAT
Organism: Candidatus Sulfotelmatobacter sp.; assembly: GCA_049584315.1. GTDB lineage: Bacteria > Acidobacteriota > Terriglobia > Terriglobales > Acidobacteriaceae > Sulfotelmatobacter. The sequence continues at coordinate 20,350 of JBAUXO010000091.1, read as the reverse complement.
AAAGCCGCATGGCCTCTTTTACTACTCGCTCCGTGTACGGTAGTTTGGACAGATCTTGCATTCCTGGGCTTTTGCCGTTCAGTACCCCGCGAAGCTCTGACCACAGCTTTTTCTCCACCTCTGGATACTGCGTCAACAGATACCAGATCCACGATAACGAAACCGCAGTGGTCTCGTGGCCGGCCAAAAGCAGGGTCATCACTTCATCGCGCAACTGCTGGTCCGTCATTCCACCGCCTTCGTCTTGAGCCTGCAGCAATTCAGACAGGAGGTCGTCGGCAATCTGGCCACTCGCTCGCCGCTGGCGGATAAGACCGTACACGATGTCATCCAGCTGGCGGGCTGCACGCCGGTAACGCAGGTTGTCGGGCGTCGGCAAGAGGCGAAGAATTGGAGGCAGGAGCATACGCCCGCCCGAGCCCAGCTCCATCACCGTGTTTAGTGCCTCAGCAACTCGGTCTCTCTCGGCAGTGACCTCGACATTGAAGAGAACCTTGGCCACAATTTCCAGCGCGAGACGCATCATGTCCTGATGAATGTCTCGCACTTCGTCATCCTGCCAGGCCGCTATCATCCGCTCCGTGTAGGCCACCATGGTGTTGCCGTAGGACGCGATTCTGTCCCGGTGAAAAGCCGGTTGGATAAGGTGTCGCCGCAACCACGAATCTCCTTCGTTGGTTAACAGTCCGTTGCCAAAGATCCGGCGGTTGAATTGGAGAGCCTCACCCTTGATGAAACTTCGGTAGTCATTGACCAGAACGTGTTCGATAAGATCAGGGCGGTTCAGGAAATAAATGCGGCGGTTAAAGGCGCGGTAGTAGAAGATGTCGCCATATTGACGCGCCCACTTCGTATACAGTCCGAGCGGGTCTCTGCTTCCCAACGGGAAGTTTCCTATGATCCCGCGATTCCTAGGACCGGGCGGACGAACTAAAGGAATCATAAGCTGATTGCCAATACTTCTCTTACCGATTTTGAATGATAAGGCACAGCTGCCTACCTAAGGGCTGAAAACGGCTGAAGGTGAGGAAATGAAGCTGGCATGATTCCTGAAAGACCTCACCGCACGCGCGCTTCCCGCCAGGGTTGTTAACAAATGTAATGCGGGTGTGGCACTTTTGCCGTCGCCATACACTAACCCGTCAATGCGTTGCGGACAAAGCTAACTTTTCAAGCCGCCACCCAATCCACTCGCAGGAAGCGCCAGCAGATCGGTGCGCACCCCAAAGACAAGAATGCCTCATGAATGTCCGCCCGCTTTTCGTCGCGAACGCGCCGGCGGCGAAACTGATTGAGCCCGGCGAAGGTTCGTTCCACGACCCACGCCACCGGCCCAGATCGCTGCCGTGTTGGGTGTTCCGCTTCCCAAGAAAAGGGATGATGCGTCTCTCACGCAGACCTTGCCGGATCGTCTCAGCATCGTAACCGCGGTCGCCCAACACGCAATCAGGACGACGGCGGGGCCGTCCGCGTTGTCCCGCTAAGAACGGATGGCGTCAACGAGTGCGAGGGCTTGCTGCGAGACGTTACGGTTGGCCCCGCTGAGCTGGATAGCCAATAGAGCTCCCTGACCATCGCAAATCAGATGGCGCTTGCGGCCGCGCTTGGCCCGGTCAGTAGGATTCGGCCCCGTCAGGCGCCCTCAAAAACTGCCCGGATCGAACTACCGTCCACGAGGGCCCGTGACCAACCGATCTGTCCGTAACGCGCCAGCCAGTCCCGCAAAACGAAGTGGAGCAGTTGCCAGATACCACGCTCCTGCCAGTCACCCAGTCGTCGCCAGCAGCTCATTCCAGAACCACAGCCCAACTCTTGCGGTAGCATCTCCCAAGGAATCCCACTGCGCAGGACGAATTCAATGCCCGTGAGACATGCCCTATCTGCTAAGCGCGGTCTTTCGCCCTTCGGCTTCGCCTTGACGACTGGGATAAAACGGTTCGACCACTTGTCACAGCCCCTCAGGCAAGAGCTTCGTTGGCCATGAGACAACCCCCGACCGGAGGGATGTTCCAACCCTTTCCACGGTTTGCTGGAGAAACAAGGTTTTGTCAGACGTTCCTAACAGCTAGAGACTTCGAGGGATAGTTCGTGTGCAAACTGGCGTCCTAGTCTTGTTACGAAATCCGAACAAGCTCCTGGAAAATGACTTCAGTAATTAGCAGTTACTTATTTCATGTGACAAGCTGGCGTCAACTTCTAGTGAAGTTTGTAGGTATTCGATGTTTAGTAAATCGCAGCAGCCTGTTACAGGCACGATCTTAGTCGCGGATGACCAGGTTTCCAACCGCGAGCTGTTGGAGGAATTGCTCACCGCGGAGGGATTCAAGGTGGCGAGTGTTCCAAACGGCACAGCCGCCTTGGAGCAGTTGTCCATAGTTCCAATCGATCTGGTGCTCCTTGATGTCATGATGCCCCATCTCAACGGCTTTCAGACCTGCGAGAGAATCAAGGCCAATCCGGAGACTTACTTGATACCCGTAATTCTGATTACGGCACTCTCTCAGAAACAGGACCGCATCGAAGGTATCAAGGCCGGAGCTGACGACTTCCTGACCCGTCCCGTGGACCGCCCTGAATTGCTCGCCCGCGTGCGATCGCTCCTCAAACTTAAGCTTCGTACTGACGAGCTTGAGCGCGCGGAATCAGTCCTGTTCACCCTTGCCCGGAGCATTGAAGGGAAGGACCCCTACACGCACGGTCATTGCGAGCGTTTGGCGGAGTACTCAGCTTCTTTGGGAGAGCATCTCAAACTGCCAGAAGACCAGGTTACTGCGCTCCGGCGTGCCGGCGTGGTTCACGACATCGGAAAGATCGCGATTCCCGATTCGATTATCTTGAAGCCAACCAGTCTGTCCCCAGACGAATGGAAACTCATGCGGGAGCATCCCGTGGTCGGGGAGCGTATCTGCGCACCGTTGAAGTCCTTTCGCTCTGTACTGCCAATTATCCGCCACCACCACGAAAAGTTTGACGGCTCCGGATATCCAGATGGACTTGTAGGAGAAGCCATACCGATTACCGCCCGAGTGTTGCAGGTCGTGGATGTGTACGATGCGCTTACGACGGTGAGGCCGTATAAGCCCGCCTTCTCCATCACTGACGCATTGCAGACTATGAAGATGGAAGTAGCCAAGGGATGGTGGGACCCCCACATCTTCAACCTGTTTGAGGAGTTTGTGAGGAGCGGCACAGCTGAGTTCCTGTCGCGCGGCGCGGCGGCAGGTGCGGACAGCTAGAAACAGGGCCTCTTTTTGTACGATGAGACCAGCCATCAATATCCGAGTACTTACCGACTCCCGGAAGGACGCTGCATGCGCAGCGATCGGGACAGGCACGTGCTGCGTGATGACACTCGTGCAGTCCGCTGCTCTCGTCATCTTACTTGTGGGACTGGTCAACCATAGCTTCGCCGCTCCACAACAAGACCAAGCGAATGGCGGGCCCCTCAAACAATTGAGCTTGGCCGAACTAGGCAACGTCGAAGTGACGACAACATCGAAAGAGCCGGAGGCGGTTTGGAAGACGCCTGCCGCAGTCTTCGTGATCACCCAGGACGATATTCGCCGATCTGGCGCGACTAGTATTCCCGAAATCTTGCGGCTGGCGCCAGGAGTTGAGGTGGCGCAAATCGACTCCGATCACTGGTCCGTAGGCATTCGAGGATTTGCAGCCGGACTGTCTAGCAAACTGCTAGTCCTGATCGACGGACGGAGCGTCTACTCGCCGCTGTACGCCGGAGTCTTTTGGCAAGCCCAGGCTACTCCGCTCGAGGACATTGAGCGTATTGAGGTGATTCGGGGGCCCGGAGGCACCATCTGGGGAGCGAACGCCGTCAATGGGATTATCAACATCATCACCAAGAGTTCCAAGGATACACACGGGGCGTTAGTTTCGGCGGGTAGCGGCAATGTTGACCTGGGCGATGCTGCCGTCCGCTACGGGAGCAGCAATGGTCGGGGTTTCAACTACCGAGTCTACGGCATGGGCTTCGATCGCGGCGGTGAGTTTCATCCGGCAGGCCCAAACTTCGATGAATGGCGAATGGGTCAAGCAGGGTTCCGGACAGACTGGGATGGGGGCGCTCGCGATACGTTCACCTTTCAAGGCGACATCTACCGTGAGGGCGCTGGCGCGGTGAACTCATATGCACTCTATTCACCTCCCTCTGAAGTCAACGCCTACGGCACCGCAGACTTGACGGGAGGAAATCTCCTCGGCCGGTGGAAGCGCGTTTTGAACGAGGGATCAGACTTCCAGCTCCAGGCTTACTTTGACCGCACGAACCATTTCGAGCCTGGAATCGGAGAGACTCGGGACACCTTCGACGTCGACTTCCTCGATCACCTGATACTGCCGGGTCAGCAAAACTTTCTTTGGGGACTCGGGGTGCGCGTCAGCCCATCGAATTTCATACAAAGCGTCCCCTCGGTCAACTTCCTGCCCCAGCAGCAGACGGACATGATCTATAGCGGTTTTGTGCAGGATGAAATTTCTTTATTCAATCACCGGCTCTCTCTGACCGGGGGAACGAAACTGGAGCATAACAATTACACCGGTTTCGAGGTGCAGCCGAGCGGGCGTCTGATGTGGAACCGTACACCGCACGAGTCCTTGTGGGGCTCCGTCACCCGGGCGGTTCGAACTCCGTCGCGTTTCGACACAGATCTTGAAGTCACAGATTATGCGGGCACGACCTCGGGCCTGCCCTTATACACGCGAGTCAACGGCAACCCCCAGTTCCAATCGGAGGAATTGATTGCTTATGAAACCGGCTATCGAAGGCTGGTGACGCCCCACAGTTACGTGGACGTCGCATTGTTTTACAACGACTACAACGATCTTTACAGCTTTCAGGTCGGTGCTCCATTCCTCGAGGCGTCGCCTTCGCCAGCTCTGGTGATTCCAGTGGTCACAAGCAACGGAATCCATGGCAACACCAAAGGATTCGAAGTGTCGCCAGATTGGAAACCGGTGAACAGCTGGGAACTGAGAGCCTCCTATTCCTACTTGGATATGGAGTTGGAAAACAAGGCAACAAGCAACGATCCAGGCACCGCTGCCGCATATAACGGATCGAGCCCGCGCCATCAAGTAGTGATTCAGTCCTTTATAAATCTGCCAAGAAAACTGGAGTTTGACCAGACGTATCGTTACGTCAGCGACCTGCCCGCCCAAACCATTGCAAGCTATCAGACGATGGACACGAGGTTCGGCTGGCATATCAACCCAGAATTGGAGTTGTCGGTCGGCGGTCAGAATCTATTGCAACCGCATTTCGCTCAGTTCGGAGGCGATCCCGGCGGGCCGGTTGAAGTCAAGAGGAGTGTTTACGCGAAGCTCGTCTGGCGATTCGGTGAGAAGTGACGCTCGTGACGATCTTCCGGCTCCAAAAGCACGACGGGAGAAAGCGAAGCTCAATTAGCAAGTCATCCGACCTCAGCTTCGTTGGTCGGGCAGTAAACCCTCCAGTCTCAGCACGTGGAAGTACGGGCGAGGTAGCGAAGCAACAACCATGAAGCGCAAAAGTCACAAGGCTGGTTCCCCCGAGCATGACAGGTGGTCGCAGGATCGCGGAATCTTGCTGCAGCGCACAATTGCGGCGGTGGCGGGGCTGCTCTTTGCCTGTTCAAGCGCCCTAGGGCAACAAAGGCCGAGTGAATATCAGGTCGAAGCTGCCTACCTCTATAACTTTGGCCGATTCGTCGAATGGCCCGCAAAGGGCGCGAACGCGCCCGGCTCCTTTACCATCTGCGTCCTGGGCGAGGATCCTTTCGGACAGGCTCTGGATGCGACGCTTGCAGGGGAAACGATAGGAAATCTGAAAGTGACCGCGCGGCGAATCTCCAGTCCGCAGATGTCGGCCGACTGCCAGATTTTGTTTATAAGTTCTTCGGAGGCTAACCGGCTCAACAAAATCATCGAGGCATTGGATAAGAACGCAGTCCTGACTGTCAGTGATATCCCGCAGTTCTCCCAGCGTCAAGGCATGATCCAGTTTGTCTTGGAAGAAAATCGAATCCGTTTCGAGGTCAACCTGACTGCAACCCAACGCGCGGGCCTGACGCTTAGCTCCGAGCTCCTAAAGGTAGCGACCGCCGTCAGAAAAAACCCTCAGCCGGGAGACTGATACCATCATGCCTAAAACCCAGCAATCTTCGATCTCCAGAAAACTCACCTTGATGAACGTGCTGGTGAGCGCTGTGGCCTTGCTTCTAGCAAGTGGTGGCTTTTGCGCCTATGACCTGTACAGCTCTCGCCTGGCCCTGGTACGCAATGTCTCCATGCAAGCCCAGATCATGGGGGACAATACTATTTCTGCGCTGGTGTTCAACGATCCGCAATCCGCGGAGAAGACGCTGTCGGCATTGCGCGCCAATCCCAACCTTATGTACGCTCAGATTTACACGCGGGACGGCCAGCCTTTCGCAGGATACTGGCGTGATCGCGCGGGCGAGACCAGAGCTCTGCCCATTATTCCTGCCGGCCAAATCCAGAGCTTTTGGTTTAAAGATGGGCATCTAGGAATGGCGCGCTCGATCATCTTCCAGGGCAAACCAACTGGAACCGTCTATCTCCGCTCCGATCTCGGAGCCATGAACGACCGGCTGAGGAGCTACGCCCTAATCGTCGCTGCTGTGTTGTTTGTCTCCCTGCTGGTCGCCCTGGTTGTCGGCCTGGTGATAAACCGTTTCATGGGCTCACTCTATTCCAAGCTGGAAACCGGCAATCGTTTCATGGATCTATCGGTTGATCTGTTTTGTGTTGCTGGGTTCGACGGATTTTTCAAGAACTTGAATCCCTCCTTCGAGAAGACACTGGGCTTCGCCACGAAAGAGCTTATGGCGAAGCCCTACCTGGAGTTCATACATCCAGACGATCGCCCGGCTACAGTCGTAGAAAAGGACGGGCTGGAGCAAGGAAGAGTCACTTTTGCATTTGAAAACCGTTATTTGTGCAAAGACGGCTCTTACAAGTGGCTATTGTGGAATGCTGTTTCCGTAGCCGAGCAAGAAGTCATCTATGCCGTGGCGCGCGACATTACCGAGCGTAAGCGGGTTGAAACCTTGCTCCGGGAGAGCGAAGAGCGGCACCGCAAATTGTTTGACAACAATCCGCATCCGACCTGGGTTTTTGACCGCGAGACGCTGGCCTTTCTTGAGGTAAACACCGCCGCAGTGCGCAAGTACGGCTATTCCAGAAACGAATTCCTGGCTATGACCCTCAAGGACATTCGCCCGCCCGAGGATATTCCCGCCCTGCTCGAAACTGTAAAAGCCCTCGGAGAGGGAAATGAGAGCAGCGGCGCCTGGCGGCATCGCCTCAAGGACGGAACCGTCATCGACACAGAGAATACCTCTTACGCACTGCACTTCTTGGGCCGAGCCGCGCGGGTGGTTGTTGCGGTCGACGTTACGCAGAGAAAGCGGGACGAAGCGGAAAAGCGCAAATTCACGGAGAGCTTGGCTGTTACGAATCGAGAGCTCGGGCTTCGCAACCGCGAGGTGGAACGCGCTACCCAGATGAAGAGCAAGTTTCTTGCCAGCATGAGCCATGAATTGCGAACTCCATTGAATGCGATCGTGGGTTTCTCGGACCTTCTGGCAGAAGGAACTGCGGGCGCACTGAACCCCAAGCAAAAGCGATTCGTGGATCACATCAAGCAAGGCTCAGCACATCTGCTGCAGTTGATCAATGACATTCTGGACCTCTCCAAAATAGAGGCGGGACAACTGGAGTTGCATAGAGAGGAGTTTTTCGTCAAGGACGCCCTTCCGGAAGTACTCTCCACCATTGATCCTCTGGCGATGGCCAAGAACATCCGGGTGCAACAGAAGCTGGAGAGCAAATCTCTGGTAAAGGCAGATCGAGTGCGCTTTAAACAAATCCTGTACAACCTGCTCAGCAACGCGGTCAAGTTCACGCCCAAGGGCGGTCAGATCAGCATCGAGTGCGTCGACGATTGGGACTTCGTCCGCGTGTCGGTAACCGACACTGGGATCGGCATCCGGCCTGAAGATCAGGAAGTAGTGTTCGAAGAGTTCCGGCAAGTCGAGGGGGATGCTGCCGACACTCAGCAGGGCACAGGACTGGGACTTGCCATCACTAAGCGCTTGGTCGAACAACAGGGAGGCCGGATTTCGGTGGAAAGCGAGTTGGGAAAAGGCAGCCGGTTCACCTTTACTCTGATGGCCGTCGAGCCGTCATCCGAGGTTCACCCGATTGAAGTACCGGCAAAATCGCCGCTCATGATGTCTTCAGGGCGCACCACGCCGCTAGTGCTGATCGTTGATGATGAAGTGCCAGCCCGTGAGCTCTTGGCCAGCTACCTGGAACCAGAATACCGGGTGGCAATGGCCGAGTCAGGCGTGGAGGCTGTTAGAGAAGCTCAGCGATTGCGGCCGGATGCCATTACCCTCGACGTGATGATGCCCGGCAGCGATGGCTTCGAGACCCTGGTCGCACTCCGGAAGAACCCCGCAACGGCTGACATCCCGGTGATCATCCTCTCAATTATGGATCAAATGCAGGTAGGTTTCGCCTTGGGTGCGGCTGACTATCTCATCAAACCCGTTCGCAAACCAACACTGCTGCAAACGATTCGCAGGCATGTGCCTTCGCCGGAAGACGAGGATTCGTCCATCCTGCTGGTAGACGACGACCCCAAAGCTTTGGAACTGCTGCAGGAGGCCTTGCGTTCGGCCGGATACGAGGTTCAAAGCGTGCGCAGCGGCGCTCGCGCTTTGGAGGTGCTAGCGAACAAAATGGTGGGCGCAATCCTGCTCGATCTGCTGATGCCTGGGATGGACGGTTTTCAAGTCATTCGCCATGTCCGGCAGGAGCCGGCCTTAAGGGATCTGCCCATTCTCGTTATGACTGCTGGGAACCTGAGCCGGGAAGAGATTGCTCTTCTGAACCGGGAGACGCAGGGGCTCCTGCAAAAGGATGGCTCTTGGAAGCAACAACTCATTGCTGAAGTTGGCAGAGTAACTCGAGGCCGCAAGCGGGCGAAATCTGCGGGGCAATCATGAGCCGAATTCTGGTTGCCGAAGACAACGCCGTCAACCGTGAGCTGCTCCGCGAGTTGCTGGAAGCGCGCGGGCACACAGTCTTTGAAGCGTGCGACGGTCAAGAGGCGCTTCACCTGATTGATCAGGCCCAACCAGAGCTGCTGCTGCTGGATATCGGCATGCCGGTACTGGACGGATTCGCGGTCATACGCAGAATTCGCGAGAATCCTCGCCTGGCGCCACTGCCAGTAGTGGCAGTCACCGCGTATGCCATGCGGGGTGATCGCGAAAAAATCCTCAATTCAGGGTTTGATGGCTACTTGTCGAAACCGCTCAACCCGTCCTCCCTCGCCGAGGAGCTTGATCGCGTCCTAACTCAGTCCGCAAAGCAAGATCACGGCCATGGGGGTCAATCCGGGAGGAAAGACCGCGCCGCAAGTGCAGGTGGCGGCGACGCCTAGGCCAACCGCGTCAAGACTCGGCCCTAGCGTTCCATGTTTTCAACCTCGGCCATGAATTGGCGGATCGCCTGCTGACTCTGCGCACCTACACTGGTGAACTGGATCCCTTGGCGCTTCTCGTTTGCCCACACGACGACGCCAGCGGCGTCAATGACCACACCAGAAATTGGCAGTTTGAATGACAATCGGACAGCGTCTTTGGGCTTCAGGCCACCCACTTCCACCTGCATTCCTCCTTGGCTGAGGTTCCAACTCGTCCCGCGAACCGTCCGAGAGCCCACCGTGCAGGTGACCTCGGCCTGGATCGGAACGCGGGTGAACTTGCGCCTGTTCTCCAACATCCCGCCACTCACCGTCCGGAAAAGGGCGCTAAGCTTCTGCCGGTCAACCGGCTTCTGGAGAAAGAAGGTCGCTCCAATAGCAAACGCATCTTGCATGGTTTGTCTATCATCGCGTCCGGTCACAATGATGATGGGAGTTGACTTGTTCCATGACGACTTGCGGACCAGGCGCGCGAGGTCGAAGCCGTTCAGGTTTGGCATTTCCAAGTCCAGGAAAATCCCGTCAAACTTCTCCCGATTGACCATGGCGACCGCTTTTTCGCTATCGCTGACGGGGCTCACTTCGGCCTTTAGAGACATGAAGACCTCAGTCATCAGTTCCAAGCTTGGGATGTCATCCTCTACAACAAGCAGTTTCAGTGGTTGCATGCAGCCGACCTCATCTTTCACGACCGATCCTTATAATATAGTTCGCTGATCGCTTCTGTTCTAGGCCTAACGACTGTTGTAGAACTGGTCTCATAAATGGTGGTTGAACCTACTTTGCTATTTTCTGCGTGTAGAAAAAAAGGCAGAAGGAGGGTATGCGAGGACGATGGGAACTCAGCGATGCCCAGTGGCAACTGATCGAACCGATCTTGCGACCGAAGGGACGCTCCGATGGTCGAGGTCGTCCGTGGCAAGACACACGAGCAGTCCTCAACGGTATTTTGTGGGTCTTGGGGACGGGGCACAGTGGCGCGAACTGCCCAAGAAGTATCCGCCGTACCCGACTTGCCATCGTCGTTTCCAGCAGTGGGTGCGCGGGAGGGCAAGTTGGAACGCATCTTGCGTACCTTGGCGGAGGTGCTGCAGGCCCGAGGAAAACTGCAGCTGGAGGATGGCCTTCATCGACGCCTCCTTCACGGGGGCAAGAAAAGGGGCTTCGCGGTCGGACCCACCAAACGCGGCAAGGGAACGAAAATCATCGCTCTCGCCGATGATCACAGTCTTCCTCTCGCCGTTAGTATCGAAAGCGCTTCGCCGCACGAGAGCCAACTCATCGAAGGCCTCCTCGCACACAGCTTCCTCGACACCCTCCCGCCGCCATTGATCGGCGACAAAGCCTACGACAGTGACCGTCTGGATCGTGACTTGGCCGAGCGTTACGGCATCGACATGATCGCACCCCATCGCGGAGAGCGCCGGACGCCGACTCAAGATGGTCACCCTTTGCGCCGCTGCCGCAGACGTTGGCGAGTGGAACGACTCTTCGCTTGGCTCCATCACTTTCGTCGGCTTGTGATCCGTTGGGAGTACCACGTCGAGAACTTCTTCGGTATGGTGCGTCTCGGTTGCATACAAATCTTGTTCAGGCAATTATGAGGCAGCCTACTCGTAGCGCAACGCCACCATGGGATCAACCTTGGCGGCACGGCGCGCCGGGATGTAGCACGCCGCGAGCGCCACCACAGTCAGCAGCACCGCGACTCCGGCGAACGTAGCTGGATCGGTAGCGCCGACTCCGTACAGCAGACTGGCCATCAGCCGCGTGAGGCCCGGGGCCGCGGCCAATCCAATCGCAACTCCCAGCCCCGCAAGCTTTCCGCCAAGGCCCAAAATCAGCAGCAAAATGTCCCGCCGGTGCGCTCCCAGCGCCAGGCGAATGCCGATCTCGTTGGTGCGTTGGCCGGCAATGTAAGCAACCACGCCATAAATTCCCACGCTCGCCAGCAACAGGGCCAGCACCGCAAACGCCACCAGCAGGATCATTGAGAACCGCCGCGACGCCATGGAATCGGAAATCATTGAGTCCATCGTTTGCGCGCCAAAGATGACCTGCTGGCTGCTCATCTGCGTGTTCATCTGCCGGATGGAATCGAGCAGCCCGGCCGAGTTTCCTTCAGATCGCACCACCACCGCCGAGGCCGTGGGAGACATCGCCACAAAATCGTCCGGCATCTGCATGCACGGGATATAAAGGCCGGATCGAAGCGATTGCTGATCATCCGTGTCCAGGCCCCACTGCTTCACGTGCCCCACTAGGCCCACGATCTCCGCCGGCCGGTCGAACCGGTCAATGTGGATGCGCTTGCCAATCGGATCCTGTCCGGGGAAATATTTCCGCGCGAACACCTCATCGACCACCACCACCAGCGGTGCGTGCTCGCTGTCTTGCGCCGTGAAGAAGCGGCCGCGCAGCAGCGGAATGCCCAGGGCCTTCAGGTAGGCAGGTTCGACGATGTAGTCGATGGCCCAGTTCATGTCGTTTTTGTTCGCGGGCTTGGGCTGCCCTTCAAGCCAGAAAAGTTGTTCGTCGTCGCCGCTCAAGGGAACCGCGCCCCAGGTCTGGGAGACCGCCTCGATGCCAGCGACAGCGGCGAGCTTGTCATCGAATTCGCGAAACGCAGCGCGGATCGCGTCCGCTTTTGCATGCGCCATCGACGGCGGAAGCGAAAGTCCAAACGTAAGCACATTGTGCGAATTGAAACCCGGATCGACGCTCCACAGCTTCGCCAGACTGCGGATGGTCAATCCCGCGCCGATCAGCAGCACCAGAGCGAGCGACATCTCGGAGACCACGAATACACTCTGCATGCGATGGCGGGCTCCGCTTCCTCCCCGGCCGCCTTGCTTGAGCGTGTCCTGCAGATCCGGCTGCGATGTCTTGAGCGCCGGCGTAAGGCCAAAAACAACGCCCGCCAGCAACGAGAGGCCGGCGGTAAAGAGCAGGACGCGCGCGTCAAGTCCCACCTGCTCGGCGCGGGGCAGAGCCGCGGGCAGAACTCCAATCGCTGCCCGTGTGCCCCATGCCGCCAACAGCAAACCCAGGCCTCCGCCGGCCAGTGCAAGCAGCGCGCTCTCCGTAAGCAACTGGCGGACGACTCGCCCCCGGCTTGCGCCCAGCGCCGCGCGCACTGCAAATTCGCGCGTCCGCTTGCTGGCCCGAGCCAACGACAGATTAGCTACGTTGACGCACGCAATCAGCAGCACAAAGCCAACCGCAGCCAGAAGCACCAGCAGCAGCGGCCGGACATCACCAATCATCTGCTCCTTAAGCGGCGTCAGCTTGGCAGTGATGCCTTTATCCGCATCCGGAAAAGCTTCCGCGAGATTCCGTGTGACTCCCTCCATGTCGGCCCGCGCTTGTTCGATGGTGACGCCGGGCTTCAGCCGCCCGATGCCATGGAATCCCAGTCCGGCCCCGCGTTCCAGCAGTATCGGATTACCCCACTGGCCGATAGGCGCATAGACTTGGCTGTCGACGAATCCAGGAATAGACAGATGAAAGCTCGCGGGAATCACTCCCACGATGGTGTAATCTCTTCCGTCCAGCGTGATGTTCTTCCCCAAAATATCTGGCGCTGAGCTGAACTTGCGTCGCCACAATCCCGCGCTGATAAGCGCTACCGGGCCGGCGCCGACTCGTTCCTCATCCTCGGCGAACGTGCGTCCCATTACCGGCTTCACGCCCAGCACCGAGAAGAAGTCTGAGGAGATAAACTCTCCGCTCACCTGCTCCGCCTCGCCGGTGCCGGTCAGGCTGAAGGCGTAGGTTCGAGCCAGGGCAAGCGAAGAAAAGGTGTGGTTCTCTCTCCGCCAATCGCGAAAGTTAGGATAGGAGACGGACCCACCCTCGAAGTTCGGTTTGTTCTCATGCAACGTCACCAACCGATCGGGTTGCGGAAACGGCAGCGGGCTGAGCAACACCCCATTGATCACCGAGAACAGCGCCGTGTTCGCACCGATGCCCAGCGCCAGAGTCGCCACTGCGACCGCGGTGAAGCCGGGACTCTTCACCAGCATTCGCCAGCCATACCGCAGATCCTGAAACAGAGTCTCTATAATTAGCCTCCAGGTCTCCCTCGTAGCGCCACCCATCATGGCCTCGACCTCGGCGGCACGGCGAGCCGGATGGAACTTGCAGTGACAGTTGGCGGCGCTCGAAAGCAATGCAACGGCAACAAGAGATCAGGCGAGCCTGGAGGAGCAAACCACTGGCCAAATCTCATTCAGAGGTAACTCATTGATTGTAAGAGGACAATCGAACGCCACTACGTGTACAACCTGGATCATTCTGTCCGCCTAAGGATATCTCTGTCCGGAGGCGAACAGCGACGATCGCCTTCCCGAGGGTTTATGAGACCAGTTCTAGTAGTTCCTACCCGGAAGGCCGATCCGGCTCTCGCATCTTTTCCTCCGCGTCAGGCGCCGTGAGGCCGCATTCCGAACCTGCGTTACGAACCGAAAACACTGCATCTTGAATCTTGTCCTGCTCGCCAAGATGCGACTCTATAAGCTTAGAGGCATGCATGGCCCACGGCCCCACTCGCAGGACGGACGGCAAGAATACATATCCTCGAAGAGAATGATTGTAGGCCAGTGTTTTGTTTGAACTGTTCATAACGTCGGTCAATCATGTCCACCAGTACGGGAACAAGCGCTGGGCGAGGGATTTCGCACGTCTTTAAGGCCGGATAGAAGTCAGACTAGTGGAAGCACGAAACAGAACGGGCATCTACTCGGATGGTTTCTCCGTTGCGGGTGGAAACACTACCCGGAGAAAGCCCCGTGCGTCGTGTTCGCCATTCCAGGCAGGCCAGAGACACGAGGCCTGTTCAAAATTTGATGCTTCTCCTTGTGGAGGAGAGTACATCTTCTTGAGGACTTCTTCTCCTGCAGGTACTCTGCCTCTCAGTCTTGAGCACTTCCCCAGGAGGCAGCGTACTCGGAGTTTGCGAGCATCCGGGCACTATTTTGCTTTTGGTTACGAAATCCGAACTAGACTCTGGCGAGTGGCGGATCACCGTTTGTCACATTGTCGGGGGCGTGTTTACGCCGTGCTCGCAAAGCCCTCGAAATGTTCTCGCTCATCGACTGCATAAAGCGTTCTGTGTCTTTTTTATCCCTTGCAGAGGCGGTTCGATTCCGCCAACTTTTTCAAACGTTCTTGGAAGCCGTCCACGCGGCTCTTTTGATTGTTAAGTTGTTATGGCTACTGGAGTTGATAAAACTGCAGCCGAATCGAGAACCATAACTTCTAATCACTAGTTTGAAGCTTCGATTGCCTCCGCGAGCAGCAATTACTTTGGAGCGAGTGCATCATCCACACTTAGCGGGACTTTTTGGCACGCGGGCCGAAAACTTGGCGGCGTCTTGCATCGAGGTCTGGTTGTCCATGTCCTCTGCCTGCATATACCAGAACTTCCGTTCAGTCTTCTTCGTTACCAACGCAAACCCGCACTAATTTCCGAAGATATTCTTGTTCAAGTACTCATTGCGAAACTTGCCTTGCGGATCGTATTCCCTGCTTAGATCAATAAAATCGGGCATTTTCCGGTAAATATCCTTCAGTTCCACGGGAGAAGTTCTAAACAACTTTCCCCAGTGCGGCCGCGCATGAAACGGGGCTAATTCTTTTTCAATCTCGGGCAGCAACTTGCTTACGGCGGGCCAGTCCGGCTTCCAGGTAAAGTGAATGGTTACGCAGGGTTGTTCATAACAGGGACTCAGCCACAGAGCGTCAGCGGCGATAGCCCGGATCTCGGTGATCAGTAAGTGAGGACCCACCCGATCGCGCAGTCGTTCCACCGCCAGAATCGCTTCGACCGCATGTTGTCGTGGAACGAAGTATTCCGACTGCAGCTCATTCCCAGCGCTGGGCGTAAAACCCATGCGAAAGTGCGGCAGCCGTTCGTACCAGGGACCGGGCACGCCCATCTGCTCGGTACAATTTTCCGCCGACAGTTCAGCAATTGGGTGGAGATTGCGGGTTGCGAGTTTCGCTCCGAAAAATTCGGGAGCGGCCTGAAACCCCTGTCCTCCTTCGACGCGGCTCTTGATCCAAACCTCGTTGATATTCTGTTTTTGCCAATCGGTAAACAGGCTCACGCTGTAGGCGCTGGATTCTATCGCATCAAAATGATTCTTCAACTCGCTGAGCGGCATGTTCTGGTAGACATACTGGCGCATCAGGAACGTCGGCTCAATATCAAGCGTCACCTTTGTTATCACGCCCAGTGCCCCCAGACTCACTACCGCCCCGGAAAACTTCTCGCCGTCGCGCTCGCGCGACAGATTCACTATTGCGCCAGAGGCTGTCACCATTTCCAGTCCGGACACCGCCGTGGCCAGATTTCCATTTTTCTCGCCCGAGCCATGCGTCGCCGTGCTGCAGGCCCCCGCTACAGAAATATGGGGCAGCGAGGCCAGGTTGTGTAGCGCAAACCCCTCGCGGTCGAGATACGGGCACAACTCGCCATACTTTATACCCGCACCCACTGTCACGGTGTGATTGGTCCGATCGATTGCAGTGACGCTGTCCATGGGCTTCAACGACAAGAAGCTGTCCTTACTGTCGGCGATATTGTTGAAGCAATGACACGTGCCGAGCACCTTCAGTTTGTTTTCCTTCTTGACATAGTCCTGCACTTGTTCGAGTGACGTGGCGGTGTACAAGCGGTCAGTGCTGTACTCGAGATTACCCGCCCAGTTCTTCAGTCTTTCCCCTCCCACCAAGGCCAATGCCCGCGATACCGCCGGGGTCGCGAGGGTAGTCGCGCAAAGCTTGATGAATGTCCTTTTATTCATAGCAACCATCGATGTTTTTCATCTCAATCCCCAGCTTTTTTGCATCGGTTCGAGAAAAACCGCTTTGGTTTCAGGATAGACGAATAAGACCGTAAAAAACCGCAGTCCCATTCTCATACAGGTTTGCTCTGGGAGTCACACGAATTCTCATGGCTACCCTCATTTCTCTTTCGCTTGGGATTTGTTGGGCAGACCCGGGAGGTCTACCTGATCTCCGAATGATCGGATCTCGCTATGCACCGTTCTACCTGCTTGCAGGGCGGCAGTCGAAGGGCGAAAACGGCGCCGTTCGCGCCGCAATGATGTAAAGCTCCATGAGGTTTCTGTCCTACCGAATCTCCGCGCCTTCGTTCCGATTATCCCACCTACGTTCGCGGCGAGGTGTATCTCTCCGCTGGAGGAGGCACGCAAGCCGCTGCCGAGTTCCAGAGAATCCTCGATCACAGCGGCATCGTCTGGAACTGCTGGACGGGAGCCTTGGCACATCTCGGGTAGCACGTGCGAATGCATTGCAAGCGAGAACCTCGCAAGGTGCGGATGCCGCTGCCGCCCGCGTCCGGGTGCTCGCTGCCTACAAGGGCTTTCTCACCCTGTGGAAAGACGCCGACCCCGACATTCCCATCCTGAAGCAAGCCAAAGACGAGTACGCGAAGCTTCAATGATTCGGCGAGTAATGACCGCCCCACCCTGCGAGGGAACCGTAACTTCTGTTAAGAGGCGTCTCTGACAATGTCGCCCCTGTCAGGCACTTTTGAGCGTACTGCTCCGTGCACTCCGAAGAGCGCCCCATTTCGCTCCCGTTGAAGATGTGCCCATCCAACCAAGGCTCGCTCGCAATCCGTTTTCAGGTCCGGAACTCAGTCCGACCCATGCATCTCTTCGGTCACAACGTCGATCATTATTACTACTTCGAACTCCTCTCTAAAGAGGAGCGGGATGCCCAATCAATTACTCGGTATTCTACTTCACACCATCGCGATGTCCGAGTTGTCCCGCGTGTGCGAACCGAACTTCAGGCTCGGACAATACCAGCGATGAAGACCAACAGCGCAGAGCAGAGCCTTGAACCAGTTCGATTCATGAGTCCTGTGAGGAGATAGCCTCGCCAGTCCTTCTTCGGCAGATTCGCCGCCCGGCGGGTTGTCTCTACCTTCGCTCTCGCCAGTCAGCACACAAACCATGAACCCCCAGAATCCGTTTCGTCAAATGGCGTAATATCTGGTTTCGCCAGTTAGTGGCCCAAAACGTTGACGTATCTATCAAGCAGGCCGAAAGAAGGCCAATGCTGCCCGGGCGAACTGAGCTGCATCTTGCGAGAAGACTGGACCGTGTCCGCGATTCGGGACAACCCACAAGGCCGAACTAGGCATTGCACGATACATATCGACAGCCATCTCAACTGGGTAAAGCGGATCGCGGTCTCCATAGACGATCAATGTTCGGGCTCTGATTCTGGACAATGATGGCGGCGTGAAATTCATATCGTCGTAGCTGCCTTTCATCTCCCGAGCCCAATTCCACAGCGCAGCAATCTGTTGATCACCGAGCTTATGAGACTTGCGCATCGCCGCCCACGCATCCGCAGGTTGGTTTTCGGGAGTGGGCACCTGACGCATTATCGCACGTGCCTGTTCAGGGAAATACATCGTGGCGCTAACGACAACCATGGCTTCGATTCGATCAGGTTGCATCGTTGCCATATGGAGAAGGATGTTTCCTCCCATGCTCAATCCAATAGCGCGGCACTTGCTAATTCGGAGATGGTCAAGAAGAGCGAGGGCGTCCAGCGCACATTGGCGATGTGTAATCGTGCTCTGAGGATTGTTCGTTCTACCGTGGCCACGAGCGTCGGGCTTAATGGCGGTGTATTCATGCACGAAGGCCTCCCCGCCAGCGTGAATCCAATTTTCGTGACATCCCGTGCCGCCATGTAAGAGCAGAAGGGGTTCTCCGCTGCCTTCGATTTCGTAAAAAATGTCGATGTCATTGATTCGGACGGTCTCGCTTCTCATGACGTGAATTGTGAGGGCGATGGCGTCAAGAAACAATCTAGTAAACGCGCGTGATAGAATCTATGATCCACTCACAGCAAAACGTTCCTTTTCCCGAGAGCAACTTCATTCCTGCTATCAATCTGTTGATAATCGCGATGACGCGAATTGACCCCAGACGAGGGTCGGCCAATTCTCAATTTGTGTGTGGAGGTGGGACTGGTATAGGGCAAGCATTTGTCGGTGGATGGCAGCTTCGTGGAAGCGAATGCGGCCAAGGAGAGTCGCATTCCGCGAGAGCAGTTGGCGGAGGCAGCCCAGGTGCACCACACGGTGCGCCAGTATCTGCGGGAAGTGGAGGAGCAGAACCCTGTGGAAGAGCCGGTGCACGAGCAGGACCAGGTATCGACCACCGATCCCGATTCCACTTATGCGACCAAAGGCGAGACGCCGGCGCGTCTCGGTTACTACGACAACTATCTGGTGGACAACGACAGCGGTGTGGTTGTCGGAGTGCAGGCCACAGCGGCGCGCATGAGTCAGGAGACGGTGGCCACGCAAGATATGCTAACCCGTTTCGCGGAGTGGCAAGGACGAGAGCCCGAATCGGTGGCAGCCGACACGACGTATGGGAATGGCGAGTTCTTACAGTGGTTGGCGGATCGTAACATTACTCCCTATATGCGGACCCGCGACAGTATCCACCGCAAGAACAGTCCATTCTTCGGTCCCGACCGTTTCACTTACGAACTGGAGCACGATCGCTATATCTGCCCTGCCGGTCAGCCCCTGAACTACGGCGGCCAGAGTCATCGCAATCACTCCTGGACCTACATGGCAGCTTCGTGGAAGCGACCGCGGCCAAAGAGAGTCTTATTCCGCGAGAGCAGTTGGCGGGGGCAGCCCAGGTGCACCGCGTAATGCTCATCGCAACTCTCTGCAACGTCGTTGCAAACACATTCAACCTTGACAAAGTACCCGTTTCGGAAGCAGAATCGCTCTGCAAGTCCGAATCCTTCCCCACGTTTGGCTCCGCTTGCTCCCGTGGTTTCCAAGCGCGACTCGGATCTCTCCCAGCGAGTGAGAAGAGGAATCCTTAAGTGCGCAGATTCTTGATTGTTTTTGCAACACTGGTAGTTTGCTCCGCGCCAACATGGGCGGATAGCGTCGAATTGGACGTCAACGCCTGGGCCACCATCACCGCGCCCACCACCTGTCCAAGTTGCGTCGAGAAGATCGACGTCAACTTTCTCTGGATGAATAACGCATTACCAACTGGGTATGGGCAAATTGTACTTGGGAGCCTGGATGTAAAGTCGTCCGGTTTTCTAGGGACGTTCTCTCCAATCGGCCCACAGGGTGCCAATCTCTTCTACTTAGGTCTGTTCAACAACCTCGTCGGAGGGGAGTTCGCGACGGATGAGATCGATCTCTACTACGGCACCACAACTGGCGTGATCACGCCTGGGAGAAACAGTCTCACGTTCGATTTTTGGAGTTGCCAGACGCACGCCTGCACCACTGCTTATGCAGAGAGCTGGATCGGCGCCCCCTCTGGTGCTGCCCCGGTCATCCAGGAGGGAAGCATCGTTAAACCTGTAACGACTGTCCCTGACGGAGACTCTTCTTTTCTTCTCAGTTTCTGTGCTTTCGGTGCGTTCGCTTTGGCCTGGCACTGGCGTAGAAAAGAATCGAGCGCAGCTTAAGCTCTCACGAACGCTGCAAATCAACGGCGCATTGTTGTTGCGACTGTCAATTCACTGTCGGAAAATTTCGATCTCCTTTGGGAAGCATTAGGTCTATCCCTCTGCTTCCTTTTTTTATTGCTGGCTGGGGAACTGGGGAATCCGGTCGAAGGTGAACGCGATTCCGGGCTGAAGCTGAACGCCATTCCGTTGTGATTCCGAACAGCATTCCGGTGGGAAGGTGAACGCGATTCCGGTGGGAAGGCGAACAGTTTTGTTCGTCTACCGGAATGGCGTTCAGCTTGGAGCGGAATGTTTTCCACAGGTGAGCCGCAGTAGGCCGTAGCGACGCTG
>JBAUXO010000090.1:0-3987 GCA_049584315.1 Candidatus Sulfotelmatobacter sp. | reverse complement strand
GCCTCGAAGCAACTGATGTGGCACACGGGCGTATCAACCAGGGCCGAAAGTCCGTGCCAACCCGTCAGTGTGAACACGCGCCATCCGGTCTTATCGCCAGCATCACGCCGCCAGTACATAGGCGCCTGCCATGAAGCGCGTTTCACGTTGTCCCAGCCTTCGGAAAGCCAGAGTTCAGGGCGTGCGTATGCGTCATCCGAAATGAATTCCAAGTATTCGCTGCAACTGACTTCGCGGGTTGCGATCTGAAATGGTTGCAAAAAAAGGTTGTGGCGGGGAGTTTCGTTATCAAAGCAAAAATCGAGAGGATTCTCTGCCCGAAGCGGATAACCAACCTCCGCTAATCCGCCGTCAAAGCTGTTCCAAGCTGCCTTAGAAACTGGAGGATCCTTCTCTTGTGAGAGGGAGCCCGCCATATACGAAGGGTACAGTGGATTGGAAAAAAAGGCGTGCTTAATGTCCGTCAGGGCGAGTTCTTGGTGTTGTTGCTCGTGATTCAGGCCCAACACGATACGTCGAGTCGCTTCCTCATCGGCGGCGCTCGCAAGAAATCGGTCCATCTCCTGGTCAATATGTTTGCGGAACGCAAGAACTTCATCAAGCGAAGGCCGTGAGAAGACCGAGCGCAGGCTCTTCTCCGGAATCTTCTGGCCGAGCGCGTTGTAATAGCTGTTGAAAAGCCAATGAAACTCTTCCCGCAGGGGTTTGTAGTCCTTAAGGAAGGGACACAGCACGAACGTCTCGAAAAACCATGTCGTATGAGCCTGGTGCCATTTCACGGGGCTGGCTTCAGGACACGACTGCACCATCTGATCTTCAGCCGACATACTCGCGGCCAGAGTACTGGTCGCCGACCGCACGGCCTCGTATTTGGACCGGATGGCGCTATCCCGCACGTCGCTTCCAACTCCGCAGCCATCAGCTTGTATCGCCTCTACTCGGCCTGGCGCTTCGGTAACACCGGTTTGAGCCATAGTGTGCTCCTGAGAACTTTTCATTCTGCGGATACCGAATCCGATTCGTCCGCGCTCAATGCATAAAAACAGAGGCGTCGAAATGAGGCAATTGGACGATGGTATTGGGGATACGTTGGTATTAGCTCTTAAAGTGCTGGGCGACGGGCGCTCGCCGGTACCACTTAACGTCGACTCGACCTCGGCACCGCCGACGCTGCCATCGTTGCAGACCGGCACGGTCCCGAGATCGACGTCCTATCGCGATATGGAAACAGACTCGGGCGCACTTCATTCCACGAGGCCCAATACAAAGGTGTCGCCGATACCATCGTCCAATTGATTCGCCGCAGCACCTCGAGTGTAATCGCCCAATCGCAGGCGGTTAGAGAAAGGACGGTAGAGACATGCCAGAAGCCACTTGGAAGCCTCACGAGAAACATGGGCGGCTGACGACGCAGAGCGACTTGCCCGACAGCGTCTACGCATTTCCGAAGCAGCGCAAAGAGCCACTGACCGACGCACAACATGTCCGTAATGCGGTCGCGCGTTTCGACCAGGTCATCGACGTTTCCGATGCAGATCGCGCTTTGGCATTCGCCAACATCGAGAAAGCTGCAAGCTACTATGACGTGAACCTCGCGGAAACGTCGTGGCACGAACTGGGCATTCATCCTCAAAAGAAAGCGGTGACCCGTTGAACGCATCGTGAGGTGAGGCTGAACTCGTTTCTGGAACCTGGCCTCACGCGAGTTCGCATGGAAGGATGATTGTGAGACTTATGTCGAGAGATAAATCCATTCGATCCGGTTGGCGATGTGATAGTTGCCGCCAACTTGTGCCAGATCTGCAGGCAGGCTGGGTGGAGTGGCTCGCGGCGGAGGACACCAGGGGAAAGCCAAAAGTAAGCGGTTTACGGTTAGTGCACCGTCGCAATACCAGCGCAAGACCGTCGGAGCCATACGGATGTCGGTACAATCCGCGAGATGAATTCAGAAAAAACCGGGGCATAGTAGAGGGATTAGCTCTTGACCGGTTCGCGGGTCCCGACGGGCTTATGTTGCTGCTTTCGATGATTGCTGAGCTGGAACTTCCGCTGCAGGAACTGATCGAGCTCGCCAAGCGAGTTCAGATCCCGGGTTACGAAGCAGTGTACGAACTGGCTCATGATGCCGTTAGCGAAGGAGTGATAGCGCCTTGCATCTCATCAGGCTTTTACTTGCAGTGCGAGATCCGGGATGTGCTGAAGTGGGCGAAATGTCAAACTTCAGCGGAGACGGGCCATGTTGAGCGCCAGAATCGGTGCGTCGTGTCGCACTAAATTACTTCGAGTTCTAGTTTCGCTCATCTAAGTTTTCTTCGTGAACGTTTACTGCACAGCTCGCGGAGATCAAATATGAAAGCAATCGTTCTCCACGCATATGGCGGTCTGGGATGCTGAAATTTGAAGACTATCCCGATCCAATTCATTTACGTGCTTTATTTAGCTTTCGCCGCGGCTTGCTCGATCAACTCCGCCACTTCTTTCGGGTGAGACAGCATGGCCAGATGATTAGCCGGCAGGGTGATTGAAGTTGCCTTTATGGTCGCTGCTTCGTCTTTCTCGAGTTCCGGCGGAATCGCCCGGTCGTTGCCCGCGATGACGGACCATGAAGGCTTGTTCTTCCACGCAGCCGTCGTGACTGTGGCTCCGAAAACAGCTGACGCCGTTTGACCCTGCGTCGCCGTGAGTATCTGCTGCTCCCCGTCCGGGAGATCCTGCGCCATGTCTTCGGCAATTCCTTTTCGAGTCGCCGTTAGAAAACCCTGAGCGTCGGGCCGGAGCTCGCCGCCCAATGGAGCGGGCGGATACGGTTTGCTGACGGAATTGATGGATTCACCCTCCCCAGGCGCGAACGCCGCCACGTAGACCAACCCGACAACCTTTGGGTCATTACCCGCTTCGGGTAATCACCACGCCGGCGTAGGAATGACCAACAAGTATTACTGGTCCGTCCTGCAACGCGATGATGCGCTTCGTCGCCGCTACATCGTCAGCTAGCGAGGTCAAAGGATTCTGCACAGCCACCACGTGAAAACCCTTTGCTTGGAGGAGCGCAATAACTCTCGACCAGCACGATCCATCCGCCCAGGCGCCGTGAACCAGGACAATATTTTTTGTCCCTTGCGGGGAGTTCGTCTGAGCGAAGCCTGTTGTGTCGAGTCCAGACGACAAGATCAGCATCGTGGTTGCGGTCAAAGCGGTTCGGAACATTTGCGAGAGTTTCATCTCTATCTCCTCGTTAGACAACCTGCCGCGATTAAGCCAGAACAACCCGCGCCGTGCAATTGGACGATAGTATCGGTAGCACCTTGCTATCAATTGAGGTCCGGAGCTGGCCTGTGGATTCAATCTGTCAATCGTGTGTTTGCTCTGACACTTACACTCGGATGGGAACAAGATTGAGCTCTAGCAGTGGCTGCGGACGAAGCTCTAACTCGAGGAACAAACGTTTTGTCGATCGATCAGCCCAGTAACTGGCTGGCGAGCCAGGAATCGACACTGAACTTTCCCGGACCAGAGCAGATCAGCCAGATAAAGAAGAGCACGTACAGAACTTCCGGAAGGTAAAGGAAATCGTCGAGCCAGTTAAGTGGCGAAAGTCCCTTAGGCAGGGTGGAAACCGCGCTCGTCAGGGTGGCGACTGCCATATCGATCAATAAAGCCACGCAGGCTCCGCTCGAAAGAAACCCCACGGTCAACAAGGACCCGCAAACGAACTCGATACCCGCGACGAAATAGGCCAGTTGCCGGGGAAACGGGGCCTTGGCCTTAACCAGCGTGTCGTAAACAGGTTTCGTGCCGCCGGCGACAAACAATTTGTTAGCCCCGGAGATGGCGAAGAACAGTCCGATCGAAACGCGTATCAGCAGGATGGCATATTGTTCCAAATCACTGCTACCCTGCAGCGCAAACTGGACCAACCGTTTCCAATCCATCTCTCGTTCCTCCATCCAAGGGAAACGCTGTAACGATACCCGATGTCAACCGACT
>JBAUXO010000089.1:0-2421 GCA_049584315.1 Candidatus Sulfotelmatobacter sp. | reverse complement strand
TCCCTCGACCTCCAGCTTGTGCAGGGCCGGGTAGAGCGAGCCCTCGCTCACCTGCAGCACGTTGCCGGAGACAGCCTTTAACCGCTGACTGATCGCCCAGCCATGCAATGGCTCCAGCGCAAGAATCTTGAGAAGTAGAACGTCCAGCGTTCCCTGAACGAAATCGGATGGTTTGCTCAAGTGTCCTCCCGGTTACCGAGAGCAATATATCGCTGCTTCCTATCGGTAAGCAAGGGGAATTGAAGTAATTCTTAGTGGCAGAATCGAAGTTCTAGGTATTGCGAAGACCTCGTGACTGTGACCTATTTCCGTTCCCTTGGTCAGTTGGCGTCAAATCGCCAAGGCACTCAGCGTCGTCGAATGCGCCTGGTATCCAATGGACCTGTTATGCTGCAATTCATCTCACAGGAGCACATGAATGATGCCGATCCGCTGGAAAGCGTACGCTCTCGGGTTACTGGCTCTAGTGGCCGTCGAGAGAGGCGCTTTGGCCGCGCAAAGTACGTCGGCGCCCACTATGACGCTGGTCGTAGATGAGACCCAAGCCTTCCGACGGATTGCTTTTGTGCATGAGGAGATTCGCGTCGAACCAGGAATCCTTGCGCTCGCGTATCCGCGCTGGATTCCAGGCGAACACGGACCAACTGGTCCGATAGAGAACTTCGCCGCGCTTCGCGTGCGTAGCGGAGAGGTAACGCTCCCCTGGACGCGCGACCCTGACGACATCGATACGATCAAAATCGATATACCGCCCAATGCTCATACGGTCACGGTCGACTTCGATGCCTTGCTGGAAAATACCATCTCGGATCATCAGTTGCTGCTTGCCTGGAACACGGCGGTTCTCTATCCGCGAGGAATCGATAAGCGCGAGTTGCTCATTGCGCCTTCCGTTGTTCTTCCGGCCCACTGGAAGCAAGGCAGTTCTTTGACTGTTCTGAAGCAGGCTGCGGGGCGGGTTACGTTTGCCGCTACGTCGCTCGAACGCTTGATCGATTCCCCCGTGCTGGCCGGCGAGTTCTTCCGCGCGGTGCCGCTGGCGTCGAAATGGCCGGCTGAGCTCGACCTCACGGGAGATAGCCAGTCTGCCGTCGACAAGGCGGACAACGCCCATGGCTTCGCTCTTTTCGGCGCGCTCATCGATCAGGACCAGGCCATGTTCGGCTTCCGGCACTGGCAAACCATGCACCTGCTTGTCTCGCAGAGCGATGCGCGTCCCTACGACGGATTGGAGCATGAGGATTCCCCGTACAACGCAATCGGGGACGCCGATCTTTCGAAGACGGATCAATTGGCGAAGTTTGGTTTTCCACTCCTCGCGCACGAGCAATCGCACTCCTGGGACGGCAAGTACCGGCGTCCGGCTGAGTTGTATTCGAAGCCGGACTATCAAGGCCCGGAACGGACGACCTTGCTCTGGGTGTATGAGGGTCTGAACGAGTACATCGGAATGTTGCTCGCCACGCGCGCAGGCTTCAACGACCCGCCCTTCATGCGGGATTACCTCGCGTTTGCCGCTTCCTACTTCGGTCATGAGCCGGGGCGTGCCACCACCCCACTTGTCGACACCGCAGCGGACAATTGGGTACTGCGGTCCCCTCCCGTGGGGTGGGCATCTCTCCGTCGCGGCCAGGACTACTACGACGAGGGCGCCCTGGTGTGGCTGCGCGCCGACACGTTGATGCGCGAACAATCTCACGGCCGCGTCACGCTCGACGATTTTCTGCGCACCTTCTTTGGCCAGCGGGACAGCGCACCGATCGTCGTTCCGTACACCCGCGCCGATGTGGAAGCAGCGCTTTCTGCGATCTGGCCTTACGATTGGCACAGCTTCTTCGAGAACTATGTCTACCAGGTGAACAGTCTGCCGCCAACGGATGGTCTGGAAGCATCGGGTTGGCGGCTGGTTTATAACTCGACGCCGATCAAAAAACCGTTCTTTGCTGACCTGCCGGGTGCCCCGTGGTACTTTGCGTGGGAGTCGCTTGGGATCACCCTGCAAAAGGACGGGACGATCTTCGACATTTTGCCGGGGTCACCGGCGTACGAAGCCGGGTTGGGACCGAACATGACCATTATGGCAGTCGATGGAAATGCGTTCTCTCCGGACTTGCTGGACGAATCCATTGCCCATCCTCGAAGTGGCAAGATATCGTTGCTCGCTCGCAACTTTACAACAGTAGAGACTCACGAAATTCAATACGCTGGGGGCATGCGGTACCCTCACCTGGAGCGAATTCCAGGAACCCACGACTACTTGACCGAGATTCTGACCCCTCGTTAGCAGGTAGAAAGCTCCCGGAGGGCACAAAGCGGGCGGTGCTCCACCGTTATATGGAGCACCGCTTTATTGCCGCCAGGCCCGGTCGTTCTCCGGAAGTTGCGCGATGCATCGCATTGCGCCGTCGCTTAGGACATCTT
>JBAUXO010000088.1:0-18782 GCA_049584315.1 Candidatus Sulfotelmatobacter sp. | reverse complement strand
AAGAAGATGCAGCTACTGCGATGGAACAACCCAGGTGCAGGACACCACGCAAGCGTCTTCCATGGTGAGAGGGGGCTGGATGTCGCGAACCAAACCCGCGCTTCCGGCGAAAGGAAAAAAATGTTCTTGACAAATCCTTTTATAGAGCCAGGCGTTAGCGTACCAGCTGAGAAACCCGATAGCAGCGCGAACCAACCGTTTGTGAGCGACACGGGTTCCCTTCGTCCACAGAAGCCACAACCCACCACCGCCCACGAGGATTATCCACGTCGAGGCTGCAATCCAACCGAGCATTGCACGCAACGAGCCCACGGTGCCGGAATTCTGCATTGCCTCCGCGCCGCGAGACCGCATTGACCCTCCCAATACCCTTCTATGGGGACCGGCACTGTTACTTGCGGCAGCTACTTGCGGCAGCGAAGGATTGTGAGGCCGTAGAGTGCTTGCTGCGAGTATCCCACAACGCTGAAGAGATCATAATTGCCGTGATCGGGCGATTGCGCCACGATCCCGGTCGAGGAGAGAAACGGATATCGACTTCGGTGCATCGCTACTTCTTAAGGTACATCCAGGCTGCCAACGCCACTAAGACAAGCACGACGACCCAGAGGGATGAACTGCTCATTTCTGTTTTCTTAGACATGCACGGCATTTTAAGCGAGACGTTTCGTTTATGCGAGAGTGGAAATCGGAGGGTATCGCGGTCGCAAATAGGAGTTCCCGCCGAGGTGAATCCCAGCAGAAATCGGCACTTAGCCCCCGGTGGTTCAAAGGGGGTCTCCTGCAGCAGCCGCAAGTGATCGCACTTCGCGGCGAAAGCGTTCGAGCGCCTTTGGGTCTTGGGCCTCTGGCAGGAATTTCAAGGCGGCGAAACGGTCAAGGCAATGAAAGCCGTGCGGAGTTAGTCGCCCCGGTCTCGACAGTGGTCGAGTGGTACATCTCCTCAGATCAATTCAGACGGTTTCAGACGGGCTCCATGGACGTTTCCGGGAATCGGGGGCATGATCGCATTCAATCGCCGGATTCCTCCCCTCGGCTGACTGGGCCAAAGAGAGGCCGGTAAGTGAAGGGCGGCGGGGAAGGTTTTCGCGAAAGCACCACGGAATACCTCCATTAATCCGATGACACGTTTTCGTGCGGTCTCGCACTATATGGGAGGAGAACAGCCCCCATGGTTTGAACGGACAATTTGAGCGCGCTCCATATGCCTGTGGGGTTCCCCAAAATAAATTCGTATTGATGACCGAATTTGACCGCGTTTGCCGCTTTTATAGATATAAGGCAGTGTTTGTGCGCGCTTCTCGAACGTCAGAAGAGGATAGTCAAGAGCGTTGCGGGATTCCCCGTTTGAGAACAAGGAGGCCTGGTTATGGCTACGAATGCGATTTCCACCCCTGAATTGAAGGTCAATACGGAGAAAACGGCAATTGAAAGCTGCCCGCCCCTCACGCTGAAACAGTGGGTTCTAAAGCTGCTGCGCGAGGTGTTCGAAGGACACGAAGAATATCTTGGGGTGACGCCGGATCAGTGAGTCTGTCTCCGTTGCGGAACTTGTGCTCTTTGACGGTCACGGTTGACTGCTCCCGGCAGACGCGCCTCCTACGTTTGCGCCGGGGCGAAACCGAAGTCAGCGAGGACGGCACGGCGTCAGGTCGCAGGAACGGACAAACCCTGCGATTTCAAGCCCTCTGGAGCCCGGCCATTGGGGCGGTTCAAAAGGCTGCGGGCGGCGACCTCGATTTTGGCGACCTTTCGCCCCTGTTTTGCCTCGGCGGGGACGGTCAGCCCACATACCTTCCGAGGCCAACCAACGAGTACTCGATGGAATTCACTTTGCCATATCCGCGATGAGTGGCAAGGCGATTTCTCCCTGGAACCATGCACCGCGCAACTTGCCATTCGGGGGTTGTGGCCAGGCAGAACACATTAGTGACGAACTCAGTGAGCGAGGCTCCTGCTTTGGCGTGGATATCTGCATCCTCTGTTGGGAGGAGGCGTCCGCCAACGACTTTACATCGGACTTCTTTTTATAGTTGCGGATGGAAGTGATGATGTGCGTGGGCTGGGTAGGCTTGTGTTTGCCGTCCACGATTTCGTATACCGACCATCGCATCACCCAATTCCCCTGGGTGCTTCTGAAGCGAGCCGCTTCTCAATTTATTTCAATCCTCTCCTGTTCAGCCATGCGATCATTGACTTCGCGATCCACGCATAGCGGTTGTGCCGTCCGATTTTCAGCGTTGGGAAGGATCGGAATTGCGGGCCGGTTGGCTTGCATCTATCACCCAACTGGGTTTTTCTTTCAGCCGTTGGGGCCAACTCTAGTGCTGTGAGAATTTCAAGAATGGTTTCGGAAGACATGAAGTGCAATACCGACGAATTCGATGGTACTCCGAATTACTTGCAAGCTGATTACGCTCCAGGTGTGCGCCAAACTCCAAGAAAATAAGCCAAACTTCTACTAATGTGAATTATTTCAACTACTTCACCGAGATTGAAGAACAGTTCCTGCGCCGTCGCGGCGGCGGCCTGCTCCTCACCACACTCGACTGGGCCCTCATCGAAACCTGGAAGGACGCTGGCATTCCCCTCGAGGCAGCACTGCGCGGAATCGATGCCGCCTTCGATCGCTATGACGCCCGTCGATCGAAAACCAAGAAGGTGAACAGTTTGGCCTATTGCTCTCAGGAAGTGCTGGCCGCCGCGGAAGATATGAAAGAGGCCGCCGTCGGCGCCGGTGCCGCAGAATCGTCGTCTGCCAAGTCGGGCTCGGGACAAGGCTTTGAATCTGTGACGATCGCGGCTTTCCTGCGCCGTAACGCCGATCTTCTCGAGAGGGCGAAGTTGCCGCACACTTCGGGAGTTTCAGTCGAGGCGGTGGCCCAAGACTCCGCCGCCACGCTCCGGAAGTTGGCCGACGACTTCGAGCGCATGAAAGTGCCGTCGAGGCTGGAGGATTTGGAGTGCCATCTCACGGTGCTCGAGGAAAAGTTATTTGCCGCTCTCCTCGCCGCCACTCCCGATGAAGAGCTCGTTAACGTGCGCGCCCAGGCGGATCGTGAACTCTCTCCCTATCGCCGCAAGATGGCAGCCCCGCAAATCGAGCAGCTACAAAAGCAGTACGTCCACAAACGCCTTCTGGAAAAACATGGCTTGCCGCGCCTCAGCCTGTTCTACCTGTGATGACCCACTCCTTCGACGCACTCATTCTCGGTGGCGGCGCGGCGGGATTGATGTGCGCCATCGAAGCCGGCAAGCGCGGCCGCCGCGTCGCCATCCTCGAACGTTCCGATTGCCTAGGAAAGAAAATCCTGATCTCCGGCGGAGGTCGCTGCAATTTCACCAACTTTCATTGCCAGCCGGAAAACTTTCTCTCCTCAAATCCGCACTTCGCCAAGTCAGCCCTGGCCCGTTACACTCCCGCCGATTTCATCGCGCTGGTCGACAAGCATCGCATCCCCTACCACGAGAAAACGCTCGGCCAGCTGTTCTGCGATCGCTCTGCCCGCGACGTCCTCGTGATGCTCGAAGCCGAATGCCGCGATGCCGGGGTCACCATCTTTCTGAATACCAACATCCAGCAAGTCGAGCGAACCATCGACTTCATCGTTCATTCGAAGATCGCCGGCACCGAGGATGCAGTCTTCCGTGCCTCCGCCCTCATCGTCGCCACCGGGGGCCTTTCCATTCCAAAGATTGGCGCCACCTCCTTCGGTTATGACCTCGCCCGCCAGTTTGGCCTGGCTATCCGCGACCCTTGGCCTGCACTGGTGCCGCTCACGCTCAGCGCGGAGGATTGTTCTCGCTACTGTGATCTAGCCGGCGTCTCCAGCGAAGTGATTGCGTCGACGATTGGTCAGCGTGGCAGCCCGCAATTTCGTGAGAAGATGCTGATCACGCATCGCGGCCTGAGCGGACCAGCCATTCTGCAAATTTCTTCCTACTGGAAAAAGCCCCAACCGATCCTGATCGACCTCGCGCCCGGCCGCGAACTCACCGCCGCATTTCGCGATCCGAGAACACCAAGAACCCTGCAATCGTTACGAACCGAGTTGCCAAACTTCCTTCCTCATCGCCTCGCCGACCGCTGGCTCGATCTTCACATTCCCACTTCCTGGTCAAATCAAGCCCTCGCCGACTTGGAAAAACAGGCGCACGTCTGGACAATCTCACCCGCGGGAACCGAAGGCTACGCGAAAGCCGAAGTCACCGCCGGAGGCGTCGACACCGACGAGCTCTCGGCCAAAACCATGGAAAGCCGCCACGTCCCCGGTCTGTTTTTCATCGGCGAAGTCGTCGACGTCACCGGTCACCTCGGAGGCTTCAATTTTCAGTGGGCTTGGTCCTCCGGCGCCGCCGCCGGTTGGGCCCTATAAATTCTTGCGACTGGCCAGAAACCGGCTCCGTGTTACTCCTTTGCGTTGCCCCTGCTGCAGGAGATCCCGGAATGGCTCACCACATTGCCTTGGTTCTTGCCGTCATGCGGGTGCTGCTGTCCGCTCCTGACTTGCGATCGCAGACGGCATCTACAGCGCAATCCGCGACCGGCGCTATCTCGAAAGCGGATCGCGAACGCGCGCTGGGTATGCTTGAGGCTGTTTCGAAGAGCATTCAGGATCTTTACTACGATCCAAAAATGAACGGCCTGGATTAACGCTGTGATTTCCAGCGCGAGAGTCGGAGTCGCGGATTCCGGGCTCTCACGCAGATTGCAATCGCGGTTGACACATTACGTGACTCACGTACAACCTCCAGCCGCCTGCTCGTCTGGACTTTGGCTTTGAATATAAGGTGATTTGGAGCCCGGCCAGTCAAATCCTGTTCCTTAATGGAACCGCGCCCACACGACAGAATCTTCGGAGCCTTGATATCTGGATTGTGCCCTGAATCCCAGACCAGAAATGCAGCTGGAGGTACCCCTCAGGAGAAAAACAGAAGATTGACACTGACTTGCCTCGACCAAACTTTGCTGTATCCTCAGCAACATACGTCCCAGCCGACTTGTTGAAATAATTAAATTGATCCTTCACCGCGGTCAGCGGGTAGCCGGCTTAGAAATCTTTGGCTGGGCCTTAGGAGCGGGGCGGGCAACGACGTTGCGCTCCCAGATAATACGCAGGCCTTCGAGGGTCAGGAAATCGTCGATCTGTTTGATGTACTTCGATCCGGTGCCGATCATTGGGCCCAGGCCGCCGGTGGCGATCACCTTCGTCTCCTTGCCGAGTTCGGCGAGCAAGAGTTCGAGAATGCCGTCGACCAGTCCGAGATAGCCGTAGTAAAGGCCGGATTGCAGGCTGCCCACGGTATTGGTTCCGATCACGCGGGCGGGCTTGCGGATTTCGACCCGGGGCAGGCGCGCGGCGCGTTGAAAAAGAGCGTCGGCCGAAATGCCGATGCCGGGACAGATGACTCCTCCAAGATATTCACCCTTCACGGAGACGCAATCGAAGGTGGTAGCGGTGCCGAAATCGACGATCACGCAGGGGCCACCGTATTTCTCGAATGCGGCCACGGCATTGACGATGCGATCGGCGCCCACCTCCGCGGGGTTGTCGTAGTGGACGGGCATGCCGGTCTTCACGCCGGGCTCGATCAACAGCGGTTTGGAATTGAAGTAGCGCTCGCAGACCTGCCGCAGCACGGGATCAAGCGGCGGCACAACGGATGAAATCACGATGCCGCGAATGCCGGAGGCCTCAAGGCTGGCCATGGAAAACAAATTGCGGAACAGGACGCCGTATTCATCCACCGTACTGCCCTGTTTCGTGGCGACGCGCCAGTTCGCAACCAGACGCTCGTAGCGCGGAGGATCGTTGGCGTCTCCATCGGGATGGGCTTTCGCCACCCGAGCGAACACTCCAAGGACCGTGTTGGTGTTGCCGACATCAAGAACGAAGAGCATGATTCCTCAGGGCTCAGGTTCACGGCTTATTGGCTATGGCGGCGCGGGGGCTGAAATTGCGTCGAGGGTGAAACCGCGTCTTAATTTCACAGCTCTCTCACGGTGCCGCTCAAAATCGTCTGCATGCCTTGCGCGGTTCTAACCTGCAGGAAGCCGCGACTGTCGAGGCCTTCCGTGGTTCCTTCGATTCTCGAGCTATTCTCTTCGATGCGAACATGCTTTCCCCGCACCCAAGAGGATTGCTCGGCAAATCGCTGAAGGATGGACTGGCGCGCGTCCGTGCCTCGGGTCAGCAGACGATATTCCTGGTCGAGCGATTTTAACAAAGCGGCGGCAAGTTCCACACGGGACCACTCGCTGCCGGTTACCAGACGCAGCGACGTAGCTAGGTTCTCCAAGTCTTTGGGAAAGCTTGAATGGTTGACATTGATGCCGATGCCTACGACGAGGTAGCGAACGCGGGTGACTTCAGCGTTCATCTCGGTCAGGATGCCGCAGACTTTCTTGCCTGCGACGAGAACATCGTTGGGCCACTTCAAGTCGCTACCGACGCGCGGGTTGACCTGTTCGATGGCGGCGCGCACGGCCAATCCGGCGGCCAGGGCGAGGACGAGTACGTCCGCGGGTGGCAACTCGGGCCGCAATACGGCCGAGCAGTAGATCCCGGCGGAGCGTGCCGAGTCCCAGGAGTGCGCGCCGCGGCCACGGCCGGCAGTTTGCTCTTCGGCGAGAAACACGCTGCCTGCGGGCGCACCTTCTGCCGCAGCCGCCATAGCCGTCGTGTTGGTAGATCCAATTTTGTAGAAGTGGTGAAGCCGCGCATCAAAGATGGTGCCACGAAGAAGCGGACCGAGGATCTCCGGAAGCAGGAGATCGGGAACAGACTTAAGTTGATATCCCGTGGCGGGATGGCCGGCGACATCGACGCCGAGGCCGCGCAATTGTTGAATCAGCCGCCAGACTTCAGAACGATTGGAGGAAATTTCCTGCGCGATTTTCGTCCCGCTGACAACGACCGTGGCGTGCTCCATCAACAGGCGCACGATGCGGCCGAGGCGGAGATCGGTGGCTTGTTCGTGAGGCGCGGGCGCGAGTGCCCGCGAAAGCCGGCTGCGTCGGATTGGTGCTGTCTTCGTGATGTCGGAATTATGCGGGAATCGTTGAAAAACAACAATCGTCAGCGTAAACTTCGCGCTCCGAGACTCGGGAGGCTTGCCTCATGATTACAGGGACTCACGTCGTTTTCTACAGCCAGGATGCGGACGCCGATCGCTCCTTCTTCCAAAGCATTCTGAAATTCAGCGCGGTGGACGCTGGCGGAGGCTGGCTGATCTTCGCCCTTCCTCCCGCGGAAGCGGGGATCCATCCAGCCGAGGGGAAGGCGAAGGATGGCGGGCGTTCGCAGCCGGGCGCGGCGGTGTACTTGATGTGCGACGACCTGAAGGCCGAGATGAAGCAGCTGAAGGCAAAGAAAGTAAGTTGCTCCCCGGTTACGACGGAACGGTGGGGAATCAGAACCACGGTGCGTTTGCCGAGCGGCGCCGAGTTGGGACTGTATCAGCCGACACATCCCACCGCCATCGACCCCAAAACGGGGATGCGGGTGAAGTCGACGGCTACTGCGCGGTCTCGGTGAACGTAACCTCTGGATGCCCCAGAGCGTATTGTCCTTCTGCAGTAACGTGCACGATTCCGGGACTCGCGGGCAGCGTCAGTACGACTGCTGCAACGCCGGAGGAATTTGTAACCACAGTACGGCTGGAAAGGGAACCCGCGCTGGTGGTAAACAGAATCGCGCCGCCGACTGCATTCCCGCCCGATTGTCCAGGGTTGAGAGTTACCGAAAGATTCAGCTGGGTTCCGACTGCGCCTTTCTGTTTGTCGCCGGTTCTGGTCAGGGATGCGGGAGGGTTGCCGACGAGAATCCAGCCAGTCTGCTGTTGCGCCACACCCGT
This sequence comes from Candidatus Sulfotelmatobacter sp., assembly GCA_049584315.1. Classification (GTDB taxonomy): domain Bacteria; phylum Acidobacteriota; class Terriglobia; order Terriglobales; family Acidobacteriaceae; genus Sulfotelmatobacter. Next base: position 10,925 of record JBAUXO010000088.1, on the reverse strand, counting down.
GCTGTCGTCGCTGGGGACGGTGTAGGAATAAAAGCCGGGAGTCTGGCCTGCGGTTACGGTGATGGTCCCTTCCTTGCTAGGGCTCAAAGTCGGCTGCGTCACTTCCATGGTGATGCCGCTTTCCGGCTGAGGTGTTTCCAGAGTCACGGTTGCAGATCCGGAGACGAGTTTAGGACGGAGAATAACTTTGCCGCCGGCCGCGACCATGGTGGTGTCGGGGTTCAGATCCCACTCAGCGCCCGGCAGCGTCGATGTACCGGTCATCACCAGCAAAGTGGCGGAATACGGCGCAAAGTTGATGGTCGGCGTCCAGGACTGAGCAGAGGACGCCACAATCTGAGTTGGATTCGAGGACGAAAGCGTGTAGGCGGTCACTTGCTGAGGCGTGAATCCATTTACCGTAAACTGGACCCGCGCGCTGTTGCCGGGATCTTTATTGAGGACCATTACGGTCAGAGTCGTTCCCGTGGAATTGAGAGCGGCATAGCTGCTGAACAGGTCGGGATCGCCGGTATTCCTGGCCGAGACCGAGGTGCTGGCAAATGCGCTGTGCTTCCCGTCATAATTCCGGTAGAGCTTCAGTGCCAGATAATTCGGGTTCGCTGGAAGAGGTGCGACCCAGCGCGAGGCCAGATAGGCACGCTCGCGGCCGAGAATGCCGTAGGCGTCGGCATCGGCCAGGGCAGTGGAGAAATCAGATTCGCCGGCAAAGGCCGCGGTCCACTCGGTAACGCTGAGTGGCGTTCCGGGATAAATCATGTTGACGATCGCGCGCATACGCGGCAAACGGAATGGAATCGTCTTATTAGGCTGGAGAAAAGTGGTCCAGATCTGATTGATGTCGCCTGACTCGCTCACGTAGGTCGGATCCCAGTAGTCGCGATAGATTCGCGCAGAAAGTGCTTGCAACTGTGCCTGCGTCCAACCGGAGGTGTCGGGACTGTCGGGATAGGCGTGGATGTCGAAGACGTCGAGCGAGCGCGTCTTCGCGATTTTGTCTTGCCAGTAGACTTCGTTCAACCACCAGGGCAGAAAGTCGACGCCAGCGTGCGCGGCCTTGTCATTGTTGTTGGCACCATTCCAGTAAAACCACCAGCAGCAACTCACCGGGCCGAAGCGGATCGCTTTCGGGTCCCAACCCTTGAGGGCTTGGGCTTCCGCCAGGTAGGTAGAGCTCAATTCGTCGTAACCGGAAGGATTGGGATGGACGTCGCGGTGAGTGCTGCCCCAAATATCAATCTCATTGTCCATGTCGTAAAAATGGGGAGCGCTGCCAAAGGCCGTGGCCAGCGTGGCGGCCCAGTGATTGCGGTAGACGCTGCCGGGAGGATCGTTGGTGCCGGGTTGGTCGCGTAGCGGCCAGTAGGCGTCGTTGGGATTGGCGGTGAGGTCGGTAACGCAATCGGACTTCACGCCGTTGCCCGCGTCGGGATTGTAGGGATCAACACTGCACTGCGGGCCATACTTGGCGACGGGAAAACTCCAGTGGTCGTTGTTGTCTTCGGCGGTTTTCGCCACCCAAGGCAGCATGACCATGGTCATGAGGGGATTGCTGCCCGCAGCTCTTACATCGGAAATGTATTTGGCCGAATCGCCGTCACCGATTTCGGTGTAGTTAAAATCTTCGAAGTACCAGTCTGCGGCGGCATTATCGGTGAAGAGTTGCCAATTGTAAGTGGAGGTCGCATCGCCGCCCCAGCGCACCGTCGTGAGGCCACTATCGGTGATGGTGGGCGCGTCCTGCGGGTAAGCGCCGCCGTAAACATACTGGCTGATGGCATGACGGTTGGTGAGAACGTCGAGCGTGACGCTGACGCTGGTGGTGCCGGGAGTAGCGGCCTCCGCGGAAGAAGCCGGGCTCGAAGCTGCGCTTCCCGCCGGTCCCGATTTCATCCACGATTCGCTTCCCGTTCCGGAGGAATTGCTAACTACAAACAAGGCCAGGAACAGAATCGCGGCTGGACGTACGAGCGAAGTCATAAGGGGAGGGCCTCCGTTCCCCATAATCTAAGGCCTCCGGCGAACTTCCGCCTCACACGGAGGTGCAGCGGGGGGCGATTCTCCGACCGGCGACCGATGTGTACCGATGGCCAAGGCGCAGCGGCCGGGCGGACAATACGGGCGGCGAAAGTGCAGGGGCAAAATCACGCCAGGGAGACGCGCAGGCTCAGGTCCGATGCCTGCGGCGAGTGAGTTAGCGAGCCGATCGAAATGAAATCGACTCCGGTCTCGGCGTAGGCGCGGACATTCTCCAGACGAATTCCACCGGAACACTCGAGCGGAATGCGGCGCTCAAGCTTGGCGCAGCGGTCGACGGCGCGGCCGACCTCCTCGGGAGACATATTGTCGAGCAGAATGGCTTCCGCGCCGTGAGAGAGCGCGTTTTCGAGTTCCTCCAGCGAGCGTACTTCGATTTCGACGGGCTGCGAGCCGCGGCGGTTGCGGACGGCGCGCTCCAATACCGGCGCAATTCCGCCGGCGAGAGTGATGTGGTTGTTTTTGATGAGGACTCCGTCGGAAAGATCGAGGCGGTGATTCTGTCCGCCGCCGCAGCGGACGGCGTACTTGTCGATCACCCGCAAGCCGGGAGCGGTCTTGCGGGTATCGAGAATGCGCGCTTTCGTACCGGAGACAGCCTCCACGAACTTGCGGGTCAGAGTGGCGATGCCGCTCATGCGCTGCAGGAAATTAAGAATGACACGCTCGCAGGAGAGAATCACGCGCGCATTGTGACGGATCACGGCGACGGACTGGCCCTTGCGGAGGCGCACACCATCGAAAATCTCGGGATGGGTGGTGACTTCGTAATGCGACGTGACAGCACCATCGAGGGCGGCGTACACATCGAGGATGCGGGCAATAACACCGATACCGGCGAGAATGCAGTCTTCCTTGGCGAGAATGGTGGCCGAAGCACGCTGATTGGAATCGATGCAGGCGTAGCTGGTCGCGTCTCGCGTGGCCCGATCTTCGAGGAGCGCGTTTTCGATGATCGCGGTAATGCGTCGGCTGTTAAAGTCCATACTTACAGTTCTCAGTTCTCAGCTTCCGCTGCTGGGTCCGGCGCCGTTCAGGCCACCCAACTGATGTTTTAACTTTTCGCGCAGGGCAACCAATTCCTTCTCTCGGCGACGCAAACCTCCGACCACTTTTTCCGGGGCCTTGGCTAGGAATTGTTCGTTGCGTAATTGCCGTTGATTGTTCGCAAACTCCTTTTCGATTTTGTCCAATTCTTTGTTCAAGCGCTCGCGTTCGGCGGCGACGTCGATCTTTCGTTCGTAGATCACATGGACGTCGAAGCGCGCGGTGCTGCGAGCACCGGCCTGCTTGGCGAGGGAGGCGCCGACGAATGTGAGCTTTGCCACGTTCGCGCGGCGCTCGACCGCGCCCCGATTTTCTTCGATCATGGCGCGAATCGCGGGCTCAGGGGCGAAAACTTCGACCTCAACCTTCACCTTGGGCTCGACTTTTAATTCCGCGCGAACATTTCTTATGTTGACGATTAGGTCCTGCAGAATCGCCATTTCGGTTTCGGCGGAGAGATCGATCTGAGTTTCGTTTGGCTGCGGATATCCCGCGAGTGCAATCGACTTCAGCGGTGGCTTGCCTTCATAAATCGCATGCCAGATTTCCTCCGTGATGAAGGGCATGACCGGGTGCAGCAAGCGCAACGACGAGTCGAATAAGGTGACCAGATTCGCGCAAGCGGCACGGGCTTGCGTTTGGTCTGCACCTTCTTCGAAATTCAGCCGAGGCTTGATCAGCTCCAGGTACCAGTCGCAGAACTCGCCCCAGAAAAAGTCGTAGATGCAATTCGCTGCCTCGTGGAAACGGTAGGTTTCGAGGGCGTCGTTAACCTGCCCGGCGACGCGATTGAAGCGGGAGAGGATCCAGCGGTCTTCGAGGGCTGAGGATCGAAAACCGGCAACGCCCCGCTCCGGACGAGGACTGCCGGTACTCTGTTTCGGCTGGACCGCTGAGGACGGCTGTCCCCACACAAATCCGATTCGGTCCACATTCATGAACATGAATCTAGCGGCGTTCCAGATTTTGTTGGCGAAGGCGCGGTAACCTTCGGTGCGGCTTTCGCTGAAGGCGATGTCGGTGCCGGGCGCGGCCATGGCAGCGAGTGTGAAGCGGGTCGCGTCGGTGCCGAAGCGCTCGATTATTTCGAGCGGGTCGATCACGTTGCCCTTGGTCTTGGACATCTTCTGGCGGTCGGCATCACGGACCAGCGCGTGAATATAAACCTGGCGGAAGGGCACGCTGTCATTGTTCTTGCCCGCCCAGCCGCTGGCTCTCTTGATGGCGGGATCTTGTTCGTGTCCTTGCATGAAATGGCAACCAAACATGATCATGCGCGCGACCCAGAAGAAAAGAATTTCGTAGGCGGTGATGAGCAGCGTGGTCGGATAGAAAACAGCCTGATCGCGCGTCTTCTCCGGCCAGCCCAGAGTTGTGAACGGCAGCAAGCCCGAAGAGAACCAGGTATCGAGTACATCGGAAACCTGCTCCAGCTTGGCGCCGCCGCACTTCATGCACTTGGCCGGAGTTTCGCGCGCAACGATGATTTCGCCGCAACCCTCGCAAGTCCAGGCTGGAATGCGGTGTCCCCACCACAACTGGCGGGAGATGCACCAGTCATAGATGTTGTTCATCCAGTTCAAGTAGATCTGCTTGTAATTCTCCGGAACGATGGTGACCTCGCCGGTCTCGACCGCTTCGATGGCTTTCTGCGCGAGCGGCTGAATCCGGATGAACCACTGCTCGGAGAGGCGTGGCTCGACTACCGTGCCACAGCGGTCACATTTGCCAAGGGAGAGAGCGTGGTCTTTTTCGGCAACGAGAAATCCGTGCTCTTGCAAATCGGCGAGCACGCGTTTGCGGGCTTCGTGGCGGTCGAGGCCGGCGTAGGGGCCGGCGTTTGCGTTCATGCGGGCGTGCTCGTCCATGATGTCGATTTGCGGCAGGTTGTGACGCTTGCCGGCTGCAAAGTCGTTGGGATCGTGGGCGGGCGTCACTTTCACGGCTCCGGTGCCGAACTCGGGCTGAGCAAGGTTATCGGTGATAATGGGGATCTCGCGATTCATCAGCGGCAGCAGGGCGTGCCTGCCGCGGAGATGCGTGTAGCGCTCATCTTTTTCGTTTACGGCAATAGCTGTGTCACCCAGCATGGTCTCGGGCCGTGTTGTCGCGACGGTAATGAATTCATTTGTTCCGACGACCGGATAGCGAATCTCCCACAACTTTCCGGCAACGTCTTCGTGCTTGACTTCGAGATCAGAGATGGCGGTCTCGCAGCGCGGGCACCAGTTGACGATATATTTGCCGCGATAGATCAGACCCTCTTCATACAAGCGGACGAAAACCTCGCGCACGGCGCGGGAAAGATTCTCGTCCATGGTGAAATATTCGCGGTCCCAATCGACGGAGGCACCGAGGCGCTTCATCTGGTCGAGGATGGCGCCGCCGTAGTGGCGCTTCCACTCCCAGACGCGCTCGATGAACTTTTCGCGGCCGAGATCGCGGCGCTTTTTGCCTTCTTTGGCGAGGTCGCGCTCAACCATCATCTGGGTGGCTATGCCGGCATGGTCGGTGCCGGGAAGCCAGAGAGTGATGAAGCCGCGCATGCGATGCCAGCGGACGATGATGTCCATCTGCGTCTGATTGAGCATGTGGCCCATATGCAGGCGGCCGGTAACGTTCGGCGGCGGCAACAGCAGGGTGAAGACCGGGCGGGTTTCGCCTGCGGGCGGGGTGGGGACCGAGAAAAGCTTTTCTCTGATCCAGTAATCGGCCCAGCGGGTTTCGATCGCACCGGGCTCGTAAGATTTTGACAGTTCGTGGGGCATGAGTTCGCAGTCAGCAGTCGGCCGTCAGCGCAAACCTTCAACACGGGAGCACAGAGGGGTCACAGGATAAAGCTCCTTCTGTTTATCTATGTGCTTTGTGCAGTCAAGACGCCAGCCATCGAAATTCTGATGAAGTTTGATCTTACAGGCGCGAGAAAAGAAGGGTCAAACGAGCGAGGGGGTGGAAGGAAGGGACGGCAAAACTGCCACACCCCCCTCCCTACCACCCCAGAGCTGGTTTTTGACCTTGGCCAGGGCCCGCCCGCGCGCGAGGAGGCACTACGATGCGCCTGCGCGGGATCGACGCTCAGAGGCGAAGCGCCAGTCTGCATCGATGGTGGCTATCACAGAATATCCTCTCTCAAGAGATATGCGGTTTCGGAACCTTTCGACAGAAGATAATCTAGGATAATAAGAATCCGACTCTTGAGTTGCAATGTCTTCTTGATCGCATTCCGATTTCTTGTAACATAACTGCGTACAAGAGTCTCTAGATAATAAACGGTATTCACTTCCAGCTCCTCAGTGGACAATCCAGGATTCTTGTTTAGCATGTCGCTGAGCCAATGTATCCCGTCATCTTTAAAGCCGGACCCTATATCATTCAGGAGCTTCGAGAGCGAGTAGAGCGTAGCCGGATTCCCACCCATGTCGTCTGAGACCCTTTTGAAGAATGACTTTTCTCGATCTATTAGACTGTGCCACTCTCTGGCTTCTTTTTTCCAAAAGCTCCACGCCAGGAGATAGTTATGAATGATTCCCTTGGAATAGAGCCGCGAATGTTGGTCTTTAGCCAAGGCTACAACCTTCGGGTAAAACAGCTCCCAGACTGTCCAAAACTGCTCGTACTGCGCCAGCCTATCCTCCGCTCTGACAAATTCACTGAATAATTGCGCTACATTTTCCGACCCCTTGAAATCGTCTAAGAATGGCGTGAGGTACGCCTCTATGTTCTCGACTTTGGAAGACAAGACCACATAAGAGAGCTTTTCCAGAAACCTCTGCTTAGCACTGTAGTCGAAAGAGTCTTCTCCATCGCGTCTTCGACTATCTTTAAGCAGCTTCTTTGAAAAGATCAGAAAGATGTGATGCACAAATGTTCGATGCATCTCGTCAGCCGTGTCGATGGGTAGTAGCCTGAACGCGGTTATAAGCGTATCGAGATCTATCTGATCGATGTTTACAATGTCAGAATAGGCAATTTTATTCGAAACGATCTTGTTTATCTCCGCTTCATGGGTTTTGACAAACATCTTGAGCAAGTCATGGTTCGAGAATTCGTAAACACCGCGCTTGTGGCCTTCTCGCCGGGTTGCTTCTCCTAGCTTGTCAAATGCTGGCTTCAGTATCAGAAATCCCACAAAGATGGAGTTCGCGTCCGCGAAACTTTCTTTCCACAACGTATTCAGGATCGCTCCTGTCGGGTGATCCAGAATCCGCTGGCCTCCCATCCCAACTGGGTACGAGTCGAACAAAGTGAGCAGCAAAAGTGTTTTTATTTCGCCAGCATCGCTCGGGAATACTCTTAACAATGACGGAAGCGCGCTAATGGCCACTTCCACTCCGTCGCCAATTTGGTAACGGTAACCCTCCCTAAGAGGCGCGGAAGCATGTTCGATGAGTATATTCTTGCAAAAGGTTCTTTCCTCAGCATCGAGCTTTCCAAGATAATCTTGTATGAGCACGGCGCAAACGTACGCAGGAAGCGAATGATAAAACAGGGAAAAGCTCTTATCTTCGCTTTTGTCGTCCTTTAGCCCTTCGACGACTTTCTTTGTCTCGGCAATGACAAGCGCAAGGTCGTTTTCGTATTGCGGATTCTTCTTGTAGTCTTCGTTTCGTTCGGCTTTATGTCGCGCCCATAGCTGCAAGGGCAGGTACTTCATTGATTCCGACGTTTTAGCGAGCGAAGCCTCGCTGTACTGCTTAAGCTCGGGATCAATCTCAGGATTAAAACTTATCAGGACCTGATCTGGCTGGCGTTCTTGGTAGTCTCTCCCTGCTTATGGCTACGGTTCCAATCATCAAGCACGGGAAGAATCGCACCCATATACCTGAACTGTAGCTTGGCTTTGTGTTTATTTATGAAAGCGATGGTGGAATCCCATCCGGTTCCTTTTGGAGCTGTGAAAACGGTTTTCAGAGAAATCGCGCTTGCCTTCTTAAATCCCAGGAGCCGCAGAAACTCCTCGTCCATCGTCTTGCAAGCTATCCGCAATAGAAAAAGGATCTTGTGAAGCAGTTTTTCCTTGTATTTGTAACTGACGCTCGACGTCCTTACGAGCTTGGAAGATCCCTCATCAGGAACTACCTTCTCGGGTTCTTTGAGCAACTCCTGCTCGAAGCACTGGAAGAATACGCGGGAGTAGTCGGAGAGGAGATGAGTTCAGTTGCGGGTCACTTTCGTACTCTTGCCCGAAAGTTTTTGGAACATGAACATCTTGTGTGGAGTCTAATCCCCGTATGGCGATACCACCCAGCAGATGGGTCGGATACGCACTTTTGGCCGTTGGCGTGTCGCTCCTCTTTGATACGGTCACCTTTCTCCGAACAAATTGGTCTCCACTGCATATCCCGATGTACGCCGCGAATGAATTGGCGATTGGATATTTGCTGGCTGTCGTGGGAGTGCTGCTTCTATCAGCTCCCTCTCTGATTCGGATGCTCGATAGATATGCGCCTTATGCGCCCATGGATAAGGACGCCTTGCTTGCGCCTCAATTGGTCGAAGATCGACTTCAGGGGCAATTACCGCTCAGTGCGAAATCATTGTTCGCCAAAAAGACCCTGAGTTGGCTCGTCGTCGCGCTGGGCTTACTCGTTGGGTTTTTGGGTCTTTCGATATCCGGTTGCGAGTGGCTTCCGAGCCGCGCCACTGATCCTTACTGGTACAAACCGCTCATAGGAATCGCAGGGGTTCTTTTCTTGGGGTTGACCCTCGTTACAGCATCACTTGCTGCCACGCGAGACCGTCGCCGGGCAGGACTGATTCTTCTGATAGGTACTCCAACCATCGCGTTTTGCCTGAGTTATCCAGACACAGGGTTCTTGGCCTGGGAAAAAAGAGGAGGCATTTTCTACTCGCCCTTTCTCTGGATAGCATTCGGCTTGTCGCTCCTGTTTGCGCAGACTCAACAATTGCTTGGCTGCTGGGTGACCGCAAATACTTTTGAATTACTTAGCATCAAACCACTCCGGGGCCGCCAGATTACGCTGCAAGATGGAAACCCTGATTCGCCCCCCGTGTTTGCTATGAGTGACACAGTGTGGGCCAATCTTTTCGATCGGGATCCGAAAATACTAGGAGCTTCGCTGAATCTCAACGGATTACCGAGGACCGTGGTGGCCATCATGCCACCGAGATTCCGATTCGGAGGCTGTGAAGTCTGGATTCCAACTGAGCTAAACAGATCAAGTTTCATCAGTGGGTTTGGCGTTCAACCTAACGAGTTGTTGGCCATCGGACGCCTCAAACGGAATGTCAGTCTGCAAGCCGCGTCCGCTGACCTTGGCGTGATGGCAAAGTTGTCGGAAAAGGACTATCCCGCTTGGTTTCGTGCCAATTACAGGATAGTGGTCAATTCCTTGAGGGATGAGTCCGTTGGGCACTTCAAAGCAACCCTCTTGGCGATGGTGGCGGCTGTTTTCATACTGCTTCTGATTGGTTGCAGCAACGTTGCGAATCTCTTGCTCGCCCGAGCGACCGTGCGTGAAAAGGAGATCGCGATCCGCGCCTCGTTAGGCGCGACACGTTCTCGCTTGATCAGGCAAATGTTGGTTGAAAGCGGACTCTTGGCAGTTGCAAGTTGCATTGGCGGATGCCTATTCGCGTTTCTCGGATTGAAAGGGATGATAGCTGCGATTCCTCCTGACACGATCCCGCCCGAAGTGGCCATATCACTCCGATCAGCGACGCTGGAGCTTGCGGTAGGAGTTTCGGTACTTACCACTTTTGTCTGCGGTCTCGCACCTGCTCTCCATCTTGTAAGGCACGATCTGCGCGTCGGCCTTGCGGGAAGCGCAAAGGGGACAAGCGGCGGTTTTCAGCATGGGAAATTGCGCTCCATTCTGGTCGTAGCCGAAGTCGGACTATCGATTGTGTTGTTGACAGCTACTGGGCTGATGGTGCGCACACTCCGTGCCCTTGAACGAGTGGACATCGGTTTCAATCCCGCGAATGTTGCTTATGCGCGACTATCGCTGCCCGAGGGCCGGTACGACACAGCGGACGCGAAGAGAGCCTACTTTGAGAAAGTACTCGACCGCGTCGCGGCTATTCCAGGAGTCATCGCTTCTACCGAGGCTACTTCGTTCCCGCCTTATTCTTTCGGGTGGACCGAAATTGTAGTGCCGGGAAAGCCACATTCCGAACCTTGGGGCACGACGTTTGACATGTGCAGTGAGGGCTTTTTCCAAACCCTGGGCCGACACTTGCTTCGCGGCAGGCTGCTTTCGCGAAGCGACGTAGAGTTAGCTCGACATGTAACCGTTATCAATCAAACGTTCGGACGCAATTATTTCGGGGACGAAGATCCCATCGGCCAAAGGATAAAGTTCACAACTTTTGAACAATGGGCGACGGATTGGCCACGAGATGCTTACTTCGAAATAATCGGCGTCATCGCGGATGCGAAGAACACCGGCTTGCAGGACGCGCCAAGACCAGAGGTCTATTTCCCTCATACGGTCACCGGTACGGGGCCGCGCGGGATCATGGTGAGGACGGCGGGAAACGCAAACCTGGTTCTCGCAAGTTTGAGTCGGGCGATAAGCGCCGCTGATTCAGACGTTGCTATCTCTGAACTCGGACCAATGGAGAACATTCTCAAGAGTTCGTATTATGCCGGACCGCAATTCACTCTGATCATTCTCGGAACGTTCGCTATCACCTGAGTTATGCACGCTTTTCTGAGTTGAGTAGCAATCAACGCACCGATTTGAACGTTGGGGGCACCACGGCGGTTATCCCCAGTAAAATCAAGGCTCACGAGACCCGCATAGAATGCCGGTTTTGCGAACTTATCGGGAAACCCAATAAACATGCGCCTTCCGCGTATGCCATGTCGTTCACAC
>JBAUXO010000087.1:0-41844 GCA_049584315.1 Candidatus Sulfotelmatobacter sp. | reverse complement strand
GGGCCCCGAACATCTGCAGCGAATCATCGAAGCCACCAGGCAGTATCAGGCAGCTCATCCCAAGCAGACAAAGCAACGGAAAGACCGCCAGCGTAATGTAAATAACTAACTGTACGATGTACTAGTGCGCACCTCATTTGCCCCTAGCTCACGCTCTGCCTCCAGTCGCATGACGAAACACGCAGTGAATCTTGGCGTTGGACCCGGAATTCGCCGCCCGCCGCGGCGATCCAGCTTTCAAGCAGCCACTTGCCAAGATTGGTCTGCTTGGATCTTCTTCTCCAGGTATGCGACCCGCTGCTGTTGGTTTCGCGGTTTCTGTTCGAGGCCGCCGCCCTATTCTCGAGGAACTCCTTTTGCCCGCGGTAGAAGACCGTGGGCTGCAAAGCCAGTTCATCGCAGCGCTTCAAGATCGGCTGCTTCTCCAGACGATGCCGGCTCGGGATCGCGATCTGCTCTTCCGAGGTGTAGTGCTTCAACTGATTCCGCGTCGATCCCGCTGTTCCGGTTCAGCCTGGAAATGGAGAAGGCGTTCTCCCAGTAAAGTAATGGAGAGGACGCATGAAGAAGAAACGCAGCTGGAACGGCATTGAAGCGTAACCGAGACGCCACTCGCGCTCTCGGTACTGGGAGGAGATTCGAAAGTGAGCGGCGACCTCGAGTCGCTACGCCCGGCAGGAGGCCCGCAGGCGAGTGGCAGGCCGCGGATAGCCGCCCCTTTTGTTGCGCCCCTCGGGCCTTCCTGGCAGTACCCCCCGCTGGGTTGGCGCCCGTCACCACAACATACATACTAGTTGGTATGATCGATGCAACGCTCACATGGAATGGCCGCATCATAAGAGTCGGGTCGTCCTAAAGTCTGCGCCGAAGGTGAAATAACGGGCCGAAGGACACTCCGGAGAATCGCATTAGCCAGCTCCGTGCTTGTTGTCGCGCAATACGGAGCAAGCCCGCGCCGTCCCTTGTGACAACGGTCCCGGCACCTGGGTGTGGGTTTCAGGCGTGCAAGATCGAAACTTTCATCCCGTGGATTCGGCAGTGGACTCTGAGGTTTAGGGAGTAAGTAGGTTCCCGATTCATGAAGTGCTGCATTCATGGAGGAGGGAAAAAGGAGTTGCAATCGTGATGGGACCGTCACCGCAACTACACATTGCTACGACAGGGCCGGCTTCTCGGATCGCGATCAAGGCAGGAAAGAAGATTGTATTTATCGACTGTGCGGACATCATCGCTGTGAAAGCCGAGGGTAACTATGTCCTGCTGCAACACAAATCAGGCGGGTACCTGCTGCGCGAGTCGATTTCAACAATGGCAGCGAAGTTGAGTCTGTTTGGATTTGTCAGGATCCATCGATCGTCTCTGGTGAATGCCGCCTTCGTAGAAGAGATCCAGCCCTTGTCGACCGGGGAGTACGTTCTGCGCGTGAGGGGAGGCAAGAAATATATAGTCACTCGTACTTACAAAAAAAATCTACATCTTCTTGCCGACTCGTGGATCGGCAGCACCGGTTTTCTCCCGATTGAACACGGCGGTCTGATCAATAGCGAGTGACCTTCCCGGGCCGTAGGCACGAACGAACCTCTCAAAGAGCAGTCCTCATACTGGGACCTAGTTTCCCATGACCCTCGGCGGATTTTTCCAGTGTCAGGAAGATCTCCAAACCCATGTTCCCGCTTTAGATGCAATCCGGTTTCCCCGAGAGAACCGGGCGGCGCAACCGCCGCCCGGGCCCCCTCCGTTGCACTTAGAAGTTAAGCTTCAGGGAAAACTCGAGCACTCGTGGAGCACCCGAACCAAAGACGCCCGAACCTAGACCGATCCGAAGATTGTTCGGCTGCTGCCCGGCGGTCCCATTCACGAATCCAGATATGGGTGTCTGCCCCGCGGTGCTGAGCACGCCGTTGATTGTGTTCTTGGGGGGATCGAAGTTGGCGAAGTTCATCAGGTTAAAGAAACCGACACTAGGCTGCAACTCCACCCGCTCTTTGATCTTGTATCTCCAGTTCAAGTTGAGGTCTAGGTCCCGCAACCAGCCATTGTTCGCCTCATTGGGGGGCGCTAGATTCACCAGAGGCATCACGGCTCCGAGCGCACTCAATTGAGCTGCAGTGAACAGTCCCGCGCTAATGAGCGTCTGCCCGGAGGGGGTAGGCTTTCCCGCATAATTCTGGTTGTAACTGTTAATAACATCGTTGATGTCAGATCCGTTGATGCCGCGCCCGAACGAGCCAAGGTTCGTTCCCGGAAGAATCGCTCCGCTCGTGCCGTTCGCACCATTTGGGGCATAGCCGTCACCTGTGCCGTCCCCATATACGCCGGTTACAAACATGCCGCCAGCCTGGCCGGTGGGAGCGAGTGTCATGGTGGTTGGCAAGGCGCTATAAAAGTGCCCGATCAAGCTAGCTTGGAAGTGCGCCGGCAGGTCCATGATGCCACCAAAGGAGAGTTGGTGCGTGCGATCCAGCCCGTTCGGTCCGAAGAACTTGTTTGGGTCAGCATAATCCCATGCGCTATTGATGAAGTCGCTATCGGCCGCCATCGAGTCATACCTGGAAAGCTGATAAGAAACCTGAAGGTTCAAGTAACGGATTCCCTTGATAGGATTGTGCACATCCTCTTTCAAGGAAAGCTGCAGCGCGTTGAGGAGGGAGCGCCCGATCGGGAAAAGCATTTGATTCCCGCCGGTCGCACCGTTGTTTACGCCGCCGAAAGCGGCGTTCGGACAGGCTTGTCCGCCGCAGAGTTCGTAACCTGAGTCCAGTCCGTTCGTGGCAAAATCTACAATGGTAGCCGGTCGCGGAGTATAGGGTGTGCCCGCCGGCAGCGTGACGGGGCTGTTAGGACAAAGCACGGTAGCCGCGCTTATCGAGGTAACCCCGCATTTATTCAGCGTGGTAGCGATGGCTGCCGTAGCTGCAGACATATTCAGGAAGCGAGCATCGCCAACGTGATTCGTATCAACTATGAGTAGGGTGTGGGTGGAGACGTTGCGAAGATAATCCGCGGTTAGTACCATGCCCTTGCGAAGCTCGCGCTGGACCCCGAAATTGATCTGGACCGAGCGCGGTGTCTTGTAGTCGGGGGCGAACAGGTTGATACCGTTGCCGTTTGGGCCGGTATCACTCGGAGTCGAACCCGCGAACGTCGCACCCACGTATGTCGGATTCGGACTGAGACCCGGTTTCCCCGCTGCGGCCTGGAACTCGGACTCAAGCGTTGCAATTTGGGACTGAACCTGCCCGATGGGCGCGCCGCAAACGGCGGCGAGATTGATGGAGGTGGTAAACGACAATGACTGGGGAGCACCACCGCCGCAGGCAGGCTCGAGCTGCAGAAAGCTACCCGTCGGCAATCGTCCCGGCCGGTCAAACAGAACATTGTTCCAGATCGCGTTTTCGTAGAACAAACCAATTCCGCCACGTATAACCGTCTTTCCGTTACCAACCGGATCCCACGCCAAGCCCAGTTGCGGAGCGAAATTCTTGTTCGGTTGATTCACGCGATCTCCCAAGCCGGAATAAAACTGGTTGTTGTATGCATTCAAAGCCGGGATTGGACCGAGATCACTGTCTGTTCTTCCCGTATCCCTCACGTACCGCAACCCATAGGTGATGGTTAGGTTCGGTCTTATCTTCCAGGAATCGCCGATGTAGAAGGAAATACGATTGTCCGGCCCTAGTCCCCCAAAAGGAAATCCAAACGAAGGTTTTTCTGTTTCGTACCCTTGTCCGTTGCCCAAAAGCACGGTCTCGGCCGGATAGTTCAGCGCATTACTTGCCCCGCCCGGCAGGGTAAGGCAGATGCCAGTGCAGGAGGAGGCGCTGGCGTTCACCGCAGGACCATCGGCCAGAAAACCAGCAAAACCTCCGCCCTGGAGATGGTTGTATCCGCCCCCGTAACGCAGGATGTGCGTTCCGATCGCTTTGCCGCCATCGTACTTAACCTGATGGTCGGACTGAGGAGTTGACTGCGGGGCCAAAAAGCCCTGACCTGAGCAGAAAACGTCTGGGACTACTCCCGAAGTATTTAGACAGGGTAAATCGGGTCCGATGGACAACTCGATGGGCGACGTCGGGTTGAAAGGGGTGGAAGCTGTGGTTCCGCTCGATATGTGGTTAAAGAATTTCATGTAGCCGAGCCGGATACTGTGAGTAAAACTACCGGTCATGAAGTCAAGTCCAATCGCGTGATCGCGAGTGTGGGTTGTATTGTCTAGCGGCTGGAACGCGACGGCCTCAAAGGGCGTAGTGTCGCTGTTCTGATCATAGGAGAAGCGGTAAAATAACTTGTAGTTCTTGCTGATCTGGTAATCCAGTTTGGCGATGCCCTCGGCTTCGCGGAATGGGGCGGAGACGGCACCCGATTCTGATTCGAGGGGAGGACCTGCTAGGATGGGCTCCTGCCAGTCTTGCTTGGTACGCTCCGCATCAACAAAGAAAAACAGTTTGTCCTTGATGATGGCACCCCCGAAGTTCCCCCCGAATTGATTCCTCTGGAAATATGTGTCCGATGCCCCGGGCAGATTGGAATCGAGCGTCTGATCACGAAAACCGTAGTACCCTTGCCCGTGGTAAGAATTGGTTCCTGATTTCGTCACAACGTTCAAGGAGCCGGACGAGGTGAGCTCCGTGGACAAATCCAACATGGACTCACCGATCGAGAATTCCTGGATGGCCCCTTGAGGAATGTCTTGAGTTACTGTTCCCACCGTCTCGTCGCTGGTGTCGAGTCCGTCGACCTCTATGCGCGCCGTGCGGCCAAACCGGCCTCCAATGGAAATCGAAGAAAATCCCTTTTTTGTGGGATCGAACGTGCCGCCGTCCTGAATCTGCACTCCCGGCTCTAGCTGGGCGAGGTCGAGGAAGTTTCGTCCATTGATCGGCAAGTTTTCAATTTGCTCAGTGCTCAGCACGCCCTGCACGGTGGCCTGTTCGGTATTAACCTGCAAATCGCTGGCTTGCACCTCGACCACTTGACTCGCTTGACCCAACTGAAGCTTGAAGTTGCCCGACGCCGTGACCCCCACTTGAACTGAAACCGTAGCGTTGAGCTTCTTGAAGCCTGGCGCCTCTACTTCCACGATGTAGTCACCGGGAGTAAGTGCACCAGAAGCAAAAGTGCCAGCAGAGGTAGTGGTGGTCGTAAACGCCTTATTCGTCGCTTTGTCGGTGATTGCGACCTTAGCTCCGGCTACGATCGCACCGGTGGGATCAGTAATGGTTCCCTGGATGCTGCCGGTGGAGATGGTCGTTTGTGACTGGACGAAGGCAGGAACCAGTAAAATGGAAAGACCGACCATCATCAGGACGATGGACTGCTTGGGGTTGTGAGAGTCGCAGATTTTAAGCGACATTGTGCACCTACCTTCTAAAGTGAGTCGGAACTCTGGTGCCCGCACTCGCACCAAGCCTTGGTCTGTTCGGCCCTAGAAGGATCCTCCATGCAAGGTGAGGGCCACACCCAATTTGCTCACTTTGCGACAGTTGCGCATTCTGAAGTCGAAGGGATATGAATTCCAGGATGAGCACCCGGCGTTCTCTGAACCGCCAATCAAGTTACTCACACCTGTGGCGATAAGTTTCGTTGCTATTTATTGCTGGATTACACCAATACATAGAGATCTTTCAGATTCTGAAGCGAGTCAATTGCGGGGGAGAGAATGAGATTGCTACGGGATCGCGCTCGATCGTGCGTTTCTTGATTACGACTTGAGAACGAAGCCGCATGGATGCAAATGGTCGCTTAACGCTAAGGAGCGCCGGTGTTCATCGCTTGCGGGGACATCGATGTCGGTGGGATGCCTTCGTGATGCCGCATCGGGTTTGGCCGCTCTTGTTCCTCGGAATTCGGTTGCGGCGTGAGAGCAACGTTTATGGGCGCTTGCCCGCCAAGGAAACGGTTCGAAGTCAGCCCGACGGCTCGGGCAAGGTGCATTTTCTATCGTGTTTCCGATAAAGTAGTGAGTTCCCATGCTTGATCTGAATTTCGTACGCGACAATCTGCCTCGGGTAGAAGAAATGCTGCGCCAGCGCGGCGCCGACCCGGCTGCGGTGTTGAAGGATTTCCGTGACGTCGATACGCGGCGCCGACAGGCCATCACCGAAGCGGAAACCCTGAAGGCGCAGCGCAACAGAGCTTCCGAAGATATCGCACGGCAAAAAAAAGCGGGCCAGGACGCTGCGGCGGCTATCGCCGAAACGAAAGATCTGCGTGAGCAGATCCAGACGCGAGAGAAAATAGCTGCCGGTCTCGACGCCCGCCTCGAGGAAATACTTTCCGGGATTCCGAATCTGCCGCACGAAAGCGTTCCGGTGGGGCAGAGTGCGGAAGAGAATGAGGAAGCCCGACGCTGGGGAACGCCTCCCAAGTTTGACTTTACTCCCAAGCCGCATTGGGAGCTTGGAGCGGAGCTCGGAGTACTCGATTTAGAGCGGGCGGTGAAGCTCACGGGCGCGCGGTTTGCCGTTTATTGGGATTTGGGCGCAAAGCTGGAACGAGCGCTGGCGAACTTTATGCTCGATCTGCATACGCGCGAGCATGGATACACGGAGGTTCTGCCGCCTTACCTGGTGAATTCGGAATCCATGTACGGCACAGGGCAACTGCCCAAGTTTGCTGCGGACTCGTTTCGAGTTCCGCATGGAGACAAGGATTTGTGGCTGATTCCGACGGCGGAAGTGCCGGTTACGAATCTATATCGTGATGAGGTTCTCGACGCGGGGCGGTTGCCCATCTCACTTACGGCGTACACGCCCTGTTTCCGCAGCGAAGCGGGGTCGTATGGCAAAGACGTACGCGGCATCATCCGGCAGCATCAATTCCAGAAGGTGGAGCTGGTAAAGTTTTCCCGCCCGGAGAACTCGTATGAAGAGCACGAGAAGCTGACGCGGAATGCGGAGAGGGTGCTGCAGAAGCTGGGCCTGCACTATCGTACGGTGACTTTGTGCACCGGGGATATTGGGCCCGCTTCAGCAAAAACCTATGACATTGAAGTCTGGTTGCCGGGGCAGCAATTGTTTCGTGAGATTTCTTCGTGCTCGAATTTTGAGTCGTACCAGGCGCGGCGTGCGAATATCCGATACCGTCCAGAGGGCAAGAACAAAACGGAATTCGTGCACACGCTGAACGGAAGCGGGTTGGCCGTAGGCCGCACTTGGGTGGCGATTGTAGAGAATTACCAGCAAGCGGACGGGAGCGTGATCATTCCGGATGTCTTGCGGCCCTACATTGGGACGGAGCGGATCACCGCAAAGACCTTCTAGCTGCTGGCTTGTACCGTATGAGGCCAGAGGACAGTACCCTTTATTTGCCAAGAAAGGACACGGTCACTAGACTTGCAACGTGTGGAAATCAGCACCGCGGCAGGCGCGCCGCCTCTACCGATGAGCGGCGTCTGGCCTACAATCCGAAGCTATATTTTCTGGCAGCATGAGCGTGGCACACTGCACTACGACATCATGGTCACGCTAATTCTAGTTTTCATCTTCTCCTCCCCCTACTGGATTAACTTCAACGATAAACCTGTCCCTCACGATCCGCATCTGACGGAGGTAGTTGTTACCGCCGACGCGCAAGGCGGGCTGCTATATGAGATTTCGGCTGCGGCAGTGTCGCCCGGCGACGATGGTGCGATTCACGATCAGCTGTTACACATCATCGCACCGATTTCCGGCGCCGTGACGATCGTGAAATACGAAGCGGTTTCCAATCCAAAGGGAAAGGTACAGAGCTACCGGGTCTGGGTAAAACGACAATAGTGAGGGCAACCGGAATGATCTTCGTCGGCTTCCTCTGGCTGGCGGTGTTGAGCTTGTCCTCAGCCGCGCAGGATAAGACGCCCGTGAGTCTGGAGAGCGTCCTGCAAACGATGGACGCAACCGCGACGCACTTCCAAACCGCACAAGCCGATTTCGTTTGGGATCAGTATCAGAGAGTTGTGGATGAAACGGATTCGCAGAAAGGCACGGTTTACTATCGCCGCTCGGGCCAGGAAATTGAGATGATGGCCGACATCAAGGAGCCCGATCGCAAATTCGTGCTCTACAAAGACGGCAAGCTTCAGGTGTACCAGCCAAAAATTGAGCAGGTGATTGAATATTCGACGGGCGCGAACCACGGCGAGATCGAGAGCTATCTGGTTCTGGGCTTCGGAGGCAGCGGGCAGGATTTGAAGAAGTCCTTCGATGTAAGTTTTCAGGGCGAGGAAACGATTGACAACATTCGGACGGCAAAACTGCAATTGATTCCGAAGAGCGAAAAAGTGCGGAATTATTTTAGTGAGGCGTTTCTCTGGATCGACTTGAGCCGCGGCGTCTCTATCCAACAGAAGTTCATGCAGGGCCAGGGCGATTACCGGCTGGCGAAGTACGCGGCGGTAAACCTGCATGCCAAGATCAACAACGACGTCTTTCGCCTGAAAACCACGAGCAAGACGAAGTTTGTGTCACCTCGTGGCTAAGTGGTTGAATCTGAAGCGCAAGAATGTTGTTCAGGAAAATGCACGCGGGCGCTATACTGCCTTGAGAATAGTCGGTTGAGTCCACGCATGGCCAAAGTGTTCACCATTCCGGTTCCTCCCAAGTTGGGTCGTTCCACAAAAAGAGAACGTACGTCCGATCCTCGCTACGTCGATGGGCAGCGGTTGCTGGTTGAAGCCATGCGATACCTGGCTCAGAGCGATCCGGTGACCAATCGCTCGGCGATCGAATTGATCTCAGAGCACGTACGCACGCGCTTCCGCATGAGCGATTCGCCACTGTCGTAGAGCTTCTTAATCCTCGCTCATTTTCTGCAACTTCAGAACACGTAGCGCAGCATGAACTCCATCACGCGCGGATTGGAGAGCGTGGAGCTGAAGTTTCCAAAGCTGCTGCTGGCCGAGAGTTGATCATTTCCGTTCAACTGCATGGTCCCGACGTCAAAGCGGGCGGAGTTAGTCACGTTGTACATCGACCAGCTGAACTTCACCAGCTGGCTCTCTCTGATGGCCCAGCTCTTGGTGACGGTAGTGTCGATATCGAACGTGCCGGGGCCGCGCAGACCGTTCCGCATTCCTCCCTCTCCCGGATAAGCCGGACGGAACAGGTTGATCGCCGCATTCGGATTGGTCGGATCCGTGATGCCGGGATCCTGGAAGACATTCGGGCCGGTGCCACCTCCGGCCTGCGCCACGATGAAGCTGCCGGTCTTAGGACGCGCGCTGCTCACGGGCACAGCTGGAGTCTCCAGATCGTAGTTGGTGGCCCAGGCTGGACTGATCAGAGTGAATGGATATCCGCTGGACCAGCGATACAGTCCGGATACGGTCCAGCCACCTAAAACTGAGTTGGCAACTCGACCCATGCCACCACCAAAATGTTTGCCACGGCCAAACGGGAGTTGATAAACCCAATTCGCATTGACGATATGAGTGGTGTCGAAATCCGATACGGCGCGATTCTGCTGCGGGATCCAGGAATTGATGATCTGGCTGGCGAAGCCGCCACCCTCAAAGGTACTCACTCGTTCGGCGTTGGAGCCGTCGTCGATCGACTTGGAATAGGTGTAATTCAAATCGAATTCCAACCCCCCCGATTTGTGGCGCAGACTGAACTGACCGGCATTGTAGTTGCTGCTGCCGATGCTCCTCCATGCGTCCATGGAAGAAAATTGCGGGCTGTAGAAATTGTAGGGCGTCGGCGCCGTTTGACCCGCGAGTGTGGAGCAACTGGGGAGGCAAAAGGCGTCGGCCAGTTCAAGACCGGTCGTTTCATTTCCCTGAAAACAGGCGAACAGGTCGTACATGGCCTGAGTCGCGGTAACGTTGGTCGGCACTGCGCCATTGCTGGGGCCGCAGGGCGTTCCTAGAACATTGGCCACTCCTAGTTGCGAACTCGAGGGTCCAGCAGCGCCTGGAAATACATTTTCCCAATATTTGGTGCCAATGCTGGCCGCGCTGATACTTTGAATCGGCGTTCCGGCGTAGTATTTCCTTGCAAGTGCTTGTGCCGCTTGGAAGTAAGTCGTGTTGCTGGCGGGATCTCTGAGGTTGGTCGGCTCGGCCAAATCTTCCTCCTGCAGGAGACGATGAGCCATGCGGAGGATGTAGGAGGCTTCAAACACAAAATTCGAAGGTAATTCGCGGGTGATCGAAAAATCGATGACGTGCGAATAGGGAGTCTTCAGCTTGTCGTCCAAGCCCCAGGTAATGGCGAAGCCGCCGGGAGTCGCCGCGCCTGAAGGCGAAAAGACTGGAAACGGGCCGGTAGGTGGCGCACCGATCAGCGGGCCCAGTGCGCTGGTGGTTGGAATATTGTAAAGCCCTGAGTAGCGCGCCGAGCCATCCACCGTCTGAATTCCAGCTGGGTTCACCTCGGCTGTGGTCAAGCCAAACGAGCCTTCGCGATCAAAGGTATTGGTGATGCCTTCTCCGAAGTGGTCGAAGTAAATACCGTAGCCGGCTCGAATCGAGGTCTTCCCCGGACCGCCCCACAAACGCTTCGAAAAACCGTCGTCGGCTTTTGGGGAAAAGGCAAAGGCGAGACGCGGAGCAACATCTTTGTAGTCGTAACTCCAGTAAGGGGCCTTTCCGTTCGCCTGGCCGGACAGTTGGAAGCCGATCGCTGGATCGTAAACCTGTCCCTGCGAAGCAGCCAGCCCGCGTTGGTTGAACCAGTCATGCAGGCTGATGGTGGGCGAAACCTGGGTCCCTGTAGTTTCATAGGGCGGTTGCAAGATCGTATAGCGCAGGCCGTAGGTCGCCGTAAAATTGGGTTTTACTCTCCATTGGTCCTGGCCATAGAACTCGTATTCGTGATTCCGGAAATGGCGCGGAACCAGCGTGCCTTGGGGAATCACGTTGAGATTCTTATTTAGTTCGTAGTTGGCATTGACCTGGGTGACCAAGCCCGCCAACGCAGCCATAGCGAAGTCGTAGCTGGCTCCGAAATCGGGATCAACCGCCGGATAGAACTCCTGCTGCGTGGCGGGATTGATGGAACCGGGGTCGAGGCTACTACCAGTACCGGCGATGGCGGAAACATTGAGCCAATAGACGTTGGTGAGGCCGCTGAAGAAGTTCTGCGCGTTCGATTCGCGGAGGTTGTCGATTTGCCGGTAGTTTCCGCCGAACTGAAACGTGTGGCTGCCCCTCACTTTCGTGAGGTCATCAACGATGTTCTTTACCGGCACGTGCGTGTTGATGGTGGGAGTAAAACCATAGAAGTTGTCCATGCCGCGGAAGTCCACATAGGGCTGGGTCTGCAGGCCTTGGATGTTGATGAGCTGGCTGATATAACCGAAGTGAAAGTTATTGATCAGCGTGCTGCTGAAAGTAGCGGTATAACCGACCGTGATGCCCTTGTTGTTGTCGTGCTCCGTCTGCGACTCGGGCTGTCCGGGAAACTCCTCGCCACCATCGCCGGTAACCGTGTAGGCGGTCCCCACGTTCCGCTCGGCTTCCTGCTCGTTGTCCATGATGCCTTTGACGAACAGGCGATGGTTGCCGTCTCGGGTGAGGTTGTAGTCGATCCTCGCGACGTAGTCGTCGAGGCTCGACGGCAAGGGGGAAGGAAAGGTGAAGCCCTGATAGTCGAGGCCATCGCCTACCGTCTGAGTATTGGGCTGCGGATACAGATTAAAAATAGAGTTAGGACTGGAGTTGGGATTGCCCGGCAGGTAGGCGATGAGCGGATTCGCTCCGGGTCCCAGGGGGCAGGTGCCGATGCCGGTGCAGTTGGGATCGATGGCGGCGATCTGGCTCGGTGACAGAGTGTTTATTCCGCTCGCCGGGCACGTCGGGTCCTGGGTGCAAAAGTAGCTAATGTTCCCGGTGCGCAATCCGAGACTGGGAACGACGCGGGTCACTTGTGCGTCTTCGCGCTTGCGCTGGCCCTCGTAGGCGGCAAAGAAAAATAATCGGTCCTTGACGATAGGGCCACCGACGTTCGCTCCAAAAGTATTGCGCAGCAAGAACGGAGCGGTGTTGGGCTCATTCGCTCCGATCTGCGCGGCCTTGTTGAACCAGTCATTGGCGGTGGTAAAGGTGGGCCGATTGTAGATGTAGAGCGAGCCATGAACGTGGTTGGTGCCACTCTTGGTCACTTCAGAAACTTGCCCGCCGGAAGAGCGGCCCGTGTCCGCGTCGGAGTTGCTGGTCGTGACTTTGAGTTCCTCCAGAGAATCGAGCGGTGCGCGAATGGCGCCCGTGAAAGCCGTTCCTTCGAGTTCGTCGTTATTATCGACGCCATCCAGGGTAATGTTGGTCTGGTCGCTGCGGGCTCCATTCACGGCGCCGGCCCGGCTGTCGGACGCGGTGGAGATATGAGTGCTGTTGCCGGTGAAGACAACTCCGGTCTGCAGGCTGAGAATGCCGGCGGGATCGCGGCCTTCGAAGGGAAGGTCCGCAATTTGGTCGGCCCCGAAAGCATGACCCATGGTGGCATCCTGGGTGTTGACCAGCGGGGCGGTGCTGCTCACTTCTACCGTTACCGTTCCGCCGGCGACTTCCATATTCACGTTCAAAGTGGCGGGAGTAGCCACCTGAAGTTCCAGGCCGCTTTGCTTGATGGCGGCGAAGCCGGCGGCGTTGACCGTCAGGTCGTACTTCGCGGGAGGCAATTCGAGAAACTGGTAATTGCCTTGGCCATCGCTTTTGGTCGTACGGAGGAAGCCCGTCGCCGGGTTGCTGAGGGTCACGGTCGCGGCGGAAACTACCGCGCCTTTAGCGTCGTAAACCGTGCCGCGCAGCGATGTGGTGGCAGTCTGGGCCCAGAGCAGAGTGCTGAGAGCGAGGAATAATCCGACCGACACGATGATTACACGTGAGGCGAAACGCATTGTGAACTCCTCCACCCGCGGGGGCGTTGCACTTCAAATTGTGTTTGCCCAGGAAATTAGGGACTTGCGCGAGACCCTGGGAGACTGATGGGGCGCTATTGTGCAACTCCGGGGCCACAAAGTGCAAGCTGAATCTTCAACAGTTCCGGCAATGTGAAACGTTTGAATACGGCTTTTCACATACCAGGTTCCAGATTTAGAAGGCGGTTTATGCGGAGTTTCGATCCATCCGATGCGATTTACGGATGCAGAGCGCGGCGGCCGCGACTATGACCACGGGATAGCATTCCAGCGTGTAACGGGGCTCGGGATTCTCCAGAGTGCCGAGGAACAAGGAGCGCATCGCGAAGAACAGAACCAGAAGGCCGATGCCATCGCCTTCTCGCCCGCGCACGAGTCCCGCGAGCGCCGCCAAGATGTAGGCCAAATTCACCAGGCCAAAGAGAATGCTAACGGCTAGCCATCCGGGTGCGTCGTTGAACTCCCACCAACGCGGGTCGGAAGGCAGCAATTCGGTGCGGGGACGCAACCACATGTCGGCAATGCGCAGAGCGGGAAGCCATAGGTAATAACGAAACGGCGCGGACTGAATGCGTGCCGCCGCTAGCGTGGCAAAACGCGCATCGAGTTCGGGATTCACATCGTGGTCCCGGTTGTAATCGGCGAAAAGGCTCTCGGTTTCGAGGCGCTGCTCGTCCGAATCGAAGGCACGGCGGGGGAGTTGCTTCGCGTTAATTTCGGAGCCGGGAACGTTCCAATAGACCTCCTCCACGGAGACGTAGTCGGCGATCCAGGTTTTGGTCCAGCGATTGAATCCCACCATGACAGGTTCATCGGAATCGTTGGCGTAGCGGGGCGCGAGCGGCTCGAACCGGTGCAGCGCGTGGAGATTGCGCAGCGTCCAGGGAACCAGCGGCGCAAGAGCGCTGATGACCAGAACAATTCCGGCGCGCAGAATGGGAAGCGGGCGGAGCGTTTCGTTTTTTTGTCCAATCATTGCCTGCAGAAAAACTAGCAACAAAAATCCCCCGGTGGCAGCCAGCAAAATTCCACCGTCGGGGCGCAACAGAATGCAGGCTCCGATGGAGAGACCGCAGCCGATCCACAAGGCGGTTGATTTTGAGTTGGCTGGCTGCGGAAAGGACGCGAGTCCATACCAGGCGAAATCCAGCGCCAGCACGGTGAAGAAGATTTCCAGCGTTTCGGTGAGGGCTGCGGCAGAATAGTTGGCCAGGAAGGGACATACGGCTGCGAGCATGAACGCTGCTTTCGCCGCGCGCTCGTGGAACAGCCGCAGCGCGAGATCCGCAAGCAGAAAGCAGGTTCCCAGATCGAAGAAAACTTGAATCAGCAGGACTGCGCGGAAGTTGCTCCAGCCGAAAATGGCAAAAATTGCCGCCAGAAACGCCGGGTAGCCGGGCAGCCGGGAGAGCGTCGGGACGACATGGCCGGAGTTGGTGATGCCGTAAACGCCATACTGCAGCCAGTTCATGGCGATATCGGCGTAGAGGCGGGAATCGTCGACGATGCCGGGAAAGTGAAGGACGAAGACGAGCCGCAGTGCGACTGCCACTAAGGTTCCCGCCAGGAAGAAGCGAACATCCTTACGCAGCAGTGGCAGCACGATGAGAATATAGCGCGCCAGAGTCAACTTCGTGGGGGGAAAGCGCATCTTAGTCATTAATTGGTGCTTATCGGGTTGCCCCTGTGACTTCTCCCAAGAATTGACCACCCGCCGCCTGCAGCATACGATGATCGCTTAGCTATCCATGGCTGAACCTGTCTTTTACGACCCGCAACGCGCGCGCTGGAAGCGTCTGAGACGACTGATGGACGTCCTGGTCGCGGCACTCTCCGCGCTCATCATCTTTTTCGTCTACACGACGCTGCGGGACGAGCGCCTGCCGGAATTGCTGTTCTCTCCACAGAAGCGGGCTTTCAAGGCACTGAAAGAAAACGAAAAAGACAAAGGACGCGAGCGTCAGAAAAAGCTGGCCAGCCGATCCCACCGGAAGTCGAAGTTGCCGGCGTCGGAGGTGAAGCTGAATCAGGAAGAAGGCATTCGGGCGGCGTTCTATGCTCCCTGGGATTCGGCCAGCTTTTCTTCTCTGCGCGACTTCGCCCGCCAGATCGATTTGCTTTATCCCGACTGGCTGCACGTGCTCACTCCCGACGGACGCCTGCAGGGCGTGGACGACCAGACGAACAAGTTTTTCGATGTGGTCCAGAACAACTCCGTGCGCCCGGTCGACGACCGCGTAATGCCCTTCGTTAAAGCGGAAGCCTCCAACATGGAAATCTTCCCCATGGTCAACAATTTTGACGGCGCGAACTGGGTGGGAAAGATCACGGGGTTTCTGAACGATCCCGACGCGCGCGCGGCATTTCGTAGACAAGTGGGAATGTTTCTTTCCTCGGACCGCTTTGGCGGCCTCATGGTGGACTTCGAAGCCTTCCCCGATTCTGGGCAAGCGGGATATGTGGCGCTGCTGAACGAGCTTTCGACGGACCTGCATGCGCGGGGGATGAAGCTGTATGTGAGCGTGCCGGCGCACAGCAAGGAATTCAACTACGCGGCAATTTCCGCGCCCGCGGATGGAGTCGTCATGATGAACTATGACGAACACTATCCCGGAGCGGAATCGGGGCCGGTCGCATCCCAGGACTGGTTCGTCGAAAATCTGAAGTTCGCCGTAAGCGTGATTCCCAAGGAGAAGGTGATCTGCGCCATCGCCAATTATGGATATGACTGGGTTCTGAAACCGAAGAAGGGGAAGCTTCCGCCGGAGGAGCATGACAGTTCCGTCAGCGTGCAGGAAGCCTGGCTGGCGGCGCGCGATTCCGATGAAGATGTAACCTTCGATGACGATGCGCTCAATCCGCACTTCAGCTATCTGGACGAACGTAGCTTCCGCCACGACGTGTGGTTCCTGGATGCGGTCACGGCTCTGAATCACATGCGCGCCGCACAGACGCTGGGCATCCAGACTTTCGCTCTGTGGCGACTGGGCGGTGAGGACCGGTCGTTATGGCGGGTGTGGGACGTTCCCGGCGATCCCGGTGCCACGGATAAACTGAAGGATGTCCCTCCGGGTCAGGATGTGGACATGGAGGGCCAGGGTGAAATCCTTCGTATCGAAGACCGCCCAACCCACGGCACTCGCGACCTAACCATCGACGTAAACACGAAACTGATCACCGACGAAAATTTTCAGAACATGCCGGAACCTTTTCGCGTGGGGCGCTTCGGGTACAGTCCCAATGAAGTGGCGCTCACCTTCGACGATGGCCCCGACCCGGAATGGACGCCCAAGATTCTCGACGTACTGAAGCGCGAACATGCGACCGCCACATTTTTCCTGATCGGCATCCAGACGGACAAGTTTTCAGGAATCGCGAAGCGGATTTACAACGAAGGACATACCATCGGCAATCACACCTTCACGCATCCCGATGTCAGCAATATTTCATCGACCTACATGAAGGTTGAGCTGAATCTCACCGAAAGGCTTTTCGCCAGCTTGATGGGCGTTCGCGCCACGTTGTTGCGCCCGCCCTATGCGATTGACGAAGAGCCTGATACCGCCGACCAGGTGAAGCCCCTCGAGTTCGCACAGGATATGGGCTACATCACGGTCGGCAACCGGATCGACCCGAACGACTGGAGCGACAAGCCGCGACGGCATACGGCCGAGGAGATTTCGTCGTACGTACTGGCTCACCTGCCACCTTGCGGGCCAAACGACCTGCGCTGCGGAAACATTGTGTTACTGCATGACGGCGGCGGCGATCGTGCGGAGACAGTTCGCGCCTTGCCCATGATCATCGATGGCATTCGCGCGCGCGGTTATTCGGTTGTGCCGGTCTTTCAATTGTTCGGCAAGACTCGCGCAGACGTAATGGCCCCGTTAGGCACTGGAGAACGATGGGCGGCGCGCCTGGATGGGCTGGGCTTCTGGCTCTTCGAGGCCGGCATCGTCTCGATCACCTGGATCTTCTTCCTCGGCGATCTACTCATGACCGGGCGCTTGCTAATTATTGGAACCTTCGCCATCTACGATCGGCTCCAGGAAAAAATTCTTGGCAAGCCTGCCGAAGGGGCCTCGTACAAGCCGAAGGTGGCAGTGCTGATTCCCGCCTATAACGAAGAGAAGGTGATTGTGCGCACGGTTCGCGCGGCTTTGAACTCCGATTATCCCAACCTGCGCGTGATTGTGATTGACGATGGCTCCAAGGATCGCACGCTGGCCGTGGCGCGTGCCGCTTTCGTCGCGGAGGAAAGAGCTGGAAAGGTTCTCATCCTTACCAAGGCCAATTCCGGCAAAGCAGAAGCTCTCAATTACGGCATCGAGCATATTCAGGATGCGGAGCTTTTCGTGGGGATCGATGCCGATACGATCATCGCCGGGGACGCCATCTCGCGCCTGGTGCCGCATTTCATCAATCCAAAGGTGGGGGCGATTGCGGGCAATGCGAAAGTGGGAAATCGGGTGAATCTGTGGACGCGGTGGCAAGCGCTGGAATACATCACCAGCCAGAACTTCGAGCGCCGCGCTTTGGATGTGCTGGGTGCGGTTAGCGTGGTGCCGGGAGCCATTGGGGCGTGGCGCGTTTCAGCGGTGCGCGAGGCGGGCGGCTATCAGATCGACACCGTCGCCGAGGACGCCGATCTGACCATGGCCTTATTGCGCCGCGGCTACCGTGTGGAGTATGAAGATCTGGCATTGGCCTATACCGAGGCTCCCACCAATGCGAATGGCCTGATGCGGCAGCGTTTCCGCTGGTCCTTTGGAATTCTGCAGGCGGTTTACAAACACAGCGGAGTGTTCGCGCGCAAGGGAGCATTGGGGTTTGTCGCGCTGCCGAACATTGTGATCTTCCAGATTCTGCTGCCACTGGTGTCGCCGCTCATCGACATCATGTTTGCCTTCGGGGCTCTCTGGTATTTTATTCAGAAGCATTTTCATCCAGACTCCACCGATCCTTCGAGTTTTCACAAGCTGGTCGCGTTCTTCTTTGCCTTCCTGGTGATTGACTTTCTGGCGTCAGCCTTGGCCTTCGCTCTCGAACGACGTCGACCCGATGACAAGGAAGACCCTTGGCTATTGAGCCAGGTGTGGCTGCAACGCTTCGCCTACCGGCAGGTATTTTCAGTAGTCCTGTTTAAGACGCTGAAGCGCGCGCTGGAAGGCAGGAAATTTGCGTGGGATAAATTGGAACGGACGGCAGCAGTGAAGCGAGTGGCGTCGGAGGATCGGGAGTCGGTGAATGTGTCGTAGGAGCGGCGGCGATTCCGCGCATTGACCTACCGGAACAGCAGTTGCGAAAATTCCGCCAGATTCCGCCGCCACACCATCCAGGTGTGCCTTCCCGGCGTTTCAATATCTGTGTGATTCACGCCTTTGGTCTTCAACCATTCCCGCAGGTTGCGGTTGATCGTGATCAAATGATCCTCGGTTCCGCAGGCGATCCATAACAGATGAAGTTGCTGGTTTGCTTGCGCATCGAGCGAAGCAAAGTCTTTCGCGAAGTCTTCGGGGATGCCGCCGGAGCTGAAAGCGCCGATCCAGGAAAACTTGTCGAGATGATTCAGGCCGGTGAGCAGAGATTCCGAACCGCCCATCGAGAGTCCGGCAATGGCGCGGGTATTGCGGTCTGGCGTAATCCGATATTCGATCTCGACTTGCGGCATCACTTCCGTGAGGAGCGCCTCGGTGAACTTCTTGAAGTTGGCATCACGCAATTCGGTATTGCTCCACGCGCCCCAACCCACTCGCACAAAATCCATGGTGCCATAGCCTAAAGGCATCACGATGATCATTGGCTTGGCCTTGCCCTGCGCGATCAGGTTGTCGAGAATCACGTTGACGCGGCCAACCGCCGTCCATCCGCTCGCGTCGTCGCTGTAGCCGTGCAGCAGGTAGAGAACTGGATACTTTTTCTTGTGCGAGCTTTCGTAGCCCGGCGGAGTGTAGACGTAGTAGTCGCGCTCATCCGCAGCCACCGCAGACTTATAGAAATGGTGATGAAGCTCGCCATGCGGAACCTCGTTCAACTCCCAGGGCAGGGATGGTGGCCCAGGAACGTGCACAGCGCTCGCAGTGGCCAGAAGGTTCGGCACCAGCAAGGGGTTTGAGGGGTCGATCAGGCGCACGCCGTCGGCAACAAAGGAATAACCGTAGTAATCGGGAGCAAGAGAGGGTGTGGTCACGCTCCAGACGCCTTGATCATCCTTCAGCATCGCTTGCGGTTCGGCGCCCTCACGGTCAAGCTTTACTTCCTGCGCGTTGGGTGCCCGAAAGCGAAAGGTCACACTGCCGTCGGCGTGTACCGCAGGAGAAACCAGCGGCAGGTGCTGGGCCGGAGGCGGTGCTGGTTTAACTTGTTGAGCTGCCGCGCACCCGACGAGGCAAAACAGAGGCAAATACAGATATAGGGAAATGGGGTGAGGCTGCATTGCGCGCTCCGTAACGCAGGGGATGATAATGGTTATTGTTTTTGTGCCGCCACTTCCAAGCGCGTCTCGGCCTTGTGCATGGCGTTGAGAGCTCGTTCCACATCCACATTGGTGTCGCCGCTGGTGAGGCGCTGTGCGGCGCGGACTTTGGCTTTGCGGGCGCGCTCCACATCGATTTCGGACGGGCGCTCGGCGGTTTCGGCGAGGATCGTCACTTTATCGGGTAGCACTTCCGCGAATCCCCAGGCCACCGCGAGATGCTGGTCCTGCCCACCGTCGCGAAAAGTGATTTCGCCCACTGCCAGTTCGGTGATGAGTGGCGCATGCCCCGGCAGGACACCCAGATATCCGTTCTTGCCGGGAATCTGAACCTCAGCCGCCGCGGTCTCGACCACGTTCTTTTCCGGCGTGACGATCTCGAGTTGGAAAGTATCTGCCATCAGTTCTGGGTTCTCAGTTCTCAGTCAATTCAGCGGCTGAACCCTGAGCACTGGCCACGACTATTCTTATGCTGCCGCCTTCATCTTCTCCGCCGCTGCCAGCACTTCTTCGATGGGGCCCTTCATGTAAAACGCTTGCTCGGGGATGTCGTCGTACTTGCCTTCGACAATCGCCTTGAAGCCCTTGACGGTATCGGCAATCTTGACGTAACGTCCGGCCGCGCCGGTGAACTGTTCGGCCACATGGAAGGGCTGCGAGAGGAAGCGTTGAATTTTTCGGGCGCGAGCCACGGTCAGTTTTTGGTCTTCGCTGAGTTCGTCGATGCCGAGAATCGCGATGATGTCCTGCAGGTCTTTATAGGTCTGCAGCGTTTTCTTTACCGACTGCGCCACGTCGTAATGCTCCTGGCCGACGATGCGCGGATCGAGAATGCGCGAGGTCGAAGCCAGCGGATCAACCGCAGGATAAATTCCGATCTCGGTCAAGGCGCGGGAGAGCACGGTGGTCGC
The DNA here is from genome assembly GCA_049584315.1 of Candidatus Sulfotelmatobacter sp. Taxonomy (GTDB): domain Bacteria; phylum Acidobacteriota; class Terriglobia; order Terriglobales; family Acidobacteriaceae; genus Sulfotelmatobacter. The sequence continues at coordinate 21,621 of JBAUXO010000087.1, read as the reverse complement.
GTCGAGGTGAGCGAAAGTTGTGGCTGGCGCGGGATCGGTCAAATCGTCGGCGGGAACATAAATCGCTTGCACCGACGTGACTGAACCTTTCTTGGTGGAGGTAATCCGCTCCTGCAACTCGCCCATTTCCGTCGCCAGGTTCGGCTGGTAACCTACAGCGCTGGGCATGCGGCCCAGCAGCGCCGACACTTCCGAGCCAGCTTGTGTGAAACGGAAGATATTGTCGATGAACAGCAGCGTATCCGCGCCTTCGGCGTCACGAAAATATTCGGCGACCGTCAGCCCGGTCAAGGCGACGCGGAGACGCGCGCCGGGAGGCTCCGTCATCTGGCCATAAATCAGCGCGGCCTTTGATTCCGCTGGCTTGCCGGGCTTGATTACGCCCGACTCGGTCATTTCGAGCCAAAGGTCATTGCCTTCGCGAGTGCGCTCGCCGACGCCGGCGAACACGGAGTAGCCGCCATGCTGCTTGGCGACGTTGTTGATCAGTTCCATGATGACGACGGTCTTGCCGACCCCGGCGCCACCGAACAAGCCGATCTTGCCGCCCTTCAAGAACGGTTGGATGAGGTCGACGACCTTCACGCCGGTCTCGAACATTTCCGCCGTGGTAGCCTGCTCGTCGAAGGCTGGGGCCAAGCGATGAATCGGCATGCGTTCTTTGTACTCGATGGGGCCGAGTTGATCGACGGGCTCGCCGATCACGTTCATCACGCGGCCGAGCGTGCCCCGGCCTACCGGGACGGAAATCGGCCCGCCTTGATCGACGGCGTTCATGCCGCGCACCATGCCGTCGGTGGCCTCCATCGCGATGCAACGCACGCGGCCTTCGCCGAGGTGCTGCTGCACTTCGAGGATCACGTTGATGGGAGTGGGCACGGTAAAGCCATCACTCACGACTTTCACGGCTTGGTAAATCGGCGGTAGATGGCCTTCGTGAAATTGCACGTCGACGGCCGGCCCCGCAATTTGAACAACATGTCCGATATTTTGTGGCATAAAGTCAGCTTCTTGCTGCTAGCTCCTGGCGGTTAGCTAAGTCGTTTTGATCTACACACATGCGGAATAACCCGCGAATTCTCAATCACAAATTCTGCCTTGCTGGAAACTACCAGCCCTAAGCTAATACCTTCTTCTCACATCGCAGCAGCGCCGCTGACGATCTCGATAATCTCTTTGGTGATTTTCGCCTGGCGCGCCCGGTTCATGGCGAGCGTGAGCGAATCGATCATGTCCGTGGCATTGCTGGTGGCGGAATCCATTGCGGTCATGCGCGCGGCATGCTCGGCCGCGACCGATTCGAGCAGCGCGCGGAAAATCTGGATCGCTACATACTTCGGCAACAACGCTCGAAACAATTCTTCAGGCGACTGCTCGTAGATGTAATCTACCGGGGCGGTTCCGAACTGCGACGCTGCCTGTTCGCCCGCGGACTGGGAACTGCGCAGGCCCACGCCCGCGCTGATTGCGGCTTCCTTGGCTTTCTTCTTTTCCTCCTCCGTCATCTCCTCGGCGAGGCGGACGGTCTGCTCGCCGATCTGCTCGACGGGAAGAATCTGTTCTACGATCAGGCGCTGCGCAATTACGGATTTGAATTCGTTGAATACAACGTAGACCGCGTCGATCTCTTCGCGCCGATAACGGCCGATCACGCTCTCCGACAATGAGCGCGCCTGGGAAAACTCCAACTTGCCGAGAACGCCAACGTGTTCTCCGGTAATTTGTATGAGGCCGGCACGCTCCGCGGTCTCTGGCGGCGTTTCCAGCGATTCTTCAGGCTCGGCCAGGCTGCGGGTCTGGACCGGAGCAGCCGGATAACGTCGGCGGAGGAAGTCGCGCCCTTTGCGGCCGATCGCTTCAATGTCGACGTTCTTTCCGCCCTTGGATTCCAAAAACCGTGTGGCGGCTTTGGTGACGTTGGCACTGAATGCGCCCGCCAGTCCTTTGTCGCCCGTGACAACGATCAGCAGGATATTCTTCTCTTCACGCTGCGCCAGCAGCGGATGCTTGGGCTGGCCCGTCTCCGGATCGTAAATCTCGGCCCGCGATACGAGCGACTTCAGCACATTGGTCAGCATATGGGCATACGGACGTGCCGCCATGGTGCGATCCTGCGCGCGGCGCAGCTTGGCGGCCGAGACCACCTTCATGGCTTTGGTGATCTGACGGGTGTTCACCACGCTGCGGATGCGGCGTCGAATGTCGAGAATGTTTGCCATTGAAAACCAGCCTGGCGAAAACCCTGTCGCCTTGCGACCCGAGTCTGCTTTACGCCAAACGCTTATTTCGCTACTGCTTCACGCTCCGACACGAACTGCTGCTTCGCCTGCTTGATCACGTCGGTTAGTTGCGCCTTCAGGCCGTCATCGAGAATTTTCTTCTCCATGATCGTACGCAGCAGTCCGGAGTCGGTTGCATCGACGTACTTGTAGAGTTCTTTCTCAAAGTCGCGAACCTGATTCACCGGGAGATCATCGAGAAAGCCTCCCGTGCCCGCGAAGATGATGAGAATTTGTTTGGAGAAGGGCAGCGGGGAAAATTGATTTTGTTTGAGCAGTTCGACCAGCCGCTGGCCACGATTGAGTTGAGCCTGCGTGGCTTTATCGAGGTCGCTGCCAAAGGAGGCGAAGGCCGCCAGTTCGCGGTACTGCGCCAGTTCGAGCTTGAGGGTTCCGGCCACCTGCCGCATGGCCTTGATCTGCGCGCTGCCACCGACGCGGCTCACGGACAAACCCACGTTCACGGCGGGACGCACGCCTTGGTTAAACAAATCCGTTTCCAGATAAATCTGACCGTCAGTAATCGAAATCACGTTGGTCGGAATGTAGGCGGAAACGTCTCCGGCCTGGGTCTCGATGACGGGAAGAGCGGTGAGCGATCCGCCGCCATTTTTGTCGCTGAGCTTGGCGGAACGTTCCAGCAACCGGGAGTGGAGATAGAAGACGTCCCCGGGATAGGCCTCGCGTCCCGGCGGGCGGCGGAGCAGTAGCGAGATTTCGCGGTAGGAGGCGGCGTGCTTCGAAAGATCGTCGTAGATGACGAGCGCGTGCCGCTTGCTATCGCGGAAATATTCACCGAGAGCGGTGGCGGCGTAGGGCGAAATGTACTGCATGGGCGCGGGTTCGGACGCCGACGCGGCCACCACGATGGTGTATTCCATGGCTCCGGCATCTTCGAGAATTTTTACCACCTGTGCAATCGACGAGCGCTTCTGACCGATCGCGTTGTAGATGCAGATCAGGTCGTTGCCCTTGCTGTTGATGATGGTATCGAGGGCGACTGCAGTCTTGCCGGTCTGGCGGTCACCGATGATGAGTTCGCGCTGGCCACGGCCGATGGGGATCATGCTGTCGATGGCCTTCAATCCCGTGGCCATGGGTTCGCGCACGGGCTGCCGATCGATGACGCCGGGGGCAAGTCGCTCGAGAGCGATAAATTGGTCGGTGGCGATGGGGCCTTTGTCGTCGATGGGGCGGCCGAGGGAATCGACCACGCGGCCGATCATGGCGTCGCCTACGGGCACGCTCATGATGCGCCCGGTGCGCTTTACTTCGTCGCCTTCTTTGATCTCGGTGTATTCGCCGAGCAGCACCACGCCGACCTGGTCTTCTTCCAAGTTCATGGCGATGCCGGCCACGCCGTGCGGGAAGGAAAGGAGTTCGCCGGCCATGACTTTGTCGAGTCCATAGACGCGGGCAATGCCATCCCCCAGCGTGATGACCGTGCCGGTCTCGTCCACGGAGATCTTCGATTCGTAGTTCTCGATCTGCTCGCGGATCAGCTTGGTTATTTCGTCTGCTTTGATCTGTGCCATAAGTAGTTCTCAGCCGTCAGCTATCAGCTCAAACCTTCGCGGTCGGGCCAACAGCCGATGGCTAATTGCCGCTGATCTGTTCCCGAATTCTTTCCAACTGCCCTTTTACCGAACCGTCGTAAATCGTGCTGCCCACCCGGACTACGGCGCCTCCGAGAAGGGACGCATCCTGCGCGTAATGGGCGCGGACTTTCTTGCCGGTCAATTTTCCGACTTGCGCCTCGAACTCGCGCTTCTCCGTATCGACTAATTCGCGGACGGTCGTGATCTCGGCTTCGGCGAAACCCAGCCGGGAGTCGAGTTCTTTTTCCAATTGCGTGATCACCGGATCGAGAAAATGGATCCGGCGATGATCGATCAGGACCGCAACCAAGTTCCTGGCCTGCTTGGAGATCCCATCGCGCTCGGCAATCACATCCAGCACACGGCGCTTCTGAGCGGCCGGAATCGCGGGATTCTCCCACACGCGGCGCAGATCCGAACTCTCGGCCAGCAGACTGGCGATGGCGCGCAGGTCCGAGAGTGCGCGATTGACGTCGAGATGCGCACTGAGGACGACGTCGGCAAAGGCACGGGAATATGTGCTGGCAACCGAAGCCATGTTCTAGTGCCCGTCCTTTCCCGGCCCGTCTCCCGAGGAAGACGATACGCCCAACTGGCTGGCAAAATTTCTCACCAGCGCCTGATCGGTGGCGGCATCCACATGAATCTGCTTCTGCGCCAGTGCAACTGCCAAATCCGCGGCGTACGCCGTGAGCTCGCGCCGTGCTGCTTTGGCCGCGGCGGCAATTTCCTGCTGCGCCGACTCCACGATCTTGCGCTTATCTTCCTGAGCCGCGGCCTGAATGCGCGATTGCTCCGCGGCGGCTTCTTTTTCGGCGGCGTCGCGCATCCTGCCAATTTCCCCATCCAGCTTCATCAATCGCGCTTCGATTTCAGCCAGCCTCCGCCGTGCCTCTTGGCTGGCCTTCTGCGCCTCCTGCATCGCCTTCTGGATGGCCGCCGTGCGCGCTCTGAAAAATCCCGGCAAATATTTTCGGCTGGCCCAGAAAATCACTCCCGCGATCAGAGCAAAATTCAGCAGCACGCTCAACCAATAGGCGTGGCGCATACTCATTCCCGTCCACTTGGCGATCAGTCTCACCGAGGACGACTGCTTAAATTCCCCGTTTTCGTCTTTCTCCTCACCGGCAACCTCCCGAGACTCGTGCACCAGTTGCTGACCGAAGCTCCGCTGCGGCGGCGCCTGCTTGACCCCGCGCTGCTGCGGATCGGCCGCAGTCTTCTGCTGCCCGTGCAACGGCGCGAGCGTCCCGACAAAAATCACTGCCAGCAACGCCAGCAGGCTCAGGCCGGATATGATTCCGGGGATTCGGTTCCCCTTCTTACCAAGGGGCATCATCTTCGAGATCGCGCAGGTTGACATCAGCGTGCGGCTCCAACCGGCTGCAGTACGCGCCGCATGATTTCTGTGGACAGCGCCTGAACCTGGCCCTGCAACCCGGCCTGGGCCGCCTCGCGATCTTTCTCAATATCCGCCTTCGCGGCCTGCACCTGCGCCTGGGCCTGGATGCGGGCTTCGTGCATGGCGGCAGCACGCGCATCCAGCGCTGCCTTGCGCCGGGCTTCCTGCGCGCGGAATAATACAGCGCGCGCCTCACGCAGGCGCTGCTCGTATTCGGAGGTGCGGGCCTCGGCGGCGGCAATATCGGCCCGCGATTTCTCCACTGCGCCTTCGGTCTTGCTGCGGCGCTCATCGAGCACGCGCCGCAAAGGCCTATGCACGATGATCGTATAAAGCAGGTAGAGCAGCGCCAGCAGAATTATGGTCGGCACGGATCCGAGCAGTAATCCGCCTAGTTGACGTAGCGTTTCATCCATTGAGTGCGCTATACAGGGAAATGAGGGCTATGAAAACTGTTAAGTCTAACGTCCGAAGGAGTTTATGTCAACGCAAAGGGCCGGATTTTCGGGCAATTCCCGGGCAGCTGAAGTCTCCAGGTGGCAGAATTTTCATTTGTCAAGCCCCAATTACTTGGCGCCATGCAGAAACTTGCAACTAAAGCTTGACTTCCCGGGAAAGAGGACTAGCATTGAGGTATCACCTCCGATCCAATTCAGGATCGAATGGGCCGATAGCCAAGGAATGTCACCGCTTCTTGGTTGCCGGCCCATTTAAATTACCGGGCATCCTTGATCGTCCATTCTCTGACTCTCCTTGCGACCGATTCCGGCGCCTCCACTTCCAGTTCGACCGTTCCGTTTTTGTATTCCCGCGAAAAAATTCGGGCCTTCGCTTCGAGCAAGGCCAGCGTCTTGCCTTCTTTTTGCGGAACGCGCAGATGCACGCGGCTGACGCGGTCTTCCTCGATCATGGCATCGATGCGTTCTAACAGGTTCTCGAGACCGATGCCTTCGGCGGCGGAAACATAGAGCGTATTGGCATCGTCCCGACGGGCGTCATGCACCAAGCTCTCGGCCACCTCCACATCCAGCAGGTCTACTTTATTCATCACCCGCAGGCGCGGCTTGTTCTCCGCCTCCAGCTCTTTCAGGACAATCTCGACCTGCGCGTCCTGTTCGGCCGAAAGGCGGCTGCTGGCGTCGGAGACATGCAGAATCAGCGACGCGCGCTGCACCTCTTCAAGTGTGGCGCGAAAAGCCGAGACCAGCGCGTGCGGCAGGCTGCGAATGAATCCCACCGTGTCAGAGAGCAGAACCTTGCGCTTCGAGGGGAGAACGACGGCGCGGATCGTGGGATCGAGGGTGGCGAACATGCGCGGCGAAGCCAGCACCGCAGCTTGCGTCAACGCATTGAACAGAGTGGACTTCCCGGCATTCGTGTAGCCCACCAGCGCCACGGTTGCGACCGGCGCGGACTCGCGCCGTTGCCGTTGTTGGGCACGGATGCGGCGTACATTTTCCAGTTGCTGCTCGACATGGCGAATGCGGCGGTAAATCCTTCGACGGTCGGTTTCAAGCTGCGTTTCACCCGGACCGCGCGTACCGATGCCGCCGCCGAGTTGCGACATTTCGATACCCCGCCCGGCGAGCCGGGGCAACAGGTATTGCAGTTGCGCCAACTCCACTTGCAACTGGCCTTCCCGGGTGCGGGCGTGGCGCGCAAAGATGTCGAGAATGAGTTGCGTCCGGTCGATCACGCGACGCTTGACGATTCTCTCGATGTTGCGCTGCTGCGAAGCGGTGAGATCGTGATCGAAGAGCAGCAGGTCGGCATTTACCGATGCGGCCGCGCCAGCAATTTCCTCGAGCTTGCCCGCACCGATCAGGGTCGCGGGGTCAGGCCGGTCGCGGCGCTGCAGAATTTCACCGACAACTTTCGCGCTTGCGCTTCCCGCCAGACTGCGTAGTTCGGCGAGAGATTCTTCCGCGTCGAACTCTGGAATGCTTGGTTTATTGGCGCTGGGCTTTGCCAAGGCATGCGCCGGGATTCCAGCTTTGCCATTCGCAGCAGGCTGAATGATGGCGGCATGGCGCGCGGCCTGCGCCTGCGCGGTGACTTTTGCCCCGCTGCGGGCGCGCGTCCGCACCTCGAGGCCGACCAAGAATGCGCGCTCCTGCGAATCCTCAGGTGCGGCGGACAATGTACCGAGCGGCGTACGTCCAGCTAGGGGCGTGCGGGCGCGAGTCTTCTTGGGATGTGCCTTGCGCAAACCGAAAACGCCTTATCCTTCGGTACCGGAAGCGCTCGCCGCCGAAGCCGTAGTTGGCGCCGATGCGGGCGCCGTCACGGTTCCAGCCACAGCCTTCCCGTCGGAGTGGGTCACGTGCGCACCATGGGGTAGCGGACGGCCCATCACCACCGTCGAGATGGCGTGCTTGAAGATCAATTGCTCTTGTCCGTTGGCCTCCAACACTACGGAATATTTGTCGAAGGAACGAATGCGGCCCGTCAACTTTACTCCGCTCAACAGATAAATCGTGATACTCAGTCTCTCTTTCCGGGCCGTGTTAAGGAAGGAATCCTGAATGTTCTGCGCCGGCTTATTGCTATCCATAGCCGATCTCCTTAGACTTTGACCTGCGAACCATCCAGCTGTTCTGTTCGGCATCCGCCTCGGGACCAGCTCAAAACAAACAGCGTTTCCTCGCGGCCTTCCGCAAAAGGAATACGGGGGGGCAACCTGCCCTAGCGCCATGGCCCCGATTTTCCGAGGCTGCGCCGCCGAGCAGGCAACTGCGAGTACAATACGGCGTCCTGAAGCGCTTTTCAACCTGGAACTTGCGAAGACCGCCGTTTGTTTCAGGTTGGTTTCGATATGGAAGACGCCGCGTTGTGTACAATCGCCCCCGTGGGCATATTCCACGCCGTGAAATCCTAGGAGGCAGCATTCTTATGGCATGCGCCGCGCTGGCAACGTTTTTTGGACCGCAGATCAATTTCCCCTCCGACGTCAGGACGAACGTCGAGATGCTTTTGCGCTGGGTCCACTTCCTCGCCGGCATCACATGGATCGGGCTGCTCTACTTTTTTAATTTGGTCAACGTTCCGCTGATGAAGGAACTGGACTCTACCACCAAGGGCAAAGTGATGCCCGCGCTCATGACGCGCGCTTTGCTGTGGTTCCGGATGTCGGCGGCGCTGACCGTGCTGGCCGGACTCAGCTACTGGGAGATCATTGTGAGCTCGGATGTTCACAACGCCCAAGCCCTGGGATTGAACCCCTCCCACGGGGCAGTGATGGGCAGCTTCTTTCTGATCTGGACGATCGTCTGGGGAGTACTCTACGCGGGCCTGATTCCCGGCAAAGGAATCTTCGACAATGGCGCATTCGTGGGCGTGGTGTATGCGGTGGTAGTCGCGGTGGCGGCCTGGCTGTTCCTAAGCCTAAACAGCCACGGCTGGGAGAGCAGTCGGTTGCTCTCCATCGGCATTGGCGGCGGTATCGGCTGGGTGATGCTGCTGAACGTCTGGGGAGTGATCTGGCGGATCCAGAAACGCCTGATCCAATGGACTCGCGACAATGCCACCAATGGGACGCCCATGCCGGATAAAGCCAAGGGCATGGCGCGGCAAGCTTTCCTGGCGAGCCGAGCCAACGCCTGGTTGTCGGTGGTGATGCTGTTCTTTATGGGAGCGGCCAGCCATTACCCGATGTTTGGGAAGTAAATCGGGAGAAAGCCGAGAAGAAATCAGGCCGACTCGAGAGGCCGGCCCGAGTTTCAAAACGTGACCGTGCCTAAAAGTCCAGACGGAGGGCGAGTTGCAACACGCGGAAACCTCCGATCTGCGTTGCGTAGTCCTGGCTAAGAACGCCAAACGTGCTCGGGCTGGTAATATCCGCCGTTGCCGAATTCAATACACCCGGCAATTCGAAATTCGGATGGTTAAATACATTAAACGCATCCGCACGGAATTCCATATGAACCTGCTCTTTCAATGGGAAGTGCTTGACCAGGCCCATATCGAAGTCGGAATAGTGCGGTCCCCGCAGGTTGTTCCGGCTGCCCGCCTCCAGCCCCACCGGACCGCTGAAAGCCCCTAAGGCTGCCTGTTGATTCTGGAACAATTGGATGGTCGGAGATCCCGTAGCCGCATTGATTTCGGCGTGCGTATTCACCTTCAAGGCCGATGCGTTCCCATCGAAGATCGCGGGGACGTTGTCAGCGAAACTAATCGGGAAGGCATTCGCTACGGTTTGGAAGGCCAAACCGGTGCGCCAACTGGCCAAACCGGAAACCGACCAGCCTCCTACTACCTCGTCTGCCCATCTCGGCATGGAGCTTCCGAAGGGTTTACCTCGACCCAGCGGCAGTTCATAAATCCAGTCTGCCGTGATGGCATTTTGCACATCGAAATCAGAGTTGCCATAGCAGACGGAAATGTGGATGGAATCGCACATGATTCCTCCGGCGCCGTTCGAGCCGAACGACTCGTTGGCCGGAGCCGAGATATTGTCGAGTGAGTGCGACCAAGTGTAGTTGAAGTCAAACTGCAGGCCGTGCGTCATCTTATGATGCAGCGTGGCCAACAGGCCGTTGTAGTTGGAGTAGCCTTTGTTTGTGATATAGAGCGAGGTTCCGAACTGCGGGCTCAACCCAACGCCTGGATTGATACCGGCACCGAAGAAATAAAGGAATTCGTTCAGCAGCTGTAGCGAGTCAGCCACATCGCCTCGGTGAGGATAGGGGTCTGTGGCATTCGCTACGAAGGATGTGCCGCTCGGGTATCCGAACGAGCCAAAGTTCTGGATTTGATTTTCGAAGAATGGTATCGGAGTAACTGTGTAACCGTTCGGACCCGGGGTTTGACTGCGTTCCTGGGTCGTCAAGTTTGCGAAAGCCTGGGACAGGAGTTGTCCCGAGGCAGGATCCTTAAAGTCCACCGTCTGTTCGGCATCGGCCTGCGTGTCGAGGCGGTGCGCGAAGCGCCCCACATAACTGGCCTCTAACTGGAATCCGCTGGGCAATTCGCGCTGGAAGCCGAAGCTGATGGCGTACGAATACGGCGTCTTTAGATTAGCGTCGACCGCATAGTTGAATGGGCTGGCGGTAGTCAGTCCATAGACTGGGCCGTAGCCGGGGTTGGGGCCTCCCACATACGGTGCGAAAGGTGTCGTGATCACCGGGGCGGGAGCAGGGGCACCAACCGGCAACTGGGTGGTTGAGCTGAAACGACAATTGGCCAATTGCGTAGCGCAATTGGCGGAAAGATTCGTGTAAGGGTTGGCCAGCTCGTTGTATGGCTGGGAGGATTGGCTCTGCAGGATCCACGAGTTCTGATCCTCAAAAAAGTTCAATGCACTGAGCAAGGTGTGATCATCGATGATAGATGCACCAGCGCGAATTACGGTTTTGCGTTCTCCAAGAATCCGACCCAGCATACCGGAGGCCGACGGATTGTAGGCGAAGGCGAAGCGGGGCTGAAAATCATGCCAATCGGGATGGAAAAGCCCCGGGGCGTGGTTCGCTTTGCCCGCAAGCGAATACGTCATGATCGGGTTAACCAGCCCGCAGCTTGGGCCGGGGCAGCCGTCGTAGCCTGCCAGGCCGTTGGCAATTCGAGGTTCGATTACCTGGTTGAAGTCGAGATTCGGAGCCGCCTCCAGACCATTTACCTCATAGGGCACCGAATAGTACTGATAGCGCAATCCGTAGGTCAGCGTCAGGTTGCTGCTCGCCTTCCAGGAATCTTGCAGATAGGTTTCGGTCTCGTAATACCGATACTGACGATGGTGACCGCTTCCCTGCGGCAGGGGCGTCAGTTGCCGGGTGTTGTTGTAATTACTGCTTGCCGAGCCATAAACCCCCAAGATAAAAGCGAAGGCGCTATCGTAAAGGTTTTCCGAAACCGAATCGGTGGCCAAATCCGCCGGGCGTAAAGAGGGCACGCCCGTTGGCGTCGCTAAGCTCGCCATACCGCCGCCGAGGCCGTTTGTCAGGGCATTGAGGTCGCTGATCAGGTAGTCTGACGTCTTGATGGGCTTGAATGATCCTCCCACCTGGAAGGTATGCTTGCCGCGAACATACGTGAAATCGTCTCGAAAGATGGGGATGGGAATCGTGCGCCCCTGTGAATTTGGAGTAAGGTAGGGCTGGGTAAGGTAGCTACTTCCGGTACCGGTAGCGTCGAAAACATCAAAAGTGGTCGTTCCCAGCGGATTATAGATATACGGAAAGTTTATCTCCTGGCGCGTCTGCCCGTACACAAACTGGTTAACCTTCGTGCTACTGATGGTCCAAGTGTGACCAATCACGTAAGCGTAACTATGATCGGTATCGATAAAGGTCAAAGGGTCGCCGGGAAATTGAATGGACGGAAAGCCAGTGGCGGGGGTCCGGTCGTCGGTTTCACGAACCAGGCTGCCGCGCACGAAGAGCTTCATGGTGTTGCTTACATTGAAATCTAGCCGGGCAACATAGTCATTCAGGGTCTGGTTAGCTGGCGCATTGAACACGTACCCACCGGTATTCAACCCGTCACCCACGGACGTGCTGTTGGCCGTCGGATACCGGGAGTCGAGGAAGGCAGTTAGGGCTGGATCGGCCCCGATTCCCGAGGGATCAAGGCTTTGCACCGAAGGAGTACCGACGGGGGCGGTTGCAGGTAAGACCGAGACGCCGCCGCTGGTATTGATGTAAGCGATGTTGCCAGCCTTGAACGAATTGAGGGGTACTGTCTGCGTCACTTGCGCGCCGCTGGCGTCACGCCGCCCTTCATAGTTGAAAAAGAAGAAAATCTTATCTTTCCATATTGGTCCGCCTATGTCCCCGCCGAATTGATTGCGGACCAGCGGAGCACGAGGCACTACCGGGTTCGCAAAATCGTTAAAGAAGTCATTCGCCTCAAAGCCTCGCGTCCGGTAGTACTCATAGGCGGCGCCGTGGAACTTGTTGGTGCCGCTCTTAGTCACCAGCGTAAGCTGTCCGCCGCTGCCATGCCCCTCTGATGAAAGCGGGTTGGCCACTTCGCCGTTAAACTCCTGCACCGAATCTACCGGCGCGTTGCCCACGATGGTGAATGCGAAGCCGCCGGCAAAGTCGTTGACGTCCAAGCCGTCGAGGGTGATGTTGGTCTGGTCGGTTCTGGCTCCTGTGATGGCTCCGCTTCGGCTCTGGTTGGGGTCGGATCCATTGCCTGCATAAGTAACCCCTGGCTGGTAGGCCAAAAGCGCGGACACGTTATCGCGAACCTGCACGGGTAACTCATGAATCATGTTCGTATCGAAGCTGTTGCCTACGGCGGCGTCAGCCGTGTCCAGGGTCACGGCGCTGCTCTCTCCCTTGACCTCGATGGTGGTTGAGCTGGCGCCTATTTTCAATTCCGCGTTTTGCGTGTGCGTGGTGTTGACGGCCAGATACAGCTTCGGAATGACCACCGTATCGAAGCCGTCCTTGGCGAAGGTCAATTGGTAGCCAGGTCCGGGAAGCAGATTCGGAAACGTATAGGCGCCCACGGAATTCGTCTTGGCTTGATAGCTGGTGTTGGTCTTGGTGTCCAGTAACGTCACGTTTACGTCTTGGACCACCGCTCCGCTAGAATCGTTTACCACACCGGTCAGTGAAGCCACATCCTGCGCGGCCGAGATGGCTGGCATGGCCAACACCAGGGCTAAGGCGAGCGAAGCCAGAAAGACTCGGGTCAGAACCGGTCGAAAGGCGAATTCCATTGATCCTTCTCCTAAGGCAACTGATCTCCGGGGAGACCCGCAGCTTGAATGTTCTTCCTACGATCTAATTTGCAAAGGCAGCAGGCAGGCGGGACACAACTCTAGTAGTACTTGGGAGCAGCTAAGCTTCCAAAGCAGCAATGGGCATAACAACCTTAAAAATCATATACATGCTGTCAAGATGAGGGCGGGTGCGAGCTTTAAACGCAGTTTTTCGGAGGCATTCTATGATTGTTGGAAGATTTCGTAGTTTTCGGGTTAGCGATCCCCTGCCCAGTCGATATAAACAACAACCCGGTCAGCCCATGTCCAGCAGACAGCGTCGTTACTCCGCCGCTGACCTCGGCTACCTACGGGCGAAGCTACCGCTACAACGACTGGGCCCTTTATGCTCAGGACAGCTTTAGGTTTCACTCCACGCCTGACGCTCAACTATGGTCTGCGCTACGAACATTACGGCGTGCAACATAACAATCAGCAAAACCTGGACTCCAACTTCTACCTCGGCTCCGGAGCTGGAATCTATGACCAAGTTCGGACGGGTCAAGTCCAGATTGCAGATAAAGGCCCGATTGGCCAGTTCTGGGCACCAAGCTGGGGCACAGCAGCGCCGCGCGTAGGTTTCGCCTATGATATTTTCGGCGACGGTAAGAGCAGTTTGCTTCAAACGATTCCGGAGGCGGGTGAGATGGATTTTCGCGATCTGGCAGTTGCAGCTCGTGTATTGCGCAAGAGCCCGGTCTTCGCCTTGACGGCGGCGCTGACCATTGCTTTGGGAGTCGGTGCGAGCACTGCCGTTTACAGCGTGACCAATGCTGTGCTGCTACGGCCACTCCCTTACCACCATCCTGACAGCCTGGTGGTTGCGTGCACAGATATGCGCAAGCGCAATGTCCGCGATTTCCCGTTTTCGAACGCCAACTTCATCGATCTGCGCGAAGGCACCAAGTCCGTCTTCGAAGACATTGCCGGGGTCTTCACTTTTCCGCTCACGTTGCAGAGCGAGGACGGCACGGCTGAGCAGGCCAATGCTTCGAGCGTGACGATCAACACATTCCGATTGCTCGGTGGCGGCATCGCTTACGGCCGAGATTTTAATGATGACGACGCGGTCCCGAATCCTGCCGCTCCGCCGCTTGGCGCGCAGCCGGGACCTCCTCCACCACGGCTGCCGGTGCACGCGATCCTTAGCTATGAGTACCTTAAGCGCCGGTATGGTGGAGATCCCTCGCTGGTCGGACGCTCGATGCAGATTGCTGGCCCGCAGGCACCGAGGCTGATCATCGTCGGCGTTCTCCAGCCGCACTTCCACTTGTACTTTCCGCCGGACGCTCAGGTGATTTCCGCACCCGACATCTGGATTGCGAATCGACTCGGCTATGACGCCGCGAACCGCATGGGTGTATCCATACGCGCCATAGGCAGGCTTCGTCCCCGAGTTACGCCCGAGCGGGCGCAGGCCGAATCGGAAAAGGTGGCCGCTTCGGAGCGCGCCCAGTTTCCTATTCTGGGAACGGCCGACTATCACATCCGGGTTGAGCCGATGCGCCAGCACATGATTGCCGAGGTCCGCCCGGCAATCCTCGCCCTCATGGGCTCAGTCATCTTCCTCCTGCTGGTCGCGTGTGCAAACGTTGCCAATCTTCTGCTCGTCCGTGCTTCGCTGCGCAATCGCGAACTGGCGGTCCGCGCTGCGTTAGGAGCTAGTCGCTGGCGATTGATGTCGCCGATCATCGCCGAAGCCGTCTGGCTTGCCGCCTTGGGGACCCTGGCTGGACTCGCGCTCGCTTGGGCCGGAATCAGGGAGCTGCGCTCGCTCGCGGCCGCCGATCTGCCGCGCCTGGATACGATTACCATCGACACATCGGTGCTCGCCTTCACCGCGCTGGCGGGACTCGCGGGGGCGATTCTCTTTGGCATGACCCCGGCCCTGCGCGCCTCACGCCCGCGCCTTATGAACGTGCTGCGCGGCATCAGCCGCAACACCGGACTTGGCACCGGCAGCGTCATGCGCGGCGCCGTCGTCACGGCGGAGGTCGCGCTCTCGTTTGTTCTGTTGGTTGGCTCGGGGCTGATGTTCCGCAGCTTCCTCGACCTGCAGCGTATCGATCCCGGATTTGATTCGCGCAACCTCCTCACCTTCGTCCTCAACGGCAATAACGGCGCCACTACGCCCGAGGCCAACGCAGCATTCATCCGCCAGGTCAAGGATCGGCTAGGTTCCATTCCGGGAGTAAAGAACGTCACCGGCTCTTTTCCTTTTCCGCTGGTAGGTGGGTATAGTCCAATACGGTGGGGCAAAGAAGAGGCGCTCTCGGATGCGAGCAAGTTTCAGGCAGCCGATTTTCAGATCGTGACGCCGGGATATTTCGAGACAGTACGCACGCCGCTGATTGCCGGGCGCACCTTCACGGATGCCGATAATATGACCGATCGCCGGCTGATCATGATCGATGATGTTCTGGCAAAGAAGGCTTTTCCTGGAGAGTCTGCAGTGGGCAAGCGCATCCTCATCCGGCTTAAGACTCCTGAGCCAGAGAGGATGGAAATTATTGGTGTCGTCGGACACGTGCGGCAAACCTCACTGTCCGTACCTGGGCGCGAGCAAATCTATTTCACTGACGGATACGGCGGACCCGGCGCGGTGAACTCCTGGGCGCTGCGCGTTGGCGGGAATCCCGCTGAATTTGCAAGCCAAGTGCGCGCCGCGATCAAGGACGTAAGCCCACAGCTGCTGGTCAGCGACCTGCAACCTGTGGACCAATTGGTGGTACACGCCCAGTCTCAGACCACATTCTCGCTACTCCTGATCGGTGTCTTCGCTGTCATCGCCGGAGTGCTGTCCGGAGTCGGACTGTACGGAGTGCTTTCGACCGCGGTGCGGCAACGCACACCGGAGATCGGTGTGCGCATGGCCCTCGGCGCCGGACGGCCCAGCATCTTCCGACTCATCGTCGGTCAAGGCCTTCGCTTGAGCGCAATCGGAGTGATCATCGGCATCGTCGCTGCACTCATACTCACGCGATTGTTGACCACAATGCTGGTGGGGGTGAAGCCCACCGATCCGCTGACATTTGTGTCGATGGTGCTGCTCTTTCTGGTCATCGCGACAGCATCCTCATGGATCCCCGCAAACCGTGCCGCCGCGGTTGACCCAAACCAGGCGCTGAGAGAGGAATGAATCCCTTTGCCATGGGGCGCAAGCAGAACTCCCTCCGTGATGGCACTTTGTGTCTACGGATGGTCGGCTAACCGGAGAGCGCCGCGATAAACCGGCATGTTGTGGGGGATGAAAGAGCCCGTGCAGCCATGCTGGCTGACTTCTGCACCCAGAAAGCTCCGCTGTGCCAGCAGATGGTCGCGGGGATGAAGCCCTATGTCGAACGCATGGCGAAGGCCGACGCTTCCGGCAACGCCACATTTTCAAACTTGCCCGACGGCTCGTATTACGTTTTCACCACGACACACAAAGCGAATCCGGCGCTTGCCTGGGATGTGCGCGTGGAAGTGAAGTCGGGTGCAAATTCCGTGGTACTGGACCAGAAAAACGCAGGATCGCTCCAATAGTCGTCGGCTCGCCGCCGCCGGCCAAAATCCAAACCAGCCTGCTCCGGTGTAAGCAGGCTTGTGATTGTGTGCATCCTCCACCTGCAGCCGGCGCGTCGGAGCTCTATCCCAACCATCGCCCCGGATCGCACAACTCTGTATGAGCGAGATCGGCTGGATTCGGTAACCTAGACGTGATCAGGCCCGCCTTCGTTCGGCTGCTCGGCCGCACACCGCGTCATTATCGCGAACTGACGAAGAATTCCAGCGCCGAGTGTAGGGGAGGAAAGGGCTGCAGAATTTCTGTGGAGCTGAGACTGTGTGGCGAGAGGGATGCGAACCTTCGGTACAGTTTTGCCATGCTGAGCCTCTACATCCGTAAGTTGTAGACAGCAAAACCTTACCAGAGAATTTCACACCAGAACCCGACATCAGAGCGTTAATCAGTCCGGTTTCGATTCGCCGCCCATTCGAGCCAGGAGGCGAACGCCAGGCGATCCTGTGGCAGAAAGTTGTCACTCTGACAGGCCCCCACGCAGCCTGATTGGGTTCGAAGTTAATCTCCTACGCAGGATCACAATCAGACCAGTGACTCCAGTTCAGAATTTTATTCACCTTTACCATTATCTTGGTATCTTCTACTCCTTGTGATTTTTCGGGAGCATCGAAAATTGAGCGTTTGAGGAACCATGGCCTTCATTGACCTTTTATTTGGGCGACCGCTTGCGTCGACGGAAGACGAGGGCGAGCGCATCACACCCGCGGCGGGGGTTCCGACCTTTGGATTGGATGCGCTGAGTTCGGCAGCGTACGGTCCGGAGGCGGCACTGACCATTCTGCTCCCGTTGGGACTGCTGGGGGTGCGATACATCGTGCCGCTGACGCTCGCAATTGTGGGGCTGCTGATCATTGTGTACTTCAGTTACCGGCAGACGATTGCGGCCTATCCAAATGGCGGAGGGTCGTACACGGTTGCGAAGGAGAATCTGGGTGAGCGAGCAGGATTGCTGGCAGGCGCTGCGCTGATGATCGATTACCTGCTGAATGTGGCGGTGGGAATTTCGGCGGGAATTGGGGCGCTGGTGTCGGCGGTTCCGTCCTGCCAGCCGCACACGCTGGTGTTGTGTCTGGCGGTGCTGGCGATTCTGACGGTTGTCAATTTACGCGGGGTGAAAGAAGCCGGGTCAGCATTCATGGCTCCAACTTATTTATTCGTGGGAACGTTGGCGATTGTGATTGTCGTGGGGTTTTACAAAGTGGTGATGACAGGAGGACATCCCGTTGCAGTGGTTGCCCCCCCGAATATGGCAGCGGCGGAGGCGTTGCCGGCGGTGGCGGCGTGGATTCTGATCAAAGCGTTTGCCTCGGGATGCACGGCGTTGACGGGCGTGGAGGCGGTGAGCAATGGAGTACAGGCATTCAAACCGCCGGTGGTTGCAGCTGCACGCAAGACTCTGACGGCGATCATTGCGATTCTGGTTTTGCTGCTGGGCGGGATCGGCGTGCTGGTGAAGTATTACGGAATCGTAGCGACGGATCCGGGAGCGCCCGGATATCAGAGTGTGCTATCGATGCTGACGGCGGCGGTTGAGGGCAAGGGAATTTTCTATGACATCACGATGTTCTCGGTGCTGATTGTGCTGTGTTTGTCGGCAAATACGTCATTTGCGGATTTTCCGCGACTGTGCCGGATGATTGCCCGCGACGATTATCTTCCGCATTCGCTGACGACGCGCGGACGCCGGCTGGTGTTTTCGCAGGGAGTCGGGGCATTGGCGATTCTGGCCGCTTTGCTGTTGATTTTATTTGGCGGCGTGACAGACAGATTAATTCCGCTGTTTGCCATTGGTGCGTTCTTGGCTTTCACGCTTTCGCAGGCGGGGATGGTCGGGCATTGGTGGAAGAACGCAAAGGAGCGGGGCGCAATCCACGCGATGATCGTGAACGGGATTGGCGCTCTGGCCACGGGGCTGACGTTACTGGTGATTCTGGTGGCGAAGTTTATTGCTGGCGCCTGGGTGGTGGTGCTGCTGATCCCGACGATCCTGATTTTCATGGCACGAATAAGGAGGCACTACAATCTGACGCATGAAGAGCTCGAGTTGAAACAGGGAGTGGTGCTGAGCGCCGAGAATTTAATGCCCCCAATCGTGGTGATTCCGGTGGACCAGTGGAACGCAGCAACGCAGAAGGCGTTACAGTTTGCCATGACACTGTCTCCGGATGTACAGGCTGTGCATGTGACCTGCGATGCCGACGCCGATACCAAAGGGCCATGGAAGTGGGAAGAAGATCCTCCGCCGGGACGCTCCCCTAAGATGGTTACGTTGCCGTCGCCGTTTCGGCTCATCCTTCATCCCATTGTGGATTATGTGTTGAAGTTGGAGAAAGAGAATCCGGAGCGCACGGTGGCGGTGGTGGTCCCTTCGATGGTGGAGAGGCACTGGTTTCACTATTTTCTGCATAATCAGCGTGGGCAGGTGCTAACGGCGCTCTTGCTGCTACGCGGGGATAATCGGATCAATATCGTGAATGTGCCCTGGTATTTGAAGGCGTGATCTCCGCCGAGAGGAGCCGACAAGCGGGAACCGAAGCAATCCAATTGTCATTCATGATCGGTGCGCTTTCCACCATGACTGCGTTGAACTTGGAATGAATAGCCGAACCCGACGAGGTGATCGACTGCCGCCGAGTTGCCCAACGCCGAGGTCCACAACACCTATTACACCTGTTAGACCTGGGAAACGCAAAAAGCCAGTAACCCTGCGCGAAAGTACCCTGCCACGCCCTCCAGGCTCAGCGCAATTCTGCGAAAAGCTGCTGCAGTCATCGGGCGACTCCCATAGTCAGGGCGTATCTCACGGACGGGAACGGACTCGCATGCTCGACCCAGTCGTCAAACCTGAGTCGGGGGATCGAATAGTGCCATCTCCCCCTCCGAAGGCCGCTCGAAACCCTCATTCCACTTCACGATATCGTCAAACGTTATCGCTGGCGACTCTCGGTTCCGTCGACTGATTCTCTCAAACAAAACCTCGACCGGAGCATCGATGAAGTGCAGCTCGACAGCAGCCCCGAGAGCCCGCGCTCCGGCCCTAAGGGTGTCCCGCTCTGATCTGCCCCAAGTTCCCCATTCAATGACGACATTGTGACCGAGTGCGAGGATTTCCTGAGCGAGATGCCATTGAAGTTTCTCTATTCGTTCGCGAACTTTACTGTCCCAAAGCCCGATCTCAAGAGCATCCATCCACTCGTCCGGGCATAAGCGGATGGCGAGCAGTTTTTGTTCAACCCTCTTGGCGTGGGTGGTCTTGCCTGAGCCGGGCAAACCACAAACTATGATGAGCCGCGGACTAGCCTGACGGTCGCGTGTCAACCTCAGCCCTCTCTAGAGTTAAAGTTTCTTGCAGTAGCCACAAGGCGAAGAGGGACGAAACCGCATTTCTCATAAGCACGTTGCGCTGGAGCGTGGGAGGGATCGCCGCCAGCGCCCACGTCGCGCGTACTCGACTCCCACACTTTGCATGATATGGAGAACATGCACGTAGATCACCGTTCCGACTCCCTTGCGCTTATGGGCAGGTGAACCGCATTCAGCCCGATCTTCCCAGATTGACCGTTTGCGCTCACTTCATAGTGGATGAATCCCACCATCGTGCTCCGCAACAAAGAGCCTGTCCTTTTCGGTGTTCGTCAGTGAGCGGAGATAACGTTCATGCGAACCCCTCCGGTCAGGGTAGACCAGCCGAAACAAATCCGTTCCCCGCAGGTTCTCGAATGATTGATGAATCGGCCCAAAGGCAAGAAAGCAGATATTGAGGACGGACTACCCGTCATGGCCCATGTAAGGACGGATTTTCATGAAGCTCCAACCCCTCGCTTGAATGTGCTGAGTTCTGATCGTCAGCCCCGTCTCCCCTCACAATCGAAGTTTAGCAGCACAGAAAAGGACAAAACCATAGCGGAGACTTGAGCTACCGAACGGCTTGTACCATAGGGCGCTTAAACCGAAGGGCTTCGCAGCCTATTTCCTTCTGCAGTCCTTTTGCACCCCATTACCCTTTCAGTCACTCCCCAGGTCAGATGCAACTCCCCGTCGACCGTGGAGAAACGCAGAATGCTGCCAAGTCGCCTAGAGAATGGCATTTTTGCCTGGAGGAGAAAGACAAGCGTTAGCACGAATTCTCTCCCCCCAAGCCTAGTCGGCGAATTCGGACGGCGAGTTGACACCGGCTGCCGGCTCGCCGTTTGCGGCGAACGGCACTGATTTTGCAACCCTCACCGAATCAGTTAGACTCTCGCTCACCGATGCAAGGAGAGCAGTCATGTCTCTGCGCAAACAATGCTTCTACACGATGCTGGCCGCAATTCTTGCCTGGGCGGTGGCCGGAAGGTTAAACCGCCACAGCAAGGAATTTGACCTACCGGCGGCGAATGCCGGGCGGAACGATCCCTCGTCTGCTGCCGGCTTCCGTCTGAAAAGCGAAATGCTGCCGGCTGATTTTTTCCCAGTTCAATCCAAGAATGCCGAAAGTCTAGGCGCAGGGAAAGTGCTGGTGGCGAGCCGGAACCTGGGCGATCCGCGCTTCGCCAAAACCGTGATTCTGCTGGCTCGCTACGATGCCCAAGGCGTACTCGGACTCATTCTCAACCGGCGCACGGATGTCCCCCTTTCGCGTGTGCTTGAGAGTCTGAAGGCGGCGAAAGACCGTTCCGACCCGGTCTATCTCGGGGGACCACTCGAAATACCGGCGGTGTTTGCGTTGTTCCAGTCGCCGGCGAGGCTGGAAGGGGCAGAGCACGTTTTCGATAGTGTTTATCTGATTGCCGCGAAACCTCTCTTCGAACAAACCATTTCGGCTCGACCTGACCCGGGTGTTTTCCATGTTTATCTGGGCTATGCCGGATGGACTCAAGATCAACTGCGAAAGGAAGTAGGATTGAGCGCCTGGTTCATTTTTCCGGCCGATGCCGGCACGGTTTTCAAGGCGAATCCGGATTCCTTGTGGCAGGAAATGATTCGCAAGACGGAGCTAGAGTTAGCGCGGAGCGGGCCTGAGAATGCAGATCCATGGATACTAGTACATCGTACAGATAGTTCTTTATATTAACAATAACTGCTGGTACGCT
>JBAUXO010000086.1:0-6737 GCA_049584315.1 Candidatus Sulfotelmatobacter sp. | reverse complement strand
GAAAACGATTCGTGCCAGAGCGGGTCACGATCGAGATCTGGCCACCGGGGCTGCGTCCGAACTCCGGAGCGAACGAAGATGTTTGGATGCGAAACTCCTGCATCGCGTCCACCGAAACTAGGCTGTTTGTCCCACCCGAAACGGTGAGAGCCGGCAACGCTCCGCCAGCGGCCTGCACCATCGGAAAGTAGCTGGTCACGCCAAAATTCGCGCTGACCCCGTCCACCGTAAAATAGTTGGCGTCGGCGCGTTGACCGTTCACGCTGAATTGTCCCTGGTCGTCGAAAGCCGTTGCGGTTACGACTACACCCGGCGTCAGCATGATCAGCGTCTGGAAACTCCTGCCATTCAGAGGAAGATTATCGACGAAGGTGCGGTCAATCACAGTGCTGACCGTCGCTGACTCGGTATTCACGAGTGGAGCGCCAGCCTCCACCGTGACGCTCTGCGACGCGGGGCCCAGCGTCATCTCGAAATTGATTTCGAGTGCGTCCTGGACCTGAAGGATAACGTCTGGCTTGATTAACCTTTTGAACCCGGCCTTTTCGATTTCGATGCGATAGCTGCCCGGAGGAAGATTCGTGAGGTAATACTCACCCGCGCCGTTGGTCGCGCCTTCGTAGCGGAAACTTGTGCCCGAGCTGACAGCGGCGACTTTCGCGCCCACGATCAGTGCTTTGGAGGGATCGGTCACGCGACCCGCGATTGAAGCGTTGGTGGATTGAGCACGAAGAACCGGGGAATACAGGACGACCGCAAGGGCACCGGTGAAGGCGAGCGTTTTCCGGCGGACCATAAATCACCGTCTACAGGTTGTCGAAAAAGTAATGCTTCAAGGGATGCGCGGGAGTGTACCACCGTGCTCTTGCCGTTGGCAATTTCGGTAGAAGCCTGGCTACGAGCTAGAATGTATGACCTAGATGGACAAGGGGCACAGACGAACAAGAGCCGTTGTCGCGCTTGGCATCCTGCTGGCGTGCTGTGCTTGTGCTTTTGCATTGGACCCATCTCTCGACATCAATCAATACGCGCACACAGCGTGGAAGGTTCGCGAGGGCTTCGTCGGAAGCGAAATCAACTCGCTTGCGCAGACTCCAGACGGCTACGTCTGGCTAGCCACGCAATTCGGGTTGTTTCGCTTTGATGGCGTCAGGAATGTCCCGTGGCAGCCGCCACAAGATCAGCATCTCCCGCCGGGCACCATCTTCAGCCTGCTCGTTGATCGAGGCGGCACTCTTTGGATCGGCGCCAAAGGCCTTGCTAGTTTCAAGGACGGCAAGCTTACCCACTATCCGGAACTTGCCGGGCATTATATTTTCAAGATTCTCGAAGATCACGAGGGAACCATTTGGGCCAGCGGAGTGGCGGACCCCATTGGGAAGCTCTGCGCGATTCGGAACGGCAACATTCAATGCTATGGGGAGGACGGAACTCTGGGTCTGGGAGCGCTCAGTTTGTACGAGGATAGCAAGGGCAATCTCTGGGCAGGTGTCCTTAACGGCCTGTGGCGATGGAAACCTGGCCATCCAAAATTCTATCCGCTGCCTGGTCAGCCGGATGGCATACAAGCGCTCGCTGAAGATACTGACGGCGCACTCCTGGTCGGATGGAGCGGCGGAATCTACAGATTCGTAGAGGGAAAAACCCAGCCCTGTCCCCTTGGTGGCACCCAGTTCCGAGCCCACAGAATGCTCCGCGATCGAAATGGCGGTCTGTGGATCGGAACTTCGGGCCGAGGCCTTATGCATGTGCACAGGGGAAGGACAGATGTATTCGCGCAGTCGGACGGCCTCTCCGGCGAAGACGTTCACAGTCTCTTTGAGGATCGTGAAAACAATATTTGGGTAGCTACGGGCAATGGGCTTGACCGCTTTCGCGACATGGCTGTCGTAACGCTCACCGAAAAACAGGGGCTGTCGGGTGACCCCGTCTCAGTTGTTCTACCTGACATGGACGGAAGTGTCTGGTTCGGTTCTCGTGGCGGCTTGGACCGATGGAACAACGGGCCAATCAAGGCTTATCGGGTCTATCCGGAATCCCTTTTTCAGGATGAGCATAGGCGCATTTGGGCTTCCACACCTCGCGAGCTAGGTTATCTGGAAAATGGACGGTTCACTTCCATAAAGGGCGTTCCTGGCGGCAACACGCTTTCTATTACAGAGGACATTGCGGGGAATCTGTGGCTGGTCAACGAGACGGTCGGTCTCTTTCGCATATCGCCTCAGAATGCCGTCCGACAGATTCCCTGGTCAGCCCTCGGACATAAGGACTATGCCAGCATCCTGGCTGCTGATCCTAGGCAGGGCGGGTTATGGATCGGTTTTTCTCTCGGAGACATCGCCTATTTCTCTGATGGGCAAGTCCGTCAAACGTACACAGCGACGGATCGGATCGGCGCGGGCCGGGTCAGCGACTTTCAATTCGACGATGACGGTGCGCTCTGGGTCTCGACCGAAGGGGGGCTTAGCAGGTTAAAGAACAATCGTGTGGCTACGCTGACCAGCAAGAACGGATTGCCCTGCGACACCGTTCACTGGGCGATTGAAGATGACGATCGTTCGTTCTGGCTTTACACCGCGTGTGGTCTTGTTCGGATTGGCCGCTCCGAACTTGACGCATGGTCGACCGCCGCCGACAAACAAGAGGACGCAAGTCGGAGAATCCAGGTCACTGTTCTTGACAGCTCCGATGGTGTAAGAAATCTGGCGAGTCCGGGTCACTACCATCCACAGGTCGCCAAGACCTCCGACGGAAAATTGTGGTTCCTCCCTTGGGACGGCGTCAGTGTGATCGATCCGCGGCACTTGCCATTCAACAAGCTTCCGCCACCGGTGCACATCGAGCAAATCACCGCCGATGGCAAGACCTATGACACCGCGAACGGATTGCTATTGCCTCCGCATGTGCGCGATCTCGCGATTGATTACACGGCCCTAAGCCTTGTTGCCCCGGAGAAGATTCACTTCCGCTACAAGCTGGTGGGCCAGGATTCGGACTGGAGGGAGGTGGTCAACGACCGCCATGTGCAGTATTCAAATCTTGCGCCTCGCCACTACACCTTCCGCGTGATGGCCTGCAATAACAGCGGCGTTTGGAACGAAGCTGGCGCGTTCCTGGATTTTTCCGTCGCTCCGGCCTATTACCAGACAACATGGTTCCGCGTGTCGTGCGGGGCCGTTTTTCTAGTATTGCTCTGGGGGATCTATCGACTCCGCATTCAGCAATTGCAGCATCAGTTCGCGATAGGGCTGGAAGCACGCGTCAACGAACGGACACGCATCGCGCGGGAACTACACGATACACTGCTGCAAAGCCTTCAGGGCCTGATGCTCCATTTTCAAACTGGTATCGACCTGCTCCCGGGGCGTCCGGTCGAAGCGCGGAAAACACTTGAGATCGCGGTTGATCGGGCGGATCAAGCGATCAATGAGGGTCGGGATGCCGTACAGGGCTTGCGCGCCTCCGCGGTCGAAACCAACGACCTTGTCTCGGCCGTAAGGATTCTGGGAGAAGAACTTGGGAACGCTGACACAAATCAGAATTCTGTGGTCTTTGAGGCGGAGGTGGAAGGTGTGCCACGGAATCTCCACCCGATCCTCCGGGACGAAGTCTACCGGATTGCAGCCGAGGCTTTGCGCAACGCCTTCCAGCACGCACACGCGCAGCGAATCGAAGTGGAAATCCTATACGGAGAACGGTGGCTTCGGTTGCGAGTCCGGGATGACGGAAAGGGCATTGACCCGAAGTTTCTTAGTGCAGATGGGCGCGCGAAACACTACGGCTTGCATGGCATGCGCGAACGCGCCCAACTTGTGGGCGGTAAACTGGCTGTCTGGAGCAAGCTCGATTCTGGTACGGAGGTGGATCTGAGTATTCCTGCGTCCACCGCTTACGCAACTTCCTATCGCCGCCGCTCCTGGTTGTCTGAAAAGTTTTCTCGGAGAGGGACGAACGGGAAAGAGACCGACGTAAAAGAGACAAAGATGAAGTCATGAGCGCCGATGACAATTCAATTCGGATTCTGGCAGTCGATGATCACTCCCTCATTCGCGAAGGGATCGCAACCTTTCTCGCTAGTCAATCGGACATGAGATTGGTCGCCGAAGCGTCCAATGGACGCGAAGCCATCCAGCAGTTCCGTGAACACCATCCCGACGTCACCCTGATGGACCTGCAAATGCCAGAAATGAACGGCCTCGATGCGATCATCGCAATTCGCAACGAATTTCAAGAGGCACGCATCATCGTCTTGACGACCTACAAGGGGGACGTCGAAGTTCTACGCGCTCTGAAAGCCGGTGCACGAGCTTATTTGCTAAAGGGTCTTTTGCGGAAGGAACTCCTGGAGACAATCCGCGCCGTCCATGCTGGGGAAAAGCGCATCCCCCCTGACATCGCTTCCCAACTCGCCGAACACGCAGTCGATGACGCGCTGACCTCACGAGAAATCGACGTCCTGCGCTTAATCGCTAACGGGAATGCAAACAAATTGGTCGCCGATCAACTCTCGATTACCGAGGAGACGGTTAAGTTCCACGTCAGGAATATTCTCTCTAAGCTTGGCGCAAGCGACCGAACCCACGCCGTCACGATCGCATTGAAGCGCGGAATCATTCAATTGTAACCTCCCCAAAAGAGTAGTAGCCGCCCCCCCTGTTTTGGGGTCTCAAATCGCTTAAACGCGCGTTTATTGTTGAGCGTTTGAGAAAGGGCGGTTTTCTGCAACGTCTATTTTCGATGTTCCCAAACGGCTGGCCTGGACGAGGGCTTCTCTTGCTACGAATAGTTGCCGCAATTTTCCCGATTTACGACGGCATCGCCAGACTGATGGGAGCGGCTCCGCATGGATCGGTTGCGCTGCAAATAATCGCGGCCAGCGCGGCAATCTTTTTACTCGCCGGTTTTTGGACGCCGATCGCCGGAGCACTTCTGGCAGTCATCAATGTCTGGGTCGCTCTCTCGGGCACCGCCCACCTGCGAAGCAGCATCCTCTTGGCTACCATGGGTGCCGCGATCGCAGTCCTGGGACCCGGAGCTTGGTCGATCGATGCTCTCCTTTTTGGCAGGAAGCGTCTCGACATTTGAGTGCGCTGGAGTTGTCTTCAACGAGTTGTCTTGAACCCACTCTAAAGTTGAGTCACCACACATCTCTATAGGCCGGGTGGGGAACTCCTCCATCTAGGGTTGTTCCGCTGGCGAAACTTGTTCTACAGTCAGCGCCATCGATCAAAGGAATAACAAACAATAGAGCGTTTAAGGAGTGAGTTAACAAATTCCTAGAGCGGGAAGGAATAGATGTTGGCGCGGAGCAACGTGCGGCTGCTCAAGGGCCTGGCAAGGAGGACGTCGGTGAAACGAATCGCTTTTTTGGTGATTGCAGCTGCGGCGGTGGCAGGCTTTATCTCCTCCACCGCTCCCGCATCTGGACACGCTGATAGAGAGACTGCCCCGATCTTTGGAATCACGATTCCTCCCGGTTACCGCAACTGGAAGTTGATCTCAGTGGCCCACGAGGCAGGCAACAACAACGATATTCGCGCCATTCTGGGTAATGACACAGCGATCACGGCGTATCGGGAAGAGAAGCTGCCGTTCCCGGACGGCACAATCATCGCCCGCCTAGCCTGGAAATACGTCCCGTCGGCGGAAAACAACAAAGTCTTTGGCCGTGCCCAGTCTTTCGTTGCCGGCCCTCCCATCAACATTCAGGTGATGGTCAAGGACTCAACAAAATGGGCCGCAACGGGTGGCTGGGGTTTCGCGCAATTCGATAAGGACGGCAAACCTAACGTCCCGGAGGCAGATCTCAAAACCTGCTTCCCCTGCCACCAGCCGGGCAAAGCCCGGGACTTTGTCTTCACCCATTACGCACCGTGAAAGCGGGAGGCACGTTAGCCGACGTTCTGCATTTAAGAAGGTTTCGTGGCATCAGATCACGAATCGCGCAAATGATCAAGATGAAGAAATTCAAGAACGACGAGGATCAATACAACAATGTCGCAGCCTTGTTCATTGTTTGCAAATTCCAATATCACCGCAGAGGAGGAATCCATGACCACAACTATTGCTGTACGAGAAAGCAGCTCCGCAACAACTGCCAACAGCGCGATTCGTCCGTTTCCGAAAGTGAATGTTCCGGAAGCGGAACTTACCGAATTGCGCAGGCGCATCAACAACACACGGTGGCCGGAACGAGAAACGGTCACCGATGCAACCCAAGGCGTGGAGCTCGCGACGACTCAAGCGCTCGCTCGCTATTGGGCGACAGGGTATGACTGGCGCAAGATCGAGGCAAAACTCAACGCCCTGCCGCAATTCATCACCGAGATCGACGGACTGGACATTCATTTCATTCACGTCCGTTCCAAACACGAAAATGCCTTGCCGCTGATCGTTACCCACGGATGGCCCGGTTCGATCACCGAACAGTTGAAGATCATCGATCCACTAACCAATCCCACCGCACACGGCGGAAGCGCGTCAGACGCCTTTCATCTTGTGATTCCATCGATACCAGGCTATGGATATTCAGGCAAGCCGACGACGACCGGCTGGGGCCCTGGACGGATCGCGAGTGCCTGGGTCGTGCTGATGAAGCGCCTGGGCTACACAAAATTTGTGGCGCAAGGCGGTGATTGGGGCGCGATTATCACCGAACAAATGGGTGTGCAGGCGGCTCCGGAATTGCTCGGCATTCACACTAATATGCCTGGCGCGGTTCCGGCCGACATTGACAA
>JBAUXO010000085.1:0-216276 GCA_049584315.1 Candidatus Sulfotelmatobacter sp. | reverse complement strand
CGGTAACCGATTTTTGAACCAATGCTGAATGAACGGGGACTCGACTCGAACTAGGATCCGGTGTGCAACGCTCCGCCATGCGGAGATGCCTAAAGGGTCTCGGCGGGTTCCCAACGTCTACCTGACGGTTCATTCTCGGCCCGTCACACGGCACAGTGGGTCGACTTGATTTTACAGTGGGTCGAGTTGATTTTTTGGAGGCCTCCGAGGATCGAAGTCCTCGTGCTCTATTCGCTTTGCGGTTTGGCCGAATTCGTGCCCCTCCCAGTCCCTGCTACACTGGTTCACGTAGCAGATCCTAGTTTCCCGCATCTAACTAAACTGTGTATCCACAATTAGTGCATTTCGGGCGGTTCTCTCTTCCGACCTACGGCTTCCTGGTATCGATGGGAGTGCTAATTGGTCTATGGATCAGCGTGCGCAATTCCGAGCGACTGGGAATTGACGGCGAAAAGGCGTGGAACCTGGGAATTCTGGTGGTGCTGTGCGGGATCGCGGGCGCGAAGGTGCTCTACGTCATCAATGAGTGGAGCTATTACGCGGCGCATCCGGGGGAGATTTTCAGCATCACCACGCTGCAGGCAGGTGGCGTTTTTTCCGGCGGATTGATTGCGGCCTTCGCGGCGGCGGCGTGGTATGTGCACAAGCATCACATGCCCCCACTGGGAACCTGCGACGCATTTGCGCCGGGACTGGCCATGGGCCACGCCATCGGCCGCCTGGGATGCTTTGCGGCGGGATGCTGCTACGGAAAAGAGACGCATCATTTCTGGGGTGTGGTGTTTCACAATCCGCTGGCCAATCAGATTACCGGCACTCCGCTGAACGTGCCACTGGAGCCCACACAGTTGTTCGAGGCGGCAGTGGAGTTGGCGAATTTTTTCTTCCTGATGTGGCTGCTGAAGCGCAGAAAATTTGACGGACAGATTTTTGGCGCGTTCCTGTTCATTTATGGAGTGGCACGATTTTTCCTGGAATACCTGCGCGACGATCCGGGCCGCGGGTCGGTATTCGGTGGGGCGATGACGGGCACGCAGTTGATCGCGATCGGGCTGGTGATCGGCGGCGGACTAATCTGGTGGCTGCGCCCCGGGTCGAAGGCGATTCCGGCACAGACGGTCGGCGCCACGCGGTAGCCGACCGTCCGATTCGGAGAAAGCAATCGCGGTTACTCGGCGCTGCCCGGAACGGCCGCTGCTGCCGCGTCGAATCCGATCTTGCTGTGGGTTCCGTCGCAGAAGGGCTTGTTGGTGGAAGCTCCGCAACGGCAGAGCGCTATTTTTTCTCCCCCATCAATCTTCTTGCCGGTCGCATCGAGTAGAGTAATCTTCCCTTCCACCAAATATGGCCCTTTGGGCAAAACCTTAATAGTTGGATCTGACATTATTTTCTCCTTTTGAAATTTGTGGGATGGTAATGCGACAGCGGTCGGGACAATTCCCCGGGTTACTTCCGGCGCGCATCAAGGCTCCAAGGCCCGGAACCCAGCTGCGTGAGGACCAGCGCGCCGCCCAGCATGGAAACATTCTTCATAAACATGGCGCACTGGATTTGATAAATCGTGGGATCGGTGACATCCCAGAATTTGTGCATCATCGGAGTCACTCCGACAAAAAACAGGACGACGGGACATTTTGGTCCTCCTTGAGGTGGACTCATCCATGCATGCACGGCTAGCGTTTCTGGCTTCCGTACGTTTTAGATAGAAGACTCGGTCCTACAGTTACAATAAATAACTATAGGCTCTTTACATGGTAGGTACTTTATAGTAACTTAGTAACCAACATGGCGCGCCGTCGATCCACCCTATCTCCATCCCCCTGCGCCATTGGCGGACTTCTGGAGTTGCTGGCGCGGCCCTGGACGCTGCACATTCTGTGGGCTCTCAGTACTAGCGGTCCCATGCGGTTTGGCGTGCTGCGGCGACAGATCGACGGGATCTCCTCCCGCGTGCTGACCGAACGGCTGCGCACGCTGGAGGACGCCCACTTCATCTTCCGACATTACGAACCGACGATTCCTCCCGCTGTCACCTACGGCATCACCGACCGCATGCAGGATATTCAGAAGGTGCTGCATCAGCTCGAAGAGTTGTCGAGGAAATGGCAGCGCGAAGGCAAGACCTTGCAGAACAGCCACGCCAACGGCGGCAAAGCTGCTCAACTCAGTTCCCACCCGTAAGAACGCTGCAGCGGCCGCGCGAAAGTAGCTGTCCCGCGGCAGAGAGCAGGCCATTACCTAGGTCATCTTGGGGAAGGTGACGATTCGGTCCATCATAGGGAAAGCTTGTGAGGCGGAGAGCCTCCCAGGGAAATCCTTCAATGAATATTGATGATCTGCTGCGGATCGCGACGGAGCGCAAATCTTCCGACTTGCATTTGAAGGTGGGAAACTACCCTCACCTGCGTATTGATGGAGAACTGGTGCCGTTGACCGACCAGCCGCGGGTGAGCGCCGAAGACATGTTGAACATGGCATTCAGCATGATGTCAGCGCGGCAAAAACAAAAATTCAAAGAGACCACGGAAATCGACATGGCCTACGGCGTGGCTGGGCTGGGACGATTCCGGGTGAACATCTTTCAGCAGCGCGGCAACGTGGGGCTGGTGCTGCGCGTCATCCCCACCAAAATTCGGGCGCTCGACGAGCTGTTTCTGCCCAAGGTGGTGGAGCAGATTTGCGAAATGCCGCGCGGGCTGGTGCTGGTAACGGGTGTGACCGGTTCCGGCAAATCGACGACGTTGGCGGCGATGGTCGATCGGGTGAACTCCAGCCGCGCCGAACATATTATTACGATTGAAGATCCCATCGAATTTCTGCATCGCGATAAAAAAGGCTACGTGAACCAGCGCGAGATCGGCGTGGATACGCCGTCATTCAGCGCGGCGCTGCGCGCTTCTCTGCGTCAGGATCCGGACGTAATTCTGGTCGGCGAAATGCGGGATCTGGAAACCATCTCGACTGCGCTGCACGCCGCGGAAACCGGCCACATGGTCTTCTCCACACTGCATACGCTCGACGCGGTGGAAACGGTGAACCGCATCATTTCTATTTTCCCGCCGCCCGAGCAGAAGCAGATTCGCCTGCAGCTGGCGGCGGTGTTGCGGGCCATCGTCAGCCAACGGCTGGTGCGGCGGTGCGACTCCGAAGGGCGCGTGCCGGCAGTCGAGGTCATGATCAACACGGCGTTCATTCGGGAATGCGTGCTGGTACCGGAGAAGACGCGCTCGATTCGCGACGCGATTGCCGCCGGCACGTCGCAATACGGCATGCAGACCTTTGACCAATCGTTGTGGGATCTGTTCCAGGCGGGGTTGGTAGCCTACGAAACCGCGCTCGAGAACGCTTCCAACGCCGACGACTTCAAGCTGCGCATGCAGGGCATCGCGTCGACGGCCGACATTTCGAGGCAGTCCATGCAGTCGGCCGGATTCGGCGGACGGTAAGTTCGGCTTCCACTTTCCGGGGTTCGGCTTTCGGAAGCCTTAGGCCATAGTTCCACTCTCTTTACATTCCTCTCTTCAACTGGTTTATCGTTAGCGCATGGCGTTCTCGCGGCCGAAGAAGAGGTCGTACTCCGAAGATGAGTTGTATGAATATGCGGTGGGCGCGCTGGCGCGGCGCATGCGCACGGTCGCGGAACTGAAGCGTCTTTTCCGAGCACGGGTGGAAGATGCGGAATCGGAGTACGGGCAGACGCTGATCGAGCTGGTGATCCGGCGACTCAAAGATCGCGGATACTTGAATGATTCGCAGTACGCCGCCTACTTCTCTTCTCTGCGGCGCGACAATCAAAAATTTGGGCGCATGCGCGTGGCCACCGATCTGAAGGTGAAAGGCGTGCACGGTGAGCTAATTGAAAAAGCTGTCGAGGCGGCGTTTGAGGGGGTGAGCGAAGAACAGCAAGCGCGCGAATATCTGCGGCGGAAGCGCATGGTGAAACCGAAGGATCAGAAGGCGACGGCACGGATTTTCCGTCAACTGGCGCGCGCGGGATTTGGTACGAAGACGATTCTTACCGTCCTGAAAAACTGGGATGTGGATGAAGAAACCTTGAGCGCTCTGGAGAGCGAAACGGTCTGACCGAAAAGCCGACTTGGCAAGGGCCACCTCGATGAGGCATACTCCTATGCCATTCCCAATTAACTGTTTCTCAGGAGGAGTTATGAGAGTTAGTTTGAAAGCCATTCTCGCAGTGGTGTTGTTCAGCGCGGTGCCACTCGCCCTGGCGCAGGACGTTGGTTCGGATGTAAAGAAGACGGCCAAGGATACGGGCACGGACACCAAGAAGGCTGCCACGGCGACGGGCCACGCCACCGAAAACGCGGCCGACAAGACTGGTCATGAGACGAAAGTGGTGGCCAAGGACACGGCGAAGGACACCGACAAGGCCGCCAAGAGCACAGGACACGAAACAAAGAAAGTGGCCACGACCGCGGGCAAGGATACCGAGAAAGCAGCCGACAAGACTGGTCATGAGACGAAAGTAGTGGCCAAGGACACGGCGAAAGATACCGACAAGGCCGCCAAGAAGACCGGCAGCGCCGTGAAGAAGGGCGCCGATGCCACCGGACACGGGATAAAGAAGGCTGGCGAGAAGACCGAAGACGCGGTGAAGTAGAGAGCGCGCAAAATTCGCATTCCGGGCCACGCGGCAACTGCTGCGTGGCTTTTTCGTTGATTACGCAATGGCGCGCAGGTTCCGCGCGGCTGGGTCTGATTTAGTTTTTCATTTAGAATTGGCTGTCGTCCAACCCAATGATGACTGGCTCCGAAATTCGCCGCAGGTTTCTCGACTTCTTTGGGCAAAAAGGGCACCAGGAGGTGCATTCGTCGTCGCTGGTGCCGGCGAATGATCCCACTTTGCTGTTCACCAATGCGGGCATGAACCAGTTCAAAGACGTTTTTCTGGGACTGGAGAAGCGCGACTGCCCGCGCGCCACCACTTCGCAGAAGTGCGTGCGGGCTGGCGGCAAGCATAACGATCTGGAAAATGTGGGATTCACCAACCGGCATCACACTTTTTTCGAGATGCTGGGAAATTTCTCCTTCGGCGATTACTTCAAGAAAGATGCCATCGCCTACGCTTGGGAGCTGATCACTTCGAGGAAATGGTTCGGGATCGAAAAGGACAAGCTGTACGTCACCATCTTTAAAGGTGAGGCTGGCGTGGAGCGGGATATCGAGGCTTACGACTTGTGGGTGGCGCAGGGGGTGGAGAAATCGCGCATCTACGAGATGGGTTTAAAAGATAATTTCTGGCAGATGAGCGACACCGGCCCCTGCGGGCCGTGCAGTGAGATTCATTATGACATGGGCGCGATCGCTTCGGATCAGGGACATACCGATTGCGAGTTTGGTTGCGACTGCGGGCGCTATGTAGAGATATGGAATCTGGTGTTCATGCAGTTCGACCGCGATCCGAGCGGAAAGTTGAATCCGCTGCCCAAGCCCTCGATTGATACGGGGATGGGGCTGGAGCGGCTGGCGGCGGTGCTGCAGGGAGTGATTTCGAATTACGATGCGGATTTGTTTACGCCGCTGATCAAGCGGGCGGCGGAGTTGACAGGAACATCGTTGACCAAAGAACTACAAAAAGAGGCGAAAGCAAAATCGGCTGCTTCCCTGCGGGTCATTGCGGACCACTCGCGGGCCGTCACCTTCTTGATATCCGACGGAGTGGTGCCTTCCAACGAGGGCCGCGGCTATGTACTAAGGAAAATCATCCGCCGAGCGATTACACACGGACGGTTGCTGGGTCAGACCAAGCCGTTCTTGCATGAAATGGTCTTCGCAGTCCGCGATCTCATGCAAGACGCGTACCCGGAACTGAAGGACACATCCGAGCGTGTGTCCTCGAATGTGCTGACGGAGGAAACCAGGTTTGCGCACACGCTGGACATCGGCCTCGAAAGGCTGGAAGAACTTCTAAGGAGATCCACGAGCGAACTCGCCGGGGCCGAAGCCTTCAAACTTTACGATACCTTTGGCATGCCTCTCGACTTCATGCAGGATGCTGCACGCGACCAAGGAGTCGCATTCGATCAAGCGGGCTTTGATCATGCGATGGAGGAACAGAAGTCCCGGGCCCGCGCCTCCTGGAAAGGTGGCGCGAAGCAAACTGCCAATCCCGCATACCAGCAGTTGCCGAAATCAATCTTCGAAGGCTATCGGCAGACACGCTCGGACAGTTCTGAAATGCTGGCCATCGTTCATAACGGGCAGGGCGCACAGGAACTCAAGGCGGGTGAATCCGGCGAAGTGATCCTTGATCACACTCCGTTCTATGCCGACTCCGGCGGGCAGGTGGGTGACAAGGGATGGTTCTATTCGGACGATCACAATACTGTCGTTGCCGAGGTGACCGGATGCTACGCTCCCATTCAGGGCGTGCGGGCGCATCAGGTGGTCGCCAAAAAAACTCTCCGCGTCGCCGACAAAGTGGATGCGGTGGTGAATGCTGAGGTTCGGCAGGCCACCATGCGCAATCACACGGCTACGCATTTGCTTCATGCCGGGCTGCGCGAAGTTTTGGGGAAGCACGTGAAGCAGGCGGGATCGCTGGTGGCGCCGAATCATTTGCGCTTTGATTTTTCGCACTTCACGGCGGTGGAAGACGAAGAGTTGCAGGACATCGAGGACATCATCAACAAGGAAGTGCTGCGCAACCAGATCGTGGAGACCATCACCGACGTGCCGATTGAGGAGGCGATCAACCAGTATCACGCGATGGCGCTGTTCGGTGAAAAGTATGGCGACAAGGTGCGGGTAGTGCGGATTGGCGATTTTTCGACCGAGCTTTGCGGTGGTACGCACACGGGCGCGACCGGCGAGATTGGGCTGATCAAGATTCTGAAGGAAGGCAGCGTCTCGTCGGGCGTGCGGCGGGTGGAGGCGGTGACGGGCGAAGGATCGCTGGCGCACTTTAGGAAAGATCACGCACTGGAAAAGGTGGTATCGACTCTCGCCAATCCCAACTTTGCGCAAAAACCGCGCACCGATGGGACACCCACTGCCGAGGAGGGCTGGGCATCGCCTGCCGAGGCCCTCAAGGCCGAACTTGAAAAGAAAGATGCCGAGATCAAGCGGCTGACGCGGGAACTGGATCAGGTGCGGATGAAATCGGCATCGTCGAGCACGGCCAACATTGGCGACAGGGTGAAAGATGTGAAGGGCGTGAAGGTTCTCGCGCATCGTGTCGATAATCTGGAGCGGGCACAGATGCGGACGCTGATCGATCAATTGCGCGAGAAGATTGGTTCGGGCGTGGTGGTGCTGGGCTCGACTTCGAATGGAAATGTGTCGCTCATTGTAGGCGTGACCAAGGACCTTACGAGCCGGGTACAGGCCGGCAGGGTGATTGGGCCGATCGCGCAGAAAGTTGGCGGCAAGGGCGGAGGGCGTCCCGACCTGGCGGAGGCGGGGGGGAAGGACGCTGGCGCGCTGGATGCGGCGCTGGACGGGGCTTACGCCGTGGTGGAGTCGCTGCTGCCATGAACGCGAACGCAAAATCCGCGGAAGAGCGCTTGCGATTCATCAAGCACAAGGGCCATGCCATCTTCCTCGTCGACTTCACGCACTGCGCCGCGAAAGAATTATTGGTGCTACTCGATCTGGTGCGCGCGGATATCGCGCGGCATGCCCCGGGATCAGTGCTCACGCTGGTGGAGGTCGCGGGCGCTGAGATTGACAAGACGGTCGCGACCCGAATCAAAGAGGTGCTCGTGCTCGACCGGCCCTATGTGAAGCGGTCGGCGTGGGTGGGAACGGAGAGCCTGCCGCGGGTGTTTTATGAGCACTTCAAGACGTTCTCGCAACGAGAACTGCCAACCTTCAAGACAAGGGAAGAGGCGATGGAGTGGTTGGTGCAAGAATAACAGCTCAGCTTTCGGCTTGGCGCTGTGTAGGAACAAGCTTACGGTGTGTTCGAAGATTTTCTCCGCATGAACCCATTGTCCTCCTGAGGCCGTACGCCTTGATCGAGATTCCTTGATCGTCAAACCGTCATCATTTCCCCGGACCCGGCATTGCTGAATACTTCTTCCTGCGCGTGATTCAGGGCAATGATTTTCGAGGAGGTGTCACATGGGTCAGCCATTCGATCCAAAAAAGCATTCTTCTACGGCCAGTTTGTGCGGGCCGCTTACACTGTGTCTGGCCACAGCCTGGGCGGCGCATTGAGGACGCTGTTCGTCATGAATGCCACCAGGCATAAGTTCGACAGAACCACCCTGTATATCTTTGCTTCACCGTCCGTGAGCAACAAGAAATTTACCCAGCAAATTTAGCCCGCTGCCCATCGATTCGTGGCGGATCCGCTCGACTTGGTGGCGAAACTGCCGCCTTATGTTCCTGTGCTGCTGGATTACGACCACGTGGATCCCGCCTACTGGTTTTGTACTTCTTTGTTCGCGGAGCACAACCCGGTGATCTGGCATGCAATGGAAACGTATCTGCACTGGCTGGATACAATTTCCGACGCGCAGCAATCACGTCCTGGCTAGACGGCGAGCGGAACGGGTTGAGGCACTTTCCATCGAAAGCGGTCAACTTCTCCACTTCAACGTAACCGGGCCGGACATGGGATGCTTCATCGCCCTACCGGCGCGTTTGGCTTCGAGATGCGCGGCCTTGAGTTGGAAATACCACTTGGCGGGGCGGTCGGCGTCATCGATCAGCATGAGATGGGGATTGTGCTTCAACCCTTCGGCTTGGAGCTCCATGGTGCGGCGATCCTGTTCGACGAACTTAGCGAAGACGAATTTCAGCAACTCCGGGCCGAAGGGCAGCCAGCTAAAAAGATTCCAGGCGGCGACGACATCGATGCGGCACTGATTGCGCATGATGGGCGTGACGGTGGTGAGCGAAGAAAACCAGTACTTCCCCGCCCGGATAGTTTCGCTGCGCAGGTTGGGGAGAGTGAAGTCGATGGTCGTGGTAATGGAATCGGCGGCGGCATAGAGGCGCAACAGCTTGTAGGGCGCGGAGTTTGAGCTGGGGGTATGCGCACTCATGCGGAAGCCGTTGGGAATCGGCTCAAAGTTTTTCTTCTTCTCGTGAATGCTGTGTCGGCTGCGCCACCACCAGGCTTGGTGAACGAACGGGCCGTGCGCCGGATCCATGAGCCCGATGATGCCATGATCGATGCTGACGGGCATATGGGCGGTGAGGTAGGCGAGTTTGTATTTGTCTTTTCCCGGTACCCTAAATTTCTCGATCCGCGGCGCGGGTTCGGGAGCTTCTTTGGGTTCGGTGAAGCCCCCACCCGGCGGGCCCGGATCGGGCACATACACCCAGATAAATCCATCCTGCTCTTCGCAGGGATAGCTGCCGGCGTAAATACGGTCCACCTTCAGATTCTGGTCAGCCGTAAGTGAGGGGATGAGCCGGCACTGGCCGTTGTGGGCGTCGAAGGTCCAGCCATGGTAGGGGCATTCGATGTTTTCTCCATCGAAGTGGCCGCCGTTAAGCGGCATGCCGCGGTGCGGGCAGGCATCACGTAGGGCAAAGGGATGGCCGACCTGATCGCGTCCCACGACCAGTGGAATCTCAAGCAGCGTGGCTTTGTGGATTTGATTGCGGTGGACGCGATCCGCGGGTAAAGCACGATACCAGAAGCCGGTGAGCATGAGCGAATCGGGCGCCTGGCGTTGCGGAGAGTCGAGATCGGGCATGGAGGAATGATTGATGGCTGATTCCTGGTGGTTGATCGAACCCAATATGCTAGCATTCGCAGAACTTTTCGGTGCGTTCCGAAAAACGAGGAGGAATCCTGATGGAGTTTGTCGGCCACTTTCGCCGGCTGACCCCGGTGCAGAGGAACACTTTCACCGCCTGTTTTCTGGGCTGGTCGCTGGACGCCTTTGATTTCTTCATTCTCACCTTCTGTGTGAGCGCGATCGCCACGCAATTCCAAGCTAAGATTTCGGCGGTGGCAGAAGCGATTTTCATCACGCTGGCTTTTCGTCCAGTGGGTGCATTTCTTTTTGGACTGATGGCCGACCGGTATGGCAGGCGAGTCACGCTGATGGTCGATATCATCGCCTACTCAGTGTTCGAGCTGGCATCGGCGTTCGCGCCT
This sequence comes from Candidatus Sulfotelmatobacter sp., assembly GCA_049584315.1. Classification (GTDB taxonomy): domain Bacteria; phylum Acidobacteriota; class Terriglobia; order Terriglobales; family Acidobacteriaceae; genus Sulfotelmatobacter. The sequence continues at coordinate 206,195 of JBAUXO010000085.1, read as the reverse complement.
TCGTTGAGAGTATTTCTGATCACGCGGGCGTTATTCGGAATCGCCATGGGCGGCGAATGGGGTGTGGGCGCGGCGTTGGCATTCGAGACGCTGCCGGCGGAAGGACGTGGATTTTTCTCCGGCTTGCTTCAGGAAGGCTACGCCGTAGGCTACTTGACGGCGGCCTTAGTTTACGGGACGGCATTTCAGTTCGTGGGCTGGCGGGGCATGTTTGTGATCGGCGCGCTACCCACTTTTCTGGTGATTTACATTCGCACGAAGGTGGATGAATCTCCGGCGTGGTTGCAGGGCCAGGTATCGAAGAACCCGGAGAGCCGACTGGGGAACGACATCCTGACCTACTTTGGTACTTTTCTTCTGTTGGTGGTGCTCATGTTCGCCTTCAATTCTTTCAGCCACGGAACCCAGGATCTCTACCCGACATTTCTGACCAAGGGACATCAATTTTCGCCGCAGAGGGTCATGCTCATCACGGTGATCGCCAATCTGGGCGCTCTGCTGGGTGGGATCTTGTTTGGAACCTGGTCGGAGAAGATAGGACGGCGCCGCGCCATTGTGACCGCCGCGCTGCTGGCGATTCCTGTGATTCCCCTGTGGGCCTATTCGCACACCGTCCCCACGCTGGCGTTGGGCGGATTTCTGATGCAATTCATGGTGCAAGGCGCATGGGGAGTGATTCCCGCCCATTTGAACGAACTCTCTCCGTCGGCGGTGCGCGGCACATTTCCCGGCTTCGCGTATCAACTGGGGAATCTGCTTTCCTCACGCAATGTGGTGATTCAAGCGAAGCTGGCGGAAAATCGCTATCGCGGCATGTATGCACCAGTTCTGGCTTGGACCGTGGTATTGATCGCAACCCTAGTGGCGCTGGTTACCTGGAGCGGCAGGGAGCGAAAAGGCGCCGACATGACAAATACGAGCTGAGGGGACCAAACGCTAGGTGCGAGATTTGACGCACCGCAGCCTGTAAAGGGCGCGATAGTGGCACGACAGTAGGATTGTTTTGGGGACCCTCCTGTGGTACGGTAAGTTAAATTTCACGCCTTCGTAAATACCCTCAAGGGCTCTTTGACGTTGTAGTTTGCGCAAGAGAATGTGCAGGAGTAGCGCCACTATGAAAGAGACGATGGATCCGACCCCAGTCAAGCCGTCGGACGAGCAGGACAATTTCGCCAACCGCAAGCTGATCCGTCCCGCGCTGCCGCGCGTGGATCACAATCACGGCAATCACAACGCCAACCATAATTCCGTCCACATGCAGTTGACAGAGCGCCGGGAGCGGCACGAACGCCCGGAGCGGGGGATGGAGCGCGGAGGCGAGCGCAGTTATGATCGCGGCGATCGCGGCGATCGTGGCGATCGTGGCGATCGTTCTATGGGCGGGGCCGGGGGCAGTGGACGAAAGAGCGCTCCGCCGGAGCAGACCAACGCTGAGAATTTTTACTATCAGAAGCAGATGCAGTCGAGGACGCCGATGGTGGTGGTGCTCCGCGACGGCGAAGAAGTGCACGGGATTATTGAGTGGTACGACAAAAGCTGCATCAAGGTGGTCCGCGAGGACGGCGGGCCTAACCTTATGATTTACAAGCCCGCTATTAAGTACATGTTCAAAGAAGAAGAGAACGGACGGTAGAGGGTAGAGGCGGACGTTCTACTTCTTGGACGCGATCGCATCAATCTGATCTAATTTGTGACCCAAAAGATCGAAGTCGTCATTCAACAGGGACGGCGCGGAGAGATCGATGTCCAGGAACTGACGGAGCAATTCCGCAGGCGGTCGATCGAACCCATTTTTGAGAAGCGCGATGTAGCGCGGCACAAACCAGTCCCGCCTGGTTGAGTAAAGCTGGTAATATTTAAGCGCCAACAATCCTCCATAGACATAGTTCACGTTGTAGAGAGGGTCCTCAAACATCAGAGAAATCATGGCCCACCGGGTTCGCAATTCTGGCTCGGAAGCTGGGAATCGCGAGAATTGGCCGTCAATCTTCACGGTTACGCTGTCAAGGTCGTCCGCATTCCGTACAGAAGTATCGGAAACACCATCATAGATGGCCTGTTCTAGGAGCGCATCTTGCGCGCCATAGAACGCGTCGAGACCCTTGATGCTCATCCAACGTTCGCGATAATAGCGCTGCAGTTCGGGCGTCCTGGCCTGCTCAGCCATCGAGTCGGCAAGCAGCAACTCGTCAAACTCCGCAAATGACTCGAAAAGAAAATGCGGGCCGCTGGCGTAGGAGGGCAAGACGCCGTTTGCCATCATGAGCTGGCGATGGGTTGCGTGTCCACCTTCGTGCGCGATCACAGAAAGATCCTTGAAAGTGCCGTCGTAGCGGCCGTAGAACAAAACCGGGGTGCTGCCAGGGAATCCCACCGAGAACCCTCCCCCATAGCGGTTCGGCGCGCCTCCGGGCAAGATATCAGCGCGACCGTTGACGGGATCGAGAAGAGCATCGAATGCGCTTTGGTATTCATTCCCCAGTCCCGCAAACGCGACGTGAAAAACGGCGCGAGCTTCCGACAGCGACACCACAGGCGGAGTAAGTCCACCCGCGGGCGCAGACAAATCCCACACGTGCGCTGGTTGACGGTATTCTCGCTCGACATCCTCTGACAAGACTTTCTCATAGCGCTTAGGGATGTCTTCGTGCTGAGCCATACGCGCGAGCAGGCTGCGCGTTTCCTCCGGTTTGAAATAGAGACTCTCATACTTGCGCGCGGGCGCATCCGCATAATGGTGGGCTTTGGCGAGAGCCGATTGCGCCTGAACCAGGTGAATCAAAGCAAAGGCGAGGAAATCGCGCTGGCTGGCGAATCCCGCATAGCGCTTCTTGAATCCCTCTTCGCGAACCCGGCCATCCCTGTTAGTGGCGATAAGGTTGCGTTGGCGGATCACATCCAGTGGGCCGGTTGGCGTTTGCACCGTTCCAAACACAATGCTGCCAACAACCTGTTCGTACAAGTCGTATTGCCAGTCGGCAATTTGGGGCTGAAGCTGGTCGAGGAGCGACTGTTCTGGTTCTGGCAGCTGATGCTGCGGGTCACGTCGAATGTCGCCTAATGCGAACCGATATTGCACCAGCCCCGCTTCCTCGCTCAAGAAGCCGCTCAGGCGATCCTCGGAGATGGCGAGAATCTCTCGATCGAGGAAGGCAGTCTTTGCCTTGACCTCTGATTCGAGCGCATGATCGGCATCACAGGCTCGGTCTTTGCGATCAAGAGAACAGCGTAGGTGCAGGTAGGCTTCATGTTTGGCAAAAAGCCTTCGAACCGCATCGTAACTCTGCAGGGCATCAAGCAGCTGGGCCGCGGAATTGATTTGTCCCTTGAACCGTCCCATCTGCTGCAGCGCCGTATTCAACTCGGCGCGGGCCGAAACTTCGTCCTCTGGAGTCTTAAAGTAGTAGCGAGATTGATCCACCGATAAAGCGAAAGAGGGGGCAGTTTGCGTTTGCGCGGCCACACCCGGGACTAGGGGTAAAGCCAACACCAAGCGGATCCAGCATCGCCACCAGTTCACGTGCCACCTCCACCATTTCCAGAGATAGACGGCTGGCCTACAACTTCGGCAACACGATTCCCTGCTGCGACTGGTACTTGCCTTTGCGGTCGGCGTAGCTGGTTTCGCAGACCTCGTCGGACTGGAAGAAAAGGATCTGGCACAGGCCTTCGTTGGCGTAGATGCGCGCCGGCAGCGGCGTGGTGTTCGAAATTTCGAGGGTTACGAAGCCCTCCCACTCGGGCTCGAATGGGGTGACGTTGACGATGATGCCGCAACGAGCGTAGGTGCTCTTGCCCACGCAGATGGTCAGAATGTCGCGCGGAATTTTGAAATATTCCACCGAGCGGGCGAGGGCAAAGGAGTTGGGCGGGACGATGCAGATATCAGTACGCACCGTGACAAAGGATTTCTCGTCGAAATTCTTGGGGTCGACGATCGTGCTGTTGACGTTCGTAAAAATCTTGAATTCGTCGGCTACGCGCAGGTCGTATCCGTAAGACGACAGGCCGTAAGAAATCACGCCTTCGCGCACCTGCTTCTCAGAAAAAGGGTTGATCATGTCATGTTCGCGGGCCACTTTGCGGATCCAGCGGTCACTCTTCAGCATGGAGCTCCTTGGGAAAATTGAGGAATTCGGTAATTTTGTAATCGGGCAATTGAAAACCTGCATACCTCACCCGCTGGTTCTGAAATCACACCATTACCCGATCGCACAATTACTCAATTGTTTTTTCGGGTTCGGCCAGTTTACGGTACAGATGCTCCCGTTGACAATCTCCGATATCTCCCATAGCATCAATCACTTGAAGCATAATCCTCACGCCGCATCCGGGGGCCGTTCGTGATTAAGCTCGACATCATCAATGAAGTGGTTGCCAAAACCGGCATCACCAAGACCAAGGCCGAGTTGGCGGTGGAAACCGTCTTCGAGAGCATGAAGAAGTCGCTGGCCCGCGGCCAACGCATTGAGCTGCGGGGATTTGGCGTGTTTAACGTGCGCCCGCGCAAGACCGGCATCGGACGCAATCCGCGCACCGGCGCCGAAGTGTCGATTCCTCCCGGCAAAGCCGTGCGCTTCAAGCCGGGCAAAGAGTTGCAATCGATTGATTGAGAGCAACCGCCTCCGGCGTTCGGTCTCTAACCGCGGGCACCCGGCCTCCGCCTATTCCGCTGATTTTGAGCTGACTGCTCTGGAAGTTCGAGTCTTGAACACACCTTAGCGGGCGCTCGCCTCGATTGCCGTCACTCGTAGTAGCATCTTAAGGAAGGGTCTCGATGAAATTGCGAGGCCGAGAATTGCATGTCGGAACCCACTCCCCCAACCGCTTCTTCCACACTTGAATACGTTCGACCGGTGCCCGAACGGGTGCCGTCTCTTCCAAAACCCCGTTACTGGCTTCATATCCTGCTCTTGCTGGCCACTTGTTTCACCACCCTGGTGATGGGCGCACGCATGGAATACAACTTCCGGCACGGCCAGTCGGCGCTCTCGGTAAATGACGATTCGCTGCCGTTTTTCCCTGCCAACTGGGCATTCTCCCATCCCGCACGGCTGCTGGGCGGTTTGCCTTTCATGGCCACACTGATGTTTTTTTTCCTGGCTCACGAAATGGGGCACTACCTGTACTGTCGGCGCTATGGCGTTTACGCGACGCTGCCCTTCTTCATTCCCGCGCCAACCCCGATTGGAACCATGGGAGCGGTCATTCTAATCCGGTCGCGCATTCGCTCTCGCACGGCGCTATTCGACATCGGCGTTGCCGGACCGATCGCGGGATTCGTGGTCGCGTTCGCGATACTCATCGTTTCGCTGGCATGGTCGAGGCCGATGCGTTTCGCCCTTGGCCCGGAAGATTATCAGCTCGGCTATCCGCTGATTTTCCATGTCGTACATCGATTACTCGTGAGAACGGGGTGGGTCCACGGAGCGGCGGCGCTTCCGCTGGACCGCGCACTGCTGCATCCCACCGCGATTGCCGCCTGGGTAGGGATGCTCGCGACTTCCCTCAATCTGCTCCCCGGCGGTCAACTCGATGGCGGACATATTGTTTTTTCGATTGCACCCCGCACGCACAAGATGGTGTCGCGCCTGACCATCCTGATTCTTCTGCCAATGGCCTATTTCCTGTGGATGGGATGGATGGTGTGGGCGGCGCTGCTGTGGTTGAGCAGCCTCCGCCACCCGCAAGTCGCAGAGTGGCCGCAGGTTTCCGGTGTGCGGATGTGGTTGGCGGCGTTCGCCTTGCTGATGTTGATCCTCACCATCATCCCGGCACCGACGGCGCACTCCTCCCTGCGAGAGATTCTTCCGCCAGAGATGGTACGTCAGGTTTTGCACCAAGCGCTCAGTAGGATTTTCCGTATCGCTCACTGACCCCGCCGAACGTTTGATCTCAAGCTGGAAAATTTACTACGCCACGCAACCGCTTCTCTCGTATACTCCTTTATTCAATCGTTTTAATATAGCGTTGGGAGGTGGTGCCCTTGAAAAAGCTGCCCGCCGTTTTAGTCTGCTTCGCCGCCTGTTTCGCTCTTGTCTTTTCTGCTGACAGTCAAACCATCACGGTGGACATCTCACACCCCACCAACCATTTCGTGCCGAACCAGACGCTGGGTGCAGGCGTGGATCGCATCGCAGTGGAAGCGATCGACAAAGACTTCCTGCAACCGACGCTGGAGAAAACGATGGCTTCAGGCTGGCAACCGGTCACCTATCGGCAAAACACCGAACTCGCGGTCGAGGCGTGGCACTGGAATCCCCAAGGAACATGGAGCGACGTTCGTGATGCCGGCGGCAAAGGATATTTCACCGGCTCGGAGACTCCCTCGGAAACCATACGCTACTCCTATGGCTACGCTCTGCCGCGCCGCGGTTTCACCCGCAACGACGGGACCGATAACGTCGGCTTCTCGCGACTCACCGACGGAGATGTGAATGCTTTCTGGAAGAGCAATCCATACCTCACAGAACGTTTCACCGGCGAGAGCGATGTCCTGCACCCGCAGTGGGTCGTGCTTGACCTGGCGCAGGTGCAGCAAATCGACAGTATCCGCATCGCATGGGGCGAGCCGTATGCCCGGCGCTATGTGGTGCAGTACTGGACGGGCGACGATCCCATCCGAACCGCAACCCGCGGAGTGTGGCAGACATTTCCGCAAGGTACGGTTACCGATGGAAAAGGCGGGAGCGAAACCATTCGCTTGAACAGATCTCCCATGCCGATGCGCTTCGTGCGCATCTGGATGACCGAGTCATCCAACACTTGCGATGCCGATGGGCCCGGTGATCCGCGGAATTGTGTCGGCTATTCGATTCGCGAGCTCTACCTTGGCACCACCACGGAAGACGGCGCGTTTCACGACGTTCTGCGCCACACCCCGGATCAGGAGCAGACGGCGACCTATTGTTCGTCGGTCGATCCCTGGCACCAGCCCTCGGATTTGGGATCGACCAAGCAAGCGCAGGTGGGATTCGATCTCTTCTACACGAGCGGAGTGACCCGCGGCCTCCCCGCGATGATGCCAATCGCGATGTTGTATGACACCCCCGACAACGCGGCGGCGGAAATTGTGTATCTGGAGAAGCGCGGCTATCCAATTTCCTATGTCGAAATGGGAGAGGAAGCCGATGGGCAGTATATGCTGCCGGAAGATTACGCGGCGCTGTACCTACAGTGGGCCACGGCAATTCATCGCGTGGACCCCAAGCTGAAGCTGGGCGGGCCGTCGTTTCAGGGAGTGAATAAGGTCATTGAGGTGTGGCCGGACGCGAACGGGAAAGTTTCCTGGACGGCACGTTTCCTCGATTACCTGAAGCAACACGGCCGCATGAATGACCTTGCATTTTTTTCGTTCGAGCATTATCCCTACGATCCGTGCCGAACGCCGTGGGGCATGCTCTATGACGAGCCAGAGTTGGTGAGCCATATTATGCAGGTTTGGCACGAGGACGGAATTCCCGCGGACATGCCAATGTTCATCACGGAGGGAAATCTGTCGGCGGGGGCGAGCGAAACCTTTCAAGACATGTTCTCCGGAATCTGGTTGGCCGATTACATTGGATCGTTTCTGAATTCCGGCGGAAAAGGCGTTTACTTCTTCCATTATCTGCCGCTGCAGATGGAGCCGGGATGCAACAGCTCGCCCGGCACATTTGGAATGTTTACCATCGACGCCAATTACCGGATTCAGCAGCCGCTGGCGCAGTTCTTCGTAGCGCAGTTAATCAACCTGGAGTGGGTGCAGCCCGGAGCGGTGGAGCATCCCGTATTTGCCGCGAAGAGTGACGTACAAGATGGCGCAGGCCATGAATTGGTGACGGCGTACGCGGTGAAGCGTCCCGATGGAAAATGGGCTGTGATGGCCGTGAACCGGGATCAGCAGAATGCGCATCGGGTGCGAATTAGTTTTGCCGGAGCAGCGGAGAAAGGGAGCACGTTTGAGGGGGCGGTGGAGGTTTCCACTTTCGGCAGCGCCCAATATCAATGGCACCCGGCGCAGACGCGATTTATGGCGCACGCCGAGATTAGCGGGAAGCCAACCATCGTGGCCACCAGCAAGGGTTTTGCAGATCCCGACGGCCCGATCGTGCACACGACGCAAGATGCGGCGAAAGACGCGACCTACGATCTGCCGGCAGCGTCGGTGGTGGTGATTCGAGGACAAATCGGCGGACCGTGAGCCTTGTGCTCGCCGCGCGATCGGGCTCTTACCTTGCTTTCGGTGGGCGGGTAAGAGCCGGTATGGTTCGCTGATGCGCGGAATCTTCGATCAGCGATGCCAGACGCTTCGATCTAGTCTCTTCTCTTTTCGCGCTGATGATCCTGTAGGTGGCGGTTCGGCGATACCAGGGCGCCTGAGCCCGAAAGAATCTCCACGCCGCCTTGTTCGCGCGGAATTTTTGCTCATAGGCTGGCGGAAGTTCGGCGGCTTTTCTTTGTTCGTAGGCATAGATCCCTGAACGCTTCGCCTGGCGCTTCTGAAAAGCCGCCAGTCCGGCGGGATGCATTAATCCCAAGGTGGAAAGATCTGTTGCGCGTTTCACGTTGATCGCGCTCCAGATGCTGCCCGGCTTCCGCGGTGTAAACCGAATCTTGTAGCGGATGGGGTCGACGCTCTTGCGGACGCCATCGATCCAGCCAAAGCAGAGCGCACCGTCGACTGCTTCCGGCCAGGTGATGCTCGGCCGCCCGGAATCTCGTTTGTAGAGGCCGACCCACAGTTCCTGCGCCTCGGCGTGATTCTCCTCGAGCCAGGCGCGCCAGGCAGAGAGCGTTGGGAAGAAACGAGGTTTCGCTGGCATCACGATATCTCCGCAGGAGGTTTCACATCAGCCACAGTGCGTCCACATCGACAATCACCTGCGTCCGCGGAATTTTCTGTTTCGCGGCGAAGACCAACATGGCGCGGAGCGTGGTGTTCAGTTTTTCTCGGCTTGGGGATTTCAGCACAAAGTGGTAGCGGTAATCGCGCTTCAACCGCATGATAGGCGCGGAAGCCGGGCCCAGCACGCGGACTCCTTCGTGCCGGGTCTGCTCGAACCATTTTCCCAACGTGCCCGACCACTCGAGCGCTTGGTCAAGCTTATCGCTGCGCACCAGCACATTCGCCAGCGCGGAGTATGGCGGATACTGCATCCAACTGCGGAAGCGCAATTCTTTGTCGTAGAATCCGGCGAAGTCGTGGTGCGCAGCATATTGCACCGCATAGTGATCTTGAAAATAAGTCTGCAGGATGACTTTACCGGGTGATCGGCCGCGACCGGCGCGTCCTGCAACTTGGGTGAGCAATTGAAAGGTACGCTCGGCAGCCCGAAAATCAGGCATGCCCAGCGCGCTGTCCGCGCCGACGACGCCGACCAGCGTGACGCCATGAATATCGTGACCCTTCGCGATCATCTGCGTACCGACGACTAAGTCGAGTTCGCCCTCGCTGAGCGCGTTCAGGGTGCGCTCGAAATCATCGTGTCCGCGAACCGTATCACGATCGAGCCTGGCGATCCGGGCCTGCGGAAACATCGCGTGCAGCAACTCTTCCAGCTTCTCCGAGCCGGTGCCGAGAAAATACACATACTCGCTGCCGCAATGGACGCAGGCTTTCGGCACAGGCGCCGTATAGCCGCAATAGTGACAGACCATCTTATGCTCCCGCTTGTGATGAGTCATCGCGATGGCGCAATTCTGGCATTCGAGCGTCTTACCGCAGGTGCGGCACAGCACCACCGGTGAATATCCACGGCGATTCAATAGCACCATGACTTGCTCTTTGCGTTCGAAGCGCTCCTTGATCTCGGCTGCGAGCTTGCGCGAGATGACTTGCTCCTGGCCAGTTTCCTGGAATTCCTGGCGCATGTCGAGGATCTCGACTTCCGGCAGGGGGCGCTGCTCCACGCGGTCTGGCAACTCGAGCAGCACGTATTTATTTTTCTTCGCGTTGAAATACGATTCCAGCGAGGGCGTGGCCGAGCCTAGGACCACAACCGCGTTCGCCATCTTGGCGCGCATCACGGCGATATCGCGGGCGTGGTAGCGCGGCGTCTCCTCTTGCTTGTAGGAGGAATCGTGCTCTTCATCGACGATGAGGAGGGCGAGATCGGCGACCGGCGCGAAGACCGCGGAACGCGTGCCCACCACCATACGCGCCTCACCGCTCCTGATGCGATGCCACTGCTGGGCGCGTTCCTTGTCGGAGAGGGCGGAGTGCAGGATGGCGACTTTGTCGCCGAAGGTCTGATGCAGATCGGAGGCAACCGCGGGCGTGAGGCCGATCTCCGGCACGAGCAGAAGGGCGGAGCGTCCGGCCTCGAGCACGGCGCGCATCCCGGCCAGATAGACGGCGGTCTTGCCCGATCCCGTAACGCCGTGTAAGAGGATGGAGGAGAATGTTCTCGCGTCGACGGCTTCGCGCAGGCGATTCAGGGCGGCTTGCTGCGCTGGATTGAAACTGAATTCCAAACGCGGGGTCCGGGGCTTGCTGCGCGAGACGAGGAATGCCGCAGGCTCTTCGATAATTTCAATTAAACCGCGCCGAACCAGCGTGCGCATGGTCGTTCGCGGAAGGTCGAGTGCCTGCAAGGTGTCGACGGGAACATGGCCGCCCGAAGCGGCCAGAGTTTCGATCAGCCTACGCTGATTGTCGTTCAGTTTTCCGTTGGCGGATCTCAGGATCGCGGTTTTGACGGTGCGAGTTACGTCTCGGACTGCAGAAACGTCCTCGCGCAGCAGCCACTTTTTGCGCACCATCCCGCTCAAGACTGACTTCGAGGCACGCGCAGCAGAGCGCAGAGTTTCTTCGCGAACCTGAACCGTCTCCCCGGGCACGGGCGCTTGCGCCGCGAGGTAATCCAGTACCTGGACCTCGGCGGCTTGCTCTTCCGGCGTTCGCCGCGATCGGGCAGAGGATCCCGACCTACCGGCCAAATGCAGCGCCGTCTGGCCCTGGGCGGTGATGCGGTAAGCCAAGCCGCGTTTGAACTCCGCATTCAGCGGCAACATGGTGCGGAAGACTTCGCCGAGCGGGGCGAGATAGTAGTCGGCAATCCAACGGCCGAGGCGCAACAGTTGATCGTCGAGCACTGGCGCGTCGTCGAGCACATTGAGAACATTCTTGATTGTGACCGCAGGCTTGCGGTCGTGCAATTCCATCACGATGCCGGTCATACGCTGCTGGCGGAAAGGCACGAGCGCACGTCCGCCAACGATCGGAGTGACATCGGCGGGGACACGGTAGGTAAAGACCATGTCGAGGGGCACGGGCAGGGCTACATCGCAGAACTCGAGCATTGAACTTGTGAACCACAGTTACGGGATCAAGCGTCTCAGAGAATAGCAGCGGTAGCGGAAGAACTGCGAGCGCTGACTACTCGGCGGCCTTTTTCGGGGGCTCGATGCCCAGGTACTTCATCACCATCTGCAAATCCTTCCAGGCCTCGCCCTTCTGCCGCGGGTCGCGCAGCAGGAATGCCGGATGATAAGTCACCGCCAGACGCGCGCCGGGCCATGAAGGATCGCTGCCGGCCGGTTTGAAATCGTACCAGCGGCCGCGAAGTTCGGACATGGGCGCGTTGAGGGCCAAGAGATTTTTCGCGGCGGTCGCTCCCAGCGCAACAATCGCCTTGGGCTTGACCGTCGCAATCTGCCGCATAAGAAACGGAGAACAGGTGCCACACTCATCGCGCTCGGGCTGGCGGTTGCCCGGCGGACGGCACTTTACGATGTTCGCGATATAGACATCTTCGCGGCGCAGGCCCATGGCCTTGATCATATTATTGAGCAGTTGGCCGGCTCGGCCTACGAACGGCTCACCCTGTGCATCTTCGTCGGCACCCGGACCTTCACCGACAAACATCAATTCCGCGCGAGGATTTCCGACTCCAAAGACGATTTGCTCGCGCCCCTGCTGATGAAGCTTGCAGCGAGTGCAATCGCCGAGGTCTTCCCGAATGAGTTTGAGTGCGGCCACAGGATCGGCCACTCCGGACTCCGGCTTCGAAGATACGATTTCGAGAATATTCTTCTCGGCAGTGGATGGAACGACAGCGGATTTTCTTGCGGACATTTCCTCTCGCAGTTCCAGCTGGGGCAACGACGACGATGCAACCACGATTCCGGCGGCACATTCGCTTTCCGCGGATTGAGAAAGCCGGGGGCCGTCCCGATCGAAATCGCGGCGGTAGAAATCATAGATCCCCATCTCGTGGCAGAAACGGACGCGCTCGGCAAGAGCGCGCCGCAATTGAGGATCCAGTGTACGGGTCATTATAGTTCTGGCGATCAGGGGGATAAATCTGACTCAGTGCTCCACGTCAAAATAGATTTTGGTCGTCGCCCGATAGAGCACCACCTTGGCGCCTTCGAGCTGCATGTCCAGTGAGTCGACATGCGCCCACTTGATACCACGCACGGTCTTCGCAGCCTCGGCCACCGCACCCTCGGCGGCTTTGGCGAAGCTGTCTTTGGATGTTCCAATCACTTCAATCACTTTCTGCGTCATCACAAGCTCCTTAAGATGTTTGACGGAATTGTACGCCAGTTCGAAAGTGACGCGGGGTCAGGCTTGCACCGGAGACTTGCGGCGCTGGCGAATGCGGACAACCTGGTCGAGAACGCGCTGCGCCACTTCCCACTTGGTGGTCTCGGGGACGTCGACGACTTCGTCGGGTGTGATGATGGTCACTTGGTTGCGATCAGAATCGAAGCCGACGCCTTCGCGGGAAACGTCGTTCACCACGATGGCATCGAGTTGCTTGGTAGCAAGCTTCTGGCGAGCGTTTTCAAGAACATTCTCGGTTTCGGCTGCGAAGCCCACGACGACTTGCGACTGCTTGCGGAGAGAAATTTCCTTAAGAATGTCGGGGGTCGCTTCAAGCTCCAGAGTGATCGGCCCTTTGCGTTTTATTTTCTGCGGAGAGGCCGACTTCGCACGATAGTCCGAAACCGCGGCAGTCTTGACGACAATGGTAGCCTGGGGTAGCAAATTCAAAACCGCATCGCGCATCTGCTCAGCGGATTCCACGCGCGTGATCTCAGCCGCTCCCGGCGGAGTTAGCGCGGTTGGCCCACTGACCAGCAGCACGCGCGCGCCACGGCGCAAAGCGGCTTCGGACATGGCATAGCCCATGCGCCCGCTGGAACGGTTGGTCAGGTAGCGTGCGGGATCGATCTTCTCGCGCGTTGGTCCCGCCGTGATCAGCACTGTTTCACCGGCCAGATCCTGCGATGCGCCCAGCGCTTCGAGCAACCCGGCAACAATCGCTTCGTTCTCAGCAAGACGGCCGGCGCCGGTCATGCCACAGGCCAGATATCCCGATCCTGGTTCGACGATCCTCACCCCACGCTGGCGTAGGATTTCGAGATTCGCCCGGGTCGCCGCATGATTCCACATGTTGACGTTCATCGCCGGAGCAACCACGACGGGAGCGGTGGTCGCGAGATAAAGCGTGGTAAGGAAGTCGCTGGCGATGCCTTGTGCGAAGTGCGCCAGAACGTCGGCGGTGGCGGGCGCGACCAGCAAAGCGTCAATCGATTGCGCGACGGCAATGTGCTCGATGGCAGAGTCGATGTTCGGACTATGTTCGTCGCCGGGCGAAAACATTCCGGTGATCACCTTTTCCCCGGAAAGCGCAGCAAAGGTCAGAGGGCGGACAAATTCCTGCGCCGCGCGCGTCATGACCACTTGCACACGAATCCCGCGGTCTTCGAGGAGGCGCACAATCTCGGCCGCCTTGTAAGCCGCGATTCCACCCGTCACTCCGAGAGCAATTTTCATAAGGGTGGAAACATCGCTCTCCCAGGCAACACCCTAAGCATCGTGCCCGAAGGCCTGATCCAAAACTTCGGCCGCTTGCTCGGCAGCGCTGCGGGTCTCAGGAATCTCCCACTTCACTTTGCCCGCGCGAATCTCGTCTTGCGCAATGCGGCACGGTTTGCGGGAATTGGTTTGGACCACCGGCGGTGCTCCGGATTGCAGTTGGCGGGCACGGCGAGCGGCCACCAGAATGTAGCGATAGTTGCTGTCGAAGCCTTCGATCAATTTCATTGAGCTCTCTCCCCTTGTACGGGACACAAGATTTTGATTGCCGAAAGTTTGTACGCTGTGTTCTTCGCCAGCGAAGCCAAGAACTACGCCTCCTATTTTCCCACGAAATTCAACATTGCGGGGGCCAGCGGGCGTCTGAAGTGGTTACCGAGGACTAATCCCTGCCGGAATCGTCGGGCGGCTGAAACGACTCCAGAATCTGCTTCAGGCGGCCACGAACATTGGCCAGGCGACAACCATCCGCCAAAGCCACGGTTTTCCCCTCTTCCTCCGAGAGCGGCCGCCCGGCACGCAGCAAGCGTTCTCCGCGCACAACCGCACGCAACAGCTTGATGGAATCCTCCAGCTGATCGTTGATCAGAATGTAGTTGTAGCGCGGGTAATTCTCAATTTCGCTGGTCGCCTTATCCAGGCGGTGCTGGATCACTTCGTCGGCATCTTCACTACGCTTACGCAACCGTTCTTCTAGCGTCTTGCGGTCTGGAGGGAGAATGAAGATGCTGGTGGCATCGCGTAGTTTGTCCTGAATTTGCTTGGCGCCTTGCACATCGATATCCAGCAAAAGGTCACGGCCATGTTGCTCGGCCTCATGGAGAAAACGGCGGGCGGTGCCATAGTAGTTTCCGAACACCTCCGCGTATTCGAGGAATGCATCTTCCTGAATCATCTTCTGGAACTCGGCACGCGACACAAAATAATATTGCCGGCCGTTGACTTCACTGCCGCGCGGAGCCCGCGTGGTGTAGGAAATGGAAAACTCGAGATCACTCACTTTCTTCAGCAGTTCATTGACCAGCGTCGATTTACCCGAACCCGACGGAGCCGAAATGATGTAGATCAGCGGCTTGTGAGAAGAACTCATTCCAGGTTCTGCACCTGCTCGCGAGATTTTTCGATCTCCGCTTTCATGCTGAGTCCAGCCTCGGTGATCTTCAACGCCTCTCCCGCCAGGCCGGAGGTCTTCGAAAGCAGCGTGTTGGCCTCGCGGTTCATTTCCTGTAATAGGAAGTCGAGTTTCTTCCCCACCTCGCCGTGTTCATCGAGCAAGCCCAGAAAATGCTGGACATGGTTTTCCAGCCGAACGATTTCTTCCTGGATGTCGCTGCGGTCGACCAGGAGCGCTGCTTCCTGAAGCGCTCTTTCGCGGTCGGGAGTGGTACCCAGCAACTCCTGAAGGCGTGATTGCAGCCGTTCCAGATAGCTGTGCAACATCGAGTGCCGGTGCTCCTCGACAATCTTTACGGCTTCCCGAAGATGCTTCATGCGCTCACGAAGTTCGTATTCAATCCCGCGACCTTCCTGCTCCCGCATGTGATTCAGTCGATCGAGCACCTCGCCAACGGCTGCCATCACTGCCGACTCCAGTGCCCCATCCACGGCATTGCCGGCAGAATCAAGCGCCCCGGGAATGCGCAGGATGACGTTGAGATCGGGCTCGGCGGGGACGGAAAATTCGTTGGCCGCAGCCCGAAAAGCCGCGATGTAAGCGCTCACCAGCGGACGGTTTAGCGCCAGGGTTTCGCTGCCGCCGCGCTCCAGGCTCAGCGTCACTTCCACGTGACCACGAGCAATCTTTTCTTTGAGCAGGCGGCGCAGCTGCATCTCGATCGCATCCGAGCCCGAGGGCAAGCGAAAATGCAGATCGAGGAAACGGTGGTTCACGGCCTTCAAGGAGAGCGAGAACCCCAGGCGGCCATTGCCTTGCGCCGTCGATCCCGACAGCTGCGAAGCGGCACTTCCTTCACCTTGGCTCACTAGTTCGCCTTTAACCTGCGCAAAACCCGTCATGGAGCGGAGAGGCATAGATATTGTCCAGTTCCGAAGCAGACGCTAGCTCGGGCGCGCCGGTTCCAGTTTCTGCTCGAAATCAGCGAACTGCAAATCGTATAAACGCCGGTAAGTGCCCAGCTTCGTCATCAAGTCTTCATGGGTTCCAATATCCGCGATAGCGCCGTTTTCGATGACGACAATGCGATCGGCGCGGCGCACCGTGGAGAGCCGGTGAGCGATCACAAACACGGTGCGGCCGCTCATCAGATTATGCAACGCGGACTGCACCAACGCTTCTGATTCGCTGTCGAGCGCCGACGTGGCCTCATCCAGAATCAGGATGGGCGCGTTTTTCAGGATGGCGCGGGCAATGGCGATGCGCTGCCGCTCGCCGCCGGAGAGGCGCACACCGCGCTCACCGATCACTTCATCGTATCCTGCGGGCAGGGCTTTGATGAACTCATGCGCCAAAGCCGCCCGGGACGCTGCCTCCACTTCTTTCAGTGGCACATGCGGTTGGCCATAAGCTATGTTGTTGCGAACCGTGTCGTTGAATAGGACGGTTTCTTGCGTCACGATTCCCACTTGCTCGCGCAACGAAGCCAGAGTAACGTCGCGCACATCGTTGCCGTCGATCAACAGCCGCCCCTGCGAAACGTCGAAGAAGCGCGGGATGAGATGAACCAACGTACTCTTTCCCGAACCACTGGAGCCGACGATGGCCACCACTTCTCCGCGGCGAACTTCGAGGTTGACGTCGTGCAGCACGCCCGCATCTGCCCCGTCGCTGCCGTAGCTGAAACTGACGTGATCGAATTGTACGGTCTTTGAGAACCCAGGTAGGCGCGCGGCACGCGGTTTTTCTCGGACATCATCTTCGATGTCCATGAACTTGAAGATTTCGCTGGAGGCGCCCAGGGCTTGTTGGAAATTATTGTTGAATAAAGCGAATTTGCGTACCGGATTATAGAGAGCCAAGACGGCCGCCACGAAAGTGACAAAGTCGCCCAGGGTGAATTGATTGTGTGAGATCTTTCCACGGCCAAGTAGCAACAACAGGGCGATCGCGATCGCACCAAAAATATCCATCAGGGGGGAGCTGATCGCAGCCGCAGCGACAGAGCGCAGGTTGGCGCGAAATAGCCGGTTTGCCGATTCGCGAAAGCGGGCAACTTCCCACGATTCCATGCCGAACGCTTTGACAATACGGTTGCCTGTGATGGTTTCGTGGAGAAGGTTTTGCACGTCCGCCAACTGGTCTTGTCCACGTCGCGTAGTCGTACGGACGCGGCGTCCGATGCGTACCGCAGACAAAACGATGAAAGGGACAAACAGCAGCAGCACCCACGCCAGCTCTCGTCCCAGCATTACCACCGCCGCCGCAATAAAAACAAAAGTGAACAACTGCTGCAGGAACTCAGCCAAGACGCTGGACATTGCATATTGCACCCGCTCAATGTCATTGATGATTGTCGATATGAGCGTCCCGGTCGCGTGCTTCTGAAAAAAAGCCGCCGACCTCCGCAAAACCGAGTTGTAAAGGTCATTGCGCAGGCTCGTAATCATCCCGAAGCCGGCGTGGTTCACCAGGTAAGTACCGCCATAGTCGAAAATTCCCTTGAGCACGGTCGAGGCCACCAGGGCGTAGGCGACGATGGTCCAGGCATTGTGAAAATGAGAGGGAACGAACCGCTGCAGATAAATCGCCTGCCCCGTGCGGGGAATCGTGAAGAGCACAATCTTTTCGGAACCCGAGGCAGGATTTAATACGCGATCCAGCACTGGCTTTAGCAGAACCAACCGAAAGGCCTCCAAGAAACCTACCCCAGCCAGAAGCAAAACACCCGGCAGCAGCTGCGGCAGGAATGGAAACACATAGCGGACCAGGCGTATTAGTTGGCGCATAGGGCTCCAAGCCGGCCGCGGTGGCTCACGGGCGCTGGCATAGGCATGGGACGCAAGGGCCTATTTTACTGCTCGCCTCTGGAATCCCCAAGTGGGCGCCTAAGCCACGAGCCTACTTCGGCATATCGCGATGCACTATTTTCACGCGGTACCCGGCTCTGTGCAGGCGCTTGCCGACCTCCTCCGCGATCATCACCGATCGGTGCTGGCCGCCGGTGCATCCGAAGCTGATTGTGAGATAGCTCTTGCCTTCGTGAATATAGTGCGGCAGAAGATATATCAGCAGATCAGAGATGCGCAGAATGAACTCCTGCGTCTGTGGAAACGACCGGATGTACTTGGCTACGCTCGGATGACGCCCCGTAAGCTGGCGGAATTCCGGAACGAAATGCGGGTTGGGAAGAAAGCGAACGTCGAACACCAGATCGGCTTCCTCCGGCACACCGTGGCGAAAGCCAAAGCTCACGCACGAAACCAGAATACCTTTTCCCGGCGCCTGCTCGCGGAAGGTCTCGGTAATGTGGGCCCGCAACTCGTGCACGTTGAACTTCGAAGTGTCGATGACAATATCCGCCAACGCACGAATAGCGGCCAGGTGGCGCCGCTCGGCTTTGATCGAGCTATTGACCGGCGCGTCCGTGCCTAGTGGATGGGGCCGGCGGGTCTCGCTAAAGCGCCTTAGGAGCACGGCATCGGAAGCTTCCAGAAAGGTGACCTTGGTCGGAATCGTGCGCCGGACCGCTTTCAGAATGCCAGGGAGGCGCTCCAACTTGGAGCCTTCGCGCACGTCCACCACCAGAGCGGTACGGCGGATCTCAGCCGACTGCAACGCCATCTCTGCAAAACGCGGAATCAACTCGACGGGAAGATTATCGACGCAGTAATAGCCCAGGTCCTCAAAAGCCTTCAGCACGGAAGCTTTCCCCGAACCGCTCATCCCCGTGATGATCACCAGTTCGGGAGCGTGCGGGGCGTCGCGCGCGATGACCTTCGTCGTTTTCTTCGCTGTGCGGGGTGATTTCACGCGCTTCGCGCGCATCGCTGATTTCCGGGGCGGCATGCACAGGATAGTAGCATCCAAGGTGGCATGCATGGGGGGAACGTCGCATTTCTAATTTGTCTAACTAAGCTCGGATCTGTAAGCTACTAGGTCGCCATGAAGAAGTTTCAAGAACTTACTGAACGCGAAGTGCTGGCCCTGGCCATTTCCCTGGAAGAAGAAGACGAGCGGGTTTACTCCGATTTTGCCGAAGGTCTGCGGCAGGATTATCCCGCATCCGCAGCCATGTTCGAAGGCATGCGCGAAGAAGAATCAGGACATCGCAGGAGATTGATTGAGCTTTACCGGCAGAAGTTCGGCGAACACATTCCCTTGATTCGCCGCCAGGACGTGCGTGGATTCGTCGAACGTCCGGCGCTATGGCTGATCCGCCCGATGCGCATCGACGCGGTCCGCAAGGAAGCCAGCACGATGGAGGTGGAGACGAGACGGTTTTACGAGAGGGCATCGACCCTCACGCAGGACGCCAGCATACGGCAACTTCTCGACGACCTTGCGAACGAAGAACGGACCCACGAGCATCGCGCCCAGGAACTCGACGCGGAAAAGCTGCCCACCAACGTGAAGGCTGACGAAGAGCGCGCCCAGCGCCGGCTCTTTGTGCTGCAGATTGTGCAGCCCGGGCTCGCGGGATTGATGGATGGTTCGGTTTCCACGCTGGCGCCGGTTTTCGCAGCCGCATTTGCCACTCATAACTCGAACGACGCATTTCTGGTGGGCCTCGCGGCATCGGCGGGCGCGGGCATCAGCATGGGATTTGCCGAAGCGCTCTCCGATGATGGGAGCCTGACCGGGCGCGGGCATCCGTGGGTGCGCGGCTTGATTTGCGGCGCCATGACGGCGCTCGGCGGCATCGGACACACTCTGCCATTCTGGCTGAAGGACTTTCGCGTCGCGCTGTGGGCTGCGGGGGTGGTGGTGCTGCTCGAACTCGGAGTCATTACCTGGATCCGCCACCGCTACATGGATAGCCCGTGGGTTTCAGCGGCGCTGCAGGTCGGCCTGGGCGGAGTGCTGGTATTCATCACCGGCGCGCTGATCGGAAATTCGTGATCACAGCGCGGAGGTCTTAGAAAACAGGGGATGGGAGCCAGGCATAGGTTTTGGGTCTTAGACCCTGCAACCAAGCACCTATGGCCTGAGACCTGCCTCACGGCCGCGTATCGAGCGGGTGCTGGCTCTTTTCGTAGAACTCATTCTGCAGCTTGAGGCTGGAGTCGTCGGCTTTCACGGCGCGGATTGTCTTCGTCAAAGCATCGATCCACCAATCCATTTGAAACTTGCCGAGCTCCTGCGTTGCCGCAGCGCCGTCTCCCGCATAGTGGTTGGGAAAGCGCGCGTACCACCAGATGCCGGTGTAAACATCTTCGGGAAGATTCTGGCGATGCTGGTCGGCCCCGGATTCGCTCGGGGCGCGGTCGAGGTGGACGGTGTCCGGCCGAGCGATCATCATCTTTGAGGTTTCGCTCTCGCCGGCGTGCATGTCGATGGTGGTCTTCTTCGCGGGTCCGCCTGACGACGGCGTGCGCTCATCGAAAACGTAGACCACGTAATCGTGCGGCTTGTCGAGCTGGGTTTGGGCGAAGTAGGGGAGCAGATGCTCGTTGCCGCCGTGTCCGTTGACGATGAGCACTTTCTTGCAGCCGTTGCGGGCCATCTCGTCGGTGGTCTGCTGCAAAAGCGCGAGTTGCAGCTCGCGGCTGTACGCCATGGTTCCGGGCTCGTGGCGGGCCTCGGCAATCTGCCCAAAATAATATTCCGGAAAGACGACGGCATATTCCTGTCCAGCGGCGTGTAGCGCCGCGTAGCGCACGTCCAAAAGATCGGTGCCCAGCGGCAGATGCGCCCCATGCTTTTCCAGGATGCCGAAGGGGAGCAGGCAAGTTCCCTGAGCACGGTGGATGCCTTCGCGGAAATCCGCCGCGGTGAGTTCTTCCCAGTGCACGGAAAGTTTCGCTGGCGGCGGGACGGATTGCGCTAGGGCGAGCTGCGAAACACTCAGAATTGTGAGCAGGATAGAAGAGAGGGTGAGGCGCATGCGAGTCGTCATCGGCAAATTCTCCTCGGCGGCGAATTTTAGCACGCGGAATGCCTCTATTGAAACGTATCAATAGCTGAAAAAGGCATGGGCCAGACCGACTGTCCGGCCCAGATCAGAAAAACTCTGTCGCTTCTATTTCAAGAAGACTTCCCTTAGCAGCTCCGAGCTGATGATCTCCCGGATTTCCGCACGCTTCTCGGTGAGTTGTTGCGCCGGAGCCTTGCCCCCCAGGATTTTGTCACGTACTGCCTCGCTCTTTGCCGAGAGACCGTCCATGGCAGCATAGTCCTTGTATTGAATCGCCACACAGATGTCCCAATCCTCGGGATTGCTCTTGGTCTCCTTGAGAAACACTTTATAGTCGACGATCATCCCCTGCTTCTTCTCTTCGTCGATGAACGGCTTGGTGGATTTCTGCAGGCTGGTTAAATAGTCATCTAGATGCGTGGGTTTCACGCGGATTAGCTGAATCCGCCAGACGGGACCTTCGGTGTAGTGCTCCTGCGCGAACAATGCGGGTGCCAGGAACCACACGAGCACGACAAATCCGTAGAACTTCTTCATAGGCATCTCCTGTTTTGGGCGAATTTACGGCGGGAGGATCATACGCCCAGGCCGAGGAATGAGAAAGCGCACGGCCTTTTGGGTGGTGCATCAGTTTGAAACTTTGCTAACCACGGTCATTAGCTACTTCTTCGCAGATCGGATGATCTTCACAGCGATGAAGATTGAATTGTCTTTGTGCTGTCTCTCGGGCTGGCTCCCCCCCAGGAATGGAGCAGAGATTGTCCATCCACACCCTTGGCACTCGCAAGCGATCATTCCCCCTAGCGCTTGGGCGAAAATTTCTCGACCTTTCGTGTCCACGTCCCAAGTTTACGCGAATTTCGGATACTCGCAAGACAACGAGAATTTCCAACTGAGGCACCACTGCCTTTTGCGTCCGGCTCGCAAGATTTGTCGGATTATTCCGGCTTCGCATCGCTCTCTTCCTGAGGTTTCATCTTTCCGCAGCGGAGATAAGGGTTGTGCCAGCCGAGCGACTCGCCCAGCAGATGGGGGTAGGTTTAGCGTACGGCAAGCGCTCGGCGCGGTTGGGCTTGTAATCGGGATTGGAGCACTTTTCGATAATGAGGTGCGCCCGCTGACGTGACGAAAGGCCGCGGAGATCGGCCAGTCCGTGCTCGCTAACGGCGACCTGCACATCACGCTCGGTGTGCTCCACCTGCGAGACCATGGGAACGATGGTCGAAATGGTTCCATGCTGCGCGGTTGACGGCGCCCTGAACATCGACAGGTGTCCGTTGCGGGCGAAGTCGGCGAAACCGCCACTTCCGTTCTGACCACGTCGCCTTGGAGGACATCCTAAGCTTGCACCTCCGGTTCTGGGAAACCACGCATTGCCCGTTAGGCCCCCTGCGCCACCCAACGCGTGCTAAACTTCCGCCTCGATCGATCTCAGGGGGCTTCATGTTCCGATGGCTTCTGGTGTGGATGGCTTCGCTTGCGATGTTGATTGCGGCTGCGGTTGCGCAAAATCCTGATATTGCCGAGCCCGGATCGGTGGCGGCGATCGCGGCAGCCACGACCGATCCACATTTTGTTTCGCCCTGGGTCGCATATATCCCGCAATCGAGTACCGTCCCGTCGCCAGAGAAATATCTGGGCCGGATCATGGGCGCTCCCGGAGAACTGCTGGGCACGGAGAAGGCATACGCCTATGCCCGCGCCCTGGCTGCTGCCAGCCCGCGGGTTCGCGAATTCACCATTGGACATAGCGAAGAGGGGCGCGAGATTCTCATGCTCGCCATCGCGGACGAGAACGGCATCCGCGATCTCGATCGCCTGAAAGAAGCTACCGCAGCCCTGGCCGATCCGCGGCGCACGGGCGCGGCGGCCGCGGACGGGTTGATCGCGACAGCACGTCCCATTTATTACTTCAACGCCGCGCTCCATTCCGATGAGACGGGGTCGACCGAAGCGATGCTCGAACTGGCGTACAGGCTGGCGGTTTCAGAGCAGCCGATGATCCAGCGAATTCGAGAGCGCCTGGTGGTGCTGATCAATCCCATTTCGAATCCCGATGGCCGCGACAAAATGGTCGACTGGTTCTATCGATATCTCAAGGGCAAGACAGATCGCAACGCTCTGCCTCGCCAATCACCGCCATACTGGTCGAAGTACACCTTTGTCGACATCAACCGCGACACGCACCAGCAGACCCATGAGACCACGAAGGCAGTGCACCGCATGTTTCATGAGTGGCATCCCACGGTGGTGCACGATCTGCATGAAGGCACGCCGCTGATGATGACCTGGAACGGAACCGGACCTTATAACCCGAACATCGATCCCATCACTTACACGGAGTTTCTCGAGCTCAGCTTTCACGAGGTCGAGGCCATGACGGCGATGGGCATGCCGGGAGTTTCGACATGGAATTTTGGCGAGGCGTTCGCGCATCTCTATCTCGATTCTGTGGCCATGAATCACAACAGCATCGGGCGCGGCTACGAAACATTCGGCAACGGCAGCGCGGAGACCGAGAAACGAGCGGTTTCGGCGTCGTCGGCGACAATGGAGTGGTACCGCCCTCTGCCGGCACCGCGCGAGGTGACCTGGTCGGCGCGCGACAATCTCAACTACCAGGAAACGGGCGCGCTGGCGGCGCTCGATGACACGGCCAGCCAGTCCAAGGAAATGCTGCACAACTTCTATAAGAAGGGATGGGACGCGTGGCAGAAAGGCCTGACGCAGTCGCCTTATGCATTTCTGATTCCGCAAGATCAGGGAGATCGGGAGCGCGTGGCGCAAATGGTCGAGCGGCTGATGGGCCAGCACATCGAAGTGGCGCGGGCACAGAATTCGATTCAGCTGAAGGATGGAAATTTTAACGCGGGAACGTACGTGGTGCGACTCGATCAGCCTTATCGCAATTACGCGGTGGATTTGCTGACGCCGCAACATTACCCCAAAGATGGAGAGGCGCCATACGATGACGTGTCCTGGGAGTTGCCCGCCCACTATCATTTGCTGGCGATCCCGACCGCCGATGCTTCGATCCGCGATGCGGCTTTGACGCGGCTGACCGAAGCGCCGCATGTGGACGGGCATGTGAGCGGCACGGGGCCCGTTTATTTGCTGAAGGATACGGGACAGGAATCTTTCCTGGCAGCCCGTTATCGTCTGGCGAATTTTGAAATTGAAATTGCGGAGCGTGATTTCGCGGTGGGTGGCACGAAGTTTCCTGCGGGATCGTGGATACTTCCGGATGAGCGCGGATTGCACGACGCGGTCTTGTCGACCGCTAAGGAATTAGGACTCGACTTCACCGTAGTTTCCGCGCCGCCGGATGTGCCGCATCACATGGCGAAGGTTCCACGGATTGGCTTGTGGGTTCCTTGGGCCGATACCGATTCGATCGGATGGATTCGCTACTCGCTCGATCAGCGCAAGGTTCCCTATGCATATTTGCGCGACGAAGATATTCGCGCGGGGAATCTGCGGTCGCGCATCGACGTGCTGCTTTACGGACATGTCGATCTGGAATTGGCGGAGCAGATTGAAGGCCTGCCGAAGACTTGGTCGCCGATGCCTTTCAAGAAGACGGCGCAGACACCGAGTTTCGGAACTCCCGCGGAGTCGGATGACATCACGGGAGGGATCGGCTACGAGGGACTGGGTCAGATTCAGCGCTTTGTTGACGATGGCGGGCTGATGGTGACGCTAGGCAGCGGGAGCATGCTGGCGCTGGAAGGCGGGCTGGTGCGCTTTGTGAGGCGGTCTTCGGGAGGCGTACCGCGAAGCACGGCGGGCGGCGGTGGAGCATCGTCGGCGGCCTCGCAGCATGCGGCAACCAGAACGCCGGGAGCGCATGTGCGGGTTACATTCGACCGAGCGGATCATCCGATTGCGTATGGATACTCTGCGCACACGTATGTCTTCCGGCAGAATTTCCCGCTCTACGACATTCCCCGGAGGTGGATGCGGATGGCGTATTGCACCACTTGCCTCGATGGTCCCGAAGATCGTAGCGGCGTGGTGATGGAGTGGGGCGATAGCGATGGGCAGCCCTTCGTCGTGAGCGGACAGGCGTGGGGGGAAGAGAATTTGATTGGGCGGCCGGCGATTTTGGATCTACCGGTCGGTAAGGGGCATGTCGTGTCGTTCAACTTCAATCCCATGCATCGGGATTTGAACCGGGGCGATCAGCGACTGTTGTGGAATGCGATCTTGAACTGGCAGGCGATTGTTGCGGGGCAGATGAAAGCTCCAGGAAGCTCGGAGGCGGCGCCGGAATCCGACGATTAATCTGGGTCTCGGCAACGGTAGAGAATCGACAGCACCAACGCGAGATAATTCTGGCCTGAATCCTCGCCCACTGTTCTTTCGGAACCTATGAGGCGCCATGGGCTGACTGGTGGGTTAATCGGTGGAATCCTGATCACCGTGCTGAAGTGGAACCGAGTATCGCCTCCTGGTCATCGAACATTCGATCAAGATCTACGGTGGACCGACGGGAGCGACCTTTGCCGCTCACGGCCTCTGGGTTGGCATCAAGCTCACGGAAAAGCGGCGAAGGGTCGTCGTGAAGGAAGCCCGTGTTCTGGCTGGGGAACCGTTCCTCCCGAACGAGAAGAAACAATGAGGACCTGGGTATCAGGCGCCGTGAGCTTGAGATCCTCGCACTAATCGCGCAGGGCATGAGCAACCGCGAGATCGCGGGAACCTTTTCGTGAGCCCGAACGGTCAAGACCCATTGCAGCCATGCCTTCGACAAATTAGGGGCCAAGCGCCGAACGCAGGCAGTGCAGCTCGGCAAGGAATTCGGCTTGCTTCCCTGAATGACTCATGCGAACGAATGATCCTTCTCTGCCTCTGCCAAAATCATACGAAAGAATAATGACAGACGCCCTTCCCGGCTGGGCTAGTCATCACGCTGATCTCCGCGCGGTCCCAAGGAGAAAACCGCAATCGCAGCTGGCGCCTTTACCGGCGTCTCATGGAGCCGGTTCTACGCGCCACCACATCCATCTGCAGCAGAGAGCGGCCGAATACATCTCGGCCGCGGGACAGGCGAGGCCGGCTGTCCCGCATGAGTTTTTCTTTCACGCGAATTATGCCGAGAACCGAAACCCGAAGCCTGCTTTTACGGGGCTTCGATCAGCTCCATTTTGCCGTCGCGCGTGCGGTGAAGGATCATAACCTTGCCTTTGGGGTCGCGGAAAACGAAGACGTCGCGATCGCGAAAATGGGCTTCCTTGATGGCCTCTTCCAGGGTCATGGGGCGCATGGAGACGGCTTCGTCGGAGCGGATCAGGTGAACCTCAGTGGTTCTAGCCACTGGTGGGTAGCGGTGCACAGCGACGGGCACAGCGGTCTTTTCGGTTAATCCGACTTTAGTGTGAACTTCTTCCTGAGGCGAGTGGCCGTTCCACTTCTTCACTTCTTCGCTCTTGCGGGCGGAGCGCTTCTTCGATTGCCACTTGGTTTTGTATTTCACAGCCTGTTTTTCGAGGTGGTCGAGGGCTCCGCTGACCGCGATCATCATGTCCTTGGCTTGAGCCAGGCCGACCAGCGTGCCATTGCGCGGATGGATGGTGATTTCTGCTTTATGACGGTGCTTTTCAACGGCAAGGATGGCTTTGGCTTCGAAGCGGTCGCCTAAGATTTTGCGGATTTTTGCGAGGCCGGTTTCAATTTCTGAGCGGACGGCGGGAGTTACGTCGTAGTGTCTTCCGGTGTATTCCACGTTCATGAGCGCCCCTCCTTAGATTCTTAATCGAGGAAAATCGGCACTGCATTAAAAGTAAAAAGTCAGAGGATCAGATTGCAGAAGTTCAGTTGGAGGTACCGGCATCTGACCGGCAACTCTCTTGTTAATTCTGCACTTCGAATTCGCACTTCTGCATTCTGCTTCATCTCCCTTCCCGCACCCGGCGTTGATGTGTGCTCGGGATGCGCATGTCTTCGCGGTACTTGGCCACGGTGCGGCGGGTGACCTGGATGCCCTGCGACTGCAGAATTCGCGTGAGCTGCTCGTCGGTCAGTGGACGCGCGGGATCTTCTTCGTCGATTAGTTTCTTGACCCGGCGTTTCAGGATGAGCAACGAGGTGTTCCCACCCTCGGGGCCCTGCACACTTTCGCTGAAGAAGTAGCGTAGCTCGAAGACGCCTTGCGGCGTGTGGGCATATTTGCTGGCCACGGCGCGGCTGACGGTGGAAGGATGCACGCCGATTTCTTCGGCGACTTCCTTGATCATCATGGGCTTGAGTTGATCGATACCTTTTTCCAGAAAATCCTGCTGGCGGGCGACGATGCAGTAACAGACTTTGGTGATGGTCTGTTTGCGCTGCTCGATGTTCTTGATCAGCTGGATGGCGCTCTTGTAGCGCTCTTTCACATAGTCGCGAGTATTCTTGTCGTTGGTGTCGCGGGTGACCAGCTTTTTGTAAGCCGGGTTGAGGCGAAGCTGAGGTAGGTCATCGTCATTCATGAGAACCAGCCACTCGTCACCGTGCTTGACGAAAGCTACGTCGGGCTCGATGAGACGCGCCGTGACCTTGTTATATTGCAGGCCGGGGCGGGGATCGAGCGTACGAATGTAATCGAGAGCCTGCTGCACAGCATCGGCGGGACGTCCAATGGCTTTGGCGATTTCCTTGTGCTGCTTGTTTTGCACCGAGCGGAGATGCTGGTCGACGATGGCGACGGCATCCTCGAGAACCTGGGCGGTGCCGTTGCCGTTTTTTTCTCCATTCTTATGGAGCGTGAGCTGTTGCTGGTGGTA
Organism: Candidatus Sulfotelmatobacter sp.; assembly: GCA_049584315.1. Taxonomy (GTDB): domain Bacteria; phylum Acidobacteriota; class Terriglobia; order Terriglobales; family Acidobacteriaceae; genus Sulfotelmatobacter. The sequence continues at coordinate 178,590 of JBAUXO010000085.1, read as the reverse complement.
GCGCAACTGGCGGAGCAGGCATTCGCGAAGGTCGCGGCAGCCTACACCGGGAGGATCAAGTTGGCGAACCACTTCCAGAGCCTCGTGGAGATCGGCCACCCTGAAATTCGCGGTCTGGACCGGCCGCGGCGCGGGTAGAGGAGCAGGCGCTGGCTCGGGCGCAGACGCGGCAGCGGCGGCTCCGTTTCCGTTCGAAGAGACAAACGAACTTTCCGGCGGAGCGGTGGGGCGCAGTTCATCGGCCGCAGAGGAAAAGTTTTCGCCGCGGGTATTGGCGCCGGAAAAATCTGAGGGGCTGGAGTCGGAAAGCATGGACTCGCTCTGATCGATGACACCAAACGCAACGCCACTGTTTTCGGTCGTCGAGATTGCTTCGTCGGTCGCGGCTTCGTCCGCGGCGGCTTCATCTAAGCCCAGAGCCTGCGCCTCAATGACAATGTTTCTGGCGGCTTCGGCGTCGGCTTCGGGAGACGCAGGTGGCGCCACGCCCAGCATTTCTTCGTCACTGGCGATCAGGTAGCCGTCCTCGTTGAGGTTGCCAATGATCTGCTCGGCGGCTTCGCGAACCTCGGGCCGCAGGCTCAAGGCTCCGATTTGCCAGGCGAGGTGGTCGGTCAGAGTTGTGGGTTTGGAGAGGAAGTTTTCGAACGACGGACGTTCGATTTCCTCCATCTCGCCGCGGGTTCGGTATCCGGGGTCGAGATAATCCTGAAAGAAGGATCCGAAGTCGATTTCTTCGAAGGGATCTTTCTTTTCGACCGCGGTGATGGGATTTTCTTCGGTGGAGGTTTTGGTGGTGGCGCGGTCGAGGTCTTCTTCCTTGCGGCCGACCTCGTCGATCAAGGGAACGGAATCCTCGAGCTCCTCGAGGACGGGGTTCTCGACCATCTCGCTATTGATCATGTCCTTGAGCTCAAGTTTGTTGAGCGCGAGGACGGAAACCATCTGCACCAGGCCCGGGGTGAGGATCTGGCGTTGGGATAGCTTGACGCTTAATTTGTGCTGCAACAAAACCATAAGATCGGTTACTAGCCTTTACCAGTTCCTCAGCGCCGAAGGCGCAGATCCGATGTATCGTAGCCGCACGGCTAAAGCCGTGCCCTTCCCAAACCTATACCAGCGAAAAGCTTTCTCCTAAATACACGCGGCGGACTTCCGGATCGCCGGCCAGTTGTTCGGGCGCGCCGTGACGGAAAATTCTGCCGTCGTCAATGATGTAGGCGCGGTCGGTCACGGTGAGCGTCTCTCGCACGTTGTGATCGGTGATGAGTACTCCGATGCCGCTGGCTCGCAGACCGCTGATGATTTTTTGCAGGTCAAGAACGGCGATGGGATCGATCCCGGAAAAAGGTTCGTCGAGCAAAATGAAGGTCGGATTGATGCACAGGCAGCGGGCGATTTCCACCCGGCGACGCTCGCCGCCGGACAGAGCGTATCCCCGATTGTGCCGTATGTGCTCCAAGCCAAGTTCATCGATAAATTTCTCCATCTTCTCGCGGCGCTCGTGCCAAGACATAGGCTGGGCCTCCAGCACCGCGAGGATGTTCTCCTCAACCGTGAGTTTGCGAAAGACCGAAGCTTCTTGTGGGAGATAACTGATGCCGTACTGGCGTGCCCGCAAGTACATGGGAACATCAGTGATGTCCTGACCGTCGTACAACACCCGGCCAGTATCAGGGGGGATCAGGCCAACGATGGCGTAAAAAGTTGTAGTCTTTCCTGCACCGTTAGGGCCTAATAAACCAACAACTTCGCCCTGCTCGACGCGCAGACTGACTCCATTTACAACGCGACGGCCGCGGTAGGACTTGCCAATCTCATCCGTGGCCAAGGTACGCATTTATCGTGCCACTCGCGTCTGTGTTACCACAGGAGTACTTGCTTCACCTTCTACCAGCACCCTATCATCGGCCCTAAAGAAAGTCAACGAAACCCCGGTAATCTTGCCCCGTTCGGCATCAAAAATGCTAGGCGCTCCGCCGGTAAGGACAAACTTGTCGTCTAAAGACGTATAGATCAGGGTTTGTCCGTCGGCATGGCGGCCGGGTTGTTGAACGACGACCTGGCCTTGCGCAACCATCCGATCTAGCCGGCCCGGGCCGGTAACTGATTGAGGGTTCGAGCTTTGACTTCGAGGCACAAGATAGACGTCCATCTCGTTGGCTGTAGCTTGAAAATCAGTGCCGCGAGCGGTGACACCGCCATCGTAGTGAGCCCGGCGGTCGGCATCAGCGTAAGTGAGCTGGGCTGAAGTGATGGTGATGGGGCTAGCTTCGCCAAGGTTCGCGGCAGATTCTTGCTTCGCTTTGTGTTCGTCTTTAGCCCGCCCTTTCTTGGACTTGGATTCCTCCGATTCTTGCTGCGGCTGACCCAGTTTCTCCTGAACAAGCACAGTAGAGACGGGATGGACAGCCGTTCCTTGAGCGACCAGAGATCGGTGATCACGGTCAAACTCGATGGAGGGAGCTTCAATAAGATTGGCGTCCTGCCAGAGGCGGGCGTTGCCCTCATACAGTGCGATGGCGGGAGAGTTGTGCGCTGTCATGGTGGCTGCGGTCACGTGGATCGGCGAAGAAGACGCCAGAAGGGCGCCGCTGGGCTGCTCCTTGAGATCGTTGTACGTGCTTTTGACATTTCCTTGAGCGATAGCGTCATCGCTGGCGCGATTGATGCGAATGGTATTGGCGGTCGTCATCATGCCGCCATCAGAAACGCGGGGACTGCCGGTGAGCAGCAGAATTCGGTCGGCGGGAGTGTACAGCGCCTTGTCGGCCCAGGCTTGCGTGCGTTTTTCCGCAGGCTGGCCGTCGGTGTAGGCGACGCTTCCCTGCTGGACGATCGCTTCTATCCCGCCCTCTGGAAGAAAGGCGGCGTCGAGCGTCTGGCTGGTGCTGACGCGGTCAGGCAGGCCGGGCGCGAGGTTGACGATCTTTGCATCGGGCGCGCCGTGCATCGAAGTCAACTTGCTCTTGCCGTCGGTCGTGGCGAATTTTGCGTCGAAGCGGCCAGCGGTGATCACGGTGCGCTGACCCTGCGCACCGCCACTCGCAGATTGCGCCGGCGAAATCGTGATCTCAGCTTTGCCGGAGGTCTGGGCGCGGTCCAGGCGGCGTCCATCGGCAACGAAGAAATCGATGACGGGCGCGGTTAGATCGAAGTCCTGCTGAGCGGAGGCATCTGCAGTGGTGGTACTGGTGCTGGGGAAATGCTGCGCCAGATGGACACCCTCGGCGGCGTGAACTTTCTGAAGATCATTCTGGCCGTGGAGGAGTTGGCCGCGGAAATCGAGGATCACGAGTCCGGCATCGCCTTGCATGGGCTGCGATCCGGCCCGCTCGAGGTGAACCTTCCCCGTAAGCGTAGCCGTGCGTACCAGGTTTTCCTTTCCCGTAAGTTGAAGTTCGGCTTGATCGGCGCGGGCGCGCATCGGGTCGGCATCGGGAACTGCGGACTCCGCTTCCACGTCCCCCGCGGCTAAGACGCGCTGCACCTCATTCTCCGGACCGAGGAAAAATGTCGCTGCCTCCGATTGCAGCGTTCCGGCATCACGCTTCATGAGCGGATGGTCAAGCACGATTTCCCGTGGCTCGCGGGTGATGGTGCCGTGCGTGGCAACGATGGTGGCAGCATTCTCTCCGCTGATGGTCACATGAATCTGCGACGCCAGCGTAAGCGTCGCAATTTTGGCGGCGTAGCGAACACCGACGGCCCAGCCCGTGGCTTGCGGGGTGCTGAAATCGACGCGCGACTCGGTGGAAGCGTCCCCCGTGTCGCGGTTGAAGACCAAGTCGCTGGTCTTGAGATGGATGGGATTCCTGAGTTCTTTCGGAGCGGCCTGGTCGGGCGCGGTGACGCCGGCAGGGTTGGCCTGCAGATCGATCTGCACTTCGCCGCGGGCAGTGACGTTGCCGGATTTAGGGTCGAAGGTGAAATTATCGCCGTAGATCTGATCGAAGCGCGAGGTATCCCGGCCGTAGAGAATGATGCTGACATCCTGCAGATCGGCGCGACCGTTGAGCTTGAATTCCTTCACGCTCTTGGCGCGAATCGTAAACACTGTGCGTCCCGCCTCGGATTTGGAAAACTGAAAGCCGTTGGCGGTTTGCTTGATGTCGTAGGAGATCTTCCCGGGAAATCCTTTGAGGACACTGTGCTGGCGCAAGCGGGCGTAGAAGTACATCCCCGCAACCACCGCGACGAACAGCACGGTGATGACAGCCAGCCAGCGTCGCAGGCGGTAAACCGGGAGTGGCATCGCAAGTCCAGTCTAATGCAAGCTGCGGGGAATCAGAGCGGGTGCCCCGTCCTGTAACAGCGTTTCTTGCAGCCGCAGGGCGGGGCACCTGCAGTGTGATCTAAACTTGGGACGATGACTCCGAACACGCCGCCACTTCTCGACTTGCAGCACATCCGCGTGATGCGCGGGCAGAAAATCGCTCTCGACGATTTCAGCGTGCGCATCCGTGCCGATGAACACATCGCGATTCTCGGGCCGAACGGCTGCGGCAAGTCAACGCTAATCAAAACGATTACACGCGAGTGTTATCCGGTGGCGCAGGAAAGTTCTTCGATGACGATTCTGGGGCAGGAGCGCTGGGACGTGTTTGATTTGCGCACCCTTCTGGGCATCGTCTCGAATGACCTGATGCTCTCCTGCACGGGGGATGCTGGCGGACGAGACGTCGTGCTGTCGGGATTTTTCAGCAGCATCAGGGTCTTCCCGCACCACACGGTCGATCCGCGACAGCGGGATCTTGCCGACGCGGCACTGGCACAGCTGAAAGTGTCGCATCTGGCGGACCGGCCAGTTTGTGAGATGTCCTCGGGAGAAGCTCGGCGGGTGCTGATCGCTCGGGCTCTGGTGCACAATCCTCGTGCATTGTTGTTTGATGAGCCCTGCAACTCTCTCGATCTCGCGGCCCAGCAAAGTGTGCGGCAAACCATGCGGGCGCTGGCGAACTCCGGAATCGGAATGGTCCTCGTGACCCACGAACTGGGCGACATCATTCCGGAAATCGAGCGCGTGGTGCTGATGAGCCGGGGACATATTGTGGCCGATGGGCCCAAAGAAGAAATTTTGCAGGCGGAGCGGCTGGCGAAGGTGTTTGGCGTGCCGGTGGAGATCGCACGGCGGGATGGTTTTTACCAGATGTGGTGAAGGCCGGACTTTTTAATCCGCGGCGGGGCTCGCGTAAGTCAGATTCTTCTTCTTGATGTCTTCCGAGGTCCGGTTTTCACTTTTGAAATCGCGCAGGGTGAGTTCCAGTCCGCCAAAGTCGGGGTGGTCATTGTGGCCGATGGTAAAGACGATGTCGATGGCGTCGCCGGCGAGCAGTGGAGATTGCTGCAGGTGGCCGGCCATGTTCCAGCCGAGGGCGTCGAAAACAGTTCTCAGTTCTCGCTTCCCGGTTCTCAGCTCCTGCGCGGAAGCCCCAGCTTTTTCGCTGCGGCGGATTGCGGCGCCGTCGGGGTGGCAGCGTGGCGTGGTTAACATCGCGGTGGCCGAAAGTTCTGGCTGAGTAGATTCTCTTTCTCCCGCTTTCAGTTTCAGCTTGATGTGCTTGTCTTTCAGGATTTTTGGTGGCGCGATCAACTGGACGTTGCGGGTGGCGAATGCGGGCTCGTGATTGCCGGTTCCATAGGGTTCAAGCAGACTCAGCATTTGGAAGAGCGCGGGAGTGACTTCGCTGAGAGCCAGTTCCGCTTCGACTTCGAGGACAGGATCAAAATCGGTGGCGGTCAGGCGCGTGCGGGCGAAGGCATCGAGTTCAGCTCGCAGTTGCGCAACGTTGGCCGAAGGCATGGCGAAGCCGCAGGCGTGGGAATGTCCGCCGTAACGGGTAAAAAGATTGTGCGATGACTCGACGGCTTCGAGCAGATGGAAAGGACGAATGGAACGGCCGGAGCCGAAGGCCTCTTCACCACTGCTCGAAATAACGATCGCAGGGCGGTGGTAACGCTCGACGATGCGCGTCGCGGCGATGCCGATAACGCCGCGGTGCCAGCCTTCTCCATCGACCACGATGCAGTAGGCCTTGCAGAGTGCCGGATCATTCGCGATGCGCTCCTCGATCGAGAGCAGGATGCGATGCTCTTCGTCCTGACGCTCGGCATTGAGGCGATCCAGTTTCCCGGCCAACAGCCGCGCCCGATCAGCATCTTTCACGCTGAACAATTCGATCACGTCGCGGGCAACATCCATGCGTCCGGCGGCGTTGATGCGCGGGGCTATCCGGAAGGCAACTTCGGTGGAGTTGGGCGGACGCTTGGGGGAAATCTGCGCGACCTCGAGCAGCGCCTTGAGGCCGGGATTTACGGCGCGGCGCAAAGCATCGAGGCCCAGGCTGGCGAAGACGCGATTCTCGCCGGTCAGAGGAACAGCGTCGGCGATGGTTGCAATGGCAACAACTTTCATGAACGAGAGCAGCAGGCGGTTCTGATCTTTTTGCGGCAGACGGCGCTGCATCAATCCTTGCGCCACTTTGAAGGCAACACCTGCACCGCAAAGCTGCTTGTAGGGATACTCGCATCCCGCTTGATTGGGATTGACGACCGCGTGCGCCTTCGGCACTCCGTCGGAGCCGGGCAAATGATGGTCAGTAACGATGAGATCGACGCCGAGCCGATGCGCCGTTTCCGCGGGAGCGAAGGCGCGAATGCCCATGTCGACGCTGATGATCAGGCGAATGCCGGCGGCCCCGGCGCGCTCGATCACGTCGTCGCGCATGTCATAGCCTTCGCGAATCCGATGCGGAACGTGGAAGTCGGCGGTTCCGCCGCAGAGTTCAATCGCCGTTTTCAGGATGATGACGGCCATAGTACCGTCGACGTCGTAATCGCCGTAGATCAGGATGGGATCTTTGCTTTCGATGGCGGCGTCGAGGCGATCGACCGCGCAGCGAAGGCCGGCCATTTGCTCGGGCGAATGAAGGTGATCAAGAGAAGGTGTGAGAAAGAGTGCGGCGGACTCGGCATCGCTTAAGCCACGATGAATGAGCAGGCGCGCCAACGTACAGGCTGCACTGGTGCGTTGTGAGGCATTTGCATTTCGCGCGCCGCGGTTAAAGGAAAGCTGAGGAAGATCGCAGAGAGCGGCGGCGAGAGTCTGCACCTGCGCTGGATCTGCCGCAGCCAGTTCCCAGCGAGCGTTTCCTGGCACGGCTAGGTCTCGTCGTCCTGATCCGGCTCGTCGATGGGGATGCCGCCGAAATCTTCCGACATTTCCAGCAGGCGCTGGTAGCGTTCGTACCAGTCGGTGCTGACTTCGCAGAGAAACATCGATCCCTGATAAGCCCAGCCAAGCTGCAGAAATCCGATCTTCCCGGTGTGGGCGCGCAGCCAGCGCGCGTCTTCCACGTCGTCGCCGTCCGAGAATTCCGAGTGCGACAGACGCTGCACCAGCTCGTCCAGTTCCTCGCGCTCCAGCCTCCAGGAGTGCATGGTGAGGAACGGAGCGCCGGCGCTCTTAGCCAGTTCGACGAAATCCTTCCAGGCGTCGGGATTGTCCCCGGTCTCCCACATGACGCACTGCACCTCCTCGTAGTCCACGTAGCCGTGGAAGCGGCTCATGCCATGGCCTTCGATGAAGGCAATCATGTCGTCTTTAATGACGGTTAAGTCTTCTGGGGTGGGTGACATGGCGGATTTTGCTTACGATTGCATTGTAAGCTGTCGGAGGCGAAGGTGCCAGCGGCGAGGCTCGGGCCCGAAAAAACGACCTAGGTGCTCTTTCCGCGTTCTCGCCACTTCTGATCCGCCAGGACCACGGAGGTCTCAATCTGGCGTTCGGGGATGGTCCAGTATTTCTTAAGCAGCCGATCTTTCTCCCGGGGACTCACCATTTGAAAGCCATGCTTTTCGTAGAAGCGGATTGCCCAGGCCGCGTCCGCCCAAGTGCCGATCAACAGGGGACCACAGGTCATCCCCCGCAAATGAGACAGCAGTTGTCCTCCAATTCCCTGCTTCTGGTTGCCGGTACGAACATAGGCGTGGCGGATGAGGGTCACGTCCTGGACATCTTGAATGCCCATTACGCCAGCAAGGCCGCCGGCGTCTTCGCAGCCCCAGAACACAACCCCGTCGTCGATTTCATGCTGAAGCTTCAGGCAAGACATGTACGGTTGCGTCCAGCGATCTGCGGGGATAATTCCTTTATAAGCCTGTGCACCGTCGTTGATGATGGTCCAGATCAGGTCAAACTCGCGATCGTCACATCGACGGATCATGAAAGACTCTTCTCTTCGGCGAAAGCAGTGGAGCCATCTTGATCTCGGCCTCGAGCCATGGAATACCCCATTAGATGCGATCCCAAGCCCGATTGCTACTGTGTTACACTTTTCAGTTCCCCAAAGCATCCGCTGACAATAGGACATTCTATCCGCACATGCTTCTTTCCAAGGAATATGTGGGCTACCTGGCCCGCGAAGTCACCAAGAAATTGATTGCCGGCAAGGCGATCGAAACCGCCGCCGCGCCCAAAGTGACGGAGCGCGTGCACGCGGCGCTGCTCGAGGAACTCACCCTGGAGGACCGCATCAACGATGAGGTGCGGGTCATCCTCGAGGCCTACGCGGAAGAGATGAACAAGACCGGCGCCAACTACCAGGAGATGTTCCGCAAAGTGAAGAGCGAACTGGTGCGCAAGTACAAGGCGGTGCTGTGAGACTCAGTCGCGATAAAGTGAATGTGTTGGCGCGGGCGGTCGCTGACGCCCTGAAGACGATGGACGAAGTGGATTTCATCGAAGACCCCAATACCATCCGCCAGGAAACTCGCAAGATTCTCGAAGACCTTCTCAATCAGGAAGCAAGAATCGATCAAGCCGCCCGGCTGAAGATCGAGAGCCAGAAGCGAACCATCCTCGAAGGTTCGCAGGAGTGGGACATCCTCTACCGCAAATACTACAACGAGGAAGTGAAGAAGCTGGGCATGTAATCGCGCCCAGCGACGACTCCGGCTTGGTAACTTGCACCCAAGTGGACGTTCGTAATTTGCGCGCGGGTTCCCGCCGTAGTCAAATCAGTTTGCCCGCCACTTCATACTAGGCAACTTTGGTCCATCCCGGACAGAAGTACGCCGCCGCGAAACCTCAGTTCTGGCCAACTGGAAGAAGTTGGAACAGCAATGTCTCGGCTCAGAGCAATCATTCTCTGCATTGACGACCATCGGAACGGGCTCATCGGCCGAAAGATGTTGCTCGAAAACAACGGCTATGAAGTCCTGGAGGCTACCGGCGGGGACGAGGGGCTGAAGTTGTTCGCCTCGCACTCGGTCGACGCAGTGGTTCTCGACTATCAGATGCCCGGAATGAACGGGGACGTGGTTGCCAAGAAGATGAAGCGCGTCAAGTCGCACGTCCCCATCATGTTGTTGTCCGCCTATGGACCATTGCCCAAGAGCAAACTCGAGGCCGTGGATACCTTCCTGTCTAAATCCCAACCCCCAACGATGCTGTTATCAACGCTGCAGGATCTTCTGAACACCCGACCCAAGACATTCTTCAGCCATTGGCTCGATACGTGGAGAAGCCGGAACCAAGGAGTAAAGCAATGAACTTATTGAAGCTGTTTCTCGGACGAGGTTGCTCGCATCGGTTTACCTGGCCGCGTATCGACGACCATGGCCGTCACTATCAGATATGCCTGTTGTGCGGAACGGCATACGAATATGACTGGAGCATGATGCGCCGGACTGATCGGTTACTAGTGGGGGACATACGCCACGCGTAAACCGGACCGGTTCTTCCGTAACCTCCCATTTTTCGGGCATCGATCCCATACTCAGATGAGTCCTCATGCCGTACCTTCCCCAGCCGCACGCCACCCGGCGTGCCCCGCGCACCAGCTTCGCCGAAACTACTCCTGTTGTCCTGCGCTGCAAGGATGGTCATCGCGTACCCGGCAAATTACGGGTCATTTCTCTCTCTGGCGGCTTGCTCTGCCTGCCGAAGCCGCTGGATCAGGGATCGCAGGTGAAGGTGATGTTTCTGACCCGGAAGGGATCGGTGCTTGGTGCCGCGGAAATGCTCTGTCCCATCTCCTGGGGTATTCAGCCGTTCAAGTTCGTCAAGCTCTACGATGACGACGAGCGCAGGCTGGACGCGGCGATTCGGTTGTCCGTGGAGCAGGACCGTCTTCAGCGCGTACAGATGGATAATCCCAGGGCCTGGTGACCGGGAGTGGCGGGCTCTGTCGCCCCGGCAATGACCTCCGTACTGTTTACCCGTCGCGATGATTGGAGCCACTGTCAGTGCGGCTCGGAGATCACCCATGAACCCACGAGCACCCGACGGCAGGCGTCGTAAGGCACAGGTGTGGTTTCGCGGGTCGCGCTGGCCGTTGCTGCCGCGACCGGACGGTCTTCCAATTCAGACGCGCCCGTAGGCGTGGCGAATATGGACAGCGTGTCGGCTGCCACCATTCACCTTAAGAATCGACGAACAATTCACGCAGAAACTGCAAAGGAAGCCGGCGACAAAGTCGAATACACGATCGGCGAGTCGGTCTTTCAAGTAACCACGAGCCTGGTACTGGAGGGTCCACTTCGACGTTGCTCCACTCGCCCGACCACAGGGTGAGAGCGCGCCCCAGAACAACAACCCTGCGAATCCGGCACAGCCTTCGCAACGGCCTCAAGGAGGGCAACCTTGCCAGGGAGCTGCCGCGAATGATCCGCGCATGCCCTGCCATGTTGTCTTCTTGATTCAGGTACTGATGGGTTTAGGCGAGACCCAGCGTCTCACGCTGCTGGATGATGCGCACCACGATATCACCGCGCGGGCGCAGTGGACCATTGTCGACAGGACATCGGACCTGGGCTTCTTCTCCGTCGTCGATGGCGTTCCCCACGTTTTCAGCAACAAGTATGGCGTGGTGGAGGGTGATCTGCGGTATATAGCTAGTCCGCTAGAAAACTGATTCAAAGAACCGCAGCTTTAAGCTGCGTGACTTCGTGGTGAAAAGCTTATACGCTGATTGAGCGCGAGCGAGCAGTTTGGCGACCTAAAATTGCAGCCGAGTTTCACATCGGAACCGAGACTGCGCGCATCCGGACCTCGTACATCTCATTTGTGTGGTCAAGAATCATGTTCGGATCCCATGAAGTCACCGCCGATGTTACGCGAGCTGTCACGCACGCTGTCACGCAAGCTGCGAAGGACGCCGGTTTCGATCTCGCTGGTATCGCGCCGGTGGATGCTTCGCCTGAGCTGGAATACTTCCCGCAGTGGATTGCCGAGGGCCGCGCCGGTGAGATGAAATATCTCGAAGGCCGCGATGAGCAAGGAAGATTGAAGCGCGCGTCTCTCACGCACGTCGCTCCGTGGGCGCGCAGCGTCGTAGTTTGTGCCATCAACTACAACACGGCGGAACCTTATTCCACGCAGGTTTCAAACCAAGCTCCGAGCGCGCAAGGACGAGGTTGGATTTCACGCTATGCCTGGAGCGGGCAAGATTATCACGACTCCGTGATGCAGCGCCTTCGCCGGGTTGAAACCGCCGTGAGGAATGCGACCGGCGCAAGTGATGTAGTCACTCGCTGCTATGTAGACACCGGTCCGATTGTGGAGCGCGTGGTCGCGAAATACGCGGGCATCGGATGGATCGGCAAGAACACCTGCCTCATTAACCAAAAGCTGGGATCGTGGCTCTTCCTCGGGGTGATCCTCACGTCGCTCGAACTCGAAGCCGGACTGCCCGCACCGGATCGCTGTGGCACTTGCACGCGGTGCATTGACGCTTGCCCCACGGACGCGCTGATTGCGCCATATCAACTCGATTCCAACCAATGCATCGCTTATCTCACGATTGAAAAACGCGGCGCGATTACGGAAGACCTTCGCTCAGGGATGGGCCGGCACATTTTTGGCTGCGATATTTGTCAGGATGTCTGTCCCTGGAACCGGAAGGCACCGGCGACCAAGATGGAGGAATTTCAGCCGCGCCCGGAGTTGGTGAATCCAGCGTTGGACTGGCTGGCGGAGATAGGCGCAGAAGAATTTCGCGCCACATTTCGCGGATCGCCTCTGATGCGCGCGAAACGCACGGGACTGCGCCGCAATGCCGTGATCGCCATGGGCAACAGCGGAGACGAAAAATTTATTCCGCTGCTCAAGCGAATAAAAAGCGATAACGATGAGGCTATTTCCGAGAGTGCCGGTTGGGCCATCGAAAAGCTGCGCCGGGCTGTGAAATCCGCCTGATCCAAACTTTTCATCGTACTATCACGATCTGGTATCTGCCTGTTTTTCTATGACATACAAGACCCCTCCCCTAATTCGCTGTTGACCTCCTCACTTCCGTAACTCGCAACCCGCACGCCCGGCAACTAATCTCTGGAGAACGGGTTTTATCTAGCAGTTCGGGGTAGGAACGGGTATGCCATGTCTGGGGAGATTACGGCGCACGCTAAGAACGGTCTCGGTGCTGGCGGTGATGTTCGCCTCCTGCTCGTTGGCCAATGCCTCGGCCACTCTTCTCCTAGAAGAGCCTTATGGCAAGCTGGGATTCTTCACCGCTACGGGCCACGCGGCCGTGTATTTATCCGGCGTGTGCGCAGAGACGCCTCTGGTGCTGCGCGCTTGCTCTCCGGGTGAACTTGGCTCGGTGATCAGCCGGTATGACGGAGTTGGCGGCTACGACTGGGTTGCGATTCCGCTGATCCCTTATCTCTACGCGGTCGAGAGGCCGGAAGATATTCCACTGTTTGTCGATCCGAAGCTAGTCACCTTTTTGCGCGACCAGTACCGGCGCAAGTATTTGCAAGAGGTCGCACCGGATCTAACTACCGGACAAGCTCCAGGTGGAAATTGGTATGAGCTGGTAGGCTCGGCGTACGACCGTGCATCCTACGCGTTTGAAATCGAGACCACCGCGGCTCAGGACGAGGCTTTCATCAAGGCGTACAACGAAGCCCCGAACCGTTCACACTTCCGAACGGTCTCCCGCAACTGCGCCGATTTCGCCAAAGGCGTGATCAACTTCTATTACCCTAAGGCACTCCATCGCAGCGTGGTTGCCGACGTAGGAATCACAACACCGAAGCAGATGGCGAAGACCATTGTGAAGTTTAGCTCGCGCCATCCGGAGCTGGATTTGTCGCGCTACGTCATCCCGCAGGTGCCGGGCAGCGCGGCGCGCAGCACAGCAGTTCATGGAGTGGTGGAGTCGTTTTTCAAGTCGAAGAAATATATTGTTCCCAGCGCAGTAGCCAGCCCGGTGTTCGCCGGTTGCGTGGCGGCGGTGTACGTGGGCACCGAAGCGGGCCGCTTCGACCCTGCCAAGAAAGCGCTGGTTTACAGCGCGGATCGCAGCCTGGAACCGCCGATCGGGGCGGAGGACCGCCGATCCTATGAGCTCCAACTGACTCACCTAGTGGCGGCAGAAGCGCTGAAGACGAGCACTCCGCACGTGGAGAAAACCTTGGCGCGCATGATGAAAACTGGCGCACCCGGCTTCGATTCCGAGGGACGGCCCGTGCTCCGGATGCGGATCGGCGACGAAGAGGTAAATCTGGGCGTCGCGGAAGGCAACCTCTTCTCCGCGGCATCGTCGGGGCGACTTGCGCAACAGCTTCTCGAAGCCCGGCTGCAGGAGGAATTGCGCCGCGGAAATCCCAAGGTTTCAGTAAACGACGTAGAGCACGACTGGAGGCTGCTGCAAAAGGCGGTAAACGCTCCCGACAATCAGGTAGCTGCACGGGACGCGAGGCCGTTGCCAGCCGGCTCGCAGTTACGCTGGGCTCCCACTGGCAACCGGCCCTGAGCTGTTCTTCTTGCCGGTTACGATCCTCCCGTGACAATCAAGCCCGCCGACTTTACTGCTGATCGGGAGCAGCCGGTTGAGGCTGGTGCGGAGCGGGCGCGCCGGGGGGAGTTGGGACTCCCGGTTGAGCGGTTTGTTGTTGTTGCTGCATCTGGAGCTGGCGCTGCTGCATTTCCTGCAACAATTGCTGCGGTGTCTTCACGCCCGGCTGCTCTCCCGGAACTGGTTGTTCGGCCTCGGCCGCGCTCTGGTCAGCGCTGTCATCCGCTGCGCTATCATCTGCCGCTTCGGCTTCCGCAGTGTCCGCCGGGTTGGCGGGCTGCGCCGGAGCTCCGTTGGCAGCGGCCGCATCCCCAGGGGCCGGAGTGTCCGGTGTCTTGGCGACCAATACCACCCGCACCAGAGCGTTGGCGTCTGCCGGCGATCCCAGCAAGATGTAATTGAAGCGTGATCCATTCAGCAGTTCAGCCATCACTTCCCGAGCGGGCGCGGGCCCTAGACGGGTCACCACACGTTCAGTGGCCGTGGCGGGAATTTCAATGTCTGCGGAGGTGTGCTTGCGAACGCCACGCAGAATGTCTCCCAGCGTAGAATTCGGCGCCACAATGGTGAGCAGTCCGTCCTGGTAACTTACGTCGGGCGCAACCGCGGGAATGGCATCGAGTGGAACCTGGGGAACGGGGCCTTGCGTTCCTGAAGGCAACGGAGGCGGCACGACGGCCTTCTTCTTACTGTGTACACGATGCGGCGTCGGCGCATTTTGTGTATCCGCCTGCCCCACAACCGGCAGACATAGAACGCCGGCCAGCAGTAACCCGGTAAGCTTCAATGCCGTACTCATGAGAACCCCTCCACTTTGATCCTTATTCTGAGGAGACGGTAGCTACCTAAGATCAATTCTAGCACCGCTTTCCACCCTGGCAGGATCGCGGCGGCCGCTCCACCGCTTATTACCTAATAGAACGTATTGACTTTAAGCTCTTGCGAGGCGACCTTTTATGCGGGGCGCGCCTTGGGTGTGCAATGTTTTGCGCTCCCCGGAATTTCGCTGGAGCGTACAATTTCTTTGGGGGCGGAATGAAGAGCTTCTGTGCTCGCCGGTTTCTGCAACGCTGGCTCCTTGGATGTGGCGTAGTGGCGGTAATTACGTGCTGCGTGGCAAAGCTGGGCGCGGAAAATTGCGTTACCGCGAGCGACATGGACCCCGCCACGCGTACCGCCCTGCTGTCCGCCGGTCAGCGCGATTTCGACTTCATCGCGAAAAACGACGTCGCGTCGCTCCGGCAAAATGCTATCCCGAGCCTGGCCTCGGATTTTTCCGGGATCGAGACCACAGTCAAGGATAACCAATCCGCCCTAGCCGGTTCGAAAGGAACGGCTCGTCCTCCATTTTTGCTGGAAGCCGACGGCACGGCACCCCTCCCTCGGGCGGAATTTTACTGTGGTGTTTTTGGCAGGAACGGCCAGACCGGCGACAGCGCAGCTTTCTACCTGAACAATCTTCCACCCGGCAAGTATGCGGCGGTCATCTTCGATGCACCCTCTTCCAAGGGCGCGTACAACGTCTCTTTAATATTGCAGCAGATCGCTTCCAACTGGAAGCTGGGGGGGCTTTATATCAAAGCCTCGCAGACCGGCGGTCACAACAGCGATTGGTTCCTCACGCGTGCCCGCGAATTTAAGGCGAAGGGACAGGTCCACAATGCCTGGCTTTATTATCTGGAAGCGCGTTCGCTGATTTCGCCGCTGCCATTCATGAGCACGGCCGCGACTGACAAGCTCTTTGACGAATCGCAGAAAGCCCAGCCGGCCGATTGGCCCGCGGACGGCAAAACGGTAGACCTTTCCGCCGGAACCGCGACCTACAAACTCGTCGATCTTTTCCCTGAAGTCGTGGGCAATGATCTGGATTTAATTGTGAAGTATCAGGCCGCGGACGTTTCCAATACGAATCTCGCATATCAAAGCAACATTGCGGTGATGAAAGCGCTGTTGGCGAAATATCCGGAGCTGCGAGATGCGTTTGCCGCGGTCGTGGCCCGCGGTGTGGACCCGACCGGCCACGATTACGGCACCCTGCTGGCGATGAAGGATATCAAGTAGCGGAAGGCGGTTCTCAGTTCTCGGTCGGAGCTCGTTCCTGGTCGAGCCTGCATTCTTTTGCATCTTTGTCGTCGCGCAGGCCGAGAAATACCGGAGCCCGCAGCTTCGGACCCGCACCGCTCATGGTTCCTTCGGTCCATTCGGCGTACTCGATCTCTGCTACCAGTTCCGGCTTGACCCAGTAGACTTTTCGCAGCGCTTCGACTTCGCCATGGAAAGGGTTCTTCTTGTTTTCCCGTTTCTTCAGCAGTTTCCACACCTCCTCCAACGACTTCTCATCAAAGCCGCTGCCCGCCTGTCCCACGTGAATCAGCCGCCCCTGCTCGTCATAGAGTCCGAGCACGATCGAGCCGAAATGGGCGCGGCTGCCCACCGGCTCGGTGTAACCGCCGATCACGCACTCCAGCCGGTGCCTAATTTTGATCTTCAGCCACTCACTGCTGCGCCGCTCTTGATAAATGCTGTCGCGCTTCTTCGCGAGGATTCCTTCCAGACCTTTCTTCTGGGCGATTTCGAACAGCGCCTTTCCCTGCTGCTCGTAATGATCGGAATAGCGGAGCGCATCGCCTGCAACCAGCACAGAGGCTAATTTCTTCTTGCGCTCCTCGAGCGACACGCGGCGCCAATCGTAGCCGTCGAGATACAGCAAATCAAAAGCGTAGTAGAGCACGGGGACATCGGCATTGGCGACGCCACGGCGCCCGCCGGGACGAAAGCCAGTTCGCTGCTGCATCAGGCTGAACGACGCTCGTCCCTGCTCGTCGAGCGCAACCACTTCGCCATCGAGGATCGCATTCTTCGCCTTGACGAACTGCGGTAGATCTTTGAGTTCGGGATAGCGCTGCGTCAGTTCGTTCTGATTCCGCGAAACCAACCGCACTTTACCATTCTCGATAAATGCCACGGCTCGGTATCCATCCCACTTGATTTCGAACAGCCACTCCGCTCCGTCAAACGGCTTGTCGATCGATGTAGCCAGCATGGGATGAATCACGGTGGGCATGGAGCGCTTGACCGGGGCGGAAGAAAGCCGATTTAACACCGGGGACACAGAGGCGACAGAGTGATTCTTGGGATTCGATTGGCCTACCTGAGGAGGTTGGGTTACCCCCTGTTGCTCCGCGCCCTCTGCCTGCCCTGAGCGAAGCCGAGGGGTGTCTAGTTTTTTGGTTTTTTTTTAGCGACTGGCTTTTCGGCGAGTTTCTTTTTATCCAGTTTCGCCACGGCATCCGCCAGCCACGCCGCCTTCAACTTGCCGCGGCTGGTTGCGCGACTTCTCCACTCGGCCGATCCAGCATCGCCGGCAATTTCCGCCAGGCTACGTTTGCTCAGCACCGATTCGTCGTAGGCATCGATGTCGTATCCCTCGACTACATGGTCGTCATGCTTCTTGATCAGCAGCCATTCGTTGCCCTTGCTTCCCGGACGGCGACCTTTCATTTTCACCAGCGCGAAGTCACCTTTCAGCTTTTTCCCGTCCAACCGAAATTTCAAATCACCCTTGGCCAGCATGGCGACCGCATCGGCCTCGGTGCCGGGCACGTATTTCCCTTCGACTGCGACCGGAGATAGCGGCTGCCAGGTGCCCACATCCCACACCATCACTGTGCCTGCGCCGTAGTTGTCTTCCGGGATGATGCCTTCGAAATCGAAATACGAAACCGGATGATCCTCCACCTGCATGGCCAGCCGCTTGTCCGCCGGATCGAGCGACGGTCCCTTCGGCACCGCCCACGATTTCAGCACGCCCTCCATCTCCAGACGAAAGTCATAGTGCAGCCGCGTAGCATCATGTTTTTGCACTACGAACCGGTGCCCCGCTTTGCTCTCGACTTTCGCCGGAGGCTCGGGCGTCTGATCGAACTTCCGCTTTCGTTTGTATTCTTCCAGTGCCATAGCGAACACCATTTAACCACAGAGTTGCGGACTCACACATTAAAGAGCCGTTATCCCGAAACCCGGCGTTCTTCAGCTACGATGTCATCCTCAGCGTAGCCGTCCTTCGGGCGGAGGAAAGGATCTCCCCGTATCATGCTTTAGAATCCTGTGACAGATGAAACGCGAATTTCCCGAGGTTCCGCTGGTCGGCGTGGGCGCCATCGTCATCGAAGATACTCGCGTCGTTCTCGTGAAGCGGGCGCATCCTCCGCTGCAGGCCGAGTGGTCCATCCCCGGAGGCGTGCTCGAAGTCGGCGAACTGGTGCGCGAAGCCGCCATCCGCGAGGCTCGCGAGGAAACCGGACTCGCGGTCGAGCCCGGCGAACTCCTCGGCGTCTTCGATCGTGTCCTGCGCGATCCCGAGCAGCGCGTGCAATATCACTACGTTTTGATTGATTTTCTATGCCGCCGGGTGGGGGGCGATCTCGTCGCCGCCAGCGACGCCGCCGAAGTCCGGTGGTTCACGCGAGAAGAACTGCCGACGCTGAATCTGGCGAAAGACACGCTGGATGTGATCCGCAAAGGATTTGCGACGGTCAGCATGAATGCCTAGAATTTGTCGCAACTGAAAAGGCCGCTATCGCCCGTGAAAAACCCGCGCCAGGCGAAAGAGTTCCTTGTCTCCCGGATCGTCCTGGAAGCACAGCGAGAAAACGTTGCTCTCTCCGAAGTCGAGCGCAAAAATGCTCTTTTTTTCGGAAACCGACTTGACGCTTCCCGATATGGCTACTGTGTACGATGAATTTGACGCGGAATACGACCGACCTAAATAGGAGAGGAAAATTACTCCGCCAACTGGCGGAGCCTACAAACACGCTTGGAAAGGCGCTCGCGAGACGTGTGACAAAATGGCTGGGCCGGTATCCCTATTCTTAGCGGGGAGGATCACTACAGTTTAGTGGTGATCCGCCTTGCTGGTTTGCGGCCGCGCCACGACCAACTAAAGCTTTTCCTCACCGCCGTGGCCGTTGCTTCGCTTTTCGCGACATTCATAATCCTTGTCGCCTTCAAATACGGCGGCCGCCCAGATCCGCCCAGGGCTTCGCTCGTGCACACCTCCACCGCCGAGTACATTTGGGCCAGCGCCGTCTTTGTATTCATCGTTTATCAACTCCTCGGGCTCATGATCGGTGCGAAGAAGACCGACGATCTGACCTCTAAAGCTCTCCGGGCCGTTGGAGGACTCGGCAACCGCGTCAAATTAGGATTACGTCGCGGCGCTTGCTGCAGACACGCCGGATGTGACCCTGAAGGCCTTTGCCACCAGCCGCCAACCCATGGCACGATCCGCACTGCCGGCCCGACTTTCATCCTACGGCCTTTCCCACTTCCCTGAAGTGGCAGAGCGAAAGATAGCTTCGATCACTGCCATGTTCTTGATGGCATCTTCGAGGGGCACGGGAACCTCCTGGTTTTCCAGTATTGCCTTGGAGAAAGCATCGCCCTGCATGGTGTATTGATTGGCAGTTGGAAAGGTTTCCGTGGTGATGTTCTTGCCGGAGAGGTCGCCACCGTCATCGATGAAAATGCGGGTGGGGCGGTCGATGGGCGCGTTGAAGGGGATTTCGATCTCGATACGTCCGCGGGTGCCGAGGAAATGAACCCGCTGGTAGGGAACCAGCTGCGTGCTGCAAGTAAAGATCGACTGCCCGCCAGCGAAATCGAGAATCGCGGAGGTGAGACGGTCGGTCTTCAGCCGAGGATCGCGGTCGATGCAACCCACCACGCGCTTGGGTTCGTGGCCGAACCCGTAGCGCGATGCGTGGATGAGATAGCAGCCGATATCCATGAGAGCGCCACCGCCGCAGGCGATCTGGTTGCGGATGTTGGCGGGATCAACGTTGAAATAACTGAAGAATCCCACGATGGAGCGGAGTTCGCCGATGTGGCGCTGCTCGAGAAGTTCCCGCAGCCGCAGCCACTGCGGAAAACTGCGAATCATAAAGGCTTCGCCGATCTTGGCTCCAGTTCGTTTGCGGACCAAGAGGAGAGACTTAGCCTCCGCCGCGGTGAGGCTGAGCGGCTTCTCGCAGAGCACATGCTTGCCGGCTTCCGCGGTCCTGGCAGTCCAAGGGACATGAAGCTGATTGGGCAGCGGATTGTAGATCGCGTCGATGTTGGGGTCGGCGAGAAGTTCTTCGTAGGAGCCGTAGGCTGTAGGAATGTTGAGAGCTTTCGCTGCCTCCTGAGCCTTCGCCAGATTGCGGGATGCAATGGCCGCAATGGTGGTGTACTCGCCCAGTTGCATGGCGGGGATGACTTTCTTGAGACCGATGTTGGCGGTGCTGAGAACTCCCCAGCGAAGCTTCGCGGGCATGGTGGTCATGATAAGACAAATTGGCGCTTTAATTCGATTCCTGCAGCAGCACCACATCAGACTCCGAATGGCTGCGCAGCACGCCGAGGCTTTTTCCGTCCGGCGACCAGTGGAACGAGGTGATTTGCTCGGAAGTGAAGTGGGTGATCTGATGGCCGGGGGCGCCATTGATCGGCTGGATCCAAATGTTGTCCACGCCATTTTCATGGATGGGATATGACACCCCCTTGTCGTCCGGTGTGAAGCGCACCCCGCCGCGGGTGATGCGTTGGTCCGCTTCGAACAGGCGGGGCGCGGTAGAACCAACTTCCAGCAGGACAACCTGCTCTTTGCCGCGTCGTGTTGCCGCATCGACAACTTCCACCATGTAAACCAGCGTCTTCCCATCGCTGGACAATCCCATTCCCCCACCCGCCACGAAGCTGTTGGGCACGACGCTTCCCGGAACTATTTCAGCTTTTCCGGAACCATCCAGCGGAGCTCGTAAAATCCGTCCCGCGTCTTGGTCGAAGTAGTAAGCCCATTTTCCATCTGGCGAACAGAA
Source organism: Candidatus Sulfotelmatobacter sp. (assembly GCA_049584315.1). GTDB lineage: Bacteria > Acidobacteriota > Terriglobia > Terriglobales > Acidobacteriaceae > Sulfotelmatobacter. Next base: position 157,928 of record JBAUXO010000085.1, on the reverse strand, counting down.
GGAGCGCAAGTCCCGCTTACCATCCGTGACTTGGGCCGCGCCGGAGCCATCTACGCTGGCGCGCCATAGGCTGGCCGTGTTTGTGCCGCCATGGAATGACCAGGTGAAGATCACATGGTCCCTTCCGCAAAGCGAAGGGTCAACAATCGCTGCCGCTGAATCACCAATGAGTTGGCTTTGATTCTTGCCGTCGGGCGTCATGCGCAGCAAGCGGGCGCCGTCGCTCACCAACAAACCTCCATCCGCTGTCCAATTAAACCCGCGCACCTCCTGCCCTGGCGGGAACACCGGTTTCGAATCGGCACTCTGTTGGCCCCCTGTGGCGGGAAGAACATACAAACCTTGGCTGGTTTTTTGCTGCACCGAGGCCAGCGTCTTGCCGTCCGCTGAGAGCGTCAGATTTGAATAACGGTTGGTATCGCGAGTGATCGGCTGAGGCGGTCCGCCGGTGCGCGAAATGAATCCAATCTGCGCCCGTGAGAAACTTGGGCCCGCCTGCTGGTAGATGGCAAGGATTCCACTGCCATCCGGCATCCAATGCAATTCAAAGAGGGCCTTGTCGTTGAACGTGGCCAATCGACTGGTTTTTCCGCCTGCGATATCAAACAAATCAATTCGGCCCAAGGCTTGACCCGGCTGGAATAGGCTGAGCGCAAGCTGTCGGCCGTTCGGGGACCAACTCAAGTAAGCTGAGGATTCGCGGATCGGTGCAATGCGCAAGATTTTCTCGTCGTTCCCGCTCAGATCAGCGCTGAGCAGCCGGGACTTGCCGATTTCAGGATCGTTGGCCCGCATATACGCCATACGCTTGCCGTCTGGAGAAAACGAAATCTCACTATCGATGTCCCGCACCACGGTTTGCGGAGTCCCGCCCAGCACCGGCGCGCGGTAGAGGTTGTAATCGCTGTTCACCGCATTCTGGGCCTTGCGGAAGTAGATGTAGTCTCCATCCGGCGAAAATGTAAGACTGCGGTAAGTGGAGGCCGAAGGTGGAATGACTTGCGCATCGCTGGCCGTGGGCACGTTGCGCAACCACAGACTCTGGAGACCATTGTCGTCGAGGACACTGAGTATGTATTTGCCGTCGGGGGAGATGGCGGCCAGCGCGGCCTTCCCGGAATTCGTAACCTGCCTGACCGTGAAGTTCTGGAAGGGCGCCGCACCGGGACGATGGAGCATCGAATAGACACCGAAACCAGCGGCGGCCAGCAAGATGAGCACCATTATCGCAATCGCAGCAGTTCCCCATTTGTGCTGCTTGGCCGCAGCGGCGACAGCCGAACTGCTGCTGTGCGCGGGCCCTGCCGCGCTGCTCGCCGCAGCTGGAGGTGCCGCGCCGGCTGGCCCGGTGGCATTCGAGATGGATGGTGCTGCGCTGTAGTTGTCGCCGGAAGCGACTTCTGGAGCCCCGCGGCGGCCGGACTCAGCATCGCGCTTAAGCCGCTGCAAATCGGAACGCAAATCGGCCGCGTGCTGGTAGCGCAGGCCCGGATCCTTTTCCAGAGACTTGTTGATGATCCGTTCCAGTTCGCCGGGGATTTCCGGATTGAGCCGAGCGAGCGGAATCGGCGAACGATTCAGGATACCGTCGAAAATCTCCGCGGACGTGCCCCCGGGAAATGCCTGCCGTCCTGTGGCCATTTCATAGAGCACGATCCCGAAGGAAAAAATATCGCTGCGGGCATCCACTCCCCGTCCGCGGGCCTGCTCCGGCGACATGTAGGCCACCGTGCCCAGCGCCGTGCCCGGACTGGTGAGATTAATTTCCCCTTCGGTTGCCGCTACGCCGGTGAGGGTTTCGCCGTTGCCTCGGGAGACGACCTTCGCCAGGCCGAAGTCAAGCACTTTGGCTTGTCCGCGCTCGGTCACGAAAATATTGGCGGGCTTGATGTCGCGATGGATGATGCCTTCTTTTTGCGCCGCATCGAGCGCATCGGCAACTTCGATTCCAATGGTCAGAATCGTCTCCAGAGTCAGCGGCACGTTGCCCATGCGATGCTTCAGGGTCACACCCTTCAGCAGTTCCATCGCAATGAAGGGATGCCCATCCGCCTCATCAATATCGTGAATCGTGCAAATGTTGGGATGGTTTAGCGCGGAAGCCGCCTGCGCCTCGCGGCGGAAACGCTCGAGCACTGCCTCGTCACGGCCAATTCCTTCGGGCAGAAACTTCAGCGCGATAAAGCGGCGCAGCTTCATGTCCTCGGCCCGGAAAACGACGCCCATCCCTCCACCGCCCAGTTTTTCGAGGACGCGATAATGGGAAATAGTGTGGCCGATCGGGAACTGGTCGTCTGCCATGTGCTGCGAATCTTAGTTCCCGCTTCCCGCCGGAGTCAACATCGTGCAACTCGAATCCCACCGTGCGAAAAATCGCGAGGCCCGGATCCAGCCCCGCGTGGTACCTTACACGAATCTTGAAAACGGTCGCGGACCACCGCCCAATGTTGGTCGGAAAACGACAACGATGACCATCACCCGACGCCAGTTCATCGGCCGAATGGCGCAGGCCGGAGGCTACGGCGCAGCTTTTATCACCATGCATTCGCTCGGCATGCTCGGCATGGTCGAGACCGAGCAGCAGAAAAACTTCCCGCTGCCTCCATCGGCTGGCCGCGGAACGAAAGTGATCATTCTCGGCGCAGGAATTGCCGGGCTGGTCTGCGCCTACGAGATGCGCCGCGCGGACTTCGATTGCATCCTGCTGGAAGCGCGCGAGCGTCCCGGCGGACGCAACTGGACGCTGCGTAGAGGGTCATAGCTCGTCTTCAATGACGGCACGTCGCAGGAGTGCGCCTTCGACGAAGGAAATTATTTCAACTGCGGCCCCGCGCGACTCCCTTCGATCCACAAGAATATTCTCGGCTATTGCAAGGAACTCGGAATCGAGCTCGAAGTCGAGGTGAACACCTCGCGCAGCGCGCTGCTGCAGAATGACAACGTCTTCGGCGGCAAATCCATCCCCCAAGGGCAAGTCATCAACGACACTCGTGGGTATGTCGCCGAGCTGCTGGCCAAGTGTGTGCAAAAGGGCGCTCTCGATCAGCCGTTGACGCCGGACGAACAGGCCGCAATGATGGAATTTCTCAAGTAGTACGGCGCCCTGGAAAAAAATTACCAGTACAGCGGCTCCAATCGCTCCGGCGACCGCCAGTTGCCCGGCGCAGGCGATCAGGTCGAAATCCATCGCGATCCGCTGCCTTTCTCCGATTTGCTCAAGTCGAAGCTTTATCGACCGACGCTGTTGGAAGAGATGCTTGACATGCAGCCCACCATGTTCCAGCCCGTCGGTGGCATGGATAGGATCCCCTACGCGTTCGCGCGCTCGCTGGGCAAAGTGGTTCGCTATAACTCCCCGATCACTGAAATCAGAAAGACGACCAACGGCGTCAGAGTGTCGTACCGCCATGCCGAATCCGGCAGGGTTCGTTCGATCGAGGCGCCCTATTGCGTTTGCGCTTTGCCGCTGACCATTCTCAGGACATTGCCGAATGATTTTGCCCCGCGCGTGAAATTGGCGATCGAGCAGGTCACCTACGATTCCGCCTACAAGGTTGCCTGGGAGTCGCGGCGCTTCTGGGAACAGGATGGCGATAACATCTACGGCGGCATCTCGTTTCTCACGAGTGGGCCCATACCGCAGGTCTGGTATCCAAGTGCGAAGCTGATGTCGAAGCGTGGAGTTCTGATCTCCGGCTACGCCCTGGAGAACTGGGGCGATTTCGGCAAGCTGCCCTCGAACGAGGCAAAGCTGGCTGCCTCCAGGGCCGCGGTCGAGAAACTGCATCCCGGCAAGAGCAAGGAGTTGGAGAAGCCGATGTATATGTGCTGGGGCAAGGTCCCTTACAATCTGGGATCCTGGGTCAGCCGCGGACCCGGCTATCCCCCAGTGGACGAGGCAGATTACTACGACGGCCCCTATCGCGAATTGATCGTTCCCGACGATCGCATTTACTTTGCGGGAGACCATTGCAGCTACATCATTGGCTGGCAGGAAGGCGCCGCTCTCGCGGCACAGCGGGCGATCACGATGATCGTCAGCCGGATCAATCAATCGTGATCAAACTCACCTGATGCACCTCAGATGTGAGGTGGGTTCAGTTGCCATTGCCATCATCTTCCCACTCCGCATCACACGCGTGGCAATGCCAACCCGTTCGCTGCACGGGCATCGGCACGTGCAGGAATGCGCTCATGTAAGCGATGGGACGATCCAACTCCTGGAAGTTCACATCGAGCGACTGGCACTTGGGACAGCGCGGCTGCTCGTAGAGTCCAATGCCATGCACGTAAAGGCCTTCGAGAATCGGCTCGTCAAGAATCTTCTGCGCATTCATTACATCCGGAGTGCGCACTTTGAGTTTGATCCCGCCGATGAAGTTCGAAATGAACCAGTCCAGCCGTACCAGGTTCTCGTCCGCCAGAAAACACTCAATGCCCGAAGATTCCAGACTGCCCTTCGCCAGCAGCGCCTCCGGCAGGTCGCGGAACTGTCGGATGGTCACAAGCTCGCGCATTTCCATTTCTTGTCGCGGCTCGATCGGCGGCTCGTCGGAAACCTCGAGATGCCGCCGGTCCATCTCATCCTCGAGCGCATCCCAGGCCAACTCGGTCAGCGACTCCGCACTCCGCGCCAGGCGTTGCAATTCGCCGTCCGTCATGCTGGCGTAGTTGGCCGCCAGCCGGCGACGCTCGCGTTCGGCGTCAAGAAAAGACTCGTCCCGATGTGACACTCGCCAAGGATACTTCGACTAGCTTCATTCAGCAAATTACCGCTAAAGGCCAGCCACCAAGCCTCAAAGGGATGCTTCAGCGCTCGGAGTGTCGGCTTGATGTCATGTCGCAAACAGCAAACGGCGGGCTGTTTGGGATTGACCAAGAGGTGGTAACCAAAATCTCCCATCGGGCATGGAGGATCAAGAACCCGACAACCCGTCTGGTCTTCGGCACAGCAGAAGATACGCCGCCACAGCCGAAACCCGGGTTATGTGCGAGCATTTCGTCGTGCCTTCGATTCGCCGCCGCGAGGTCGCTCGGGTGCAGCGGCCTAGTGTCCCGAGCGGCGAAGCTGCGAAGATGCGCTTAAGACCCTCGATTTCGGCGATGGTCTGCTCGGCGTCCATTCCATTCCGATATCCAATATGAGGGTCTCGATGGTCAAACCAAGCGGCAACTGCATGTCCAGCCGGTTTGCTCGCGAGCGTTCATTCTTGCGGAATTCCGCGCCTCGTGACGAGATAAACAGCAAAGCTCCCGAGCCAATGGCCGCCTTCATAGTGTTCGCCCGTCACCGCTGCCAATCCCGCATTCTTATGCGCCTCGGCAGCCGCCAAAATGATCGGCAGGCGTTTGTCACCCATGGGTAATCCTGCAGCGATACCCTCTAGCATCCATGCTCGGCTGAGATTCAGTCCATCCAAATGAGCCAGCTTGGGATCACTTGGGTCGGGCGACAGCACTGGCTGTAGCCAAGAGCCCTGCTTTGCGCGGGAGATTTGCGGCAGAAATGAGCGCAGCCAGCGGGCAAATGCGGGACCCGGCAACACTCGCCGCATCACGTCTGCTTCCCCGAGGCAGGGCGAAAGGAAATCCTCCCCGGAGGGTTCATATGCCCATGGACAATTCTGGTCCCCGAGATAGAACTGCCGGACTTTCGACACCAGCAGGTCGGCAAACTTCGTATCCCCCACGGAGCGTGCGTAGTCAAGAATCAGTCCAAGCGCGAAAGCGGTCTGGTCATGCTCACCGATCCGCACAGGATGGGAGAGCTTGGGAAGCCAGCCGTTTAGCCGTTCCCGTACGACGGTCTCAAGCGGACGCAGATTGGCAGCAATCTCGCGTGCTTCGGGATCATCCCACTCGCGCAGTTCCGCAACCAGTTGAAGCAGCCATGCCAACCCATACGGGCGCTCAAAACTGGCTCGTCCTTCTCCTCGGAGATACGCAGCCTCCTCGACGATGTTTTCTGCGGTGAGACTCTGGCGCATTGCTTCGCGAGCAGCCGGAACAAACTGGGCGTTCGGAAACGTCCTGACCAGGCGAACGAGAAGCCAATGCCCGTGCACGGAAGAATGCCAGTCGTAGCAACCATAAAAAGCAGGCGTCAATTTCCGTGGTGGTGCCGCCTCCGCGTCGCTATTCAACGTGTGGCTGATGTGATTTGGATACTCTTTGTGGACGCACGTGAGCGCAAGATTGGCGAACCGTTCAGCCGCTTTGATATCGAACGTACCTGTATTTTGGGCGGCAGCAGTCATCGTGCAGAACAGGAACATGGCGTAGAGGGTCAATTTCATCGGCTAATACTTTAGCCGATCACGGAGAACAGAAGCGAAGACGAGACTCGTTGAGACGGGGGACTAGCTCATATACCAACCACCATTGACCGAAATCGTCTGTCCGGTCATGTATTCATTCATTGCCAGCATCACTGCCACCGAAGCGATGTCATCCACCGAGCCAAAGTGCCCCATTGGAATAAGATTCTGGTTAGCGTTGGGGTTGCTGGTTACCATATCGGTCGCGATCAAGGCAGGAGCAATAGCGTTCACGGTGATTCCGTCTCGAACGAATGACGAGGCGCAGGCGTGCGTCAGTCCTATGATCCCCGCCTTGGAGGCCGCATAGTGCGCTCCCACTGCCCCGCCCGTCTGTGCGGCGACTGATGACTGGTTGATGATGCGTCCCCACTTCCTTTGTCGCATACCGCCAACCACCGCCTGCGTCACCAAGAACACCGACTTTAGATTGACGGTGAGCACTTCGTCCCATTCCGTTTCCGTAATCTCCTCCAATTTGCGCGGATGAGCGATACCCGCGTTGTTGATGAGAATGTCGATGCCACCAAGCTGCGCCTCAACCTCTGCGACCATCCGGCTCACGTCGGCTGAGACTGACACGTCGGCTTGAACCGCGATTGCCTTCCGCCCTGTCCCAGTGATCTCGCTACAGACGGCATTGGCAGCGACGGCTCGTTCGCGGTAGTTCACAGCGACATCGGCACCAGCCTTAGCCAGTGCGATTGCAACTGCGGCTCCGATTCCGCGACTCCCTCCAGTAACAAGAGCGATTCGATCCTTTAGTCCTCGCATGCTAAACACGGTACCGCTGCCGAGCCCCGCGGAGCTACTTTGAAATTGATTTGAATCCGCCATAGGTCAAGTAGATGCCGAGGACGAGCGAAATAGCTGCGTACATGTAGAAGAATTGTTGGTAGTGAAGCTGCCGAAGGATGAACTCCGCTTCCTCCTGCGAAGAGAAGAACAAAAAGGACAGGCCCTTGATCAGCGTTGCCCAACCGACGAGGGTGACCACAACCACGAGCGCACCGCCCGACCAGATATTGTGCGCGAGAACCAGCGCTAACCCCCCGGCCAGCGTGATTACGCCGAGGATGAACATCATCGAAGGGTTCTGGAGAAGGGTGGTCACAGTCTCGACCGTAGCTTGTCGTCGAGTAATCATCGATAGGGCGACGAGAATGCAGTACAGCCCGATCAGTCTGCTCAGAAAAAGTGTGCGCGGCGACATGATGTCTTCCCAACGAGTCTGGAATTTGTCGGCCAAGCCTTTGTCAGCAACGTTATCCTGCATCTATTGTGGCCGGTCACCGCTTTGGGCTTCTTTCGAAAACTATTCAGCCCTGCTTGGTGGTGCCGTGCCATTCGTGCGTTGCCAGTCGATCCGCCAGCGCCCGCTTGCCATACCAACCCAGAATAGTTTCTTCAGCGGTGTTCCTCGCGCATAGTGGTAAAGCACAACTGCTCGCTCGTAAAACCCGCGAGTATGCCAAGAATCGCGAAACCCGAACTTTTGATAATCGAGATGATGGCAAAATTCATGGCATAGCGTGCTCAGAAACGTTCCGAATGATGTGACTTCCTTGCGTACAGCCGTTCGCATCCACACGCGGATCAGCATCGTTTCGGGAGTGTAGTCCCCGAAAAGCTCGAATGTTCCCCGTTCATGGACTCGCAGGGGTCGGGCTGAAAGCACTCGGATACCGCACGTCGGGACTTCGTAGAACTCCGAGGCAGCAGTCAGAAACTCGGTACAGGCGGGGCGAACACGCTTGATTGTTCCAGGCCTCATAGCCGACTCGATGGATTTTGTTATCGTCACCAACCGTCCGTCCCGCGGCAAATCGAGCATCCCGCTCTGGTCGCTTTCTAGGAACCCTGTCTGCCTCGCCTTTTGTGACGGATTGTCGGTAATCATCGTGAGGGTTACTCGTATTACCGCGATGTCCTAGCGATTTCGATTTCTGCGCAACATTATGCATTGTTACTTTTCAGGTGACTATGAAAGATCGGAGTCCCCGCTACTCCTGACGCAAGCGAATTTCTTAGCCAGCCGGACTCCGAACTCCCATCCGCACTGCAGATTAGGACCGCCCTTCACCTCGACCGCGGTCGCAGCACCTCGGTTCCTTCGGAATGGCATATCGCGAGCACTGGAAACATCCCATCAGAAGCGAGGTATCTATGATAACGCGAAATTTGATGATGGCACTCCTGATTACCTTTGTACTCGGAGCGGGAGTGGCGTTTCGTAATCATGAAAACGCTCTGAATGTACTCGTGGTGCGCCAACTCAGTGATCAACTGGCGCAGACCAAATCCGAGCTTATCGATGCTACGGTTCGCCTATCCGAGGCAAACAATAAACTCGGATTCCTCGAATCCTCCAAAGCCCGCGTTCAGGTGACAGCCTACGCTCTGACCGATGATTTCGGTCCCAATCCCCTGTTTTCGAACAATGCTCCCGCAAGGAACGCCTATGCGGTGCCCCAGCACAGTCTTCCCGCCGAGAAAATCTTGAACGTAGCACTCTCACCCACGGCAGAGCGGAAGCTGCATGCCAATCTCAACGACACAATTGTGCTGATGTCGCGAAATCGTGCCCGAAAGCACCTCGCACGCTTTGTGGACCGCACGGCACAAACTGAAAATCGCCCGGTCGTGGATATCCTATTTGCGGATGCTCATGAAGCCCGCATCTGGGGCCGACAATCATTCTACGCGGTGAACATTTCCCGGTCTGATTCCCCATTTCAGCAGTAGTGGCTTGGGGTGATTCGCTACTCCGGTTTGGAGGCAGATAGCAGGTTGCAGGGAGTCAAGACAGGGCAGCGCTTAAGTGAGGCGCGAGCCGATCCTCGACTGATGTCGGGCACAGTGATTCAAGAACGGTGACATCCGGTAGGTAGTTCTCAGATGTCATACCGTTTGTGTATGGCAGCCGCTATTCGTGTCGCAAGGCTTCAATCGGATCCATTCGCGACGCCCGCAAAGCCGGCACCATCCCGCTGACCAGCCCCACCGCACCCAGAATAAGAGTGGACGCGATCAGCGTTCCCGGAGCAATGATCAGCCGAATGTCGCCCGCTTCTCCGTTCTTCGCAAACGCGCTGTATAAGGTAAGCCTTCCCACCGAAAGCGCCACAACATACGCGAGGATCACGCCCAGCACACCCCCGATGAACGTAATGGTCAGGGCTTCGGCAAGGAACTGCATCAGAATGTACCAACGTTGCGCGCCGAGCGCTTTCTGCACACCAATCTCACGGGTCCGCTGCGTAACCGAGACCAGCATTATATTCATCAGCCCGACACCGCCAATGCCCAGCGTGAGTGTGCCGATGAAACCCATCAGGATTTTCAACCCGAGCGAAATGATTTCGAACTGATGAAGCTGCATCATGAGGTTGAACACTCTCACGGCTTGACGGTCCGCCTGGTTAAATTTATGTTGCGAGGCCATGATGGAGCGGACCGCCGGCTCGATTCGCTCGTACTCCCGGGTATCATAGTTAAACCATATGCTATCGAGGTAGTGTGTATCCTTCAGATCACTCATCGTGGTAAAGGGGATATAGACCGCGCGGTTTATGTCGTCGTTCCCCTCCTGCATTTTGGCGCTCAAAATGCCGACAACTTCGAAGCTGAGACCATCGAGCCGGATGTATTCCCCCAACGCGTTACGTCCGGAAAATAATTTCTCTTTGGCTTCCGAACCGATCACCGCTACACGGGCGCGCTGGTTCTGATCTTCCATGTTGTAAAATCGGCCCTGGCCCAGTTTGAGGGCGCGAATCGAAATTACATCTGGATCATTTCCGCTTACCGGAAATGTGAAGACCCTGGTGTCGTACTGAACGTTTGCCTGCTTCTCGACTTCCGGCGTGATATGCGTGACTTGGGGAAGGTTCGTGGCGAGCGCCTCTACATCCTCTTGCGTGAAGCGGATTTGAACCCCCGATTTTTGGCCGCCGGCCTGCAGGGACGTTTTTCCCGGCACCACGATGGTCAGCTTCGTACCGAAATTCGCAAAAATATTCGCGAAAGCCTGGCCAAAACCGTCGCCATAGGCCAGCAGCATGACGACTGTTGCGATTCCCCAACCCATGCCTAGCATGGTGAGCGCTGTGCGGCGCCGGTTGTGACGCATGGCGTCATAGGCTTCGTGGAACAGATCACGGAACATCCACATTACTCCTGCCGCAGCGCTTCCACCGGCTGCAGCATGGCCGCTCTGCGGGCCGGATAGAGACCCGCGATCACTCCAGCCAGCGTCAGACTGCCAATGGCCAGCATGGCCGACATCGGCACCAATTTGGGCGGATCGAATCCCTGTGGCCCCCGCACTCCCTCCATTGCCATCATCAAGCCCATCGCGAGGAACATACCAATCAGCCCGCTTCCCAACGTAAGAAGTAATCCTTCCAGAAGGAAATGAAAGAGGATGTTCCGGTTGGTAGCGCCCAACGCCTTCCGCAAGCCAATTTCGTGTGTGCGTTCACTTACCGCAACCAGCATGATATTGATCACTCCGATCGCGCCCAGTGCTAGCGTGACCATTCCCACCGCTCCCAAGAACAGGTTCATCCCGTCAAAGATTGTTCCCACCATCTTTGATTCCTGGATCGTATCCCACTCGTCGAAAGCGTTTTCGTCGGCGGAATCGAATTCGTGATTCCGGCCAATAATTTCGTGAACCTTTTCCTGCGCCAGCAAATGCTCCGCCGTGACACGCGGCTGATACTCGATAAAGGAAATGGAGTTCTGATGGTTTTCACCCTTGAGCGGGAAATTGCTAGCCATCACCTGGAAGGGGATGTAGCCACGCATGTTCAGCCACATGTTGTCGCCGCGCCCGAGGTGCGGCACGGCACCCACCACTTCAAATCGGATGCCATTCAGCAGGACGAATGCGCCAACCGCGGGACGCCCGGGAAATAGCGTCTTCAGCAACTCGTTTCCCAGAACGATTACATTTCGTCGCTGCGCTCCATCCAATTCATTGAGCCAGCGCCCTTCCTTGAGCGGAAGATAACTAATCTCGTTTAGCTGCGATTCTGTGCCCAGAATCTCGCCACTGCCGTTAGCAAATTCGCTGACCTCGTGTAGATCGGTGCGAGAAATCAAAGGGCAAGCATTGCGGACATATGCCAATTGCTTGATATCCAGGTAATCCCGATAAGAGAGCAGATACGATCGAGCGGAGTTCATGTTGCCCTTCACGGCCGGTGCACGCCCCGGAAACAAAAACATGATGTCTTGTCCAAACTCCGCCAGTTCGCGCTTGTTGCCCGAGCGGAAGCCTTCGCCGACTCCTACCAGCAGCAGCAAGGATCCCACGCCCCAGGCGATCCCGAACATGGTGAGAAATGAGCGCAGCTTGTGCGCCCAGAGGTTGCGAAAGATCTGCGCGAAGATGTCCAGCGCCGTTCGCATTGTGGACTCACATTAGTCCTGTTCACTATAGATGCACAGTTTTTACCAGAGCAGGCTAAGCCACTCAAAATTGTATGATACTGCGCGCGATCAGCAGCCCTGACTTACTGGTCGGAATCATTCGAAGTTGCGCCAAGCTTGGCCCCAGGCGCGTGGATCAAAGGGCTCGCTCCCGTCTCTCCAGCCTCATTGAAGGGTACGGCTATTGAAATCTCAAAGTTCCGTAATACCACGAAAAGCATAAGCCGCTTGGGGCATCGTGACTGGAGCCCCGCTATGCTCGACTTGCTAACCGTTGAAATCAGTCTGGCGCCTACGACCATTGGATGAGAGCGCGGATGATTGGCGGCAAAGCGAACTGCGGGTAAGGATGGAGCGCTGGCGGTTGAGGAACCCACCGGTCTGCCAGGCCGAGATACACTTCCAGGAGATCGGGTGTTTCTGGCTACGGCGGCGAAGGGTACGCCACCACTGCCCGATTAACCGATCCCAGAATGCGCCGAGACTGTCGGGATTCCCTGGTACGGCATGGTGGTTGAGGTGGCCCTGCAGGCGCTACCGACTCTCGCTGCTACAATTGCCCGATCCCCCAGCGAGGCGTTCGTGACCGAAGCCGAACTGAAAAAGCATCTCGACACCGCCGAGAAGAACCCCCAGCATTGGAGTGCGACTGCCTATGCCGCAAACGCTCATTTCGTGCCCGCGCTCGGGCAACCTGTGCTGGATTTGCTTCAGCCCCGGTCGGGCGAACGCATCCTCGATTTGGGTTGCGGCGACGGAGCATTGACCGAAAAGCTGGTTGCGTTGGGCGCGCAGGTGATGGGTATCGACAATTCTCCCGACATGATCGCCGCCGCTCGCCAGCGCGGCATTGATGCGAGTGTAATGGATGCCCGCACGCTGGTCTTTGAGAACGAGTTCGACGCTGTTTTTTCCAATGCTGCGCTGCACTGGATCAAGGATGATCCGGACGCGCCGATTGCAGGTGCCTTCCGCGCCCTCAGGGTCGGGGGAAGATTTGTGGGGGAGCTGGGTGGCCACGCGTGTGTGGGCGCGATCGCCGTTGCGTTAGTGGCTACGCTGGAGCGACGAGGGGTGAAAGATGCCGTTTCGCGGATTCCGTGGTATTTCCCGACAGTCGAAGACTATGACCGGCGGCTGCGGCGGGCTGGTTTTGTGCCGCAAAGTGTAAAACTGATTCCGCGCCCCACCCCGCTGCCAACTGGAATGCGCGGGTGGCTGGACACATTCGCCAATCCGTTCTCGGCCGCGTTGCCGTGTGAGGAACGCGGCGGCTTTCTCGATGAAGTTACGGCCCTGCTCAAGCCCGTCCTGTGCGATGCGGACGGGCGGTGGACAGCCGATTACATTCGCCTTCGCTTTGCTGCAATGAAGCCCTGACGCGAACTCGCGGGTCGCCTCAGGATAGGGTCACTTAAGGGCGATATTCCAATTCTCACCAGGTCATGTTCCGCGATTCGTGCGCGGCCAATCGATCCGCCGATTCGCCAGCGACCGCCCAGCACTGCTACTCCGGTGATCGGCCCCACTTGGATTGGTATACGAAATGACCTGCTGGTATCTGGCACTCGATGGGAATGTGGTACTAGACCTTAAGGCTGGGCTTCAGATCGGCAGCAAAGCCCGTACTGCTGCCAAAGGCGAAACCACGGGCTATGCGCGAGCATTTCGTCGTGTTGTCGATTCGCAGCCGCGAGGTCGCTCGGGCTCAGCGGTCTGGTGTCGGGCGCTGCGAAGATGCGCTCAAGGTGCTCGATTTCGGCAATCGTCTGCTCGGCGTCCATTCCGTCTCAATATCCAACATGAGGCTGGCAATCGTCAAACGGAGCGGCATGGATGACGCCGAAGAAAAAACCTGTTCCCCAAAGGCATCCAGCCGTCGCCAGAGCCAGCACGGGGATAACACGACCTCGAGTCGCTACCACTTGGTCTGATTGTAAGATAGGTGGCGAGGTCGATCTGGAGTGCAAAGCCCACCTCGTTCGCTACCGACAGTGGCCGCAGGCGGAAACAGAAAGCGCGGTTCGGCCGGAGAAAAGCTGCCCATGATCCAACGCCGCCTTAGGATCGCCAAATGGCTACCCACCACTCCGCTCTCGGAGTCCGTACACGACCTAGCCAAGAATTTAGGGTTCCGTTGAGTGCTCTCAGGAGAACTGCCGACGCCCAGGCGAGCCTTCAGGAGCAGCTCGACAGGCATGAGCGTGGGCCCGCAGATTCCAGCCGCGTCGGTGCGCGGGTGAATGCCGATGTTCTCCTTCGACAAGAACCAGACGAGGAAGAGGACGAAGAGGAAGACGGAGACGACCGCCAAGAAGAAGATGACGATGATGATGATGACGAAAGCGACGGCTACTCGGAGTGAGTAGCTGCAAAGGGCGAAGGATGAAGCGAGAACATTTCGTGAAAGTAGTCGAGGAGACGCTGGACTCGCTCCCAGAAGAATTTCGCACTGGCATTCGCAATGTTGCTGTTTTGGTGGAGGATTTGCCGCAGAACCAGCGCTCAGCGCAGACGGAGCAACGAGGTCGACTGCTTCTGGGCGTCTTTCATGGCGTGCCCACCACCAAGAAGAGCATATTCGACATGCCGAGCGGACCCGATCACATCATCCTCTATCAGAAGAATATCGAAGCGGTTTGCTCAAGCGAGGCAGAAGTCCGCGAACAAATCCGCCTGACGGTTATCCACGAGCTGGGTCACTATTTCGGGTTGGACGAGGAGCAACTGAAGGATGTCTAGATGCTCCGCTGGAGCGGCGATGTGAGTATCCGCTTCGCGGCTGAGAGTGTGATGCCCTTCATAAAATGGCGTCCAGACCAGCTTGTTCTGGACGCCAGCAAACCTTAAGGAGCGTCAAAAGACTCTCCTACACGCAAGCTAGATCGCTCCCTTCGGGTACGCAAGATTCCTATCGTACCTCAATCCAGGTTACCTGATGGGTCTAACTCTTCAGAGAACAATGCGCTCGCAACTAACGCCCAGCGCCCACAACCAAGGACGTGTCATAGATGATTGAATAGCAGCGACGCCGCGGAACTACTGGCATCAGAGAGGGCCGACAGACCAGGGTTGCGGCATACGTAGCCCCAAGAATTATTGATTGCTTGTGCTTGGACTGCGGTCGGATAGGCACGTAAGAATCCAGTACGTGATGGGAAACAGTCCGATTACAAGTGCTTTTGTCCCAAAGAAGTCCTGAGTCCTCTCATCAGCGATCTGTAGCTGTGTGAAGATCATTGGCAGCAGAGTGTATCTCAAATAGGGCGACGGCACTCGGTCGTCCGGATCTCGCAAACTGCCAGACTCGACGGCTGTTCACCCCCCATCCTATACAATGAGGATGCAGTCAATCTTGAGGGGGATTATGGCAAATTTAACCAGTGCGCTTCACCAGCTTCGTGCGGAGCAGCGGGAAGCGCAGTTGCACGTAGAGAAGTTAGGCCAAGCGATTTCAATGATCGAGTCGCTAAATGGTTCCGGAACATCCCGGAACGGAAACCAACCAAGCCGAATTATTTCGGCAGCTTCACGACGGAAAATGGCGCGAGCGCAAAGGGCGAGATGGGCAAGGATAAGGGCAGCGAACAAGAAATAAACCATTTTAGTAGTTTGGCAGCCTGCTGCGAGTCGCGGCAGGCTTTCTTTCTGAAAGTATTGGCGAACGACTTGCGCGACTCTAACGACCGCACATCACGCTTCAGACTTCTTGGCTAAAATTCCCAGCGTCCAATCTTGATCGTCAGTACGGATAGCAGCTTGTTCAAGACCTTGCTGACGGTTCTCTTTTTCTCGCACTTCGTACGGGTGATGGTGGTCGTAAATCCCAAGTTGTCATTGTCAATTCTTGTGACGGCGTAACTCAAATGCTCAGCGTTTTTATGACCCGGATCGGTGATCCCCGCCCACTGAATCAGCGCGGCACGTTCAATGACAGATAGCCGGGGCGAGACGAAATACGGTTTGGACTGGCGGCGAAGGCATAGACCCGTGATTCCTTGAGCCTGGTCACCACTTGTTGGAACCCCAGCCGCCAGCGCCTCCGAAACTATAACTATTTAAGGTGATCGGAAATAGCCTGATCGTGATACCGGTGGCACGGCGGTGCCATTCAAATGGAGCTGAGCGAGTCCCGCCGGCGGTTGGGCTGCGGTGAGCGCCTTACGAAAATGCATCCAGGGTCATGTGGTGGCTCCGTCAGGCAGTGGCCAGCGACATCAGAGGGTGACGCGGTCAGAGGGCAACTTGAGGGCCCCTTAACGTCCGGCGTTCGGGCGACTGGTCCCAGCTTTGGTCTTTTACCCAAAAAATGACCCCGCGAAATGCAGGACGGAATCTACTAGAATCGAATCGTCGCAAACCGAAACTCGGGAACCAGCACATAACAAAAGAGAAAACCCTCTGCAAGTCAGTGACTCACAGAGGGTTCCCGGTGGACTGTTTGGGATTGACCAAGAGGTGGTCACTCTACGTGGCCTCTCACGGCAACTCCCGGGTCAGGCCGAAGCCTAAGGACGAAAGCCTTCGCGCGACCGACGCGATGCCGTCATCCGTACTCACCGGCTAGTGTGCGGGCTGTAGCTTCTGGCGCCTCTTCAAATCACGCGCCAGAGCCCCGCTTAGAGCAACCAGCTCTAAGTCTCAGCCACCTCACCTGGTCTTAGACTCCCACAACATTTACCACTACAATCAGAACTTGTCATTCGACCACCTCCTTCCCGGTGTAATTGCAGACTAAAGCACGGATTTCTGTGCTGTCAACTGGGTTATGGGTGTTCTCGTGTTTCCAGAGTCGATACTCGACGGCCTAATGCAGGGGAGCTGACTGAGCGATTCTTGCGCTGCAAAGTTTTGCAGTGGGTCAATGGTTGGGTAGAGTGGAAGACTAGCGCCGGGATCCTTAGGTTGGACCCAGCCGGGGCTGTCCGTTTCCTTTGAGAGTGCCTCAAGAGCCCGACCATAGACGGGTTTCCAGTCTCCGCTCAGTGCAGAATACGTACGCAAAATAAAAGATCGTCAGAATCCCGATCATCGCGTTTATTTCGCGAATCTTCCCAGCAGCAATTTCACAACTCTGATTCGCAGAGCATTATCGAAGACGTCACTGCCGCTCGCTATCTGTCCGTTACGGTCTGCGCCAGGCTGGTTTCAACCAGGCCTGCCTCAGCCCGTACTCGCTCCATCTTCAGATCATTTGCCGTTGCAGATATCTCAGTTGCCAATTGCGATTGGAATTCGCGGCTGACATTCTTCCATCGAGCAACCAGCTTCCCGGCCCCTTGCGCCACCTCAGCCAGCTTCTTTGGCCCAAAAATAACCAGGCCCAGCAATCCCAGAAAGAGCATTTCTGACAAGCTCATAGTTTTTCCTCCGACGTTTTGGGTGTCGACGCTAATGCCGCCGGCTCCTCCTTTCCTTGTATCGCGGCCTTGAACCCGCGGATACCTTCGCCCATGCCTTTTCCTAGTTCGGGCAGCTTCTTGGGACCAAAGATGAGCAGAGCGATTCCCGCGACAATCAGCAGATGCGTGGGTTGAAACAAGCCTTCAAACATCGGTGTTCCTCCAGTCGAATAGACGACCTAGTAAATGTTCCGCTAAAAATGGGCGCTGCGACCCGATGAATTTGGTCCACAGCGCCCGCCAGCGCGACCCGCGTGACGAGCTATCCCCCGAAGCCTCTCACGCGATTTCGCGAACTTTTAGGCCCCCCGTTTCGCTGCGTCGGCAGCGGCGGCCAGAGCGTTCAAGGTGCTGATGAACTGCGGCGATTGACCGATGAAGAGCCCGCTCGCGATGAAGCCCTGAGCCGCGGCCACCGCACCGGCGAATTGATCGGTTAGCGGACGAATCATCGAAACACGGGGAAGGCTGGGGCTGAATTCCACCGGGACCGGGAAGATCAGGCTGGGCTGAATCAGCGGATTGAGTGGGCTGAAAAAATTAGGAAATTTCAGGCCAGAGACCGAATCCGTAAATGGCGCGATCGGGGCCTGCACTCCGTTGCCTGAAAAATCAACCCATTCCAGGAAGTGGGCGATCTCGTCTCCACCAATGCCAAGGGTGATCATGAGCACTTCCGGACTTGTCACTTTTTGACTCATGGCTGCGTAAAGGCTGGTGCCGCCTTGCTCGATTTGTCCGAAGTGGAAGGCCGCCACATTGGCGATCGCCTGAATGTGATCGTTGCCGGCAAACTTGGGGTTGGATTTACCCTCATAATCGGCATCGCTTCTCGGAATGGCAGTAACTCCATTGAGAGTGAGGGCCTGCGGGAAGGTGGCGCCGAGGTCCGGATTGGTGGCGCTGCGATAGCGAACAAACCAGCTGGTGTCGACATTAAGGTTCATAAGGTTCGTGAGGCGCGAGCTGCCCGTCGATCCCTCTGCTGTGCTTCCGGGCAAAGTCACGAACTCCTGGAAATTCACCGGCTCGGCGCCTATGGACTCTAGATAGGCATTGAGGAAGGTCGCGTGGCTCACCTCGTCCAGCGTGTTGCTGGCGATATATTGCGGGCCATCGGAATCAAGGTTCGACAAAGCTACCTGATAAGGGTTCAACACCTGGTGCGGGTCCACTTCAATGGGCGGGTTATTGCCAATACCGCCCAGTTCCGCATACTGCGTCCACAGGTCCGACTCGATCAGTTCTGCGGCGGCAAGGAATCGAAGGATGGCAATATCTCCCTTGGTAATGTTCTTGCTGCTGCTTCCTTGGGCGAACCCGGGTAGCCCGCTGCCCAGAATGCCAGCTCCAACGGTCGCCACTGCTCCAGCGACCATGCTGTTCTTGAGGAATGCGCGCCGGTTCGCGGTGCGTTCCAGAATTTCCGTGAGTTGCTTCATGATTTCCTCTCTTTCACCGCACCCACTGCCTGCCTCGGTCACGGTGTAGAGGGAGAGTAGCCTGCGGCCCTGTAGCCCCATGTCACGCAAAAGTCAAAGCTTTGTATTTTGTCGGAGTCTTTGTCTCTAACGAAATCTCGCCGAATCGAGTGCTGCAGGTTAGCTGGGTGGTTCCTAGGTAGGGGCTCGACCATCGCGCCGTAGGCGCTGTGCTCATGCCGCTCACGCCGCCTGCGGTCCCAACTCAGATTCGTCCCACGTTATAATTGGGGACTTACAAAATTACCCACATTTACGTGTCCTCTTGCAACCCGCTCGCGTGTATTCGCGTTCTTACTTAGTTTCAGCAACGGCACGGTGTGACGCGATCGGCAGAACCGTGCTCCAGATTCTTTGCGATGTGGATCTCCGTATGCGCAGTTGTTGAAAGGAAGAAACTTCGAAATGATTCGCTTGGCTGTTCGAACGATTGCTTTGATCGCCCTGATGAGCGCTTGCGCTCTTGCGCAAGACCCCGCACCGAAGGTGCAGGTATTTGGCGGGTACTCGTTTGTGCACGTGGATAACGGCGGCCTGTCGCCCAATACGCTGTATGCGGCTCTGCGCGAGCCGAATAACCCGTTCGACGTAGCGTCCAACTTTAACGGCTGGAATGCGGAGGGCCAGTACAACTTCACCCGTATGATCGGAGTCGTCGCCGACGTGGGCGGCCGCTACGGCACGCCCATCATCTCCTCGAGATTCGCCACGCTCTCCGGACTGCCCAAATCCACTGCGTATTCATTTCTGGTTGGGCCGGTTTTTTCCTTCCGGAGCAAATCAAAACTGACGCCCTTCGTCCACGTGCTCTTCGGTTTTGATCGAACCAGCCTGAACGCGACCACCATCTCCGGGCTGGTGAACCCGCTCTCCTCCACGGCCACGACTGACACCGACGCGACGGTCGCCCTGGGGGGCGGACTCGACTACCGTTTGTTCCGGCGGTTTGCTCTCCGCCTCTTTCAAGTGGATGATCTTCGCACCTATCACAATTTGAATAAGCTCTATGACAGTACCTTCAATACCGGATTGTTCTACGGCATCGGTCTTCACCAGAACAACATCCGAATATCGACGGGAATTTCTTTACGCTTCTGACGTCGCTTTTCTACGGCAGTCCGAACGCGTACACCGCGCTGCCCGCCGCGATCGCCACATATTCCTTGCCGTCGACGGCGAAGGCCATGGGCGCCGCATAGACGGCACCGCCCATCTGGAAATGCCATAGCACCTTACCCTTGGCGGCATCGAGCGCGATGAAGTTTCCTTCGGCGTCGCCGGTGAAGACCAGTCCTCCAGCCGTCGATAGCACGCCTGACCACGTCGGCGACGTGTGCTCGAATTTCCACTTGATCTCCCCCGTCGCGGGATCGATCGCCTTGAGAAATCCGCGATACGGCTCGGCTTCTTCCGACGGAAAATACGCGCTGCCGTAATAGGCGTGGCCAGCTTCATAAGGCTGTGGCGCGGTCGAAAAAATATCGCACTGATCGCGCGCGGTGACGTAGAACAGCGAAGTTTGTGGATCGAACGCCGGCGCCATGAAGTTGGTGGTTCCCAGGGCTCCCGGACAGACCGTGTGGCCCTCGCGCGTTGGCGAAGCTTCTTTCCTTGCCACTGGGCGTCCGTCGGCATCTTTGCTGTCGCTCCACGTGATCTTGCCGTAAGCGTTGGCCGAAATCAGTTTGCCGCTCGTGCGATCGATCACGTAGAAAAATCCGTTCCGGTTCGCCTGCGCGATCAGGTGTTTCTCGCCGGAATCAATGATGACTGGAACCTGCGTCGCATCCCAGTCATGCTCGTCGTGCTTGGTGAACTGGAAATACCAGTTCATCTTTCCCGTGTCCGCATTCAGCGCCAGCAGCGTGTTGCTGTAGAGATTGTCGCCGGCTCGTCCCTCGCCGCGATTCGAGGGCGAAGGATTCCCCGTGGGCCAGAAAATCTGGTTGGTCACCGCGTCGTAGGTTCCCGTGTTCCACGCTGGAGCGCCGCCGATCTTCCACGAATCGCCCTCCCAGGTTTCATGTCCCGGCTCACCGGGCCCCGGCACGGTGTAGAAGCGCCATTTGCGCTCGCCGGTCGCAGCATCGTAAGCATCGATGAAGCCGCGCACTCCGTACTCGCCGCCGGAGACACCGATCACGACAAGGTTCTTCACCGCGAGCGGCGCGACCGTGAAGCTGTATCCCTTCTGATAATCCGCGGCCACCACATCCCAAATCACGTTGCCGGTTTTCGTGTCGAGTGCAATCACGTGCGAATCCAGCGTTCCCAGAAAAACTTTGTCTCCCAAAATCGCGAGGCCGCGGTTCACGCGTCCGCAGCACGGACGAATATCTCCCGGCAGTTGATGCTGATACAGCCAGATCGGCCGTCCCGTGCGCGCATCAAGAGCGAAGGCACGGTCATCTTGCGCCGTGGCGTAGAGAATGCCATCGACCTCCAGCGGCGAGGTCTCGAGCTTGCCCGTGGCACCGGTCTGGAATACCCACTTCGCCACTATCGTGTGCGTAGTTGTGGTGTTGATTTGATCCAGCGAACTGAAGCGCTTGCCAGAATAATCGCCGGAATACGTCATCCAGTTTTGCGGCTCTTTCGCCGAATTCAGCAGCCGTTCGAACGTCACCTGCGCCAGCGCCGGCGAGACGAAGACGCACGCAAAGAAAAACACGCTCCACGCGGCGAACTTTCTCCCGGCACTCATTTCGCCCCCACGCTGATCAAGTAGGCGACAATGTCGTCCAGATCCTTGTCGCTCAAAAGTTCCTGAGTATACGTCGGCATCATTGATTCGCGGCTCTTCCGAAACGAGCGCAACTTGTC
Source organism: Candidatus Sulfotelmatobacter sp. (assembly GCA_049584315.1). Taxonomy (GTDB): domain Bacteria; phylum Acidobacteriota; class Terriglobia; order Terriglobales; family Acidobacteriaceae; genus Sulfotelmatobacter. Next base: position 136,466 of record JBAUXO010000085.1, on the reverse strand, counting down.
TTTCTCCAGCAGATAAATCTGCTCGCTCTGGTCCATCATCTGCACGCTGAAGTTGTCTTCGTTCAGAGCCACACCCTTGATTTCCTTTCCGGCGGCCGTCACCACGGTGATCGTTTCGTACTCCTGGGGAAACTCTTTCGTCGCCTCGGTCAATCCCCAGGCCAGCCTCCGGCTGGGATTCCGCACCGAATCGATCATCGCCGCCCGAGTCCGCGATCCTCCCACCGCCGTGAGTTCCGGCCCCACGCGACCGCCCCTACCCCCGACCATATGGCAGAGCGAGCAATTCGCGTCGCCATAAAAAAGTTCCCTGCCGTGCGCCGCACTGCCCGAGGGACTGGGCGCGGACTTCACCTCGACGCTGCGGATATATGTGATGATCTGCCAGATCTCTTCGTCGGTCATGCCCACGCCCTGGCCGTTGGTACCGTTCGCCGGCATGACCGTCCCCGGAATGCCGTTGCTGATCACCTGAAACAGCTCACCATCGGAGTGGGCGTGCTTTTTCTGGGCCCGCGTCAGATCAGGACCGCGCCCACCACCGTGCGCTCCCAGCCCATGGCAGAGCGCGCAGTTGATGCGGAATTCGTACTCTCCCGCCTTCGCGGCCTTGGGATCGCCGGCGTAAGGATTGTGAGCGTCCGCCGCACCCACCGAAGTTGCGGCGATCAGCAGGACGCCGCAGATTGCCGCCCGGACCAGTCGGCGCGGTTGAACGGCCGAAGCTACAGATTTCGCTGTGATTCGCTCACCTCGCGCAGGCGCCAAAGACATGAGTTCACCGTCAGGGAATTTGCCGAATTCTACGCTAAGCCATCGAAATCGTCGCTCTGGAAATCCGGGTCCGAACTTGAGGGCCATTTCGGCATGCTCCCCCGCCGTACATGACCGCCGGATATCTGGGACCGGAACCGAAGGCTCTCTACACTTGAGGTTCCCCGACTTCAAAACCGATGCTCCGGTAAGGGGAGGAGTTTTTAGCTGTAGGCCGTAAGTTGCTGATAAATCAGCCTTTCCATTGGAAGGCATCGGGCTGCGGAAGGCCGATGTGAGCCAGTACTCGATAGGCGAACTCACGGGCCATGTCATCTAAACAAGCAGGCCGGTAATAGAACGCGGGGATGAGGGGAAAGATGGTCGCCCCGGCATCGGCCGCCCGGTACATGTTGCGGATGTGAATTTTGTTGAGCGGCGTCTCGCGTACGCAGAGCACCAGCGGACGCTTCTCTTTGAGGGTGACATCGGCGGCGCGCTCGATGAGGTGAGAGGCAACGCCATTGGCTATCCGGGCCAGAGTGCCCACGCTGCAGGGGAGGACGACCATGGCATCGGCCCGGTAAGAACCGCTGGCCACGTTGGCTCCGATATCGGCGTTCGGTTGCTCTTTGATTTTTTGCTCTTTGACTTTAGACCCGCTGCTTTCGTTGGCCAGGATTTGGCGCACAAGATTCGTCCGTCCTCGAATGCCAAGTTCTTCGGCGAGCACGCGCAGCGCCGAGTCCGATGCGACGAAGTTTACAGTCCGTAGCCGCGCATCGCGCTCGACGGCGATCAGCAATTGCCGGAGAAATACGGATCCACTGGCGCCGGTGGTCGCGATGGTCAAATTTTGTGGCGGCTGACTCGACAAGGCTTCTCCGGCGAGGCGAAACAAGCGCAGCCCCGAGTTTGGAGCATAGGGAGTCGCAGAAGCGGAAGTCAAGGTTAAGTAGAAGAACCAGAGTCAGAAGCTGGGAGCTAACGAGCTAGAAGCTGATTCCTATGGCATCGACGGCCAATTTACGATCTCGGCGCAGCGCAGCAGAACGTCATGCGCTGGCCGGAGTCGAGCGCGAAATCCGCGCCCAGGATTCGAACGGCCGCCGCAAGTATCTGCGCGAGTTCACCCAGGCCTTTAGCCAGTACGATTCGCTACTAGATCGCGACCAGTTTCACAATGCTTTGCATGCAGCCGACGTGGTTCTCGTCGGCGACTATCACGCCCTCGCCGCCGCCCAACGCTATGCCGCATCACTTTTTGAGCAGCGCGCGCTGGCTGGGGATCGGCAGGTCGTCCTCGGCGTCGAAACTATCTTCGCCCGCGACCAGCATATTCTCGACGAATGGTGGCGCCGTGAAATCGATGAGACCGAACTGCGCCAGCGTATCCGCTTCGATCTCGACTGGGGATACGATTGGACGCCATTTTATGAATTGTTGGTCGCGGCGCGGGACCATGGCGAGTCGATCTATGGCCTCGATTGCATGCCGCGCGAAAGTTTGCGCAAAATTGGCGCCCGCGATCGCCATGCCGCCGCCAAGATTGCTGAAATACGCCAGCGCCATCCCGAGGCGGTGATTTTCGTACTCTTCGGCGAATCCCACCTCGCTCCCGGACATCTCCCGCGGGTGCTGCAGAAGGCCTTGCCCGGCGCCAAAACCCTCACCGTATTGCAGAATGTCGATGCGCTATATTGGCGCGCGGCGGGCGAGCCGGTGGACAAGGTCGACGCAGTACGCGTGCACGAGGACGTCCTCTGCGTGTTTAACGCCACGCCTCTGGAGAAATACGAAAGCTACCGCTTATTCCTCGATCAATGGAGCCGCTGCGAGACCGGCCCTGATTTCGCGCCCACCATCTACAACCTGATTGATAGCCTGGCCAGCTTTCTCGAGATCAACCGCTATTCGCCGCACAATGGCACGCAGCCGAAGTTTCTGGTCGACATGCTACCGGAGGTTCATGGTAATTCGTCGGATGCGACGCTGCGGCGCCTGCTCTCGCGCAAAGCCATCAGCGGGCCACAGCTCCAAACCATGCTGGCCAGCGTGGAGGAGCGCGGCTGCGCCTACTTCCCCGAAGTGAATGCATTTCACATTCGCGAATTTCAACTGGTCCATGCGGCTGAGGATGCGGCTCGCTTTCTCCATCACGCCTGCCGCGGCCTGCCCCACCGTCTGAATGGGCACGACACGGGCGGCGACGGCTCCCGAGTGAATCGCAGCGCGGTCGCCGCGACCGACGCTTTCTACACGCGAGTGATTGAAAATGCGGTCGCCTATTTCGGTTCGCGCGTGCTTTATCCTTCGCGCCTCGCGCCCGAAACCGAAGGACCGGCGTTGTCGCGTGCCACGGTTGACAAAGCCGCACAGACGGCCATCCGCGCCGATGCCAGATTTGAAGCGACTGCACAGGAATGGGGATACCGCCTGGGGAATCAGATCTACGAGTCTTATCTCGCAGGCAAAGTGAAGCCGAGCGGCATTCGCCGCCTGTTCTTGGCGCATCTCGACGAGCCCGGACTGGCCCGAAAGGTCTGCACTGCCGTGATTGCGCGAGTGCGCTTGTCATCCTGCAACGCGCACCCTTAATCTCTTGACCGCGGCTGAGATGCTAATCTAGATTTCGCATCCAGATTTTGCATCTTATGTTTTCGCATCTAAGAGTTCGCCGAGTCGACTGCTGAGCGCCACCGTGAACCCCGAATCCATCCGCAAATTGTTCGAGCAAGTGCGCCACGGGAAAATCACGCCCGACGACGCCGTAGAGCGCCTGCGTCACCTGCCCTTTGAAGACCTTGATTTCGCCAAGGTCGACCATCATCGCAGCCTGCGCGCGGGAATGCCGGAAGTGATTTTCGGAGAGCGGAAGAGGCCGGCACACACCGCCGAGATCTTCGCGCGGTTGGCCAAGCATGGCGGCAACGTCCTCGCCACGCGCGCCGACAAGAAGCAGTTTGCCGCGGTCAGGAAAAAAGTGCGCGCTGCGGAATATCGCGAACTCGCACGCGCCATTGTTCTGCAGCGCGATCCGCAGACTTACGGCAAGGGCACAATCGCCGTGGTATCCGCAGGAACCAGCGACATTCCGGTGGCGGAAGAGGCCCTCGTCACTGCCGAACTGATGGGCAATTCCGTGGAGCACTTCTACGATGTTGGCGTTGCCGGCATCCATCGTCTGCTGGCCAATCGGGAAGCGCTCACCAAAGCTCGCGTGGTGGTGGTCTGCGCCGGCATGGAAGGCGCCCTGCCCAGCGTGGTCGGAGGTCTCGTCGGCGTGCCGGTGATTGCCGTGCCGACCAGCGTTGGCTACGGTGCATCGTTCAAGGGACTGACCGCGCTCCTCGGCATGCTGAATTCCTGTGCCTCCAATGTGAGCGTAGTGAATATCGACAACGGATTCGGCGCCGGATATGTGGCGTCGCTGATTAACCGGCTGTAAGGAGTCTAGGGGATGAGGTGTTACTCGATCGCAATCCTATTTTGTACTCTTGCTGGTACTTCGTTTGTGGAAAATACAAAAACCATTCAGCTGGCGGAGGTTGCGCGGCACGCTGTCGATCAATCCAAACTCACATCGCCAGGGAGCACGCCCTTTCATCTGAAAGCAGAGATTGTAGAGACCACGAATCCTGGTTCCGACTACAAGGGGGAAATTGACGAATACTGGGTTTCCCCCGAAAAGTGGCGGCGGACGATCGTGTCGCCGAGCTTTTCGCAGACTTTGACCATGAACGGCGATCAGATCTCGGAGGAGAACAAAGGAGAGTATTTCCCGTGGTGGCTAAACGATCTCGCGACCGCCATATTCGATCCTGTGCCGATGCTCGACAGCCTGCAAAAGGTAAACGCACCGATGCAAAGGCCGAGCGGCTCGCAGCGTTCGAGCAACTGCGCCCGGTTGCAGATGAAAGTTGGCGCACCTCCCGCCGAGAACAGCGCGCTCCTGGTATTTTGCTTCGCAGGCAGTCGTGGCCTCCTCGAATCAGTAATCACTCCCGCCTATGACGCCGAATTCAAGGATTATGGCGACTTCAAAAACAAAAAGGTGGCTCGACGCTTGGTGATCAACCCCGAGCCAGGGACGACGATCGAGGCAAAGATAACCCAGCTCGAAGAACTCGCAAGCCCTGAGGAAAGCCGCTTCGCAATCCAGCACTCGACGCCTCACCAGGAACGCATCGACCGCATTAGCGTTCCAGAAGCTATCGTGCGAAGCTTGTCGGAGTATACGCCTGACGTCCTTTGGCCGCCTGTCCGCAGCGGCAAGACCTCCGGCGTCCTCAGCATGTACATCTCCGTGGATCGGAGCGGGCGTGTCCGCGAAGCCTGGCCGCTGAACTCCGATAATGCGGGGCTAGAGAATGCGGCGCGCGCGCAAGTAATGAAATGGCGATTCAAGCCGGCTACGATGCACGATGTCCCGGTTCAAACGGAGACGGTGCTGACCTTTGCCTTCAGCACAAAGATCGGAGATCCAATCCCCATCCTTGCGGACGAGGAAGCTCGCAAGTTAGCCATGAATGTACTCGAACCTGCGTTTCCCCCAGGAAGTAAGACAGGCACCGAGGTGAAAGTACAGATTGGAGTTAATTTGGATGGGACGGTGAATGGAGTTGGAAATCCTTACGACGTGCCAACGCCGCTTTTCATGGCAGCCTCCGCGGCTGTCCGGCAATGGCATTTTCGGCCTTACCTGCGTAACGGCAAGCCCGACCTCTTTGGCGCCGACATCGTCTTTCGCGTGCCCTAAAGAGTCTTGATGAAAAAACAGGCGCGGCTTGCGCCGCGCCCAGGCTCACCCTCCGACACTTACATCCCCGACAGGCTGGACTGACTCGCCTGGCGCGAATCTTTTTCCACGACCAATTTATTCTCCACGCTGAACGCGCCAAACAACTGGTTGGCTCGAATGCCCGCGACGTTCCTGTCCATGGCGCTATCCACGGAACCGTACAACGTGATGTGGCCATTATCCACGATGATGCGAATCGGCTGCGCCGGATCGATCGCGTACTTGCTCAGCACGGAGTCCCGGTAGATCGCCCGAGCCGCGCGCACCCGCAGCCCATCGTCCATCAGCGAAACCGGTTCCACCGAAATGCTGGAGACCACATCTTTCACTCCCGGCATATTCTGTATGTCGGCCAGGGCCTCGTCGCGTCCCACTCCAGTTCGATCCTGCCCCTCCACCGTGACCACGCCGTCCTTCACGCCCAGCGCGAAGTAGTCGAATGTGATGTCATAGCCGGCACGCACGTAGCGCAGCTTCTTAGCCAGTTCCTGCTGCAGTTGGGCATCGGAGACAGTCGGCCCCGCCACCGTGATCAGGTTACGCACGCCCTGCACGTTCGAAACTTTTCGAGCGAGCTTGGCCGCATCCAGTTTGCGCTGGTAGACATCGACCGTACCCTTCAGGCTGACGATGCCATCTTCCACGCTCGACCGCACGTCCCGGAACTGATCTTTTGCCCCCAACTTCTGCGTAACCGCATTTTGAATTTGATTGTCGTAGCGGGTGGCAGCCGCAGTCTGAGCCACGAGCGTCGCGCTCAGGAACCCCACTGCCAGCAACGCACCTACCCCTTTCAGCAAGCCTGCCTTCTTCTTTCTCACTACTGTCATAGGTCACCTCCGACCCAATTTGACGAAACTTTACGAACTAACCACTTGGTTAATTCCTTCGATGCGGACACGTGTACCGGAGATGCATGACTGGGCTCATACAGGCAGTCCGCAACTTCTTCAAGTCCGTCGGGTTAGATAAAAACGTGAGAGGCGAGGTTAGCGGGAAGTTCGCGTCCGCGGGGGGCGGGCGCCAGTTCTGGATTTCGCGCGACTCGCCTCTTCAGTTTGGAACACGCGGGAAAAGATCTTGTCCACGTTTTTCAGTTGCCGCTGCAGATCGAATGCATATTCGATTTGCTTGCGCGGAACTTTTCCTGTGATCTCTTTGTCCGCAAGTACTAACTGGTGAAACTTCAGGCCTTCTTTCCACGCGCGCATGGCATGCCCCTGCACCAAGCGGTAAGCGTCCTCGCGTGAGACTCCGTGCGCCACCAAATCGAGCAGAAGTTGGCCGCTGAAGATCAGTCCGTATGTACTCTCCAGGTTGGCCAGCATCCGTTTGGGATACACGAACATGGTTTCGATCAGATTGGTCGTCTTGTTCAATAGGTAATCGATGAGCGTGGTGGAATCGGGCAGGATGACGCGCTCGGCCGAAGAGTGCGAGATGTCGCGCTCGTGCCACAAGGCAACGTTCTCAAACCCGGCCTGAGCATTGCCGCGCACTACTCGTGCCAGTCCGCTGATCTGCTCGCTGGTCACCGGATTTCGCTTATGCGGCATCGCCGAAGATCCTTTTTGCTTCTCGCTGAAGAACTCCTCGACCTCGCGAACTTCCGTGCGCTGCAGGTGCCTAATCTCGGTTGCAATCTTGTCCAAGGTAGACGCGATCACCGCCAAGGTTGCGAGATAATAGGCGTGCCGATCGCGCTGGATCACCTGCGACGATACCGCGGCCGCCTTCAGACCCAAACGCGTGCAGATTCTTTCCTCAATTTCCGGCGTGAGATGAGCAAAGATCCCGACCGCTCCTGAGAATTTCCCGACTCGCAGATCCTCAGCCGCCGCCCTGAAACGGACGATGTTGCGTTGGGTTTCTGAATACCAGTTCGCCAGTTTGAAGCCGAACGTAATGGGCTCGGCGTGAATGCCATGCGTCCGCCCTACCATCGGCGTGTCTTTGAATTCCCAGGCGCGGCGCTCGAGCACCTCGGCCAGTCGTTCAAGATCCTGCGAGATCAGCGCCGAAGCTTGCTTGATCAGCAAAGCCTGCGCGGTGTCGACCACATCATTGGAGGTGAGTCCATAGTGGAACCAGCGCGCATCGGGGCCGACGATCTCAGCCACCGCCGTGGTGAAGGCGATTACATCGTGACGCACTTCGGCTTCAATCTGGTGGATACGCTCCACGCTGAAATCGGCGCGTTCGCGAATGGATTTGGCCGCAGTCTTGGGAACCATCCCCGCCTCGGCCAGAGTCTCCGTGGCGGCAACTTCCACCGCCAGCCAGGTGCGGAAGCGATTCTCGTCATTCCAGATGCGGCCCATTTGCGGGCGGGTGTAGCGCGGGATCAAGGCGCGTTCGCCTCCTGTCGATGCCGATGCAACTAGGACAGAGGATTCTAACTGGAGCAGGAAAAAGAGGCCAGCGCCTGGCAATATCCGGATTTTGCCCATTTCCCTATATATCGTCTTACGATATACTACGGTGGAAGTGGATCGCGGCACGATACAATCAGCGGCATGAAGAGGCTCACTTTGTCGGATTACCAGGCGCTGGCCGAGTTCCGTTACCAGATTCGACGCTTCCTTCATTTCAGCGAGCAAGCGGTCAAGAAGGCAGGTCTGGAGCGGGGCCAATACCAGCTGATGTTGGCCATCAAGGGCATGCCGGCTGGGGTTCGTCCGCGAATCCGCGAATTAGCCGGCCGCATGGAAATCCGCCACCATAGCACCGTTGAGTTGGTAAATCGTCTGGAAGGCGGGGGTTTTGTCCACCGCACGCGGGCCCAGGACGACCGCCGTGAAGTGCTGCTCGCGCTTACCCCCAAGGGAGAGAAGGTGCTCGCCGAGCTGGCGCTCCATCATCACGACGAACTCCGCAGCGCCGGACCCGAACTGGTGGCCGCTCTTCGCCGCATCATGCGCGAGGGTGAGGACGCCGATTCCCAGCATTTTCCGCTCCCGCGCGAAAAAGGCGCTTCCAAAAAAGGAAAGACCACCAAGCATCCATAAACCCGAAAACCGACCGCATCCTGAAGCATCGTTTGCTTCACAAATACATCTCGCTGGTTCGTGAAGACCTTACCGCCATATAGGCCCGCGATCTGCGCAAGTGGCGTCTTCGCGCTGGAGATGCCCTAGCGCGACGATCTTGCGCACAAAGCTCTGGTACCCTCGCTGACCGCCTCGGTGGTTTCCTGCGCCACCCTCAGCTCTTTTCTCGGCGCAACTCTACTCTTCAACTTCAATGGCTCTACCGGATTTGCCCGCCACCGATCTCTACTGGAGCGCGCTGCGCTTTCGCTCAATCGGTCGTCTCCCAGCCTCGATTTCTACGCCGCGTTGGGCATGGCCTCGTTTCTGGCCGCCGGATAACAAAACACCGCTCGCTGCGTTGTTTTTGTTGCGGAAGCGACCGGCGGTCATGCTTTCCTCGTCCCTTGCCCTGATCGGAGCAGCCGTACCGGCATCACAATTTGTATTGCCAACGGCTGCCGTCTTTCAGTATTCTTCCGCAATCCCCAGAGTTCGCACTCTGCCGGGAAGCGTGTATCTGATGGCGACTGCTGACCTCAAGCGATCAGGTTTTTACTTATGCAGCCCGCTCCAGCCTGTGAGCGCGCACTACCAGTTGCGCCCTTTCTTCCGTTGTCGATTCGCTTGTCTACTCGCCGGAAATCCGATTCAGCAATAATCGACCATTTCAAGTCCGAACTCAGGGAGCAACAATGCTGAAGCCACAAGGTAGGTTGATCTGGATTAGTTTTCTCGCGATGGCGCTCCTCACCCGGGTCTTCGCACAGGGCGGCGCAACGGGCGCGATCACGGGCACAATTCAGGACCCCAGCGGCGCGGTTGTCGCCAACGCCGAGGTGCGCATCACCAACCAGGAGACCGGGGTGCTCGAGCGCAGCGTCACTTCCGGCGGCGATGGCTCTTTCACCGCTCCGCTTCTGCCGGTGGGCCAGTATACGGTGAGCGTCCATGCGCCCGGCTTCTCCGAATCCACTTTTCGTGACATCGTCGTGCGCGTCACCGAGACCACGCGCTTGATCGCCAAGCTCAAGACTCAGGCGGTGCAGCAGCAAGTCGAAGTTCAAGCCGAGGTGCAGCAGGTCGATACAACCGACGCCACCACGGGGCAGGCCATTGAATCGAGCACCATCAAGAACCTGCCGCTCGCCACACAAAACTTTCAGCAGTTACTCACGCTCTCCAGTGGCGCACAAGGCGAGTTGAATGCCGCCTCGCAGCTCGGACGCGGGAACGTTCGCATCGAAGTAAACGGCCAGCGCGAGGATAACAACAATTATCAGATCGAAGGCATCAGCGCGACCGACTACAACGTCGCCGAGCTGACCACGACCCCGTTGCCAAATCCCGCGGTCATTCAGGAATTCAAGGTACAAACCTCGCTCTACGACGCGACTCAGGGCCGCAATGGCGGCGGTAATATCAACGCCATCCTGAAAACGGGCACCAACGCCTTCCACGGCGAAGCCTACGAATTCTTCCGCAACACCGTGCTGGACGCGAACGACTATTTCCTCAACGGCGCAGGCGAGCCCCGACCTGTCATCAAGCAGAATATTTTCGGTGGCGATCTCGGCGGGCCGATCGGCACCGGCGGCAAACTCGGTTTCTTCTTCGTCAACTATTCGGGAACCCGCCAGCGTAGCGGCGATTCTCCGGGAACGATCATCAGCACTCTGATTCCATATATTCCCGCGGCCGATCGTGGGCCCTCCGGTCAGGCCGCTCTGGCATCGGCTTTTGGTCTCACCAGCATTGATCCGGTCGCGGCCTCGCTGGTTGCGTTTCAAAGCAATCAATTCGGCGCGGCTGGTAACGGCTATCTCTATCCCATGCCTAACGTTCCCGCGGCAACCGCGGCCGGAACCGTGGTTCCATTTACAACCAGCATCCCCGGCTCCTATACCGACGACCAATTCACCGTTACCTGGGATCGTGAATTCCGTAACTCCAACGACAAGCTCTCGATCAATTTCTTTTTCCAGAATTTCCAATCCGACGTGCCCTTCGGCGCGGGCGGACTGCAAGCCTCTCTCGGTGGCAGCATCAGCAGCGGGGATCTCAACTTCCCCTACCAGCTCCCGGTGAACGACCGCGTCTTCTCCCTCACGGAGACCCACGTTTTCTCTCCCGCCCTGGTCAATGACTTCCGCCTCGGCTTTATTCGCATTAACAACAGCGACATCAACGTTCCGCCGGTGACTGCGGCCGACGCTGGTATCGCTCGCCCCACCAACAATCTCACCGACAACATTTACAAATTCACCTTCGTCAGCTCTGGATTTCAATTCGGTCCCACGCCACAAGCCAACCAGTATCAGGCGCAGAACAACTTCAATTTCATCGACACCTTGGGCTGGGTGAGGGGTAAACACAACTGGCGATTCGGCGGAGAATTCACGCCGGTCGCCCTCAACAAAAAATTTCCCCAAGTCTTCAACGGTCAGCTTTACTTTGGCGACTCCACCGTTCCGACTCCAACAGGACCCCTGACCCTCACCGATTTTGCCAATTTCCTGCAAGGTGCCCCGGAATTCAGCTTCGGCGGGGGCGGTGTTTACAACCACAATTATCGCCAGAAAAATTCCGCTATTTTCGCACAGGATGACTGGAAGGCCACGCAGAACTTGACTCTGAATCTCGGCCTGCGCACCGAGTTCTTCGGCGCTTGGAGCGACAACGCCTGCCACATCGGCAACATGGAATCCGACCTCACCAAGTCCGGCCAGTATCCGTTCATCTATCCCAGCTGCGTCAACAAGCTGGGCGTTCCCGGCCTCACCGGAAACGCTGCTGGATCAACTTTCAAGAACAGTGTCTCCACCGGAATCGGCCCGCGCGTGGGCTTCGCCTGGGATGTGTTTGGCCATCACAATACGACCCTCCGCGGCGGTTATGGCATTTTCTACGTGCGCGAAGATGTAGGAGCGGTCGACCAGCTCAGCTTCCAGTCCCCGTTTATCCCCATCGTGTTTTTCCCTTCGACGGCTGGATTCACAATGTCTGATTTCTTCACCGGAACTCCCGCCACGAACGCCAACGCCGTGCCAGCTGCCGGACAGTTATCCGGCGCATGGCTTCCTTGCCTCGCTCATCTCATCAGCCTCGTTCCCAGCAATAATCCGAACATACCGGACAGCACCTACGCCTGCACCGGTGGTCCCGGAGTGAATTCAACCCAGAACCTGTTTGTGCTGGAAGTTCCCCGGCACTTCGTGGTCCCCAACACGCAGCAATGGAATCTTACCGTCCAGCGCGATCTGGGCCGCAAGTGGGTGCTGGAAGTCGGCTATGTCGGCACCAAGGGCACGCATCTGCGAGAAACGCGTGACGCCATCCAGTCGGTAAACGCCACGCCCACCAATCCGTTCACCGTCACGGATACCAGCGGCAAAACTTACCTCATCACCAACAACACTTTTTCCAATGCCATCGCCCGCACGCCCACGCCCGGCTTGAACGGCTATTCGGGCTATCAGATCTTTGCCAACGATGCTTATTCCATCTATCACTCTGTCCAGGGCACGGTTTCGCGGCGCTGGGACCGCGGCTACATTCAGGCCGCCTACACGTTTTCCAAGAACATTGACGCAACTTCGACCGGCAACACCGCCAACAACACCGCCTTCAACGATGAGAGCGCGATCAACGCTTCTCGCGGAATCTCCGACTTCAACCGTCCCAACGTGCTAAAGCTGAGCTACGTCTACGACCTCCCGTTCTTCGCTCACGCGGCCGGCTTTCGGCGCACCGCGCTGGCTGGATGGTCGGTGAGCGGCGTCACCAGCTTCCAAAATTCCCTGCCATTTTCAGTTTTGGATTCCAACGGCGGCAACGCCTTCCTGGGAGCCGGCACGTCGCCCGTAGCCGCAAGTCTGGCTTCCGGCGAAACCATTGGTAGCGGCATGAGTTCCGGCAGCGTGGCGCAGCGCCTGGGCGGATGGCTGAACCCCACCGCGTTCACGACGGCGCCTTACCTTTACTATCCCGGCGTTGGGCCGGGGCAATGTCCGGATGCAACCGGAGACACCTGCACCACCGGATTCGGCGATCTCGGCCGCAATATCTATCGCGGCCCGTTCCAGCAGAATTGGGACTTCTCCCTGATCAAACACTTCCGAATTACGGAGCGGCAGGATCTGCGCTTCGCCGCCGATTTCTTCAACCTGTGGAATCATCCCAATTTTGGTACTCCGCTCGTCACCGACTACGAGCAATACCTGGCTTGGTCGTCCGGTCCCAGGACCAGCCCGGACCCATTCGGCGAGATCGTCAGCACCACCGGAACTCCGCGCCTGATCCAGTTCTCGCTGCGTTGGGCATTCTGATCGCGGCCAAAAACAATCAGCCGGGGAGCATCGCTTCCCGGCTTTTTTCTTGCTTCGATTGCAGAGCCTTCGCTGCAGCCTACTGCCGCTTCTCCGCTTCCGTGATCAGCGGCCGCAGCGCGTCCACAGAAAATCCCAGCGTGCCTCCGGAAAATCCATCAATGTAGGCGGAATTGATTCCAATCACTTCCGCATTGGAGTCGAACACTGGCCCTCCGCTGCCGCCGTGCGCGGTTGGCGCGTCATAGATCAGCTTGTCTCCTACCACATCGCCGAGATGCCCGCACGTGGTCGAAGGACGAATCAGGGACAGCGCCGCCAATTCGCTCGCGGCCGTAATGTCGTTGTGCCGGTATGCCAGCCGCTGATAGATTCCGCTGGGCGACTTTGCCACCATCCCCGCAATCCCCATCGGATAACCGATCACGGTCACCAGTTCTCCGGGCAAAGCAGTCCCTCGCGCCAAGGGCAGCACGGCGAGTCCGCGTACCGAGTCCTTTTTCACAACCTTCAGTACCGCCAGATCACCCGTTGAGGAGACGGCCCCAGGGGTCAAGCTAACCGGTGTCGCCGAACCGGGAAAGAACACGACCAAACTCTCCAGCATCGCCCCCGCTCCCCGACGCATCAACCCTTCCGCCTCGCTGTCGCCATACCAAGGTTCGGCCACATGCCGGTTGGTGGCGAGTAGTCCGTCGCCCACCAGAAATCCAGTACCCGACACACGCGCCCGAATGGCCGCCGGCTGGTTCGCGAATCCCACCTGATAGACGCCGTAAATGTAGCCAATCGAATTCCGGTAACGGTTCAGCACCAGCGCCGGCATAGCCTGCTCTTTTTCCAGCTGCGCCACCTGCTGCGTCAGCGCATGCACCTGTTTCTGCAGATCCTCCGGCTGCGGCCCCTGCGCCGTGCTAGGCGCGTAGTAATGGAACATGGCTACCGCGCCGACCAGCAGCACGATTGCCAGCACCGCCTGGACCGCCTGTTGCCAGCTCTCCGTAACTTCGTTCGATTCCAGTGGAACTTCCGGTTCGCCCATGGATGTGGATGCCGCCGCTCTTCCAGCCCGGCGCGAGGGGAGACGCGCGCCCGGCGCCGAAGGCAGGCGAATGGTCATCTTGCCTTGTCCGGCAAGGCTTTTCCACGGTACGGAAGATGATGAACAGGGGATACCAAAAGCGCGGCTAGAGTGGCACAGCCAGATGCGGCCTGCCAAATACAAGCAGGCTAAGGCTTTGGGAGACCCAGCCGCTTGGCCATTTCGTCGTAAAGAAAGCCTTTGCCGGCCCTGTAAGGCTGCACCCATTCGCCATCGATCACGAATTGCGGCACAGCGCGCTTGCCCGTGCGCTTGACGATCTCTTCCGCCGCGCCCGGCGTGCTCTCGACGTCGATGTCTTTATAGGGGAGGTTGTGTTTGGCTAGAAAGCGCTTGGCTTCGCGGCAATCCGGGCACCAGGCAGAAGAGTAAACGGTGAGTTCCATAGACTTGGATGATCTGAAACGCGGAAGTGGCCAGGCTTCTCGATCGTATCCTACACGTGCTCCAGATGTCTCACCGTACGTTCGTTGATCACGTTCCCGGTGTTCAGCGTGGAAGCCGGCTCAAACAGGATAAGCCAGCATTCCTCGTCCGCCACCGGGCGATGCTCCACCCCGCGCGGCACCACAATAAACTCGCCTTCCTCAATCCACTCGTGCCGGTCGCGAAATTCCATGCGGAAGCGTCCCTTCACCACCAGGAACATCTCATCCTCATTGTCGTGATGATGAAAGACGAACTCGCCTTTCAGTTTGTCGAGCTTCACGTGTTGGCCGTTCAACTCGGCGGCAATGTAGGGTTTCCAGTACTCCGAAATCTTCGCGAATTTGTCGGCGATGTTCACCTTGGTCATAGGGCGCTCCCCCGCTGATTTTGACCGCACTCTCTAGAGATTCGTTGAAAGCGAATTGGTCGCAAAATGAAGGCTTCGATTGCAGCTTCGGCGGTCCCGAGTATGTGCTCCCGTGTCTCGGCCGTTACACCCACCGTGTCGCCATCTCCAACTATCGCCTGGCCTCCTTGGCCAACGGGCAGGTCAATCTTGGTTGGCGCGACTGGACTCATCACAACGAGCAGAAACTGATGACTTCCTCGGAGGATTCGCTTTTCAGCTTGTGCGTTCTTGAGGTGCCTTTGTTAATGTCCCGGCTTGACGGTTTGGAGAATCGGCTCCAGGAAGCGGCCGTATTTGTCCAACGTGGCTTCATCGTTGTGGGCTAACGCTGTTCTTACGGCCATCGCGGTGGCGGGCGTCACGATTTCAAGCCGGCCGACAAAGACGCGCTCGATCTGCCCCGGCACTGGATCGATTCTGAGAGGCAAGATCTTGTCGATGAACCCGCTCGCACGATGTAAATCAGCGGACTGCCTTCTTCGAACCACGAGTCCTTCCACGTCTCAACCATGGCCTGGGCTTCGTCCCGATATAGACCCTGGCCGACGAGAGTCTCTTCCAGATCGCCGTACAGGGAATCAACGTTTCCATTCAGCACCGAAGGGTCCAGGGTCGTCGCATCGGTTAGCGCCCCGGTTAAGCGATAGCCAACTCGTTCGCCGCGGCGCTCAAAAAGAATCGCGTTGGGAATCTCGTTTTGGCTAAGACTTTCGACCATAAGCTTCCCCTCGGAGGTCAAGCGGGCAGAAATCGGCAGCGGGCCTCAGTCGCTTGCCGCTCGCGCAATAGTGCGAACCCCATTGTTAGAAAGCTCAGGTTTTACCCCAAATTCCACTGTTCTGCGAGTACGTCGAGTGAAGCGCCAAATAGTTCAATCGTGTCGTGTAGGTAAAATGTCCTTTGCCCGGGACCGTCGCTCCCGGCGATCGTCGAAGGTGCGGAAACGGATGTGTAAAATCGGGCAACCTGCCCTATCATGGGTAAGACTGCCGCGCGCGGGCGTGGCGGAATGGCATACGCAGCGGACTTAAGGAAAACTTGAGTGCTCGCCTGGGAAACCGGCGATGCAGAACTGCTCAAATTCGGGGAAACCTCAACTGGCAATCCCGAGCCAAGCCCGGTGAGATACCAGCCGGGAAGGTGTAGAGACTAGACGGGCAGCACCTAAGCTCCGGACTCTCCGGGGGGATGGTGAAGGGATAGTCCAGACCGCAAACCTAGCGTGAGCTTCTCCACAGGCGCCACGTCCGGGCGGCGAAAGCCGTAGACGGTATGAAAATCCGCAGGGCTTAAACGGCCCATGAGGGTTCAAGTCCCTCCGCCCGCACCAGCTTGCCTCCACTCCGTGGCGTACCCCGACAGTCCCATCCGTGCATCGCAAATGGGAAGAATGCGGCGAAATCAGAATCCATCACGGTAGAATACGGACCAGCTTTGCCAAGATATAGGAATTTTTCCTGTCTTAACGATTCGCAGGTTGGTCTGTACGTTATCCATTGTTCATGGTATTGGTTCAGTTGCTGAACTCCTTCAAATATGACTATAAGCACCCCCAGCCCTCCGAGAAGGTGCGCGACAAACGTACGGCCAGTAAGTAGGAGTTCAAACCTAAGAAACCGGTTTGAGTGGGTGGGAATTCCACGGAAGCAGGTCAAACAAACCGCTGGAGTGACGCAATCAGTGACCCGTTAAGCCGTTTTCTTCGTGGCCTTTACACGTGCCCATCTAGCCCTTTGTGCAGCGGCGCTTCTTTTACGCGCGGTGGCCGAGAGAATCCGTTTGCCGCGTAAATGGAACAACCTTCGACGTTTCCCGAAACTTGGCCCACCTAGCTTTTTGTGCAGCCGCCCGCGCCCGAGCAGATGCGGACAGATTCCGGTGCCTGTTCCCTTTCCATATCCTTTGCCAAAAGCTGCAAGCGCACTACTGATCCCGCGAAGTTCTCTTGTCAACGGTTCTTGTTCGTTCTTCAACAACGGGATGATTCCAGTCAGATTGTCCATTGAGTTCCCCCTCGCGATGGCACTTTATCAGGACGTTACCGCTATCGCCGAGCCTGCTAACATAACTAGGACTTAGTGGAAGCGAAGCGGCAAAGTTAATCGGATAACTTCCTGTTTGCCTTATCGGGATTCATTGAGCCGTCCAACTTGCCATTTAGCTAGAGCTGGTCCCGATGCTGCTCCAGGACTATGCGTACCAATTGACTGCGCGTGCGCACGCCCGTCTTTGAGAAGAGTTGCTGAAGAGTGGCCTTGACCGAGCTCTCTGAGGTTTTGATTCGCGCCGCAATCTCTTTGTTGGAAAGCCCTTCAAAGACACAGGAAAGCACCTGTTGTTCACGTTCCGTGAATGACCGTGCTCGATTGTCTGGCGAGGGTCTTACCTCATTTCTAAGCGCCCTTTGCAGTTGCTCCCGATCCAGCCACACTTTGCCAGCCATCACGTCACGGATCGCCTGCGCAAGCAATGCGGCCGAGTCGTGCTTTCGAAAAACTCCAGAAATTCCAAAGCGGATGAGCTCCGCAGCTATCGATTCTTCCACACCGGCAGTCACCACGAGAACCTTCCCTCGAAAGCCTTGTTCTTTTGCTAATCGGAGAAAGCTTCGCCCATCGCTCTCCCCAAGATCGAAATCAAGAAGCACGACGTCGATCGCCTTGCGCCGAAGAATCTGTAGGCCTTCCCCAATCGTGCCGCAGTGGGCGCTTACTTCAAATCCAGGCTCTGAAGCGAGCAACCGGCCTGCACTTTCTCGAAACAATGTGTGGTCGTCAAGCAGCAACAGGTGGATGATGCTCGCCGCAGTATCAGGCATTTGCCACCTCCTCCTCCGCTACGCTCAATGGCAAGACCACCGCAAAGCAGCACCCTTGGGATCTGTGCTCGTAGCAGAGGTCGCCCCCGAAGCTGCGCATAATTGCCCTCGAAACGTAGAGCCCAAGACCACTGGATTCGGCGCCACGCTGAAACGGTCGAAAGAGGTTTTCTGGGGAAGCGACGCCGGTTCCAGTATCTTCGAAACGAATAGCGACAGCCCCCTCTTCTTCTCGGGCCGAAATCCGCAGTTTTTTTGTCGCGGTTGACGTCATCGCCCGGCGACTATTCTTGGCCAGATTCAAGAAAACCTGAATGAGTCCGTATCGGTCGGCCCAGACCAAAGGCAACGATTCTGGAACCTCCCACTGCACCTCGATTCTTGATTCGTGGTAGGTACTTTCAATCAGAATCCGGAATTCGTCCACCACGGAGGTCAGCTCAACCACCTCGCCATTTTGGGCTGCGGCGGAGCCGAGTTCCAGTGCTGATACCCGTTCCAGACTCTGGACCAGTCCTCCCAGAGCCTTAAAGTCTTCATTCGCTTCAAGCTCCTTAACTCGGGAGAGGTTCTTATGCACGACCAGCACCGCGCCGCAGAGATTGCGAATTTCGTGGGCGACGGCGCTCATCAAGATTCTTGTGTTCTTCAATAAATAGTCCAGGCTGAGATCCTCGCGATTCCTCAGATCCTCAGAAAGATCGACAATGATGGCCGCTAAGCGCGGGCCCGATATTGTGCTGTAGGTCGAAAACCAAACGCCGGCGAGAAAAACCTCCCCGTCCTTCCTTCTGCCGGTGCACTGCAGGGTGGTTCGAAACACGCGCGATTGCTGTGTTTTGAGGACGGTTTGCAACGCCGGAATGTATAAATTGATTTCTTGACCTTGCAAAGGACTTCCTTCCGGAGCCAGTAAGTGTTGGGCGGCTTCATTTGCCAGTAGGACGTTACCGAGTGAGTCAATCGTGACGATCGCAGCCGGACTACTTTCGATGAGGGAACGCAATTGTTCCTCGGCGTCGTGACGGAGTTTGATCTGGCCCTCGAGTTCCTCAACGTGGGTCATGGTAATGCGGCGATTCCGGATCACCTCCGAAATAAAAAGTCCGGTGCCAACAAATCCTGCCGAACTGAACAGCAGGCGGATCACAGCTTCATTCTCCGGCAAATTGCTGAATGCCTCCTGCAGAACTGCGCAAACCAGCGCAACCCCCAGGATCTGAATTCTTGACAAGAACCCGCCGAGAATCATGATGGGAAACAAATAAAGGAATCCCAGGGAAATATAGGGCTTCGTCGCCCAGTCAATTGCCGCGGTGCCTGCGATCAAAAGGCCGGCGACAACGATCAGTCTGGCGCGGTTGGCCGGTGTGTAGATAGACAGAATGTCTTTCATGGGCCGTGCATAGATGCGGAGTGGGTCCTTCATGGCCATTCTAATGGTGCCCTATTTCCTCGAGTCAGAGAACTGTCCCATCAAAACATGGCCAAAAAGATAGGCTCAAGCTCACCGAAAGATAGGAGCGAGCGCGGAAAGATAGGATGTGCCTTCTGAAGCAGCCCTTGCACAATGGTCACAGCCACAATTTGTCACATCCGTAGGGCTGAATTTGTCGTGTGAGCCGTTGTTATCGCATGCTCTCGCGAAACAACGCTATCTCAACGGCATTCTGGGACGGAAAGTACTGTGCCAGTTTCTGATGGCTGGGAGAGTTCTGCCACGGCTAACACCGTCAGGCCAATGAATGATTCGTCGAGTCGTTGATTTCGCTCTCAACAATCGCCTGCTCGTACTGGCTTTCGCACTGTTGCTTTTCGCCGGAGGCATTGTTGCTTTCCGGGACCTTCCCATCGAGGCCTATCCCGACGTAGCTGACAACTATGTTGAGGTGATTACGCAATGGCCGGGGATTTCGGCAGAACAGATCGAACAGCAGGTCACGATTCCGCTTGAGGTCGTGATGAATGGCATCCCGCATGTGGTACATCTGCGGTCGTTTTCGCTGTTCGGACTCTCCGACCTGAAGCTGATTTTCGACGACGAATCCGACAACGATTGGAACCGGGAGCGGGTATTGGAACGGCTGAGCCAGGTAACCTTGCCGCCCAATGTTGTACCGCAAATGGGTACGGACTGGAGCCCGGTCGGGCAAATCTATTTCTTTACGCTGCGCAGCACCAATCCAGCCTATGACCCAATGGAACTGAAATCCATCGAAGACTGGGTCATCGAAAAGAACTTCAAGGCCGTGCCCGACGTTGTCGACGTCGCCAGCTTCGGTGGTCCCACGCGCGAATATCAGGTTCGCGTGGACCCGAACAAGCTCGTCTCCTATGGACTGAGCCTGGCGCAAATCGAGCAACAACTCACGAACAACAATGTGAACGCAGGCGGAAGCTTCATACAAGAAGGCCTGCAGCAGATTAATGTGCGCTCGGTGGGATTGGTTGACCGAAGTCAAGACATCGAACAGACGGTCATCCTGGCCAAGAACGGCACCCCGCTTCGAGTGAGGGATATTGCGGTGGTTGCGCAGGGCCCGAAGATTCGGCTGGGACAGTTCGCCAAAGCCATTCACCGCGAAGACGGGAAGATCATCGATAATGACGATGTTGTATCCGGCATTGTTCTGCTAAGGAAGGATGCGGCAGCGGACACGGCGCTGCGCGGCATTCACAAGAAAGTAGAGGAACTCAACGACCATATTTTGCCTCCGGGAGTGAAGGTAGTCCCCTTCATCGATCGCAGCGATCTGGTTCACTTCACCAGTCACACCGTCCTACACAACCTCCTGGAGGGAATGATCCTGGTATCGATCGTCCTTCTTATATTCCTCGGCAATGTGCGCGGTGCGTTGATCGTGGCGGCCACAATTCCGTTTTCACTGTTGTTCGCCTCCATTTGTTTGGACCTGAGGCACATTCCCGCAAACCTTCTGTCTCTCGGAGCGCTGGATTTCGGCATGGTGGTGGATGGCGCCGTGGTGATGATCGAAAACATCGTCCGCCACTTGAGCCTGAAGAATGGAACCAAGACACCAAACGAACGAATCAGCGACGCCTCGCACGAGGTGCAGCGTCCGGTGTTCTATGCGATTGCGATCATCATCACTGCTTATTTGCCGATCTTTACGCTCCAGCGCGTCGAGGGGCGGCTGTTTCATCCCATGGCCTGGACCGTAGCGTTTGCGCTGCTCGGGGCGTTGCTGTTCTCGATTGTGATTGCACCGGTACTGGCAAGTTTTGCATTCCGAAAGGGTGCGCAGGAGTGGCGCAATCCGGCGATGGCGTTCTCGATCAAATACTACCGACTTGCAGTCCGGTGGGCCATTCGCCGGCGTGCGCTCACGGTCGGTGCAGGTGTGCTCGGCCTCTTCATAGCGCTTTACCTCGCCTTCAGCGGCATAATCGGTTCCGAGTTCCTGCCCCACTTGGATGAAGGGGCACTCTGGGTGCGGGGAACGCTTGCACCCAGCACCGGGCCGGACGAAGGAATCCGGGTGTCAAATCAAGCACGGATCATACTTTGCTCGTTCCCCGAGGTCCCGCAGTGCACCAGTCAAACCGGGCGGCCGGATGATGGTACGGACACAACGAGTTTCTTCAATACCGAGTACTTCGTCGATCTCAAGCCGAAAGAGGAGTGGCGTCCGGTCTTTCACGAAAACAAAGACGAATTGATCGCCGCCATGAATCGAGAACTCAACAAGATTCCAGGTGTCGTCTGGGGCTTTTCCCAGCCCATCGAAGACAACATGGAAGAAGCGGTCAGCGGAGTGAAGGGCGAACTTGCCACCAAGGTCTACGGCGATGACTTGAAGACTCTGGAAGAAAAGAGCGACCAGATTGCCAGGATCATGGGAACTGTGAAGGGAATCGAGGATCTGGGAGTTTTTCACGTGCTGGGCCAGCCCAACCTGAACGTGACCGTGAACCGCGATGCAGCGGCCCGTTACCAGGTCAACGTCGCGGATGTGCAGGATGCGATTCAGACTGCCGTGGGCGGCAACGCGCTGACACAGGTGCTCAAGGGCGAGGCGCGATACGACCTCGTACTGCGTTACCTCCCAAAATACCGGGATACAAAGGAAGGGATCGAGAGCATTCGCCTGCTGGCGCCTTCCGGGGAGCGCGTGTCGCTGGCCCAACTCAGCAACATCGACGAGACGGATGGGGGCTCCGAAATCTATCGCGAAGGCAATCAACGCTATGTTGCCATCAAGTACAGCGTCCGCGGTCGCGATCTGGGCGGCGCCGTGGAAGAGGCGATGAAGAAGGTCAACGAACAGGTCAAACTGCCGCCCGGATATCACATCGATTGGGAGGGAGAATACGAAAGTCAGAAAAGAGCGGACGAGCGATTGCTGATCGTTCTGCCCATCACAATCCTGCTTATCTTCATCATCCTTTACACCATGTTCAAATCGTTCAAGTGGGCGTTGCTGATCCTGGCGAACGTTGCCATGGCTCGAATCGGCGGTCTTCTCGCCCTACTGATTACCGGCACAAACTTCAGCGTTTCTTCCGGCGTTGGTTTCCTGGCGCTGTTCGGCGTATCCGTGCAGACCGGAGTCATCATGCTCGAATACATCAATCAGCTTCGAGGACGACGATATTCGATCGAAGATGCGGCGGTTGAGGGAGCCGTATTGCGGCTGCGACCAATCATGATGACCATGCTTGTGGCGACTCTGGGTTTGCTCCCGGCAGCTCTCTCGCACGCGATTGGTTCCGACTCGCAGCGCCCCTTTGCGATCGTCATCGTGGGCGGCCTGATTGCCGACCTGGTGATGAGCATCTTTCTGTTACCAACGCTCTATGTGTGGGTTGCAGGAAAACGAGATGTACTTCCAGTGTCCGAAGAAGGCTTTGACGTGGGCGAGCATGTGGATTAAGGCCAGCGGTGTGTCATGAATCTATTAGTCAGTGGCGTCGGTATAGCGTTGGGAGTCTTTCTTATAGTCGCACCCCAGCGCGCGGCAATAATCTGGGGATCAGAACGCCTCAATAGATTGGCTCCGCCTCGCAGGCCGTTGTTCCTTCAGTGGTATCGCGCCTTCGGAGTCGTACTCTGCGTAGCGGCGATACTCTTTGCGCTTGACACTTTGGCGTTTCGGTAAGTCCTTCGCGACTGATGCTCCATGGAGGAACCCTGGTGGGGATAAAAGGCCGGTCTCCGACGCAGTGCTGTGCGCTCCCAAGTTATCGATGGATCGAAGATGCGAAGTTCGAGTCGTATTCGAAAATGACCAAATTCTCTGTGTAAACTTAGCCTCAACTCAGGGGTTTGCTGCTCGGCGGCGTGGATCGACTGTCAACTAGCTCCGCAGCACAAAGCGGAGCACAATAATTGCCGAATGAGAGGCTCTGAGTCCGACCTGGAGACCTTGGGTCTGACCGTAAGTGCTTTACTACGAGTGAGGGCGGGCCCACCGATGTGGATGCGATGCGTCCCTGACTGAAGGCCTTTTGGTGTTCATGGCGAGTACACTTTCCTGGCGAGAATTCCGCCGAAGTCTCGGATTCATCATTACGTTCCGCGTTGGTATCAGAAACGCTTTCTCCCGCCCGGACAAGAAACCTTCGTCTATCTGAACCTCAAGCCCGAAACAGTAAAGAAGGGCAAGATCAAGTTCACCGGTAAGAACTTGTGGTACTGGCAGCCATCACGCTGCTTCTGCGTCAATGACCTCTATTCGATGAGTTTCGGCAAGGCCGTCACGGACATCCTGGAGAAGCGGTGTCGTACACATTCGGTACGCAACAAAAGCCGCCAGCAAAAGCTGGGGGTTGATAGCTGATCGCTAGTCTTACCTTAGCTGTTCTCGTACAGCAGCACACCTTCGGTCTTCTCAGCGTCCACCGGACGATAGAACAGCTTGTTGTCTTCCAGGAAGACTTCAATAAATGCCGGGCGCGTCGTGATCGTTCCCTGAATCAGCGCCTCCGACAATGGGTCTTCAATGTATTTCTGCAACGCCCTGCGCAGCGGCCGAGCACCATAGGAGCGATCGGTCAGCGTCTGGCTGAGAATCCATTTCTTCGCTTCATCCGCCACGGTCACCGTAATCGCCTTCTGCGCCAGATTCGCGTTGAGTTGCGTAACCATGAGCTCCAGAATCTGGATCAGGTCGCTCTCGCTCAGCGCCAAGAACAGAATGATTTCGTCCAGCCGGTTCAGGAATTCTGGATTGAAGGTGCGCTTCACCTCGCCCTTCACCAACTCCTCAACCTTGCCCGAAACCTGATCCTCCGCGGTTGACTGGAAGCCAAATCCCTCGCGCTTCTGCAGATGCCGCGCCCCGATGTTCGAGGTCATGATCAGGATCGTGTTCTTGAAGTCGACCGTATTGCCCAACCCATCGGTCAACTGGCCGTCTTCAAAAACCTGCAGCAGGATGTTGAACACATCCGGATGCGCCTTCTCGATTTCATCGAGCAACACCACCGAATAGGGCGCGCGTTTCACGCGCTCGGTAAGCTGGCCGCCCTCTTCGTAGCCGACGTATCCCGGGGGCGAGCCGATCAGCTTCGAAACCGAATGCTTCTCCATGAACTCCGACATATCGAAGCGGACTAAAGCCTTCTCCGTGCCGAACATGAACTGAGCCAGCGTTCGAGCCACTTCCGTCTTGCCCACGCCGGTTGGCCCCAGGAACAGGAACGACCCAATGGGCCGGTTCGGACTCTTCAATCCCGCGCGCGAACGCCGGATCGCCCGGGCCAGCGCGCTGATCGATTTATCCTGCGAAATGATCCGCTTGTGCAGCTCTTCTTCGATGCGCAGCAGCTTCTGCGTCTCTTCTTCCTTGATCGAAGTGATGGGAACGCCGGTCCAGCGCGAAACCACGTCTTCGATATCCTCGCGGCCGACCACGCCGGTCGAAGATTCGTCGAGATGATATTTCTCGCGCAGCGCGCGCAGGTTCTCGCGCTCCTTGCGTTCTTCATCGGAATAGAAGCGAGCCTTCTCGAACTCATGGTTCGCGATCGCGTTCTCCATGCGATGCACGATGAACTTGATCCGCTTTTGAACCTCGGTGATCTCTTCTGGCTGCGAAGTCTGCCGCAGCTTCACCCGCGCCCCAGCTTCATCGACCAAGTCGATGGCCTTATCTGGCAAGAACCGGTCGGGAATGTAGCGGTTCGAGTGCGACACCGCGAAGTTGATGGCATCGTCGGTATAAGTAACGGCGTGGAACTTCTCGTACCGGTCCTTAATACCGAACAGCACCTTCACCGCATCCGCTTCATTCGGGGGCGGAACTTTCACGGCCTGGAAGCGCCGCTCGAGCGATCGGTCTTTCTCGATCGATTTCCGATACTCACCCGGCGTGGTTGCGCCGATGCACTGAATTTCCCCACGCGATAGCGCAGGCTTGAGAATGTTCGCAGCGTCCAGCGATCCTTCTGCCGATCCCGCGCCCACCAGTGTGTGCAATTCATCAATAAAGATGATGGAGTTCTGCGACTCCATCAGCTCTTTCATGATGGTCTTGAGCCGCTCTTCGAACTGTCCACGATACTTCGTTCCAGCAACGATGAGAGACAGATCAAGCGCCAGAATTCTCTTATCTGCCAGAAAGGATGGCACCTCGCCGTCAGCAATCCGCTGTGCCAGTCCTTCAACGATCGCGGTCTTGCCCACGCCCGGCTCACCGATCAACACGGGATTGTTCTTGGTGCGGCGGCAAAGGATCTGGACTACACGCTCCAGTTCCCCGTCGCGGCCGACCAGAGGATCCAACTGGCTATCCATCGCCGCCTGGGTCAGGTCGCGCGAAAACTCGCTCAGCAGCGAAGACTCCCGCTGCCGCTGTGGCTGCGCTTTTTCCTGGCTGGTGCGAGCTAGCTCCTCCCGAATGGTTGAGAGGCGCAGCCCGCGCTCATGTAGGATCTCCGCGGCAAAGCACTTCTCTTCCCGCAGGAGTCCCAATAGAAGATGTTCGGTTCCGATATGCCGGTGCGAGAGTCGCTCCGCTTCCTCGGCGGCATAGGCCAGCACGCGCTTGCACTCATTGCTCAAGGGCAGGTCCACCGAGGTCGAGACTTTTTCCCGAATCGTGGTGTGACCCTCAATCTGCTTGCGGATCGACTCAACCGAGGCGTGCGAGCGCAGGAATCGATTGGTCAGGGCTTTGTCTTCGCGCAGGAGCCCCAGCAGCAGGTGCTCGGTCTCTATATAAGGAGACCCGAACTGGCTTGCTTCGTAGCGCGCAAAAAAGATGACGCGCCTGGCTTTCTCCGTATAACGTTCAAACATAATGCGCTTCCCCCTGAAGCCTTCTGGTCGAGAAGGCACCGGCTCCGGCTCGACCTACCTGAATCCCCGCCCGATTTCGTGTCCGTCACGCATCCCGATTCTTGTCACCCGCTGATCATGCAATCAAACGGCCAACCAACCCAAGCACCCAAACGTTAATGCAATGTTACCGAAGGAACCTGTGTTGAAATATCCTTCGGCTTCCAGCATTTCCAATTTCTTGCACTTTGTCTAACTAATCTTTCACTCGCCAATCTGTCACCCGCCCGGCCCACTTCGCTAAACCGCCAACGACTCCGGACTAACCTCTTCTGCGCGCCCTCGCTCCAGACGCAACACCCGGTGGCAGCGCCGCGCAAACGACAAGTTATGTGTTGCAATGAGGGAGGTGAGTTGGTGCTCGCGATGTAATCGCGCAATCAATTCGAAAACCGCTTCCGCCGTCTGCCCGTCCAAGTCCCCGGTAGGCTCATCCGCCAGCAACAGCTTCGGACCGGTAATGAGCGCCCGCGCCAGAGCTACCCGCTGTTGTTCCCCGCCCGAAAGCTCTCCCGAACGGTGATGCCCGCGTTGCTCTAACCCGACCTCGCGCAGCCAGCGCGAAGCTTCCGGCGCAGCCTCTGCCCAGCTACGCCCCCGCACCAGCAGAGGCATCGCCACATTTTCCGCCGCCGTAAATTCCGGCAGCAGATAGTGAAATTGCCAGACGAAGCCCGCCTCGCGATTGCGAAACTTCGATGCTTCATCCGCCGACAACGTGTTCAGCTTCAATTCCGCGCAGTATACGTCACCCGTGGAAGCGTGATCAAGAGCGCTGAGGATGTGCAACAAGGTACTCTTCCCCGCTCCCGACTCGCCGACGATCGCGAGCATCTCGCCTCGCTTCACCTCGAACGATAAATTCTCAAAGAGCACCAGATCCGATTCGCCGGATCGAAACACCTTCTTTAACCCTTCAACCCGAAGCAAAGTGTCTTGTTCCGCCACTTGTTCACTTAGATGCACTCTGCCCCCGCTTTGGTCCATCCTGTCCCGGCCCTAGGTTGCCGGAGGCGGGAACAGTAGAAGCGGACATCTTCTCACACTAGCCCGGTACTCCACATGGCACCTTTGCACCATATGGAAATCCGCACGCGGTGGCTCTGCCGATTCTCAGAGAGCCGCCTACCGAAAACTGTACTCCATTGTCCTGCGCCCGCGATGTGACCTGAGTCACGATGCAAATGGGCCAAGAAGCTGGCCGGTACTCAATGGTCAGTGGCTAGTCGTTTCAAAGCCAAAACCGCCGGTCTCAGTCTCTTTTCTGACCCCTGGACACGGGTAACTGCCCACTTTTCTACACCTCGACCTTCGATTCCGCGCCCGCCAGCCGCTCCAGAGATTCCCGGTAAGGCTCGCGCGCAAGGCCGCGCTCGGTGATAATGGCGGCCACGTATTTGGCTGGAGTCACATCGAAGGCCGGATTCTCGATCGACACGCCATTAGGCGTCATCTGCTTTCCCGCGATATGAGTCACTTCCATCGGATTGCGCTGCTCAATCGGAATCCGGTCACCGTCGGGGCACGCCAGGTCGACCGTCGAAATCGGCGCCGCCACATAGAACGGGATGCCATTTTCCTTCGCCAGCACGGCGACCGTATACGTGCCGATCTTATTTGCCACGTCTCCGTTGGCCGCGATCCGGTCGGCGCCCACCACAATCGCTCCAATCTTGCCCTGCTTCATCATGGCTCCCGCCATGTTGTCAGAAATCACCGTGGTTGGGATGCCGTCTTTCATCAGTTCCCACGCGGTCAGCCGCGAGCCTTGCAGGAACGGCCGCGTCTCATCCGCATAGACGTGTATCTTTTTCCCCTGCTCCACCGCCGCGCGAATCACTCCCAACGCCGTGCCATACCCAGCCGTAGCCAGCGCGCCCGCATTGCAGTGCGTCAGCACTCCGCCCTCGCTCGGCATCAGGGTGGCGCCGTGGCGTCCCATGGCCTGGTTCGCGGCAATGTCTTCCGCGTGCATGCGCTGCGATTCTTCCACCAGATCCCGCTGGATTTGCGCAAGAGGACGAATCCGCACGCGCTCGAACTTCTCCTGCATCCGCCGAATCGCCCAGAAAAGATTCACCGCCGTCGGCCGGGTTTTGCCCATCACATCACAGATCTGATCCAGATCGCGCTTGAGGTCGCCGACCGTCTCCGCCTTCGAGTTCTGTGCTCCTAGCGCAATCCCCATAGCGGCAGCCACGCCAATCGCGGGCGCTCCCCGCACCACCATTGTCCGTATGGCGTCGGCAACCTGCTGGTAGGTCTTGCAGGTCACATAGGTTTCTTCCGTCGGCAGCTTCGTCTGATCGATGAAGCGTACGCCCTGTTTCGTCCATTCGAGAGTTTGAATCATTATCTCTATCTCTCTATCTCTAATTCTCATCCTGAGCGAGGATTGCGACTCGCGATAGCGAAGCGCAACCGCAGTCGAAGCATCCCTGCAAATCTGCCCGCCATTGGCTCCGCAAGGCATTTCCGTTACCCCGCTTTGCGGCTCGCATGGGCGGAGGTCCGACCGCTACACTCGATGCGCCTCGCACAAATTCCGCGGATTGTTCGTCGTCGCCGGCCGTCCGCAAATCTCGCAAACCGCCGCGACGGCGAAGATCGCGGGCTGCGTGTCATCCGTCTGCAGAATGTGTTGCGCCCGCACATCGCTGGCCGTAAAGATCGAGACAAACGGCGTCGGAGCCGCAGCCTTTTCCACATTCGGCCTCCCCTTCGCCTCCTCGCGCTCCACCAGGCACATCGCTCCCACCACGTGGAAACCAAACTCGCGCGCAGTCTCAATCGCCTGCACGGTCGAAGCTCCCGTGGTGCAAACATCGTCCACGATCACCACCCGCGCGCCCTTCTCGCGATAGCCTTCAATCCGCTGCCCCGTCCCGTGCTGCTTTTCCGCCTTGCGTACGAGAAAGCCGTTCAGCTCACCGCTCATCACCGAAACCGCCACCACAATCGGATCCGCTCCCATGGTGAGCCCCCCAATGGCCTGCGCCTTCCAACCCCGCTGCTTGATTTCGTCGTAAAAAACCTGCCCGGTAAGCCGCGCGCCCTTCGCATCCAGGGTAGTAGTCCGGCAATCAATGTAGTAGTCGCTGGTGCCCCCGGAAGACAGCTTGAACTCGCCCAGCCGGAACGACTTGTGTGCGAGCAACTGCAGTAATTCCTGACGCGAAGTGTTCATCAAATTTAACAATACCACGGGAAATCAGGCTCTGTGGGCGTCACAGCACGCCCAACGACGACAGCCTCCGATCTCCCCGCCGTGATAATCTTGAAGTTTCCCCACAACGATACTCCGAGGTATGAAATTGCAGAGTTCGCGAAAGCTTCTCTTCTTCTTTCTCGTGATCTTTCTTCTTGCATATATCTGCGGTTCCGGCTTGATCTCGACGGCGTTCGCCGAAGGCACGCGTTCCTGGGAGCAGTCAAAGTTTGAAGACCTCACCAAGGGCACGGCCACCGGCGTAGCCATACGCAGCGCCGGCGGCCTGGAGCTGGCCCCCACTTTCAAGAGTTTGTATGCGACCCCTTCCACCTACATTTGGGCCATCGCGGCCGACGACGCGGGAAATGTCTATGTAGCCGCCGGCGCTCCGGCCCGCGTCTACCGCATCCCGCCCGACGGAAAGGCGACCATCATTTTCGAGCCGAAAGAACTCCAGGTGCAAGCCCTGCAGATCAGCTCCGCGGACGCGATCTATGCCGCCACGGCTCCCGACGGCAAAGTCTACAAAATCGAACACAACCCGGGCGGCAAAGCGCAGCCCGCCAAAGCAGACTCCTCTCCCAGCGCCGATCCTTCCTGGAGTTCCTCTGTCTATTTCGAACCAGGCACGAAATATATCTGGGATCTCGCGCTCGACAAATCTGGCAACCTCTACGTCGCCACAGGCGATCACGGCGAGATTTTCCGGGTCACCCCCAAAGGCGAGCACTCGGTCTTTTTCAAAAGCGACGAAACTCACATTCGCGTCCTGGCCTTCGATGCTCAGGACAACCTGATCGCCGGCTCCGACGGCAGCGGACTTATCTACCGCATCTCCCCCGCCGGCGATGGTTTCGTGCTCTACAGCGCTCCCAAGAAGGAGATCACGGCGCTGGCGCTCGATCGCTCCGGCAACATTTATGCGGCCGCCGTCGGCGAGAAAAAGCCTGGGAATGCTTCTACCTCCTCAGCGTTCAACGCAGCCCTGTTGACCATGGGCGCGAACATCCCCGGAGGCGCGCCGCAGGTTCCCGGCATGACCATGACTGCCAACCCCGCTGGCCCGGTGATCTCCGGGCCCTTTCCATTCCCCGGGGGCGGTGCCAGCAGCGGCTCCGATGTCTATCGCATCGCTCCCGACGGTTCGCCGATCCGCCTGTGGACATCGCATGAAGACATCGTCTACGCCCTCGCCTTTGATTCGCAGGGGCGTCTGTTCGCCGGCACCGGAAATCGCGGCCATATTTTCGAGATCACCGGCCTCGATGATTTCTCCGACCTGTTGAAAGCCGCGGCCTCGCAGGTCACGGCCTTCGCCAAAGCGCCCGGCGGTGCCGTCTACGCGGCCACCAGCAATCTGGGAAAAGTCTTTGTACTCGGCCCCGGTCCCGAGGCACAAGGCACCTACGAGAGCGACGTCTTCGACGCTAAGATTTTCTCGCGCTGGGGGCGCGCCGAATTCCGTGGCATCGGCAAGGTCGATCTCTACGCCCGCAGCGGCAACGTCGATAACCCCGACCGCAACTGGAGTCCATGGAAGAAGGTCGACCTGGGCAAAGATGACGAAACCGGAGTTCCCGCCGCGCGTTATGCCCAGTGGAAGGCGGTGCTGCATGCCGGGACTCCAGCTCCCAACCTGGACAGCGTCGCCCTCAATTACCTGCCTAAGAATGTCGCCCCGGAGATCGACGACCTCAGCGTACAGGTCGGCGTAAAGTACCAGCCCATGCCCAAGAATACGGGCATGAGCCTGGGCGCGGATTCGTCGACCCTATCCTCAGCAACTCATTTCGAAGCTGCTCCATCCAGCTCGCACGATCGCGATTCCATCGGCGTGAAGTGGAGTGCACACGATGATAACGACGATCAACTTGTCTACTCCATCTACTATCGCGGCGACGGCCAGAAGCGCTGGCTCCTTCTGAAGGACGACATCACCGACAAAGCTTATTCCTTCGACGCCAGCCTGCTGCCCGACGGCGGCTACACCGTAAAAGTGGTCGCCTCCGACGCGCCCTCGCACTCCCCGGGCGAGTCTTTGACCGCCTCGAGAGAGAGCCGCCGCTTCGAGGTTGACACCACCCCTCCGCGGATCGAAAATCTCTCCGCCACTCTTGACGGCAGCCAGATTCACGTGACCTTCCGCGCCGGGGATGGTTTCTCTCCCATTAAACGCGCGGAATATTCCGTCGATGCCGGCGACTGGAAATATGTCGAACCCGTCGGCCAACTCTCCGACGCAAAAACCGAGACCTACGATTTCAAAGCCGCCCCCGAAGCCGCCAAAGATGGCGGAGCTTCTTCTGAGCACGTAGTCGTGGTTCGGGTCTACGACCGTTACGACAACATGGGAGCGGCGAAAACTCTGATCGTGGGCAGATAAATCATGCGGTCTTGCCAAGCTTCCAGACGGAAAAATCGCGGCTCACCATCGCTTCCAGCTCTTCGATCTCCGGCCGAAGCCTAGCCTGGAGCCTCGACGACACATCCGTCGATAGTTGTGGAAACGGCGCTCCTCCGCCCAGCACCAGCATCCGTAGCCATGCAGCCAACTGCTTCCGGGGCGCGGCGGGCCGATCACAAGAAATGACGAAAGGGATCGCTTCTCGCCGCGAGCGCCCGCACAACCACTGGGCTGGCGGTGCGGCCGCTCATCTCTTCGCCAATCCCTTCTGGCGCCGCGATCCGCCGCATGATCTTCACCCCCCGCCGGAGTTCGTCCATTTCCTCCTTGCGTATTCGGCTTCCAGTTGTTTGCTGTTCCCTACAGATTCGAGGCGAAGACCTTACACCCTTGCGGAAACGAAGGTGGCAAGACGTGCCGCTCTCGTCAGGACCGGCAAATTCCCAACAGCCGGCAGCTGAGACGATCTTGGTCCGATGTGTTGTTTCTGGGTTGTCGGGATTTTTGTGAAGCAGCAAGAAAACTCAACTATGGGGCCCAGCTTTCCCGACTGAAATTCTCCAATCGCGCCAGACTTCCCGCGCCTTAATGCATTTCTTCCGCGGCCTCAGAAGCTTCTTGTTCGGCCGCCGTGTTCCTAGCGCTCAGCGTTCCGGTACGCCGCAACTCCGGAAACATCCACGTCCAGAGCACAATCACCACCAGCGTGCCCACGCCTCCCAGCACCACCGCCGGTACGGTCCCAAACCACTGCGCCGTCAGCCCCGATTCGAACTGCCCCAGTTCATTCGAGGTGCCAATGAAAACCATGTCCACGGCCATCACCCGCCCGCGCATTTCATCCGGCGTACGCAATTGCACCAGGGTTGCGCGGATGATCACGCTGACCATGTCCGTCGCCCCAAGCAGAACCAGCGCCACCAGCGACAGCACGATGCTGTGCGACACGCCAAACAAAATCGTGAGCACTCCAAACCCCGCCACCGACCACAACAGGGTCGGCCCCGCCCGCCCCCGCAGCGGCCGGTGAGCCAACGCCACCGCCATGATCGCAGCCCCAACTCCCGGAGCCGTCCGCAGCAAACCGAGCCCCCACGGCCCGGTGTGAAGAATGTCCCGCGCGTACACCGGAAGCAGCGCCACTGCTCCGCCCAGCAACACCGCGAACAGATCCAGTGATATTGCCCCCAGCATCAACTTGTTGCGCCATATAAAATGCAATCCCGCGAAGACCGCTTTCATGGTCAACGGTTCGCGCTTTCGTGCCTGCTGCCGCGCCTTGATGCGGAACGTGGAGAGGAGCGCTCCCACTGCGGTCAACATGGCCGCCGCGTACACCGCTGACGCACCATGAAACGCCGCATACAAAATTCCGCCCAGCGATGGCCCCAGAATCGTGGCCGCCTGGAACGTGCTCGCATTCCAGGCCACCGCGTTGGGAAAGTGTTCTTCCGGCACCAGTTGCGGCAAAATCGAGCGGCTGGCCGTCCCGTTAAACGATCGCACCACACCCAGCAAAATCAGCACCGCATAAATGGGCCGTATCGCGTACGTTCCCCGCTCCGCCAGCAGCAGCAACAGTCCGGAACATAAGGCGTATCCCGCATAGCAACAGCCCAGCACTTTGCGTCGATCGAATCTGTCCGAGGCATGCCCGGAAACCAGAAACAGCAGGATGCCCGGCAAGAATTGCGCCAACCCCACCAGCCCGAGATCGAGCGCCCGCTTGGTGATGTCGTAGACCTGCCATCCCACCGCGACCGCCTGCATCTCCACCGCGGCCACAATCAGAAACCGCGCAATCTGGAACAGCACAAAGTCGGGATGCGTAAACGCGATGCGTCCATTTCTGGCGTCGGCAGGGGCGGGCATGGATTCTCTAATGTGCCATAGAAACAGTCCACTTGCATGACTTGCAGAGCAGCTAAAATCGGCTTATGCACATGCTGCGAGCCCTCGGCTGGATCGCCTGCGTCGTCTACTCCACGATTCCCGCCTTCTGGCTGCTGATTCATCCACGCGTGGAATATTGGCGCTCGCGCCCGCGATCGCCCTACAAAATCCTTCTCCCCGTCTGGATCGGAATGTGGGCCGCCATGGCCGCGATCACCGCCCCGTGGCGCGGCTTCCTGCTCTACAAGAACAACTGGCTTTGGATTCCCGCAGCCTTACCGTTCTGCGCCGGCCTCACGCTCTACAGACTGTCTCACCACCACTTCACCCTGGCGCAACTCGGTGGCCTGTCCGAAATCCTCCGCGGAAATCCCGAGCAACGCCTTGCCACCACTGGCATTCGCGCCCATGTGCGCCATCCCGTCTATCTCGGCCATCTCTGCGAGATGCTCGCCTGGAGCGTCGGCACCGGCCTGGCCGTCTGCTGGGCTCTCACCGCCTTCGCCTTCGTAACCGGCGCAATTATGATCAGGATGGAGGATCGAGAACTGGAAGCCCGCTTCGGAGAAGAATATCGCCAATACCGATCTGCTGTCCCATCTGTTCTACCCACGCTAAGATGAATGCGGGTGTGCAAATCAATCCACCCGCTTCCCGATCGGCGTACTCCGCACCCTCCGCGGTGAGAGCCCTTGTTTTAAGAAGAGTCGCTATAATCCAGTTTGGCTGACAGCTGAGAGCTGATCGCCGACAGCCGCGCTCCCGCATGCGCTTCGAACTCTTCATCGCAACCCGCTACCTGCGCGCCAAACGCCGCCAAGCCTTCATCGGCATCATCACCGGCATCTCCATCCTTGGAGTCGCCGCCGGCGTCGCTTCGCTCATCGTCGCCCTCGCCATCAACAACGGATTTCGCCAGGACCTGCAGGAGCGCCTCATCGGATCCACCTCACATATCAGCCTGCTCCGCGTGGCCGACGACGGCATCAAAGACTGGCCCCCGCTCCTCGAACGTCTTTCCAAACAGCCGCACGTTCTCGCCGCCGCCCCCGCAATTTTCGAACAAGTCCTCATCTCCCGCGGCCCGCGTGCCCGTGGCGCCGTCCTGAAAGGCATGATTCCCGCCGACGAACGCAGAATCGGCGATCTCCTCAACACCATCAAAGAAGGGTCCGCGAACGCGCTCGACGAAGATTCCGATAAGAATGAAGATTCAGATAAGAGTAATGAGGACCGAGAAGGGACAGCGGCCTCCGAGAATGCTCATGCGGGAGCGCCAGCGACCGCGGCACCAGCGTCCGGAGACGATTCCCCCGATTCCCTCGCCGGCGTCCGCGCTCGCGTCGCCGCCATGCCTCCCATCATTCTCGGCAAAGACATGGCCGATAATCTCGGCGCCACCGTCGGCTCCGTCGTCCTTGTCACCAGCCCGCAAGGCGAACTCACGCCCTTCGGCATGGTCCCGAAATACAGCCGCTTCCGCGTAGTGGGAATCTTTAACTCCGGCTTCTACGATTACGATTCTTCCTGGGCCTTCACGCGCCTCTCCGCCGCGCAACGCCTCTTCGGCCTCGGCGACTTGATCTCGGTCATCGAATTCAAGATCGACGACATCTACAAAGCCGACCAGGTCGCGCGCCACCTCGAAGACGCCGCCGGCAAAGGCTTCATGACCACCAACTGGATGGAGCAAAACCAGGCTCTCTTCCACGCCCTGCGTCTCGAGCGCCTCGTCACCTTCATTACCATCGGCCTCATCGTCTTCGTGGCCGCGCTGAACATCCTGATTTCCCTGATCATGATGGTCATGGAAAAAACCCGGGACATCGCCGTCCTCATCTCGATGGGCACGCGCAAATCGCAAGTCCGAAACATCTTCATCGCTCAAGGCGTTCTGATCGGCGTGATCGGCACCGCCATCGGCCTGCTGCTTGGCTACGCCATCTCCTACGCCGGCGGCCACTACCACATCATTTCGCTCTCGCCCGAGGTCTACTCCATCGACTACGTGCCCTTCGCCCCGCGCCCCATGGACGGCTTCCTCGTCGCCATCGTCGCCATCGGCGTCTCCTTCATCGCCACCCTCTACCCCTCCTGGTCCGCCACCCGGACCCTCCCCGCCGAAGCTCTCCGCTACGAATAGCAATCTTCATCCCGAACGACTGGTCCTCCTGCGATCCGTCATCCTAAGCGAGGATTGTGCTTCGCGACAGGGAAGCGAAACCGCAGTCGAAGGATCCCTATCCGCCACCAGCCACCGGCTCGGCAAGGAATTCCCATAGGGAACTTTCCCCGCTTCCCCGCCGTACAATTAAATGGAAGGATTAGAAAGAAGGAGGTCTCAATGTTCACTTTCCTCCTGTGGTGCATCCTCTTCGTAATCTGCTGGCCGCTAGCCTTGCTGGCGCTCGTCGCCTACCCATTCATCTGGCTGCTCCTATTACCGTTCCGCATCGTCGGCGTCGCGGTGCACGGAGTGCTGGAGATCATCTTCCTGGCCATCACGCTCCCTTTCCGCCTGCTGGCCGCCCCATTTCGCATCTAAGCGATGGGACAGATTTCTAACTTGGGTTTAGGCCGAGACAAAGGGCGTTGAATCGCTTGCAGGAATTCGAATGCGCCGAAGGAATCCACCGACGCCTGGACACCGTGGAAGAGCGGCGCTTCAACGCCGCGTAGCGGTCATAAAAAAGAAGATGGGCTTTCGCCCAGCCTACCCCTCCATCACCTTCAACCTCTCACTCACCACCAAACTCGCCTCCGTCGCCCGCTGCACATCCTGCGCCGTCAGCCCAGGAGCCACTTCCTCCAGCACCAGCCCCGACCCCGTCACCCTTATGTACGCCATCTCCGTCACAATCGTATCCACCACCCGCACCCCGGTCAGCGGCAGCGTGCACTTCTTCAGAATCTTCGGCGCGCCATCTTTCGTCGTATGCTCCATCGCCACCACCACCCGCCGCGCGCCGGCGACCAGGTCCATCGCGCCGCCCATCCCCTTCACCATTTTCCCCGGGATCATCCAATTCGCCAGGCTCCCCGACTCATCCACCTCCATCGCTCCCAGCACGCTCAAGTCAACATGTCCGCCGCGAATCATGGCGAACGAATCCGCGCTCGAGAAATACGAAGTCCCCGCCATCTCGCTCACCGTCTCCTTGCCCGCATTGATCAGGTCCGCGTCCTCCTGACCCTCCACCGGATACGGCCCAATCCCCAGCATCCCATTCTCCGACTGCAAAACCACTTCCATCCCCGCCGGAACGTGATTCGCAATCAGCGTCGGCATCCCGATCCCGAGGTTCACGTAGAACCCATCCCGCAACTCGCGGGCAATGCGATTCACAATCCGCGCGCGCTTCTCGATATCTTTTCCCGGCTTGTTCATCGATCCCCTCAACATTGTCATCTTGAGCGAGGATTGTGCTTGGCGCCAGCGAAGCCCAATGTGCGGTCGAAGGATCCCCGCGACTTAACCAGGAGTCCTCAAGGAATTCTCTCAGTACTCCCTACGAGCCCACCTTCCTCACCGTCCGTTTCTCAATCCTCCGCTCGTACAACTCCCCTTGAAAAATGCGCTTCACGTACAGCGACGGAGTGTGAATCGAATCCCCATCCAGTTCTCCAACCTCGACCAGATGCTCGACCTCCGCGATCGTCACCTTCGCCGCCGTCGCCATGATGGGATTAAAATTCCGCGCCGTCTTCCGGTACACCAGATTCCCCATCCGGTCGCCCTTCCACGCCTTCACAAACGCAAAGTCCGCCTTCAAGCCGTGTTCCATCAGATACCGCCGTCCGTCGAACTCGCGTGTCTCTTTTCCCTCCGCGACCATCGTGCCCACGCCCGTCGGCGTAAAGAACGCCGGAATCCCAGCGCCGCCGGCGCGAATGCGTTCGGAAAATGTCCCCTGAGGTACCAGGTCCAGATGAATCGTTCCCCGCAGCACCATCTCTTCGAGCAACTTATTCTCGCCGACGTAGGTCCCAATGTGACGTACAATCTGCCCCGCCGCCAGCAGCAACCCGTTGCCCAGCCCGTCCACCCCAGCGTTGTTGCTGATCGTCGTCAGATTCCTCGATCCCTTGCGCACCAGGGCGCGAATCAGATTCTCCGGAATCCCGCACAGCCCAAACCCGCCAATCATGATGCTGGCGCCATCTCCCACATCGCGAATCGCGTCATCCGCACTGGCCACAACCTTATTCATAGCCTGAGAATTCTAAACGAAACTTCACCACGGAGACACCGAGTGACCGAGAAAGATAAGGAGTAACCGCAGCAGCCGGTTTTTGGTTGAATTCAAAACCGTCCGTTGATCTTCTCCCTGACCTCGTGCCGCCGTGGTGAATTATTCTTTCTTCCCCAGATTCTTCTTCAGCCCGTGCGCCAACTCAAACTCGTCCGCCAACTGCCGTGTCGCCAGATTCTCGCGGATGTGCGCGAGCCGCTGCTCCACCTTCAACAGTGCATCCTCCAGATTTTTCCTGTTCGTAATGGCAATATCCCGCCACATCGAATAAGGACTCGCCGAAATCCGCGTCATCTCCCGCAGCGCACGCCCGCCTGCCGGCAGTAACGGCGCCTCTTCACCAAACTCCTCCACCAGCGCTGCCGCTAGCGCCGTTGAGATTATCTGCGGAACGTGGCTGATCCACGCACAGAGCTGGTCGTGATCTCCCGGCGGTAGAATCGCCACCCGCGCCCCGATCTGATCGATCCATCCAACAAATTCCGCGAACAATGGCTCCTGCAGATTCTGTCCCGGCAGCGGCGTCAAAAACCAAACCGCATTCTGGAACAACTCGGGGTCTGCAAAATCCACGCCGCTGCTCTCTTTCCCGGCCATCGGATGCCCCGCCAGAAATCGATGCCGCGCATTCTTCCCAAACACCTTCAACGCTTGTTGGGCCACCGCCGCCTTCGTGCTTCCCACGTCCGTCAGCAACGTGCCCGCTGGCAACGCCGGACCCAGCCGCCCGATCAGGTCCACAATCGCCAGCACCGGCGTTGCCAACACCACCAATTGGCTTCCTCGCACCGCGTCCGCCGGCTCCGGGAATCCGATGTCAATCACCCCGCACATCTTCGCCCGCTTCAGCGCCGATTGCCGGTCGCACCCAACAATCTTCCCCGCAAACCGACGCTTCCGCAGCGCCAGCGCAAACGAACCGCCGATCAGCCCCGTTCCAATAATCGTGATTTGCCGAATCGGCATAGAAATTGAGCGATGGCGATTTTCTGATCGGGCGATTTGAACACCCGCCAAACTTTGAGGGCGAGGCCCAGGAATTCGCCGCACAATCGCCCGATGATCCGACCACTCGATTACCCAATTTTTCGTCCCACCGCGGGCGCAATCATCCGCAACTCATCCATCAGCTTCGCGAACTGCTCCGGAAACAGCGATTGCGCTCCATCCGACCACGCCTGGTTTGGATCGCAATGCACTTCGATCAGCAACGCATCCGCCCCCGCCGCCACCGACGCCCTCGCCATTGGCGCCACCTTGTCGCGCCGTCCCGTTCCATGCGACGGGTCCGCCGTCATCGGCAGATGCGAAAGCTTATGAATGATTGGAATCGCCGAAATATCCATCGTGTTCCGCGTATAGGTTTCAAAAGTCCGAATCCCGCGCTCGCACAAAATCACTTCATAATTGCCTCCCGCCATAATGTACTCGGCCGAGAGCAGCAATTCTTCCAGCGTGGCCGCAATCCCGCGCTTGAGCAGCACCGGCTTCCGCACCTTCCCCAACTCGCGCAGCAAATTAAAGTTCTGCATGTTGCGCGCCCCCACCTGCAGGATGTCGACATACGGCAGCATCATCGGAATCTGCGAGATCTCCATCACCTCGCTGATCACCAGCAACTTGAATTTTTCTCCCGCCTCGCGCAGCAACTTCAGCGCCTCTTCCCCATGTCCCTGGAAAGAATAAGGAGAGCTCCGCGG
The DNA here is from genome assembly GCA_049584315.1 of Candidatus Sulfotelmatobacter sp. GTDB lineage: Bacteria > Acidobacteriota > Terriglobia > Terriglobales > Acidobacteriaceae > Sulfotelmatobacter. The sequence goes on along the minus strand of JBAUXO010000085.1, from coordinate 97,034 downwards.
CTTGAACGCTCCGCCCCGCAACACGCGCGCCCCCGCCTTCGTCACCGCTTCCGCGGTCGTAAAAATCTGCTCCCGCGATTCCACCGAACACGGTCCCGCCATCACCACCACTTCATTTCCGCCAATCGCAACTCCATTGGCCAACTTCACAATCGTCCCCTCGGGACGAAAACTCTTCCCCGCCAGCTTGTACGGCGAACTGATGCGATGGACTTCCTGCACCCCCGGCAGCAACTCCAGGTTGCGAATATCAAATTCAATCCCCGCTCCCACCGCGCCCAGCACTGTCTGACGCGCTCCCGACGAGCGGTGCACCTCAAACCCCAGCTTCACCAGGTGCTCAATCACCTGCTGAATCTGCCCCTCATCCGCCACATCCTGCATCGCCACGATCATAGGAAAGTCTCTGCTCTTGGCTCTTAGCTCTTAGCCATTAACTTCGCCACTTTGTTGTTCCGAGCGCAGCCAGGAAGCTGTTTTCGCGTCCACCACCTGATATCTCGAGCGCTCAATCATTCACTTCCGAATCCAGTTCCGTCTCGCCGCCCTTCACCGCTTCTGCTTTGGTCACAATCTCTTCTTTCTGAATATTCCGCATCACATCCATGATCCGCTCGAAAATCCTCACCAGATCCTGCTCCGGCAGTGGACCTCGATTCATCGCCCGCACGTTCTCGAACACAGTGCGCTCCCGCTCCGGTTCATAAATCGGCAAAGAAGTATTTCGCTTCAACCGCCCAATCTCCACCGCCGCACGCGCCCGCTCGCTCAGCAATTCCACCAGCCGGCGGTCGACTTCATCAATCTTCTTTCGCCAATCCGCGATATCCATGTAAGACCCAAGTGCCCACCCTTGCGCGCCTTTTGCGCAGGTTGGGGATTTTTAATTCCTATTCAACGACCAACTGCCTGACAAACTCTCCTACCGCTTCCGCTTCCCCCCCGCGATTCCTCTCAATCGTCTCCACAATCGCGCTGCCCACTACCACTGCATCCGCAAACTGGCCGACTTCCGCAAACTGCTCCGCATTCGCAATCCCAAACCCCACCGCAATCGGCAACTTGGTTACGCGCCGCAACCGCCGCACCAGTTTCTGAGCATCCTCCGCCAACTGCTGCCGCGCGCCCGTCACTCCCGTCCGCGACACAGCATAAACAAATCCTCGCGACGCCTTGGCAATCTGTTTCAATCGCTCATCCGGACTCGTCGGCGCCGCCAGAAACACCGGCGCCAGATCATGCGCCTTCATCGCCCGCAAATATTCCTTCGCCTCTTCCACGGGCAAATCCGTTACCAGCACGCCATCCACACCCGCATGCCGCGCGATCGTACAGAACTTCTCGATCCCCATGCGCAAGATCGGATTCAAATAGGAAAACACCACCAGGCCGGTCGACTGCGCATGCTGCCTCACCTCCGCCGCCAAAGTCAGGACCTGCGCCAGGCAAGTTCCGTGTTTCAACGCACGCTCGCTCGCACGCTGAATCACCGGCCCATCTGCCACCGGATCGCTGAAGGGCACTCCCAGCTCAATCACATCCGCGCCCGCCTCAATCGCCGCCAGCACCACCGCCCGCGTCGTGGCGAGATCCGGATCCCCGCACGTCACGTACACCACGAGCCCCGGCTTCTTATAAAAAGATAAAGGCACTTAGAATTAACCCTGTCTCTGTGTCCTCTGTGTTAAAGATTTTGCCTCTTCAATCCAGCGAGAGCGACTCCCGCATAATCCCAATATCCTTATCTCCGCGCCCCGAGACGTTCACAATCACCACATCCGACTTCTTCATCCGAGGGGCGCGCTTCACCACCTCCGCCACCGCATGCGCCGACTCCAGCGCCGGAATAATCCCCTCCGTCCGCGCCAGCAAAGTCGTCGCCTCCAGCGCCTCCGCATCCGACGCGGGAACGTAGTCCGCCCGTCCCGCATCCCGCAACGCCGCATGCTCCGGCCCAATCGACGGATAGTCCAGCCCCGCCGACACCGAATGCGTGGTCGCAATCTGCCCCGTCAAATCCTGCAGCACGTAAGAATAAGTCCCCTGCAGCACTCCTGGCGACCCTCCGCGAAACCGCGCCGCATGTTCGCCAAGTCTTTCGCCGCGTCCCCCCGCCTCCACGCCGATCAACCGAACTTTCTTATCCTTTATAAATTCGTAGAAAATTCCAATCGCGTTCGATCCCCCGCCCACGCAAGCAATCACCGCCGTCGGCAGTTTTCCCTCAGCCCGCAAAATCTGCGCCCGCGTCTCCCGCCCAATCACGCGATGAAAATCCCTCACCATCGTGGGATACGGATGCGCCCCCAGCACGCTTCCCAATAAATAATGTGTGGTCCGCACATTCGTTACCCAGTCGCGCATCGCCTCGTTGATCGCATCCTTCAGCGTCCGCGACCCTGATTCCACCCCGCGCACCTCGGCCCCCAGCAGCCGCATGCGGAACACATTCAACTCCTGCCGCCGCATGTCCTCGGTGCCCATGTACACAACGCACTCAAATCCCAGCAGCGCGCAAACCGTCGCCGTCGCCACCCCGTGCTGCCCCGCCCCCGTCTCCGCAATCACCCGCCGCTTGCCCATCCGCTCCACCAGCAGCGCCTGTCCCAGACAGTTATTGATCTTGTGCGCTCCGGTATGCAGCAAATCTTCCCGCTTCAAATAAATCTTCGCCCCACCCAACTTCTCGGTCAGCCTGCGCGCGAAGGTCAGCGCCGTCGGACGGCCCGCATACGTTCGCAGCAACTCCTCGAGCCGCCGCTGAAACCTCGGATCGCGCTTCGCCTTCTCATACTCCCGCTCCAGTTCCTCGAGCGCCGCCATTAAAGTTTCCGGCACGTAGCGCCCGCCATAAACCCCAAACCGCCCGCGCTCGCTCACGTGGCGCAGTATGCCCCGGCCTTCGCGCGCCTTTCGCGAGAGGGCGGGGACTTTGACTTTCGTAGTTCTCGCAACCGTCGCCATTCTCTTAACTCAAGCTTTTGTCATTCCGAACCGGAGAGGAAGCCGCTGTCCCGTCCACCACAAAACATAACGCCGTTCACCGATCGATTTCCCGCACCACCCTCACAAACGCCCGCACCTTCTGTGGATCTTTCTTTCCCGGCCTCGCCTCCACGCCCGAAACCACATCCACTCCCCAAGGCTTTAGAATTTGCATCGCCTCGCCCACATTCTCCGGCGTCAATCCACCCGCAACAACTAAATTGATTCCACCTCGCCGCATTTCCTGGGCAATGGGCACGGCCTTCTTCCAGTCAAACGTCTTACCGGTCCCGCCAGGTTGTCGCAAATCACCCGAATCCAAAACGATTGTGCCCAGCCATCCCGTGAGTACCGGAGCTTCCTCCGGAAGATTCTTCCTCAGGCGGGCGAAGTCCGCCACCAACTTCAGAATTCGCTTTTCACCCTCAGCGAGATGATTCATACGCAGAGACATCAGAAATCGAGGGCTCTTCGGAAAGCAACCCAGTGCCATCGCTTCCCTACCGCCTCTCGGCGCCTCGCCCGCCACAAACTCATAAGATTGCCATCCCGTCAGCCCAACTTCCGGAACCAAGTGGCACGGTTCGACTCCGCTCCCGTTCACAGAAACTCCAATTTTCTCGACTGCCTCTGGCAACTTCTCCACTATCTCCCGCGCCGCCTCCTGCCCGATATTCCGCGGACTCTTCTCATAAAACACAAACCCCACCGCATCCGCCCCCGCTTCCGCCGCGGTCAGCGCATCCTCCAAATTCGTCATCCCGCAAATCTTGATCCAGGTCATCGAAATCGGCTGTCACTAACCAGTAGCTGCAAATTTTGCGCCCAAAAAACCTTGTCATTCCGAACCGGCGGCAGGCGGTGAAGAACCTGCCTCTTCTCGCCGCGATCAGGATGTCAGGCGGCTCACCGTCCGCTCGATACCCGGGACTGGCTACTCGTGACCAGCTCCCGCAAAGCTTCTCCTGGCGCATCCGCCCGCATCAGCGCCTCTCCAATCAAAAACGCCTGAAACCCCGCCGCCCGCAGCCGCGTAATATCTTCTCCCGACCGAATCCCGCTCTCTGCCACCTTCACCACATTCTCCGGAACCCGCTCCGCCAGCCGGAACGCCGTCTCCGCATCCACTTTGAACGTCCGTAGATCGCGCGTGTTCACTCCAATCAAATCGCACTCCGCATCCACCGCCCGCCGCATCTCTTCTTCATCGTGCACCTCGCACAAAACATCCAGCCCATGCGATCGCGCACCCCTGACTAGAGCTATCAATTCCTCCTGCGTCAACACTGCCACAATCAGCAAAACCGCGTCCGCCGAATTGGCCCGCGCCTCCAGCACTTGAAATTCGTCCACCATAAAATCTTTCCGCAGACACGGCACTTTCACCATCGCCGAAGCCTTCCGCAAATTCCCCAGCGATCCCTGAAAGAATTCTTCATCCGTCAGCACCGAAAGCGCCGTCGCCCCCGACGCCTCCAACTCCCGCGCCAACCCCTCCACACAAAACTCCGCCCGGATCAATCCCTTCGATGGTGAAGCCTTCTTCAACTCCGCAATCACGGCTACGCCCGCTCGGCTCTTTTCGACGAGCGCCCGCCGAAACCCGCGTGGAACATGCCGTTCCGCCCGTCGCTGCAACTCTCGCAGATCCGCCGTGCGCTTTGCAGCATCCACTTTCCGCCGCGTTTTCACCACGATCTCGTCGAGAAGGGTGCGCATAACAGGTTCTGCAATTATAGAGGACCGCGGCTCCCTTCCCGCTCGCTCGCCGGAACCCAGGCAGGAAAAAGCCTCCGCCACCCTGATGGGTGGCGGAGGCCGAGGTTGGGGCCGCTCCGGCCTTACTTCACGGCTGCGGCGGCGGGCTTGAAGGAATCCGTAAACGCTTGCGCGTTCGGTGTTCCCACGCCAGTCACGTTGTCCCAGCCCACTTTTGTATGCAGGGCAGTCGGGGCGTTGCACGGAGTGCCGTCGTCAAAGAAGCTGGGTGACGCGACCGTGCAGTCTGTTCCGAATGAAATGACATACGCAGTGTACTCATCAGCGGCATAATCCCATATCGCGCTGAGGAACTTCGCTGGCGGCACCGGCGTTGGGCCGCCCAGCACTTGGGCCGCAGTATAGGCTGTCGTCCCCGTGGAGTCTTGAATCGATGCGGTGACGTTGGTTTTGGAGCCGACAGGAACGACATCGTAGATCGCCCCCGCCGGCAGCGAATACACGTGGGCCGCGGCCTGGCCCAGGGCGGGGCCGCGGTTTGCCTCAGACTCCTGATTGGCAATTGCCCACAAAGCGGAGAACATCGGGCAAGCCACGCTGGTGCCTCCCCATACCTGCCAGACCTGCCCTGGAGTCTGGAACGGTACGGTAATCAGAATTGCGACTCCCGTGTAGGGGTCCGCCAGCCAAGAAATATCCGGGAGCTGACGGTATTTTCCTGCGAGCTTCTTCTGAAACGCCGGCTTGGGGAACCCGCCGAGACAGGTTTCCTCGCCGGTGGTGGGATTGACGCTCTGGCTAACACAGTTGCTCGGACCTCCGCCAGAGCCGCCGATGAACCCGATTGCCCCAAAGTAAACCGGATCAAAAACCGTTCCCTCGACCGCAAGCAGAGTTTGATTGTTTCCCCACCCGGCCTGCCACGCGATCGAATTATCGGAATTCAGGGCCAGTGTGACGCCTCCTACCGCGGTGGACCAGGGGGAATCGGCCGGATAGCTGACCGTCGCAATCCCATCCAGGGAAAAGTCGCCATCGTCACCCGTGGAAAAATTGGCCGAGATCCCGTAGACCGCGGCCAGTTCAGAAAGCAGATTCCCAGTTTCCAGCTCGGTCGGAGCAACGAAGGCCTCGGGAGCACCGTAGCTGCCAGAGATCACGTTGCCCAGGCCGTTGTAGATCGTGAGGTATTCTGCCTCGTCGGTGTCCAGGAAGCTGGCCGAGGGTGGAACGATCAGGTTGATGTTGGCGCCCGGAGCGACCGCGTGCGACCACTCGACGTCGATGTTGATTTCCGTTTGATCGGCAGCCTCGCAGAAACTTGGCGCTGGCGTGTAGATGATGTTGAAATTCGACGAACTCAGCGCCGGCAAACCGAATTGCGCCGAAAACGCGTTGGCATCGTCCTGAATGGTAAACGAACCGCACCAGTCAATGATCGCGATGGTTTGGCCGGCTCCGGTGTATCCCTGGTTGTACAAGCCGGTAAGATGGTACGCAGTCTGGATCGCGGGCGGAGTGTAGGCGCAACCCGCGCTGGTCAGGCTCTGGAGATTCAGGTGATTCCCGGAGTAGGTCCCCGTGGGCAGCGGACCACCGAGTTCGGGGGAAGTCGAAAACGATTCCTTTTCCACTCCCTTAAAGCAGTTTGAGGTGAAGAAATCGTCGGATGTGACGGCGGCCTTGGGACCGGCAGCGGCGGTCCCGGCGACGGCATTCTTCCCACTGGTAAGATTCGCCGTCCGGGACATCATTGGATGTTCGTAACCGCCAGTGTCCAGCCCGGAAACCGCCCGCACCAGAGGCGCGGCAACACCATCCATGTAGGGGTCGCGGTCGTTGGCGCGAACGGTCTTCGAGCCAACCTGATAGTTGTTCAGATGCACTTGGAAGGCCGTTTCCACGTCGCGGACCGTTCCCCGCGCTCTGACAAAGAGGTTATCCTTACCGACGTTTACAATCGTCAGATCATGCGATTCAAGAAAATCTCGCACGCTTTTCGCTTCCGCCGCCGTCGGCGCAAATCGCGCCGCGAAATCGGCTCGGTTTAGCCAGTGCCGGTAGTTGGGAGAGGAGGGATCGTAGAGCTGTTGCGCCAGCGAATCGAACTCGCTGCGATTGTGAAGATTCAACCAGAGGCTCACTTCGATAGTGGTCGCGGGATCCTCCGACCCTAGATTTTTCGCCGTCGCTACATAGCTGGGAGTGTTATGTGCCACAAACTGTCCGGAAGCCGCGATGGCCGGCCTAGCCGCGCTTAGGATTACGATCAGTACCACAAGGCTGAGCCCCATCGTCCTCATTCGGTCGATGTGAGCTGGGGGAGTTAAAACTAGCTTTTCCTGAGACATTGAACCTCCATGGACTCGGTTTCTGCGAACCCTACTTGCACTAAGAATTCTAGGGACCTGGGCAAGCCAACTGGACCATCGAGGATGGTCCGCACCTGCGCTAACCACCATTGGAAGCAGCGAATTCTGAATGCAGTCTGACCGCCTGAATCCGGCCTCGCTGCTTACGCTGCGAGTCGCAGCAAGTCCGGACTCTACCCCGAAGGTGCCGACATCCTAATGGCTTCGCTCAAGAAAGACAACAAGTCCAAAGGCTTTTAGCTGGTTATTTGTTGGATCGTCGAAAATTGGTTTTGTGCTCAGGTTCTTCCGGCTTACGCTTCCTCACTGGCAAACGCTCTCAATCTCCTTATAAGGCTTCTCCACATGGGGGGGATCTTTGATCCCTTTCACCTGCATCCACTGGTCCAGCATCGTCCCTGCATCATGCAGACCCACATCCGGATCGCCGTCATATGCCGCATCGCTCTCCGCTTCCTCCAGCGTCACCAGCTGGAATCCCTTTTTCTTCAGCAGATCCAGCGCATCCGGCAGGATGGTGCTGCTATAGGCTCCCAAATGCATCAGCAAAACGTAATTGATCTCGCGCCCATAAATCAGCTTCGCCTGCTCGCGCCCCAGATCCAAAAACGCGGAAGCTGTACTCAGATAACTCGACCGCAGCCACTCCATCGACTTCGTATCATTCTTGGCTACGCATCGCGCATAGGCAAAATTCCATAAGTAGTCTTCCCAATCCAGCGTCACCTGCGCAATCCGATATCCGTGCGCCTTCAAATACGCCCGCACCGCGCGCCGCTTCTCCGCCGTGTCTCCCTCGTGCAAGTACGGATACCGCAACCAATGCCACGTATCTTTGCTCTCCAGCAACTCGAGCACCGGCTCATCCTCCTCAATTTCGCGCTCGAACGCCTCCGCCGTGTTCTGTTCCAGATCCATGTGCGCGTACGTATGATTCCCTACCGGCTCCGCCGCCGCCCACAACTTCAGCGCCTCCGCACCGTCGGGGCTGCCTTCAAGCTTCTTCGCATTGATGAATCCATACACCGGGGGTACATGCCGCTTCTTCAAAATTTCCAAAACACTCTTGGCCGTCTCCGCCTGCGTCACTCCCGGCGGCAACTCTCCATTCCGCGGCAAATCGTCAAACGTGATGGCCAGCTTCTGGGCAACACCTACGCCGCACAGCACCACCACCAGGAGCCCCACTCGGCAGGTCGCACTCACAAAATTTTTCATGGAAGAAAGTGTACGGGACTGCGGCACCCTAGCGAAAGGACCTAAGAAGTCAGGGTTTCTCGGAATTCCATCTCTTGAAAGTATTCTGCATGCTCGGATTGGTGAAGAGTGCAAAGCAAACATCGCGCTCCACTGGCCCGTCAACAACGCAGGTCATATCGGTGCGCTTTGCGACCTCCGCGGCAGGAATCAGAATCTGATGGCCAAAGCGGGCCGCGTCCACGATCATCGCTCCGTATACCACGCGGTCCAGACGAGCCCACAGGGCACAGGCCATGCACATCGGGCAGGGTTCGCAGGTCGAGTAAAGAGTGTAGCCTCGGAGCGAATACGAATTCAGTTTGCTGCACGCCAGCCGGATCGTGCGCACCTCGGCGTGGGCGCTGGGATCGTGTTCTTGCCCCACCGCGTTCGTGGCGCGCATCAACCGCTCGCCGCCCGTGCTGGCGACGATCTCAGCTCCGTACGGCACCGGATTTGGCGTCTCCAGCGTTAGCGCGGTCCACGCCGCCAGGTCACGCATCTGTTTCTGATCGTAAGCCGACCCTGCAAGGCTGGTGGGGTTCGCAATCGACTGCGGCACGGCCAGCGCCGAATGTTTTTCAGAAAATACCGCAGCCGTGGCAGCGAGCGAAACCGATCGAAGAAAGCCACGGCGCGAAGGAACAACGGGAATGGAGGCGGCTTCTTGATGGCGCATGCAAGTACTCCGTCAAGGATTTTCGTCCGCTAGAGAGGAGCCTGAGTCCGCAATCTTATCAACGAGCGAGAATGATCCTGGGAAACATTTCTTGGTGCCATCGAAGGGACTCGAACCCCCACACCGTTGCCGGTACATGGACCTGAACCATGCGCGTCTGCCAATTCCGCCACGATGGCAATCTGATTTGCAATGCAGCGGCGGCCTGAAGGCCGCCGTGTCAGGAAGAACACCTCTATTTTACAGGCATGTCAGAGCCTGTCAAACCGCTCGAGACGCCTTGCTTCTCCTCTGTGTTAAAGATTTTGACTTCCTACACCGGACGCTCAAGCCCAGCTTACGCCAGTTTCGCCGTCATCGTAATCTTGGCGTTCAGCACCTTCGATACCGGACAGCCCTTCTCCGCCGCCTCCGCATACTTCTGAAACGTCGCCGCGTCCGCGCCCGGAACCTTCCCCACCACATCGAGGTGGCTCGCCGTGATCGTCCATCCGGAATCCAGTTTCTCCATCGTCAAAGTCACGTTCGTACTGATGCTCTCCGGCGTCAGATTCGCTCCCCCCAACTGCGCCGACAGCGCCATTGAAAAGCACGCCGCATGCGCCGCCGCAATCAACTCCTCTGGATTCGTCCCCGGCCCATTCTCGAACCGCGAGGTAAACGAATACTGCGTATCCTTCAACACTCCACCCGGAGCCGAGATCGATCCCTTTCCATCCTTCAGCCCGCCCTTCCACACTGCGCTCGCCTTGCGTTCCATCGCGTTCTCCTCATCCTGCTCAATAAATCACGTGCTCGAACATTGTAGACGGAGTCGGTTCGCCCTGTCAGTCGCCACCGACCCGTTCGCGATGAAACCGCAACGATTCCGACCCTCAATAAGACTCTGAGCAACGCAAATAAAATCCGCTCGCCGCCGACACCGTTCGGACAAAACTGCTCCGGATGCTTCGCCCTTCGCTCCGCCTCCACCGGCCTCTCGCCCGTCCAATCTCCCTCAATCCACGCTTGCTCGATCTCGCTGATCCGCTCAACATAACCTTCGCGCCAACCCCTGCAAGAGTAGAATCCATCTTCCCCGCTCTGGCGATTTCCGGGCCACAATGAAAAAGCCTTCCGAGCCAGAGATCGATCTCCAGACCGGAAGGCGATTTATCACCTCAGTCCAATCCAAACTTTAAGCCACCACCACGATCACTGGAATCTGCACTCCCGGGTGCAGCAGATCGATCAGCACATACTCTCCATCGATGTAGTCAATGTAGCAATCGTCGGTATAGGCCCAGTCTCCCGGCCAGGGATTGGCCAGCGCAAACCAGTATCCACCGTACTGAAACCGCGGCTGCCCTTCGACAATCACCGTCTTCTGCACTTTGAACGTATGCTGCCGGCCAAAGTGCGACCGGAATTTATCGTCCGGAATTCTCTGCCCTTGCGCTCCAGCCGCCCGCGTCGCATGATCTCCGCCCTTATTACCCTGCGGGCGGTTTTCGTCCTTTCCCGACTTCATCTGATCGTTTTGCTTCATTTCATTATTTTTCATCGCGTCGTTCTGCTTCTCGTTCTGGGCCGGCTTCGCCTCCTCCGCCTTCGCCGGCGCCTGCTCCTTCGGAGGCTTCGCCTCATCCTGCTTGGGCTCTTCCTGTTGCGGAGGCCGCGCGTCCTGCGCTCTCGCCGTACCCCCCACGCTCAACAACAGTCCCAGCAATCCCGTTCCCATCAATCCTGCACTCAAGCTTTTAAATCTCACGTCTTGAAGTCTCATAGATCTCCTTCACGCAAGCTTCTGTTTTGCCTCCAATTTCGGGCTCAAATCAGATGCCGCACCTCCACCCGCCGGATGCTGTTGTCTTCTCCCACCCTGATCTACCGTATCCACCCGAGGCGCCGCAAAATTTTGTGCGTTCCACAGCCACTTGCGCTAAAATACTTTTGCAGTGGCGAGCGACCGATTGCCCCGGTAACGCTCTTGGCCTTCTCCCAGGAGGTAGTAGATGTATCGCTCTTATTCCAGTTCCTTGGCGGATTCTCGTCCGTCCCTGGACGTCCAGTCCCTGATCCGCAACCTCGCGCAAGACTTGGTCACCGCCTTCAACACCGGCAACTACGATCAAGCCGCCGCTCTCTTCGCTCCAGACGGAGCCTTCCTCGCTCCTCATCACGACCCCGCCTACGGCCCCAAGGCGGTTGAACAGCTTCTCCACCTGCTCGGCGACGCCGGATATCAGGATCTTCGCATCGAAACCACCCGCGTCGAATCCTCCGCCGACATGGCCATGGAGGTCGGGCGCTACACCGTCGCCCTCCACAAGCCCGATGGCACTATCCAAGCCGACCGCGGCAAATACGTGAGAGTCTGGCGCCGTCTCGGCGCATGGCTCATCGTCGCCGATGGCTGGAGCACCAACCTCCCGCTCGCTGGTTAGTATTTGCGACGGCATCAATACCCCCGGGGTTCTGGCTTTCGCCTCCTTTGCGAAAGGGAGTCCACGGTGCTTTCGTTCTCCCCAACATCACTCCCTTCCCTGTAGAGGCGAGCTGTGCGGGGTGGCGCGTTCTTGGCGACACAATAGTCGCGCGGTTGGCTCGCATCGCTATGCAGCGAGCCATGTCGGTCACGACCGCTTCTTCCGCCGTTCCACTTTGTATCCGTATCCCGGATCAAACTCCAACCTGCCAAACGCCTTCAGGATGCGCACCTGCTTCCTCCGGGACGTACTCCCCCAGCGCCGGCGTCACCGCCCGGATATTGGTCGGCAGCGGATAAACTTTGCGCAGTTCGAGCCACGCGGGATAATCGCGATGGCGCACGCAGAGCACGAACCGCGCTACGCCCCGGTCACGATCACTTGAAAGAATCGGCTTGATTTTGTGTTCTTCCGCGCCAATCCCATGAGGTTCGTGGCAGTGAACATCGTAGCTTTACTAAGTTTGACCGACACGATTCTTTTCAGCTTCCGCCGAGCGCGCCTTGCCATAATTCTTCCACAAGCGCTTTCGCTCGCGAATCGCGGCGCCGGTCGCGATAGTGTCCACGTCGGGAATCGGGGCGACAATCTTGAAATACATCCGTCACCAGGGAACGGGTCCCACCCTGGTCGCGTTCTTAGCGACAGGGTGGGGACGTTGACCCTCCCGGGCGAAACTTCTTACGAGCACCCGCTCGTGCTGCCGCAGCTTCCGCAGCGGTAGCAACTGCCATTGCGGGTCATGATGCTGCCGCAGAAGCTGCAAGTGGGAGCGTCGCCCAGGTCGATGATGCCGGCCAGTGCGTCGGCGGCGTGGATCGCTCCGGGACTTGGGCTGCCGGGTTCCGGACGCCGGATCGTGGACGCGGCTTCTTCCGGCAAGTGGCCACTGGACACCGACGATTTCGGCCGCAGATTTTCGAAGAGCAGCTGCTGCTGTCCAGTGAAGCGCAGCTGCAGCCAGCGGAAGATGTAATCCATGATCGACTTGGCAAAGCCGATGTCGGGATTGCTCGTCCAACCGCTGGGCTCGAAGCGGGTGTGCGCGAATTTCTCGCAGAACAATTTCAGCGGCACGCCGTGCTGCAGCGCGATGGAGACGGCCAGCGCAAAGCTGTCCATCAATCCGCTGACCGTCGACCCTTCTTTGGCCATGGTGATGAACAATTCGCCGGGCTCGCCATTGGGATAAAGTCCGACCGTGATGTAGCCCTCGTGCCCGCCAATGTTGAACTTGTGCGTGATCGAGGCGCGCTCTTCCTGCAGCTTGTGCCGCACCGCGCGCGGAGGCGCATTCATATCCTCCGGCTCCGGCGCTGCAGCCGCCGCAATTCGCGCGTCATCTTTGGTGGAGTTCGCCGTCTTTGTTCCCGCCGCGGAAAGTGGTTGCGCCTTCTTGCAGCCGTCGCGATACACCGCAACCGCCTTCAGCCCGAGCTTCCACGCCTGCAGATAAGCATCCATGATGTCTTCGACCGATGCGTTCTCGGGAAGATTGACGGTCTTCGATATAGCTCCGCAGATAAACGGCTGCGCCGCCGCCATCATCCGCAAGTGGCCCATGTACGCGATCGACCGCGTTCCCTTGGCCGGCTTGAACGAGCAATCGAAAACGGCGAGATGATCGTCCTTGATATGCGGCGCCCCTTCGATGGTTCCCGTCGCATCGATGTAACTGACAATCGCATTCGCCTGATCGTGGTCGTACCCCAACTTGAACAACGCCGTCGGCACCGTCTGATTGACGATCTTGATCATCCCTCCACCCACCAGCTTCTTGTACTTCACGAGCGCCAAATCCGGCTCCACTCCCGTCGTATCGCAGTCCATCATGAAGCCGATCGTTCCTGTGGGCGCGAGAACTGTGACCTGTGAGTTGCGATAGCCGTGCTTTTCGCCGTGGGCGAGAGCTTCGTCCCAGCAGGCTTTGGAGGATTCATACAGAGTTGTGGGGACGTTAGTTTTATTTATGTTGTTGACGCTGGCGCGGTGCATGCGGATCACGTCGAGGAACGGTTCGCGATTGATGTACCAGCCGGGGCAGGCGGAGCCGGGCATCTTTGCGGCTTCGGTGATGCCGAGGCGAGTCGAGACGGTTTCGGTTGCGGGAGTGAGCGGGGCGCATTGTTCGGCGATGCGGCTCGATTGCAGATAGGCTTCGCCGCACATGATGGCGGTGACGCAGGCGGCGTAGTCGCGGCCGGCCTCGGAGTCGTAGGGCAAACCTGCGGCCATCAAGAGGGCGCCAAGATTTGCGTAGCCGAGCCCGAGCGGGCGATAGTCATGCGAATTGCGCATGATCGCTTCCGTGGGGTAGCCGGCATTGTCGACGAGAATTTCCTGCGCGGTGATGAGGACATCGACGGCATGGCGATAGGCTTCGACATCGAAGGTACCATTGGGCGCGAACTTCAAGAGATTCAAGCTCGCGAGGTTGCAGGCGGAGTCGTCGAGAAACATGTACTCGCTGCAAGGATTGCTGGCATTGATGCGGTCGGTGTTCTTCGATGTGTGCCAGCGATTCGTGGTGGAGTCGTACTGCATGCCGGGATCGCCGCAATGCCAAGTGGCCTCGGAAATTTTCTTGAGGAGATCTTTGGCTTTGTAGGTGGTCATGACGCTGCCGTCCTGCACCTTCTTGGTGGAGAAATCGGTGTCGCGGAGGACGGCGTACATGAAGTCGTCGGTGACGCGGACGGAGTTGTTCGCGTTCTGAAAGAAGATGGAAGAGTAGGCGTCGGAATCGGGATGGGAACCATCGTATCCCTGCGCGACCAGAGCGTGAGCTTTGGCTTCTTCTTTCTGTTTGCACTCGATGAACTCGACGATGTCGGGATGATCAACGTTGAGGATAACCATCTTCGCGGCGCGGCGAGTTTTACCTCCGGACTTGATGACGCCGGCAAAGGCGTCGAAACCTTTCATGAAGCTGAGCGGACCGCTGGCCGTACCTCCGCCGCTGAGACCTTCGGTGGAAGAGCGCAGAGGAGAGAGATTGGTTCCGGTGCCACTACCCCACTTGAAGAGCATGCCTTCGGTTTTGGCGAGGGTGAGGATGGAGTCGAGCGAATCCTTTACTGAGTTGATGAAGCAGGCGGAGCACTGCGGATTGCTGTAGCCGGTGACACCGAACTCGACTTGCTGAGTCTTGGGGCTCCAGTGCCAGTTGCGAGCGTCGGAGTTGGGCTCGATGCGATCGCAGCCGACGTTGAACCAGACAGGCGAATTGAAGGCGGCGTACTGGCGAACGAGAATGTGGACCAACTCGTCGTGGAAAGTGGCTCCGTCTTCCGGAGTCTTGAAGTAACCTTGGGCCAATCCCCAGTTGCGAATGGTTTCGGCGACGCGGGTGACGAGCGCGCGGACTCCAGTTTCGCGCTCAGGTGTGCCGACCTTGCCGTGCAGATATTTACTGGCGACGATGTTGGTCGCAGTCATCGACCAATCTTTAGGGACTCCGACGTCCTTCTGCTCGAAGATCACGTTGCCTTGAGCGTCGGTGATCTGAGCGAGGCGGAGCTCCCATTCGAGCTCATCGTAGGGCGAGACGCCGGGCTTGGTGAAAAAGCGGCGGAAAGAGAGACCGGGGGCGGCGGCCTTCTTCTGGGCGGGGGTTGCGGAATTGACCGCTGGCGTTTCAACGGTGGTGGTCTTAACCTCGGGCATTGATCTCTCCATTAATAATTAGATTCTATGCAGCGTGACCCGATTCGGCGTCCATGGGGGTGGCGGAGGAATTGGGCCGTGTCCGAACTGGAAATTGTTCGGGGGTGAAGCGTGTTGTAAAGAGCTTTCTGCCGCCCCTACGGGGCTTGGTGCTTCTTAAATCTTCCAACCCACGGCTTTTGCGCCCCTTCGACAAGCTCAGGGCAGGCTGTGGGCCGCATTCCTTCGCCGCTGGGCGGCGAGCCCGTTCACCGAGCTCCTCGGGTCAGAAGCCAGAGGGGAGGGGGTGAGGACGGTGGAGATTCTTGTTAGCTCCGGTGTCGAGATGCGGGAGAGGATTTAGATCCGCTCCTCGCGGAGGCTCTGCTGCCGGGGCCGGAGCTGGAAGAGTGTCGGCGTGGGCGGACAAGAGCGTCCGCCCCACACGGGTTGTGCCAAGCACCTCTTCGGCGGTGCTAACCTCCAGCGACGAAGAAAAGCCTGCAGGGATGCCGCTGGCTTTTTCGGCGGAGGAGAGCATCCATTGATTGAGGGCGCTGCAAATGCTGCGGCGCTGGTCCTGATCTGCGATGACAACGAAGCGGAGGAAGCAGCCTCCGGAGGATAGGCGTGCGCGCATGGGATTGATGCGGGTGAACATGCGGTCGAGGGTAAAGGCCATGTCATCGTCTTCGGAGAACTGGAGGACGGCGAGCATGCGCTTTGAGGGCGGGACCTCAACGGCAAAAGCCGCATCCTTTGGCTGCAGCGAACCGGAGCGCGGAAGAGCTGCGCCCAAACGCCCAACTAGGGTAGTCGCTGCGCTGGATCCGGGTGCCGAGCTTGGCTCGACTGGACCCCTCGGCTGCGCTCGGGGCAGGCTCTCAGGGGAGGCTGTCCCCGCCTGGGGCGTGCCGGTGCCAAAGTCCAGAATCTCTTCGGCTATCGCGAAGATGCCGGGCTTGCTGGGGACGACGAGGAGGCTGTGCGGAGAATCGCAACGGAACCAGCGGGACCATTGCAGGCGGCGAGGGTCGACGGGACGATCGAAGCCGTGCCGGGCCAGCGAATCGGTAACGAGGCGAGTTAAAGCTTCCATCCTGGGCTCCTAGGAACCGGCTTCAAGCTTCGGCCAGAGGCTGAAATCAGTTTGCCGGCATAAAAACGTTGCTTTTTACAAAGCTAGTCGTTCACCCGGGGGAGGGTCGGGGAACGGCCACCGCGCCTTAACTTCTTATTTCTTTCTTATTGTTTTCTCGACCGGTTTGGGGCTTCCGGCCTCCGGACGCGCCCCAGATCGGGTTATGCCTTTTCGGCTTTGTTTTGTTAATTTTACGGAGGTAGCGCCGGGTCACCTCTGGCCTGGCGCCCTACCGTCCTCACTACTCTCTCTACTACACCTGCTGAAACCCGCCCCGTTCCCGCGAGGCGAATTTCAAAGCTATGGGATTGCAAAGTTACTCCCGCTTATTGTGCCTGTCAAGAGGGAAACACCATAGGTTGTATCTCCAGCAATGACGGGCTTGATGCGGGGACCAGGGATTGGTTTTCCACAAGTGAAATTCATGGTGCGTTCATAAACCTCGCGGGTGGGTGGGCGAGCGGGTACAGAGGCTAAGGCTCGGAATGATTCGGAACGGGTTACGCCGCGCTGAAGCGCCGCTCCTCCACGATACTGCGGGCACTGGTGGCGCCGTTTGGGAAGTCTGGTGGCGGTCCTCATCGGCTTTAATCCCTTCCTGGTCAGTCGTAGAGAGAGCGAAGATTTGTGGCGGCGATGCCAGGACCGCGGTCGGGTTGAGGAAGTTTGCGAACTGGAAGCTGGAACTGGACCGAAGCTTGGCGCTGCACTGTCTTTTGCGGCAGCAGAGTTTCGTGCGATTGCCGAGTTTGAACCGACGCGGAAGGCTCGCCGGCGAGCAGGGGAACATAGATATCCTCGAAAATCTGACGAGGGGCGATGCGGAGAACACCGTCGGAGGACTCGACCAGATAGTCGCCCTTGCGTCCGGAGTGCTGCCGGCCGAGGGCGTCGCTGAAGGTCAGGCTGGTGGTGAGTTGTTTTGCTTTCACCAGAAAACGAGTGCGGTAGGTGATCCATGGATTGGTTGCTTTCATGAGTACCAGCCAGTTCTTCTCTTTCGATGATGAATGGTGATGGTTGAAGAACGTTGCTAATGAAGCCCGCGTTTTGTCTAACACCGGTGACGGTCTCGGTGACGATTTCGGCTGAGCTGAGTCGAATCAGTTTTTTTCGCGGAGGGCGAGAACGAATGTACGAGCGAAAAGGTGCGCGGTCAATTCAGTATTTTTGGTGCAGTTGAGGAAAATCATAGATGCAAAGTTTCGCGGATCAAACGGGCCGAGAAGTTGGGCGAAGATATCTGGCTAAGGCGCGTGGAGGGCGGGCATTCGATTGAAGGGGAAGTACGGAGAGAAGAATCTGAAGGAGTGGGAGGGCCGATTGTCCACAGAGGTTGCACAGGAAATGCAGAAAGGCGGGGAGGAGTGGTTCTCAATTCTTAGTTCATGTTTCTCGGTTCGGGGAGATCCATGCAAGCACACGCGGTTTGAATTCCGACGGGGCTGCCTTATATCGCCGCAATAATCCGCGTGAGGAACTTCCGAGAGAACCGTGCTGGGATTGCTGGCGTGAAGGCTCGCAGGTAGGTACGGGCAGAAACCTGCCTTCGGTTTCGTTGCCCACGGCGCGATGGGCAGATAGGTATAAGGTGCACGGGGGGTGGAAGAAATTTCCGAGCAGATCGTAAAGATGAAATTTGGCCGGGCGGAAGGCAAACGAGATCAGTGATTTGCGGAGCGGGTAGAACGGAAGAGTCTTTGCTGGGAGGACGCGGAGAGGAACAACAAAACTTCCTAAGGGAGGAATCAATCATGATGGACCCGGTTTGTGGAGTGCCAGTGGACGAGAGATCGCAGTTTCATACCCAGTTTGCGGGAAAAAAATATTTTTTCTGCTCGGAAGATTGCAGGAAAGAATTTGAGGCGGAACCGGATGAGTATGTGGAGACGGCGGCGGCGTAGCGACAGCGGATCACTGTGAAATAAAAATAAAAATAAAAAGGGGCCCGGCGGTTGGCTGGACCCCTTCTATTGGGTGATTCCGCGACGCTTCGCGGGGGCGGGACAGCCGAAGGCGGCTGTCTCTGTCTCTCACCTAAGCTGTGGGCGGACCAAAGTGTCCGGCCCACACGAGTTAGTGCGCCATGGCCGGCTCGTGCATTGCCTTGCCGGACTTGAAGGCTTCGTAACGGGCGTTGACTTCGTCCCAGTTGATGACATTCCACCAGGCGGCGAGATATTCCGGACGGCGGTTGTTGTATTTCAGGTAGTAGGCGTGCTCCCAGACGTCGTTGCCGAAGATGGGGAAGTGGCCCTGGGTGATCGGATTGTCCTGGTTGGGCGTGCTCATAATGTGCACGTCTCCGCCGGGCTTGCCGGCAAGCCAGACCCATCCCGAGCCGAATTGCTTAGTGCCGGCGTCGTTGAACTTGGCCTGGAAATCCTTGAAGTTGCCGAAAGTCTTGCTGATGACCTGAGCGATGGGACCGCTCGGATCGCCGCCGCCTTTGGGCTTCATGATTTTCCAGAACATAGAGTGGTTGACGTGGCCGCCGCCGTTGTTGCGGACTGCGGCGCGAATGTCTTCGGGGATGGCGTTAAGATCGCGGATCAATTCTTCCGCAGTTTTCTTGGATAGTTGGGGATGTTTCTCGATGGCTGCGTTGAGATTCTTGACGTAGGCACCGTGGTGCATGTCGTGATGCAGGGTCATCGTCTGCTTGTCGATGATGGGTTCGAGCGCCGCGTAGTCGTAGGGCAGGGGCGGTAATTCGTGAGCCATGATTTTTCCTCCAGAGTTCTTATTGTACTGATGACGAGGCCAAGGGTACGGATTCAGGCGAAGCGGCTTCCTGGAATTGGATGATGAGGAGCGGCGTCGCGGTTGCGAGGAGAATTCTACACCGGGCGGGGATCTAAGACCCTCGGTTGTGCGACATCCTTGGCGCAGCGCTGAAGCGCTGCGCCACCCAAGAATCGCTGCAACCCGGAGCGGTCAGAATCCGCAGCCTTTACAGAAACTAGTGGGTAGGTGGCCCGAGGACTTCGCGGACTCTGCGGGAGAGGCTTTGCAGGGTGAAGGGCTTTTGCAGGAAAGTTCTTTTGCCGTCTGCCGGAAGCGGGCTGGCGAAGGCGTCTTCGGCATAGCCGGAAAGATAGAGGACCTTGGTGCCGGGGCGAACAGGCAGAAGTTGCTGGACGAGTTCGTGGCCGCTCAGGCCGGGCATGACGACGTCGGTGATGATGAGGTGGATGGTGTCGGGATAGCTGGAAGCCACAGTGAGAGCAGCTTGTCCGTTGGCAGCCTCGAGCACGTGATAGCCGCGGGACTCGAGAGTCTCCCGAACCAGTTGGCGAACCGACTCTTCGTCCTCCACGAGGAGGATGGTTTCGGTTCCGCCAACGGCCGCGAGAGATGCCGGAGCGGCGCCGAGAGATGCGGAGGGTTCGTCGACTCGCGGGAAATAAATTGTGAACACGGTGCCGCGGCCGAGCTCGCTTTGCACGAAGACGTAGCCGCCGCTTTGCTTGATGATTCCATAGACGGTGGAAAGTCCGAGGCCGGTGCCTTTGCCTTTTTCTTTGGTGGTGAAGAAAGGCTCAAAGATGCGGGCCTGGGTATCACGGTCCATGCCCTGCCCGGTGTCGCTGACGGAAATCATGACGTAGGGGCCGTGTTTGATGAAAGTATTTTCGGGACGGTACGTGTCGTCGAGGGTGACGCTAGCAGTGCGAATGCAGATCTTACCGCCGTTGGGCATGGCGTCTTTGGCGTTGACGACGAGATTCATGATGACTTGCTCGAGCTGGCCAGCATCGGCGCGGGTGCAGCCGACGGCGGGAGCGAGACTCGTAGTGAGTTCCATATCTTCGCCAATAAGCGGGCGCAGAAGTCGCTCCATATCGGCGACGATGGCGTTGACGTCGATGACCTTGAGTTCGAGAAGTTGCTTGCGGCTGAAGGCGAGCAGCTGACGGGTGAGGGTGGTCGCGCGATCGGAGGCCTGTTGAATCGCCTCGGCCTTGGCGTGCAGAGCATTTTCTGGAGTGAGCTGGTCGAGGAGAACCTCGGTGTAGCCGCTGATGACCATGAGCAGGTTATTGAAGTCGTGAGCGATGCCTCCGGCGAGACGGCCGACGGCTTCCATTTTCTGCGACTGACGGAACTGATCTTCGAGAACGCGGCGCTCGGTGACATCTTCGGCGATAGCTTCGAGAACGTCGGCGGGCTCGTCTTCGGTGGCAACGGCGCGACCGCTGATGCGAACGGTGATGGCGGCTCCGTCCTTACGCTTCCAGCGGGCTTCGAAACCATCCGTGCGGCCGGTGCGGCGGAATTCGTCGACCAGACGGGTGAACTCGCTGGGGCTGAGGAAAACATCGTTTTGCGGATCGAGGGCCAAGACTTCGAGAGCGGAGTCATAGCCCAGCATTCCGATGAGAGCCGGGTTGACGTCGAGAAACTGGCCCTCGAGGCGGGCGCGGTAAATTCCGTAAACCGCAGTCTGGACCAGGGAGCGGTAGCGAACTTCGGAGCGGCGCAGAGCCTGCTCGTTGCGCTTGTGCTCGATGGTGGCGGCCAACTGACGCGAGATTAAAGTGAGCACTTCCTTGTCGCGCTCGCGAAGGAGAACATTTTCGGAGTAGCTTTTGAGGACGAGCGCTCCGAAGACGTGATGATTGGCGCGGAGGGGAACGCCCAGCCAGAGGAGCGGAGCGGGCGCGGCCAATTCGATTTCGCGGGGCTGTTGCATTTGCTCGAACTGTTGCGGAGTGCAGAGCAGCGGCTCGCCGGTGCGCAGAACATATTCGACCAGACCACGGGCGGCGCGGGCGGGAGCGGGAGCGGACTCCTGCTCGTCGACGAAATAGGGGAAGCTGAGCAGTTGCGACTCAGGATCGTGAATGGCGATGGCGAAATTGCGCGCGGGCATGAGTTCGTCGACGATGCCGTGGATGGCGGCAAAGAATTGCTGCAGATCCTGAGTGGAGCAGGCTTTTTCGGCGACGTTAAAGAGAGCCGAATTCAGAGTCTCGGCGCGCTTGCGATCGGAAACGTCGCGATAGACGAAGTAGTAGGCTGCACTGCGGCCGTTGACGATCAAGGGAGCGGTGGAGAGAGAGACATCGAGCAAGGTTCCGTCGCGATGGCGGCGCTGAGTTTCGAGGGTGAGCTGTTCGCCACGCTGCAAACACTGCGCGATCCATTGCGCTTCAGCGGCGCGATCTGCGGGAAGAATCAGGGAGTCGATGGGCTGCGACAGAGTTTGCGCTTCGGTGTAGCCGAAGACGCGCTGAAACTCCCGATTGACGCACTGCGCATGAAAAGAAGGGTCGACCACAATCAGAGAGTCGGGAGAGTTTTGAAAGAGTTGTTCGAGATACTGGCGGCGCAGGTCGAGGGGATCTTGCTCGGTGGTGACGCTGGGATTCGACTCGGCCGGATGCCACGAGAGAGACGATGGTTGCGCGGCGGTGGGGCTGCCGGTGGGAACAAAGGAGGGCGACGCTCCGCACTCGAGCGCCTGCTGCAACGACTTGGCGCGCAGAAGTTCCTGGGACTGCGCAGACCGGGTGACACGACCACCCATTGATGGCTCCCCCTCTGAAGCCCGGCAGACTGGATAGTAAAACGCGTGAGGTTTACTCGAAAGTTACTGAGGTAATGGAATGAGAAAAAAGTTCAGTGGCCAGTGATCAGTGATCAGTGGCCGGTGGCCAGAAAAATCCTGGATCGGCTGGGCAGGGGTCGCGGCTCACGACTTACTGCTTGGTGGCGAGCATTTCGCAGACACGGCGGATGGTCTCACGCTGAGGGTCGCCGAGAGTGAGGAATTCGAAGCCGTAGCGCAGGCCCTGGCGGTAGCGAACGATGGCCCGAACTTTCAAAGGGTAAGGACTGAGAGGCAGAGGAATATCGAGAGAAACGATCTCGCCGGTTTCAAGTTCTCCGGTGAGGGTGGCTCCGATGCCGTCCTGCCCAAGTTCGGTGGAGCGTCCCCAGCAACTGCGGAATTCGCCGGACTGGAACATGCGGACTTGCAGGCGAACGTCGATGGCGAAGCGGGGATAACGGCGCACATAGGCCGAAGCGGGCGCGGTTTTTTTGCCGGGAGCTGCCATGTTTCAGTTTTCGGGCATCCCTAAAGGGCTAAAGCCCGTGTTCTTCTCGATCCTTAACGACGCGTCTGATGCCGGCCCTTTCAAAACTGTGCAAAGAATCCGCATACGAAACTTGGGCCCGGAATTCTTCGCGGCTAGTTGCCGTGCAGCAGGTAGCCGGGTTCGAGGGGCAGTTTGCCTCCGACCTTGACGACCGAAACGCTGCTGTTGATGGAGTACACATCCACGACGCCGACGGCTCCGGGAGTAGAGGCCACCGCGTTCACCAGTTCTTCGTCGGAAGTGGTGACCAGGATGGCCGGATGGTTGGCGCGGGCGTGATTGGAAGTAATGATGAGACTGCTGAGTTCGCTCTCCGACATGCCGTAGATCTTTTCGAGAACGACCTTCATCTCCGGCGCGGAGGGCGAGCGCATAACAAAAGTGACGGGTTTGCCATCGGGCCAGCGATTGGTCTGAGCCTTGCAAACCTTGACCAGATCGGCAACTGTGATCGTGCCCACGGCGTTGGCTTTATTGGAGACTAGGGCGAGATCGCGGGCGGCGGCCAGCGAGGCGCCGAGGAGCACGAAAATAAAGACATGAAGAAAGCGTTGGCAGAGCACTCAGGTTCTCCCGCAATCTGGACAAAGATCTGGAGAGATTGTGCTTGATGAGGGGTCATTCATTAAAGGTAACTAAGGTCACGAGGGAGATAGGCGGATGCACCAAGGGCGGGGGGGGAAAGTGGGCGCGGCTGGTGAGCCGCGCCCGATGCGGTGTGCGACGTGTGAACGATTTAGTTTTTCTTCTGGCGAGCGCCGAGTGCCCGGATCAGGGGCCGCACGACAAACATGTGCGCGTGGGCAATGGCCGAAGAAGAGGAGGAAGGCGTCTGCAGCACGATTACGCCGGTCGAGACCTGGCCGGGATCGACTTCCATGAAGGGGAAGGTTGTGCCATCCACGGCGTAGAAGGTGAGAGTGAATCCACCGAGCAACGTGCTCGTAGTGCTGTTCCCAGCGGTGGCTGAGATCCCGTAGCGTCCACCTGAGCCAATGGTCCCGTAGGTGCCATTGCTAAGCGCTATGCCCAGGGCTGCGACGCCGCCGGGGGCATAGTTTTCGTCAATGATGCCGGACGACAGCGTGCCGCCGCTGGCGGCAGCGGCGAACTCTGCGATGTCGTCCACCTCGACAGCTCCGTTGCCGACACCCGCAAGATTCGCGCCGCTGAGATTCATCCCGTAGCCTTGCGACGCCGCGAACGTGGCACCAGCCGTCTGTGGGTAGGCGGCACCGACCGAGATTCCGGTACCGTCGATTTCCAGGAGCAGCACGCCACCGCTCGAGGGATACGCGGCGTAAGATGAGCCTCCTTCAAAAGTGGTGAAGCTGCTCAGAACGTATCGCCCGGCGTTAGTGGGGTCGACAGCGTAGGCGGCCCCAAAGGGTGCCGGGGACGATTGCGACGAGACGTTAGTCCCCTCTACGTTGAAGTCTTCTGTACCTGTGATGCCCCCCGAACCGTTCGTGGTCATGAGTCCGCCGGCAGCAAATTCGGATCCCGCCAGGGTGAAGGCCAAGGTACCGGTCGCTATCGTGGGGCTGGTTTGCGAGTAAGCGTCACCCGATAGGGTCGCTGTCGCGTCCATCTCGATAAACTTCAGATGAGTGGCGTCGATGGCAACCGCGTCAAACGTGCCAGTAAACACCGAACTGCCGCTGGAGCTTACGACTGCGAGCGTTGTCGCCGGTGTGGCAGAAGGTCCGAGGACCAGTGAGCCGGTAACCGTTGAGCCAGAAAATGCCAACGTGTTTTCGTTAAAGTCATCGGACCCGGAGAAAGTTCCACCGGAAACGGCGAAATTGCCGACTGTCGCCCATGTGCTTCCACTGTTGGATGCGGCCCCGGATAGGCTGAAGGCGTATGTGCCCGAAGGCGTGACACCGGACACCTGCAGGTCGAGAGTTCCGCTACCGCTGCCGAAACTGTCGAACTCGGTGATGAGCCCGTGGGAGCTTGAGGAGAGAACGAAATCAAACGTAATGTTGGAGAGGCCGGAGATATTGGTTGCAATCATGGCCTCTCCCCGTCCATCCTGGCCGACACTGTAGGTGCTGCCGCTGGTAATAGATGCGCCAGCTGCCGTTCCGGAGACCGCATCATTGAGGTCGAAAGTGCCGGCCGTGATCCCGCCTTTGCCATTGCCGCCGCTGCCATTGGCGGTGAAGGTGCCAACCATTGCGTAAGGTGCTCCGTTGCTCTGGTCAGTGCCTGAGATTGAAAAAACGTAGGTACCATTCAAATTGCTATTGCTAAATGCACCGCTGGGCGGGGCCACGGGAGTGGCGGGGCTGCTGCCATTGCCGCCGCAGGCGGCCAGAAAAAGAACAGTGGAGAGTGCAAGGAGCAGGACGATGGCGTTGCGTGGTGACATAACTTCCCCCTGGGTTGAATCGAGCCTGGATCGGGTCATCTATTGATTGTGAGGTTAACACAAGTCGTTTCAGTTGCCTCAAACCCGAACCATCAAAATAAGTAGCGCGAGCGGAAGAAAAATATTTTGCAAGTGCAATGTATACAGAACTTTACATTCTGAGGGGGGACGACTTTGGGGAGCTTACAGCATCTTAGAGGGTGAGCGAATGCCAGGCGTGGAGGATTGTGCGGGAGGCGCAGGAATTCCGGTAGGATGAGGATGGGGTTCGTGGAAATGGTTTGGCCGCTGGGGGATAACCGGCTTGGGGACTTTAGGATGATGAAGGTCGGGCAGCGAGTTTTCCTGTGCTTGGTCGCGGTTGCGATGGGCGGGGCGGGCTTCGCGCAAGCGCCGATGGCGACGGACCAGTCCGCGCTCGGCAAGAATGCGGTCGACGGACTGGTGATTGAGCCGACCGAGTTGCCGCCGACGTATCCGCATGGGCTGTATCAGGTAAATTTTCACGGGCGGGGCAATTTCGTGCCGGTGCTGCATTGGCGGGTTGCGAGTGGCGCCTTGCCGCCGGGGATCAGCCTGGAAGACAACGGAGTTTTGCACGGAGAGGCGGAGCGGGCGGGAGAATTTCAGTTTGCGGTTTCGGTGAAGGACGGTGGACAACCGCAACAGGCGGTGCAGAGGGGGTTCGTGATCAAGGTGGTGGAGGCGATCACGCTGGCGTGGAAAAATCCTCCACGGGTGAATGTGAACCGGATTGAAGGCAGCGTGGAAGTTTCGAACACGACGGTGGATGACATTGATCTGACTTTTGACGTAAAGGCGGTGGCGGAGAATGGACGGGCGACGGAGATTGGCTACCAGCACTTTCCCCTGAAGCGAGGAACGGAACGCATGGCCTTGCCGTTTGGCGAGACCCTGCCCTATGGAGCTTATGTGATTTATGTCAACGTGGCGGGAGAGGTCGCGAAGAGAAATGCCATCTACCATGAGCGCCTGCAGACACCGGCGCCGTTGCAAGTGGTGGTGGGACCGTAGTTTCGGCTTCGAGCTTCGAATGCGATGCTGGTACGATGGTCACGTTGACTTGAATTTGAGGTTTTTGAAAGACTAGCTGCTGGGCTGTAGTTTGATTCTCTGTGAATGGAATTGCTACTCAATCTCGTGTGGCTGCTGCTGGTGTTGCCGGCTTGCTGGCTGTGGCGGCGGGGCGCGGGGGCCCGGCTGGCGCGCCGGGTGACGGCGTTGCAGTGTTTGCTGGCGTTGGCATGCGTGTTCGTGCTGTTGTTCCCGGTGATCTCAGCCACAGATGATCTGCACGCGATGCGGACCGAGATGGAAGAATCGGCCGCGAGCAAGCGCACGGTACGGCAGGCGGCGAGCGAAAAACATGCCGCCTGGGTTAACCGATTGCAGGGACCTCCGGCGCTGGCGGCGGGCGCGGCGCGGTTGCCCGCGCTCGAAACGGGGCTGCTTGAAGTTTGTGTTTCGCATTTGGCATCACCGGCGAGGCCTTGCGTTTTGCATGCAGGGCGCGCACCTCCCAGTTCCCTCCTTGGGTAGTTTGCCGAATCCCAGTTCACTCATCGTTGTGAATTCATCGTTCGTGAATCGCTGATCGGGATGCAGCAATAAATCCGCAGCGCGGATTCTCATTTTTAGGGAATCCTTACGGATGAGCCCAGATCCTCAGCGCCGAGGGCATCGGTTGAGCAACGAGTTTCTGGAGAGACATTTCAGTACATTTCTTCCGAGCCGGCCGTTTGAAGATGGGGAGATATCTGTGGAGTTGGTGATGCGAACAAGATTGCGGAGGAGTTGTGGGGGGCTGCTGGTGCTGGGTTGTGCTGCGGTTTTGGCCGTGGCGCAGGCTGCGCCGACGCCGCCGCAGGCTCCGCCTCAGGCGTGGACGTGGGAACAGGTGAAGGACCGGCTGGAGTTGAATAATCCCACGCTGCTGGCGGGGAAGTTGAATATCAGCGAACTGCAGGCGGATGAGATCACGGCGCACCTGCGGCCGAATCCGAATCTGACCCTATTGGCCGATCAGATCGATCCGTTTCCGGGCGGGCCCTCGCATGGACCGTTTGCCTACTGGCTGCCTTCGGCGACGGTGAGCTATTTGCACGAGCGGGCGCACAAACGGGAATTGCGCACGGAGAGCGCAAAGAAAGGGACGGCGATTGGGATTTCGCAGCAGAACGATCTGGAACGCGGGGTGTTGTTCAGCTTGCGCAGCGCCTTTGTGCAGACGCTGCAGGCTAAGGCAGTGCTGCAGGTTTCGAAAGACAATCTGGAGTACTACGACCACGTGCTCAAGATCAGCAGCGATCGATTTCAGGCAGGAGACATCGCGCAGATCGATCTGGATCGACTGGAGCTGCAGAGGGTGCAGTACGAGTCGGACGTGCAGACGGCGATCGTCAATCTGCGGACGGCAAAGATTCAGATGCTGATGCTGTTGAACGATCGCACGCCGGTGGACCAGTTCGATCTGGCGGGCGTGTTTGATTTCAATGATCAGATTGACGCGCTGGATGCTTACCGGCAAATCGCGCTGGATAACCGTCCGGACT
The DNA here is from genome assembly GCA_049584315.1 of Candidatus Sulfotelmatobacter sp. Classification (GTDB taxonomy): domain Bacteria; phylum Acidobacteriota; class Terriglobia; order Terriglobales; family Acidobacteriaceae; genus Sulfotelmatobacter. The sequence continues at coordinate 69,729 of JBAUXO010000085.1, read as the reverse complement.
TGAAGGCAGCGGTCCAGGCCGTGGACAAGGCGCAGACGGACTACAAGCTGGCGGTGGCCAACGGATCGACGGATCCGACGATCAGCTTTGACATGGGGCGGAATCCCCCGATTGATCTTTATTTTGGCGTGGACGTGAGTATTCCGCTGCGCATTTTCGATCGCAACCAGGGAAACAAGCTGCAAACCAAGCTGGACATTACGCGCAACGAGAAGCTGCGCGACGCGGCCGAGGCGCAGGTATTCAACGACGTGGATTCGGCGTATGCCACGTTGAACAGCAATGTGATTTTGCTGCGGCCTTACAAGCAGAAGTATCTGGCGCAGGCGGTGCGGGTGCGGGACACGATTTTGTTTTCTTACCAGCACGGCGGCGCTTCGCTGCTGGATTTCCTTAACGCGGAGAGCGACTACCGCAGCGTGCAACTGAACTACGTGAATCTGGTGGGTTCGTATTTGACGGCAGCGGCGCAACTGAATCAGGCCGTGGGCAAAGAGGTTGTGCAATGAAGAAACGATATTTGCAATACGCGAAAGCTGGATTGTGTCTGGCTCTCGCGTCGGTACTGGCGGGATGCAATGAAGGCAAGGCGGATCCGAAGGCCGAAGCCCCGCCTCCGGCAAACGTGCAGGCGGATCTGGACGCGAGCAATTTCAAGGTCGATCATCCGGAACTATTTCCGCTGGCGACGGCGGTGGAATACAAGGCCGCGCCGGCACTGAACGTGACCGGCGTTGTGCAGCCGGATATCGCGCGCGCCGTGCCGGTGATTTCGCTGGCTGCAGGACGAGTAGTCGAGATCAAGGCCAGGCTCGGCGATATGGTTAGGAAGGGACAGCTGCTGCTGCGAGTACAGAGCAACGACGTTTCCGGCGCCTACCAGACGTACGTGAAGGCGGTGAATGACGAGCGCTTAGCCCGGGTACAGTTGGAACGCGCCCAGATTCTCTACGAGAAGGGTGCGGTCGCCAAGAGCGCGCTCGAACAAGCCGATGATGCAGAAGGCGACGCCAAAGCTGACCTGAATGCCGCAGCCGAGCAACTGCGGCTGCTTGGCATCGACAAGGATCACCCTTCCGGCATCGTCGACATCGTCGCTCCGATCTCGGGAATCATTACCGACCAGCAGGTTACGAATGCGGCGGGCGTGCAAGGGCTGGGCTCGCCGAATCCCTTTACCATCTCCGATCTCTCTTATGTCTGGATCATCTGCGATGTTTACGAGAATGATCTTGATGCTGCACACATAGGCGAGTTTGCCGATATTCACCTGAACGCGTATCCCAATCAAGTTTTCAAAGGGCGGATCGATAACATCCTGCCGGTGCTCGACCCCAATATTCGAACGGCAAAAGTACGGCTGGAAGTTCCGAATCCTGGAATGATGCGCGTGGGAATGTTTGTGACGGCGACTTTCTATGGCAAGCAGGCGGAGACGTATGCGGCGATTCCGACAACGGCGATTCTGCACTTGCATGATCGCGAGTGGGTGTACGCGCCGCTGGGCGCGGGACACTTCAAGCGCAGAGAAGTGATGACGGGAAAGATGCTTCCCAACAATTTGCAGGCAGTGGTTTCCGGGATGAAGCCGGGAGATCAAGTGGTTTCGAACGCTCTGCAACTGCAAAACACGGTGGAGCAATAGATGATTCGCAGAGTCGTTGACTTTGCTCTGAACAACCGCTTGCTGGTGCTGGCGTTTGCGCTGATGCTTTTTGCCGGAGGGATTGTCGCATTCCGTGATCTTCCGATTGAGGCTTACCCCGACGTAGCCGACAATTACGTGGAGGTGATCACGCAGTGGCCGGGAATTTCGGCCGAGCAGATCGAGCAGCAGGTTACGATTCCGCTTGAAATCGTGATGAACGGCATCCCGCACGTGGTGCATCTGCGGTCGTTCTCGCTGTTCGGACTCTCGGACCTGAAGCTGATCTTTGATGATGAATCGGACAACGACTGGAACCGGGAGCGAGTGCTCGAGCGGCTGAGCCAGGTTACGCTGCCACCAAATGTTGTGCCGCAGATGGGAACGGACTGGAGTCCAGTCGGTCAGATTTATTTCTTCACGCTGCGGAGCACGAATCCGGCATACGACCCGATGGAGTTGAAGTCTCTAGAAGATTGGGTTGTCGAAAAAAATTTCAAGGCTGTTCCCGATGTTGTCGATGTTTCCAGCTTCGGTGGACCCACGCGAGAATATCAGGTGCGCGTCGATCCGAATAAGCTTGTGGCGTACGGCCTGAGCCTGGCGCAGATCGAGCAGCAACTCACCAACAACAATACCAATGCGGGCGGCAGCTTTATACAGGAAGGCCTGCAGCAGATCAACGTGCGCGCCGTGGGATTGGTCGATCGCTCGCAGGATATCGCCGAGACGGTCATCCTGACCAAGAACGGCACCCCGCTTCGGGTAAAGGATATTGCGGTGGTTTCGCAGGGTCCGAAGATTCGGCTGGGGCAATTTGCGAAAGCGATTCACCGTGAAGACGGAAAGATTATTGATAACGACGATGTGGTGTCGGGTATTGTGTTGTTGCGGAAGGGCGCCGCGGCGGATACGGCGCTGCAAGGGATTCACAAAAAAGTGGAGGAAATGAACGATCACATCCTGCCGCCGGGTGTGAAGATTGTTCCCTTTATCGACCGCAGCGATCTGGTTCATTTCACCAGCCACACCGTGCTGCATAATCTCACGGAAGGAATGATCCTCGTATCGATCATTCTGTTTTTGTTTCTGGGGAATATCAGGGGCGCGCTGATTGTGGCGGCGACGATTCCGTTCTCGCTGTTGTTTGCCTCGATCTGTTTGGACCTGAGACATATTCCGGCAAATTTATTGTCTTTGGGAGCGCTGGATTTCGGCATGGTGGTGGATGGCGCGGTGGTGATGGTGGAAAACATCGTGCGCCATCTGGGGCACAAGAACGGGAACGACAAAACTCCCAGCGAAAAGATCAGCGAAGCGTCGCACGAGGTGCAGCGGCCGGTGTTTTACGCCATTGCCATCATTATTACTGCGTACCTACCGATCTTCACGCTAGAACGCGTGGAGGGCAGGCTGTTTCATCCCATGGCGTGGACGGTCGCGTTTGCATTGCTCGGGGCGTTGCTGTTCTCGATTTTGATTGCCCCGGTGCTGGCCAGTTTCGCGTTCGCCAAGGGAGCGAGCGAGTGGAGCAACCCGGTCATGCATTTTCTGATTGAGCGTTACCGGGTTGCGGTGCGGTGGGCCATTCGGCATCGGGCAGTCACGATCGGCGTAGTCCTGGCTATGGTGGTCATAGGAAGTTATCTTGCCTTCAGCGGCGCCATCGGTTCCGAATTTCTGCCTCACCTCGATGAAGGAGCGCTTTGGGTGCGAGGCACGTTGGCGCCCAGCACCGGTCCGGATGAGGGTATTCGGGTAGCGAATCAAGCGCGGGTCATTCTTTGTTCTTTTCCGGAAGTACCGCAGTGCACCAGTCAAACGGGGCGGCCGGATGACGGAACCGATACTACGGGGTTTTTTAATACCGAATTCTTCGTCGACCTCAAGCCGAAAGAGGAGTGGCGGCCGGTGTTTCACCAGGATAAGGACGAATTGATTGCGGCCATGCAACGCGAACTGGATAAAATCCCCGGCGCGGTGTGGGGATTTTCCCAGCCGATCGAAGACAACATGGAAGAGGCGGTCAGCGGGGTAAAGGGCGCGCTGGCGACAAAGGTGTTTGGCGACGACCTGAAGGTGCTGGAGCAGAAGAGCGACGAGGTCGTGAATGTGCTCTCCAAGATCAATGGCATTGAGGATCTGGGAGTGTTCCGCGTGCTCGGCCAGCCCAACCTGAATGTGACCGTGGACCGGGCTGCGGCCGCCCGTTATCAGATCAATGTTGCGGATGTGCAGGATGCAGTCCAGACGGCGGTCGGCGGGAATGCGCTTACCCAGGTGCTCAAGGGCGAGGCGCGGTATGACCTCACCCTGCGGTATTTGCCGCAATACCGGGATACGCAGGAGGCGATCGAGAACATTCGATTGCTATCGCCGGGCGGAGAGCGCGTATCCCTGGCTCAACTGTGCAAGATCACAGAAGCGGATGGCGGCTCCGAAATCTACCGCGAGGGCAATCAGCGCTATATCGCTATCAAGTACAGCGTTCGGGGGCGTGACCTAGGGAGCACGGTGGAAGAGGCGATCCAGAAGGTGAATGACCAGGTCAAACTGCCAATCGGCTACAGTCTCAAATGGGAGGGGGAATATGCGAGCCAAAAGAGAGCGAACGCGCGGCTGCTGATCGTGCTGCCGATCACGATTCTCATCATCTTCATTCTTCTTTACACGATGTTCAAGTCGCTCAAATGGGCGCTGCTGATTATGGTGAACGTGGCGATCGCGCCCATTGGAGGGTTGCTGGCTCTGTGGTTCACGGGCACGAATTTCAGTGTTTCTTCGGGCGTGGGATTTCTGGCGCTGTTTGGCGTGTCGGTGCAAACGGGAGTGATCATGCTGGAATACATTAACCAGTTACGGGCGCGCCGATTCACGGTGGAGAACGCGGCGGTGGAGGGCGCGGTCTTGAGATTGCGACCCATCATGATGACGATGCTGGTGGCGACTCTGGGACTGCTACCGGCTGCGCTCTCACACGCGATTGGTTCGGATTCGCAGCGGCCGTTCGCGATTGTGATCGTGGGAGGACTGATTGCGGCGCTCATCATGAGCGTGTTTTTGTTGCCTACGCTTTACGTATGGGTGGCGGGAGAGCGGGACGTGCTGCCGATGGCGGAAGAGTCGTTCGAACTGGGCGAGCACGTGGATTAGGGCGGTTCTCGGTCCTCAGTTCTCAGTTTCTGGTTTCTGGCTTGCAGACGGAACGATCGTGCTGATCCGTTTCGAGATCTGTGATTCCAAAGGCTGACCTGGCTGGCGTGACCGGTATATCCTGGGGCAGTATTGTTTTGCTTCAGGAACCAACCTATGCCCGACAAAACCGACAGCAGCGTCGAAGAGGGCTTGGCGCGGCAAGCACAGGAAATCGAACGACTGAAGGACGCGTTGGGATTGTTGGGCGTCAATCCGTGTTCATGGTGCAAGAAGTTTGTTCGCCGAACCGATCCCGGGGCGCTGTTTGATGCCGGCGAACTGCTTTGCTATGGATGCATTGCGGAATGGTGGCCGCAGCGCTGCTCACAACTCCCGGAGAAAGGGCGCGAGACCCTCGAAGGCAAGCTGGTCTTCTGGTTGCGCGACCATCATCATGCTGAGTTGTACAAGGATCCGGCCAAGCTGCCAGAGAGCTCGCAGCAGGAACTGCACATTGTGGCGAACTGCCTGGAGTACCGGGGAACGGGAAAATCGCTGGGACAGGAGCGCTGCCGGTACTGCGACGGACGCGGGACGGTGTGGGTGATCGTTTCGAGGAAGCGCTAGCTGTAAGTTCTCGAGTTTGCCGGTCGGGAACGACGGAGAACGCTAAAGCACAAGCCGGGTATCCAAAGGCGGGGAATTCAGCAAATGAGTACCGGAAACTGCCTCAAAAAATTAAGAGTTCCGAGGTGGTGTTGAGTCCATTCGTCTCGGCCAGTAGCTCGCGTTAGACCCTTGCTTGACCTGCTGTGCCGCTTCCCTTGCGGGTGCTCTGCACGCGATCTTCACTCGGGCTCCGGGCTCACCGCCAACCGGAAAAACCTACTCAACGCCTCGGAACTCTATCCTGCCTTCGACTGGGCTTCTCGTTCTCCTCGACCAGCGCTTTGCTATAGACCCTTGCTTGCCTTCCCTCCACATTTTGCAATGTGAACAGTGACTGAGCTTGAGCCCCGGACGCCGCACCAACCGGAAAAACTTAAGAAACTGTCAAAGAACGATCTTGTTGTACTCCTTTTAAATCTTGCGTCAACGAAAAGAATGCGACTTTATGTGATTTATTTTCAATGGAGTGCAGGCCGTCCACAGGCAGGTGACAGGATCTTGTGCAACCCCGGCAACCGATTTCCGCGAGGGGGACGGATAGGGCGCAGGTTTGGCGACACGGGGCCGAAGCGCGAAGGGCGGTGCCGATTCCTGCAGCCGAACGGAAGTTGTGAATATCGGGCGAAAGCCGTGCCGGACAATGGATTTCACGAGTTTATGAAAAACAAGGCTGGCCGTCGCCGAGGCAACAGGGGGCGCGCGTTTAATGGCTTGACAATGCAGGTAAGTCTGCTAGAGTGCGAGAAAAGCTGCATAAACGACGATTCGCAGGTACCCACGCTTATGAAGAATGTTTATGAGGTTCTGAGGCAGAAGGAAATGGAGTTGACCCGGCTGGAGAAGGAAGTGGAAGCGTTGCGGCTGGTCGCGCCGTTACTCTCCGAAGAAAAGGAAATGAACTCCGATATGGTGAAGCCAATGGCTCAGGCGGTGAACGGACCGCAGGCTCCCATTCGCATCGCCTCGCCGCCGGTGGTGGCGGCACAACCGGTACGGGCCGCCGGTTGGGACGATACCGCGAAGCGCTGGCCGTAGGTTTCAGCGAAAATTTATTGCTCCTCTCGACGCGTGGGTTCAGCACGGCGGAGCGGCGCTTTTCTCGGCCTGGGATCTTGTCCCGGGCTGTTGTGTTTTGGCTTGAAGGACCCTCAAGGGCTAAAGCGCGCAAGAGTTTGTAAGGACCTTACCCGGTGCCGGCCGCCGCTGGCAAAAACATACCGCAGTTCCGCCCATGCAACGGTTTCTCCGAAAAGTCTGAGACGGGGCGCGCTACATTCCGATTATCTCTCGAAGCGCGGCAAGCAGGCGATCCACTTCCTCCTTGCTGTTGTAGTGGACGAGGCCAATGCGGAGGAAGCCTCCGGATTTTTCCAGCTCGAGTTCCTCGGTGAGGTTGAGCGCGTAGTAGTTCCCGTCCCAAGTGAAGAAGCCGCGGTCACCGAGTTTGGTGGCGAGGGCGAGTGGAGTCTGATTTTCGTTCTGATCGACGACGCGAACTGCGAGTGTGGGACATCGCCAGTCGAAGCACGAGGGATCCGTGATGCCGTAGATCTTCAGTTGCGGAATTTCGGAGATACCGGCGATGAGGCGCTCCATCAATCTGCGCTCGTGGCGGTGGATGGCTTCGAAGGCGGCGACGATCGCGGCTCGGCGTGTGGGTGAGTCAGGACGCGAGCGACGGCCGAGGTCGGCGAGGTAGTCGACGCAGGCGGCAATGCCGGCGATGCATTCGTGGTTAAGCGTGCCCCACTCCCAGCGGTTGGGAACGGCGTCGGTGAGAGGGCGGACTTTATAAGGACGCAGGCGTCGAAGATGCTTGCGCTTGCCGAACAGGACGCCCATGTGCGGGCCGAAAAATTTGTAGGTAGAACAGACGAGGAAATCGCAATCGAGGGCGGCGACGTCGATCAAGCCATGCGGGCCGTAGTGGACGGCGTCAACGTAGGCGAGGGCTCCGGCGGCATGGGCGAGGCGGACGACCTCTTTGACGGGATTGATGGTGCCGACAGCGTTTGAGGCGTAGCCGACGGCTACGAGCTTCGTGTGCTGGTTTATTTTGCTGGCTAGATCGGCGAGATCGAGCGTGCAGTCTTCTTTGTGAATTTCTGCCCAGCGGATGGTTACGCCTTTTTCCTCTAGCGCGAGCCAGGGGGAAACGTTGGCGTCGTGATCGAGACGGGTGACCAGGATTTCATCGCCGGGGGCGAGGTCGCGGCCGATGGCGCGGGACATGGCGAAGGTGAGCGTGGTCATGTTGGGGCCGAAGACGATTTCGTCGGCGGCGCAGTGGAGAAAGTCGGCCATGGCGGCGCGGGCATCGGCGAGCATGGCGTCGGTGCGGCGGCTGGTGGCATAGGCGCCGCCGGTGTTGGCGTTGTCGCGGCCGAGGTAATTGGCGATGGCGTCGATAACCCGTTGCGGGATCTGCGTTCCCCCCGGACCGTCGAGGAAGACGGCGGGATGCCCGTTGACGGTTTGGGCGAGGGAGGGGAATTGGGCGCGGACATGGGTAAGGTCCAGGGTGGCGAGGGTTTCAGTGGTCGGCATGGTGGTGATTTAGTTTTATCACGCCATGAAATGAAGGGCCTTGCCTCGCAGCATTTCACAGGGCATGATGCGAAGCGATGTGGTTCATGAAAAGAGCGATTGCGGCGGTCCGCCATAGCAGGGAATTCTGCTCCTCGTGTGCAAGGCCTGCACAGGCCAAACGGGGAAGTGCCGATCGGGATTCTGTGGTCAGAAGTTAAGCATTATTTGGATTCCCAATCTAATGCGTACGCAACGCATGGAAACGGAGACATTTCCGAAAAGATTGGCGAGTGGCCGGCGACGGTTCTGTGATGCATGGAACGTTGCCCTCCAGTCTCTCTGCAGGTGGGCCGCCACAGTGCGCAGTTGTTGGTCGTATGTGCTGGTCTTTGCGGCACTCGCGATCGAAGAAATTGGGCATGCCTGTGAGTCGTTGTCCCCCTCGCGAGATCCATAGCTGGCTGAAATGCCACGGGTTTCGGAATAACGAACTCCCCAGCGTTTCTAGGATTCTGGGCTGCTCTCGCGCTGACCATTCCTTGCTATCCTCACAAAATCCGCGAGCATGCCGTAGGCGGTGGCGTAGAGGCCAGGATTTTCTTCCGTGAGGGTGAGGCCGGGGAAGATGTCGGTTTCGAAATAGATGTAGGACGAGGTGCCGGCGATTTGCGACATGGGGTCAGTGAGCGGGATTTGTTCGGGGCGGACGCGGGCGGTGATTCCTTTCTCATCTTTCTTAGCGCGGCAGATCAGTTTGTAGGGGCGGCCTGCTTTTTTTGCGGCCTGTACGGCTTCGGCGCTCAGGTTGCGAATTCCCTCGCGGTCGATCTCTTCCAACTTTATTGGAACATCCATCAGAACGGTGATGAGGGCGGCAGTTTTCACAGCGGCGTCCCAGGCGTCGATGTCGTGGGCGGCGTCGGTTTCGGCGATGCCGAGGGACTGGGCTTTCTTCAGGGATTCGTCGAAGGTGAGGCCGTTTCCCATTTCAGTGAGGATCAGGTTGGTGGTGGAGTTGAGGACGCTGTGGAATCCTTCGAGGTGGATGACGGGGAGTTGGTCGAAAAAAGAGAAGATGGGGACGCCGTCCATGACGGTGGATTCGAAGAGGAAGCGCTTGCCGCGGGCGGTGGCGAGATCGCGGAGTTCGCGGTAGGCGTGGACGATTGGTCCTTTGTTGGCGGTGATGGCGTGGGCTCCGTGAGTGAGGGCGGCGCGGATGTGATCGACGGCGGGCTGGCCGGTTGCGACGTTAAGGGAGGTGGCTTCGAACAGGACGTTGGCGCGGGCGGCGGAGAGCCAGGTGCGGACATCGGTCGGCCTTGCATCGGATTCCTGGCTTTTGTCGGAGAGAAGTGTCTGACCCACACGTGCTGGATCCAGACCATTCGAGTCGGCGAGCCAGCCTAGACGGCGCGATGCGATGCCGCTGATGCGGAAAGAAATTCCGTGGCGCTGAAGGAGTTCAGGTTCACGGTCGCGCAAGAGTTCGACGAGTGTACGGTTGACGTTGCCGAAGCCGAGGAAGCAGAGGTTGTAGGTGGGCGCTGGCATGTTTTGGTGACGAATACGAATTAAGGATGCGAGCCCAACGCGCGATTTACGCCTCGCAAAAAAAGACGCGACGCCTCGCGCGGCTCGCACCCATCCCTCGCCACGCAAAGGACGCTTGCTCGGGATGACAAGGGCGCGCTAGCCCATGACCTGGGTGTGCTCGGGTTTGATTTTATAGATCACGCGGACCTCGCCGGGCTGGCCGTAGGGATATTTGTCGACGCCGAGATATTTCTTGGCCATCTTGTCGATGTGGGCGCTGGCGCCGTCTTCGGTGATCTCGACGACGCGGCCGCGAATCTCGATATAGCGGTAAGGATTTTCGGGATCGATGATGGCGAGAGAGACGCGTGGATCGCGGCGGACATTCCGATCTTTTTGACGACCCTTGGCGGAGTTGAAGATGACGTGGACGCCGTCGAAGTCGCACCAGACGGGTGTGACCTGCGGACGGCCATCGGGCATGAGCGTGCCCAGACTGGCGAAGGCGCGTTTCTGGAAAAGATCGCGATATTTTTCTGGGATAGATTCCGGCATGAGATCTCCTTGCGGTGGTGCGGTCGAATGGACAGGACATTATAGATCGAAGCGGGGATGGATTTGCGGGACGGCGAGCGTCCCGGTATTCTGGCTGACCATGATTGCAAAACAGGAGAAACAGAATCTCATGAATATTTTATCTCGGGACAGGGCGATCGCGCGAAGGGTTGGAAGAAGAGTCCCTCACGGGCTAAAGCCCGGATCGACTTTGGATGCTTTACGCGGGGCTGCGGGCGTCCAGGCCCGTGGGTGCCTTCATGGCGACGCGCTCGCCCCGGCTTTCCCCATACGGCGCAGAGGCCTGACTCTGACCATCATGCTAGCGGTGATGGTTGGGCTTTCGTTGATGGCGGGCGCACAGACGGGGAAATACCCGCAGACGATCGTTTTTATGACGGATTTCGGGGTGGTGGATGATTCGGTGGCGATCTGCCGGGGAGTGATGTACTCGATCATGCCGGAGGTACGAATCGTCGATCTTACCCATCAGGTGACGCCGTTTTCGATTCTGGATGGGGCACGGTTCTTGTATGGAGCGACGCCTTACTTTCCGGCGGGCACCGTTTTTGTGGTGGTGGTTGATCCGACGGTGGGGAGCCCGCGAAAGGCGATTGTGGCCAAGTCGAAGCGCGGACAATATTTTGTGCTGCCGGATAACGGGCTGTTGACGCTGGTGGAGCAGCGGGATGGAATCGAGGGCGTCCACGAGGTAACGAATCCGGAATGGATGATTGGGACCAAGAGGTCCTCGACATTTCATGGGCGCGACATTTTTTCTCCAGTGGGGGCGCACGTGGCCCGCGGGGAAGATTGGACTAAGGTTGGGCCGGAGATGACAGTGGGGTCGCTGGTGCGGCTGGAGTTGAAGGCGGCGCGGCTTGATGATCGCGGAATTTCGGCGGAGGTGATTGCGACCGATGGTCCGTTTGGTAATCTGGTCACGAATGTGGATGCGGAGGATTTTCTGAAGCTCGGCTACCAGCGCGGGCAGGAGGTTCCGGTAAAGCTTGGCGACAAGGAGATAAAAATCAAGTTCGTGCGGACGTTTAGCGATGTGCCGCTGGGGCAACCTCTTTTATATATCGACTCGCGGGGACGTTTTGCGCTGGCGGTGAATCAAGGAAGTTTTGCGGCGGTGTATGCGGTGAAGCCGCCGCTGGCGTTGTGGATTCCGCGGGCGGGGAACTAAGACGCCAAAAGTACTGGTCGTGGGCTACTCGACCTGGTCCACGTTTAAGGGTGTGGGGTTGGGACGATTGATGTAAGCGTCGAACACCTTAGAAAGGGCACGGCCACAGTCTGGAGACAGATTGGCGTTGCACCATGCCAGGTTAAGGGAAACTCCGTCAATGACGGAGTGACAGACCGTCGTGCTGCGACATTTGGCAATCGCAAACTGCGTGGCTACCGCTGTAATCTCGTGTTTTCCGCGCAAGTCAGTATCTGGTTTGCACCGTGTCGGGACGGCCGTTGACGCTCAAGGCGGCAACCAGTTCTAAGGCGCCGGCGGCCTCCCTAAGCGAGGAAAACGCGACAGCAGAAAGTGTCCCATCGCACGAGTTCTGATGAATAAAGATTTCGGTCGATCGGCAGCGTGGGCCGCGGACAATGTTAGTGCGACAAACAGAATCGGGAACGGGCGCTTCATGGAATTGACTTGCGCTTCAGTTTATGCCGCTTATGCTGCTCTTTCCGTCCTCCGCTGCTCGCAGGGTTGCCAGGCGTCTCGAAATGAAAGGAGAACGCGCAGAACCAGTGATTTTGTTGCGCCGCAGGCGAACAGCAGGTTCCTGTCTGCGCTCGGAATGACAAAGCCATTTTTGCCGCAAAGTCATTTCTTGTGGGTTGGGTCGTGCGCAATGCCGGGATCGCTTGCGATGTGGGGCAGGACGGCGCGAAGCAGGGCTTCGAAGCTCGACTTGACGCGCTCGCCGGTTTCCATGACTTCCTGGTGAGACAGCGGCTGGTCTAGGATTCCGGCGGCCATGTTGGTGACGCAGGAGATCGCTAGCACTTTAATTTGCATGTGCCGGGCGGCGATCACCTCGAAGGCGGTCGACATGCCGACGAGGTCGGCACCGATGATACGGAGATAGTTGATCTCGGCGGGGGTTTCGTAGCTGGGGCCGAGCAAGGCGGCGTAGACGCCTTCGTGCAGGGTCATCCCGAGTTTGGCGGCTTCTTCGCGGGCAATTGCACGATAGTCTTTGGCGTAGGCGTGGGTCATGTCGGGAAAGCGGACACCAAAGCGGTCGTCGTTGGAGCCGGCTAGGGGATTGGTTCCCTGCAGGTTGATGTGGTCGCGGATCAGGACCAGCGCGCCTTGCTGATAATTCAGATTGATTCCGCCAGCGGCGTTGGTGAGGATGACGGAGCGGATGCCCATGCGTCCGAAGACGCGTAGGGGGAAGGCCACTTGGTGTGGGGTATAGCCTTCGTAGAGATGCACGCGACCTTGCATGGCGGCCACGGGGACGGCGCCGGAGTTGCCAATGATCATTTGTCCGGCGTGACCGATGGCGGTGGAACGGGGGAAGACGGGGATTTCGGGGTAGGGGATAGGTGTGGCGTCGGTGAGGGAGTCGGCGAAACCGCCGAGGCCAGAGCCTAGGACGAGGCCAATGCGGGGGCGCAGCGGGGTTCGTTGCAGGATGGATTGGGCGGCGGTTTCGGCTAGTGCGAATTGCTCTTGCATATAAGGTGTCTTCGGCAACGCGGGGGCTAATGCCCATTCATTTTGGCGCCTGTATCGCAGCGCTGAAAGCGCTGCAGCCAGATTCATAAGCCTTCCAAATATCTCCAGCGCTCTGAATCAAGAGCTTCCACACCGCAGACCTCAATATTTTTTCTCGAACTTCGCGAATTCGGATTCCAGCCTCCACTGTTCGCGAGCACGCTCGCTTTTGCTGAGGAAGTCTTCGCAGGCGGCCGACGGCTTCTCGGAACGTTCTGCATTTCCGGCGCAGGCTGGGGTCAGACGGAACACAACCTTCGTGTTGGTCCACAGGCTCTGTCCGGGGAGGAAGCTGTGCTCCAGACTTTGCCGGGCCATGCGTTTCAGGTCGGGGTAGGAGAGGCGATAAGTCTCAACCGCGCGCAGATATTCGTGGGTCATGTCGGAGCGGGAGACGCCTTCGTCGTCGGTGGCGAGCGCTACGGGGACGCCGTACTTCATGTAGACCGGGAGCGGATGATCGTCGCCGCTGACGCCGAGGATCATGTCGTTTGAGGTCAGCGCGACTTCGACGAGCACGTTGCGCTCGGCCATCTCGTGGAGCAGACCGAGGGGATCATTTTCGTTCATCACGGAAACGCCGTGGCCGATGCGCTCGGCGTGGCCACGATCAATCGAGGCGCGGATGTGGAAGGTGAGATCTTCCGGAGGAACGAGGCCCATGGCGAGTTCGCCGGCATGCAGAGTGATGTGCACTTTGGGATAGACGCCATGTAGATAGTCGATCATGGCCATGTGCTGGTTGAAGTCGTGGATGGGGACGTACCAGTCCTCGGGCATGACGAGATTCAGGCCGACGAAGCGGGGATCGGAGGAGGCGAGCTCGAAGCCTAACAGAATCTGGGCGAAGACGATTTCGGGGCGTAGTCCGCGCAGGACCTGATAAAGATAGCGGACGGCCACGTTGCATCCGGGTGCTGCATCGGCGGTGCCGCATTTGAGAATTTCTTTGGCGCGGGCATCGTCGGCGGCGACACGCTTGCTGGTTTCAGCGGCGACATCTTTCATGCCGCCAGCGAGGAGGGCGTCGCGCATTTCGGCGTAATCGGGATTCCAGTCGACTTTTCCGGCGAGTTGCGCCGCGCCACCGGCATCGGCCGTATGCATAAACTCGACATACTGCAGATGGTCCATGCCGGCGCGATTGGTGGCGGCGGCGATGGCTTCGGCGACATGGGTATAGGAGGCCAGACCGAACTTGTCGAAGGTGGCGAAGAAATGATCGTGACCAGATTCGTCGCCAGGGCGCCAATTGCGCATGGACCAGGCGTCAATCATCTGGCCGTAGAGGACGTGATCGATGTAGCTGCAACGGGCGGCGGGTTTGGCGGTGTAGGTTTCACAGGGGTCACAGGGCGGAGCGAGCAAGTGAGAAGATGTGCGGTCGACGCACAGGTTGCCCGAGGCGGCGAAATCGACGAGATCTTCGGCGTAGATGGCACCGTCGAGATGGTTGTGCAGATCTCCGCCCTTGGGCAGATCGCGCAGGAAGGCCAGAAGCAGTCCCGGCTGCTTGCGAGCGGAGTCGAGGTAATGGGCGGTGCGCTGCTCCGGGGTCTGGGCAGCCGCGAACGAGGCCAGAAACAGGAGCAGCAGGCAGTGGCGCATCACGGTACGCGTGGCGGGAAGCGGCATCAATCCTCCGGGCGGAACGTTCAGTGTCAGGAAAGGAATTGTAAACGGTTGGGGCGGCAGAAGCGGGGAAAGAAATGGGGTAGGGTTCAGGGGCTAAAACCCAGTTTGATTTCGAAGAGTTTACGCGGCCTTGAAGCGGCGCTCTTCCACGGTCGCGCAGGCGGTCTGTCTGGGCGCCTGGATCACGATTGGCGGCAAGAGCAGAGACAACCGTAAACGCAGGAACTACGGCAAAAATCAAAAACCAAGATCAGAGACAACAGCAACGGCAAGAACAACGGACAGGAGTATCCGTTCCACACAGCTGCCAATGAATCAGCGGAGCCAGACGATGGCGGCGATGATGATGGCGACGACCAGGAGGGTTCCCAGGACGTACTTGTTGGACGCGAACCAGGATTCGGACTGCGCCGAGCCTAGAAACAAAGTGGAGGAACCGGAAGAAGGCGCGTCTGGTGGCGCATCCGGAGACGATGCGGCCGGAGGCAGCGGTGCGACGGCAGGCTCGAGGTCTACCGGCTCGGTTGCCGGGGGAGGCGAATCCTGAGAAGGGCTAGCGACCTGAGGTGATGATGCTGAGATTGCGAGCCTGGCGCCGGTTGACGGCGGGGGCTGGAACGGAACTTGACCGGGAAGAAAATCCTGAACGAAACTGTCCTGCTTCTCTTTCTCTGCCTCTGCCGTTGCGACCGAGGTGTTCGGAGTTAGCGACGGAACTGGGTTCTGAACTTTATCCTTACCATCATCATCCTTACCTTTATCCTTCGGCGAACTTAGCTCGTCCTTCCGCGGTTTTACTTCGGGATGGGGAAGGCGCTGGCCACGCCACTGTCTCTCTTCGCACTCGACACAGAAGGCGCGGCCCTGGGATACGGGAAAGCCGCAGGCCTGGCACTTCTGCAGATTTCTCAAACCTGCGGGCACGGCAACGGTTGGAATCTCCTCTTTCGGCTTTTCGCTGATCTGAGCCCGTATGGCGGTCGACCAGAACAGCGGCTTCTTCGCAGCCGGCGGAGCGGACGCAGCCTCGGTTTCTTGGGAAGGCAGGATGTTTTGGGAGGGTAATGGGGATTCCGTGGCGGCGCTGATCTCAATGGGTCTGGATTCAGATTCCGCAGGCGCATCTTTGACCGCAACCACGTTCACCCCTGTCTCGCTTTGGCTTTGGGGAAGGGCGCTTTCCGCAACAACGAGTTCGGGAATCGCGGGCATGAGTTGAGCATGCATCAAAGCGGTTTCCACCATTTCAGCCAGTCGCGAGAGGGCGGAAAGATCGCGCTCATCAAAGGCGCGAGGCTTGCCGGAAAGGAGCTCGAAGACTCCCAGCACCCGGTCTTCGCCGACGATGGGCATCACGACCACGGAAGCGATGCCCAGGTCGCGGCAGACATCGCGGTTCACCCGGGGATCGCGTTCGGCGTCATCGCAGCGCAGAAGCTGGCGGGTGCGAACGCTTTCGCCGGAGAGCCCATATTCGGTGGAGAGCAGCGCGCCGAGCTCGGGAGCCTTGGAGCCGCTGCTGGCCCGGCACAGCATGTCGTTGTGGGCACCACGGCGCAGGGCGATCGCCACACCACTGGCCCCGGTGATGTATTGGGCACGCTCGGCGAGCAATTGCAGCGCGGCGTCGAGATCGGAGTGAGCCATCTCGGCCAGGGAGCGACCACCGTCCTCTCCGGGGAAGCGGGGCCCGTTTTCCGAAAGCTTCGGCGGGAGCGCGTTAGCCGCGGCGATGCCGGCCGAAACGCTCGCAAGTCCGCTTGTGGTGACGGGCACATGTCCCCCCATCGCAGGCGATGAGGACCTCTGGTCGAGAATCGAGTAATGATCCATGACGCGCGTGCCAATACCGATGAGTCGAAGCCACCGGAGGCACGCTCCGGCAGACCCATCGCTTTTCAAATTTTAGCAGGCAATAATTGGAGTCTCGCTCGCTGAGAGGATGGTGTCAAGAATTGGGGTAACACGAAAGTACCTAGTGAAATGCAGGGAGGATTGCAGAAGTGGGCGAAATCGGCCGCTCGCGCACGGCTGAGTTGGCCAGGCGATTGGCTTCGGCATTGCTCTCGCGGGGAACGTGGGAGATGGAGAACCTGAGGGCGCGAGCCAGCTTGCGGCAGGTCCAATGCAAGGAATAGAGACGGGAGCTGCGGCAGATGTACTCGCCGCGCATCTGGCGGACTACGACTTCAGAATCGGAATAAACGTGCAGAGCTTTGGCTTTCAAAGAGACGGCGCACTGCAGGGCTTCCATGAGCGCGACGTATTCGGCGACGTTGTTATCCTGGTGGCCGATCCATTTGGCGATGCGGATGGGGCCGCTGGCGCAGCCGTCAATGACTACTCCAATACCGGAGGGCCCCGGGTTTCCCTGGGAACCGCCGTCCACATAGGCTACGAGTTCTGCCATCACTGCTGGCCCACAATCAGCAAGATGCGCCGAGAAGGCGGTGGCGTCAAGATGAATCTTTGGTTCGCTCTGTGCAATTTTGTGAGTGCTCGGGAGTTGTGCAAGTTTCTGTGAAAAATCGGTACGAATTAAAAACCTGTATGAATAAACGATGAGGATAGAAGGAGTTGCATCTTCCGATATGCACAGGGTCGCGCTTCGGCACTGCACCAATTGTTTGCGTTGACATTTATGAATGCTCTGTTAAGGTTGCTTCCGTCGACGGTTGAAAGGGACAGCGAAATAAAACTTGCTGACCCGAAGTAGACTGGGTGATCAGCCTAGCGGGGCAACCCGCGGGGCAGCCAAACCTGAAAAAACCGACGGCTCTGCGAGGGGCAGTTGGGGTTTGGGACTGTGAAAGCAGTGATCGCATCAAGGGGCTGTGACGGTACATGCGTCCACGCGGTTGGCTCCCTCGCAGGAGGCAGCAGCTAGAGCATAACCAATGTCACGGCCCTTTCAATTTTTTCCCGCCTTTTCTCACCAAAATCCCGTAATTGCTGTCCACTTCCGGGTGTGCCTGCCATCCCTCCGGGACTCCATCTTGCTTCAATCGACATCCCGAGTTAGGTCCGGGGCTACGGAATCCCTGACGGCAGTCGTTCTCTCTTCCCAGACTATTTCACGCACACTCCTTAAGCGTTGACCTCGCCGGCGATCATTTCATCGATGTAGCACCAGATCCATTTTTCTCCCGGTTCAATGGAGCGCATCACGGGATGGTGGACGTGGCGAAAATGTTTGGTGGCGTGCTTGTTCTTGGAAGAATCGCAGCAACCGACGTTGCCGCAGGACATGCACAAGCGGAGGTGAACCCAGGTGTCACCGAGTTTTACGCATTCTTCGCAGACGTGCGTGTCGGTCGTGGTGATTTTAATTTGATCGAGATGCTTGCATTTGCCTGACATTTTTTCTCTCCCAGTTTCTCCCCACAGGTCTTCGTTCAAACTCGGTTCAAACTCTTTCCAATTCCTTGCGGTCCCAGTGCGCGAGGTTCGCCGCCGCTTCGTAAGTGCTCTCTAGGAAGCTGAGCAGAGTTTCGCGCGGAGAGGTGGACAGACGAACTTCGTCGTACATCAGCAGAAACTCGCGTAGTTGTGGATGATAAAAAGTGGCCCGAGGCTGCACCGGCTGCTGCGCAAAACCGGGCGGCTCCGGGGCGGCATAGGCATAAAAGGCTGGTCCCTTGATTTCGCCGCCTCCGGGCCAGAATCCGGCGCTGATCACTTCATGGGAGTAGGCTTCGCGGGTGATGGAATCGGCCTCCGGCCTGGGAGGAGCGCGGCGGCCAGAGAAGCGTGTGACCGCAAGGTCGAAGCTCCCCCAGAAAAAATGCACGGGACTATCTTTTCCGACAAAGCCGGCGCGGAATTCCTTGAAGACGGTGTCGCAGAGAATCAGGATCTGCCAGAAGCGGTGGGCATATGCGGGATCGTAGGAGGTGTGCTGGGTGTCGGTCTCGAACGGCACAGGATTCGGGACTTCGACCGGCCTGGGCCAGACTTTCACATCGATGCCCAAGGACTTCAGGGCGGCCATGAATTCAGAATAGAAGACGGCGACCGATTGCGGCTTGAGCGCGATCCTCTTCGATGAATTCCAGCTCGTCTGAATGGTCAGCGTGTGATCGATGAAATCGAATTGCACTTCGAAAATTCCGTCGCCGTAGGGGATGGCTGAAGTGGTAAGGCCGCGGGCGTTGACGTAGAGCGGAACTTCCCACCAATGATTGACGCGAGGGCTCAGGGCGAGGCGCACTTTGCCGACGATCTGCGTCCACATGTGGAGAGTGGCGAAACTATCCTGCCAGGCTGCGAGAGGTAGTTCGGGCCAGGGGCGCGGGTTGGAAGTACGAAGGTCTGCAGTCATGAAGAGCTCTCGTCTTTTCGAGCGATCGCTTCCATTCGACGCTATGAGGAGCGAGCTAACCCGGCGGAGCCCGCAGCCGAGAATCGAACCCCTCTCGCTCCTTCCTAAGGAGGAAGTTATGTTGCCCGCTCGAACATTGCAAGCACAAATCCTTTTAGGGCTTGGCGTCTTAATGATTATTGCGAGCGCCGGGCCTTCGCTGAAAGCGCAGTCTGCACCACCGGTTCGCGGACCGGCGGGACATCGTCGGGACATTCTTTGGCCAAACCGTCGTTGATCCTTACCCTGGGCTGAAAGACTGGCACGACGCAACGGTGGGAAAGTGGCTCAAGGGACAGGACAACTACACTCGAGCGACCCTGGTTAGCATTCCCGGGCGAGAAAAATTCCTGGCGCGGGTAAAGCTTCTCGACATGGCCAGCACGCGAGTGACAAGCCCGCAGGTGTGGGGGGGAAGACTTTTTCTCTCAAGGCCGACGCAGGGGCGGAGAAGCCGATCTTGTTGCGAGTGGACCATGTCACGGGACACGGCATGGGGTCGACCCGCGCACAGCATGATCTGGAATACTCCGACGAGATGTCGTTCCTGCTTTGGCAGGATGGGGACCCCGAGTTCCAGTTCGCTGCAGGCGGAGGGCCCTGCCTCCAGTTTTCTTTACTGCGTCTTTTTGGGCGGCAAGTATTTCTTGTCAATTGAGGCGACGACCACGTAGTTCGGGTCCACCATCTCGTTAAGGTGTATTTTCGCAACCTTGGACAAGAGCTCGTAGGCGTCGAGCTCAGACAAGCCGTACTCTTTGTGGATCCAGTGGACGAGTTCGGTGAAGGCGATGCGGACAGCGTCGTCGAGAGGGCGGTAGGCGCCGACGGTCATGATGGCGTCGTCGTTCTCGAACTGGGGCCAGGCGATGGTGCGGCCTTTGATTACGCTTAATTGCACGCGAGCTTTCAGCGGAACTTCGATGGCGGTGCCGGCGATTTCGCCATCCCCCATGGCGGCGTGGCCGTCGCCGATGTAGAACAGACCTCCCTTCACGTTCACCGGAAAATAAACCGTGTTGCCGACGCTGGCTTCGGGGGAATCCATGTTGCCGCCGAATTCGGCGGGGACGACCGAGCTGCGCGCCTCACCCTCGGCGGGCGCGACGCCGATGCAACCGAAGAAAGGATGGAGGGGAATCTTCACGGAGAAATCGGTGTCGAGCGCTTTGAAGGTGGCCGTATTGGCAGCGTGGTCGATGTGGTAGTACCAGATGCGCTCGGGCAGAGGCGGATGCAGCATGGGCGTGTAGTTGGTTTCGTTGAGGGCGCCGAATCCGGGAGCGAAGGCGCCTACGCCGGTATCGCCATCGACTTCGAGATCGAGAACCTTGACGGCGAGAGTGTCGCCGGGCTCTGCCCCTTCGACGAAGAATGGTCCGGTCAGGGGATTGTCGCCCTTCACCATGCTGAGGGTGTCGCCAGGCTTCCGGAGAACGTTGCCGAAGCAATCGAGCGTGTTGGTATCGAGAATGTCGCCGGACTTCAGGTGAGCGACTGGCTCGGCGGTCGCAAAGAGGTACTTTACATTGGAGTTGGTGGCGGCGTAGTGGACAGTATTTTGCGCGAAGAGTGAGCCGGCCAATAGCGCGAGAGCAAGAAGACGAGCGATCACGAAGAAGCCTCCGGGTGGATTGCCAATTGTATCGAACATGCGGGTGATGCACCGTTTCGGAGGGGAGAACCATCAAGAGGGCTCGAAGCAGTGAACCACCCGTAGAGGGCTGGTACGCTGCGACGCGGTTATCTCAGTTTGCGCGCGCGCTGCGCTACTTGCGCGCATGCGGCGTGCTTGTTTTCGTCAATATGCGCGCCGACGGCCGCGCCGACCACGTAGCCGGAGCGAGTCAGGCCGGCCGCTGCGGCCAAGGCTTGCCATCTGACTTTCGCGCGCCGTGATATTCACATGCACCGTTGCGTGGGGAGGTTCGACGCTCACCAGGATGAGGATGGCGCCGCGTTTGGCCGCGTCCGCTGCGATATCGTCAGCCTTCGAGGGCTCAAGCACTGTGTCCCCATCCTCGATCATGTCCTGTCCATGACTCGTTCCCTGCTCTGAATCACTTCAGATTGCTCCCGGCCCGTTTCTCGATACTTTTGAGTCTGCTTATTGGTATGTCTCGGTTGGGCTGCCGGCACCGTCACCCCTCCGCTGCTTTGGCCTCCGTTTTGAATTGCTTATGGCATCCGGCCTGATTCACCTCATACCAGCCGTCTGTCTTCATTCCTCGATCACCTCCCGGCTGTGCACGCCACCTCGCAGCGTCTACTTAGTAGAATTCACACTTTATGCACATCAATCAAACCCGAGAAATAGCCTAGGCACCCTTCTGCTTGGCATAGAACCGCCTCACTTTGGCGCGGTTGCCGCAGCGGCTCATGTCGCACCAGCGGCGGTGGTGGTTCTTGCTGGTATCGAGAAAGAACCACTCACATTCCTTGGACGAGCAGGCGCGGACCAAAGGCCATTGGTCGGAGGCGAGAAGCTCGGTGGCGGAACGAGCGATCATCCAGAGAAGAATGTCGAGGTCGTCGAGGTCGTCGAAGCGCCACGCGAAAGCTCCGTTTATCGGGGCTAAGCGCAGGTGTTCTGCCGCGGTGCGAGCGTCTGCGTTGAGTTTGGCAAGAGCTGCGGCGGGCACTGCACGATGGTTGATGAGCGCCCAGAAAACGTCGTGGATGGCTTCGCGCAGCTCTCTGGCCCGGCGCAGGGCTTCCTCCGCGCGGTCAGGAGACTTGGAGCTGCGCTCGACGAGTTGGTCTGCCTGGCTGGGATCAAGCAGGCCGGTGTCTTCGCCGAAGCGGGCAAGATCGCTGTAATGCTCGAGTAATTCTTTGGGTTTGATATGGCGGTCATCGAGCGTGTTGACGAAATCCAGAGGCGCGTTGCCGGCGATCAGGTCGAAGCGTGTCGGGCGCCGGTTGGAAGATTTCTTGTTTTCGCTGGTTTGCATCAAGACCTTTCTTTTCTGTTCCACCCCGTTATCTGAATATTCAACGTCGCATTTATCGATCCACCCAATCTATATCACATAACCGTCAAATTTTTATTGACAGGTTATTCAATCGTGTTTAACCTGTATTTACTGTTTTGGAGGTTAGACATGGATTTCAATCAAACGACTCCAATCATGGCTCTCCTGCGCAGCGGCAAGATGATAAACATAGGAGGTAGACCGGTGATTGTGCCTAATCCACGCACGTCCGAAATCGCGGGCGACCGAGGACTCGCCCTCAAGCTGGCGCTGGCCTTTCTCTCGATTTATGTCATATGGGGATCGACGTATCTGGCGATCCGGTATGCGGTGGAGACGATTCCGCCGCTGGTGACGGTGGGAGTGCGGCAGGCAATTGCGGGGGCAATCCTGCTGGCCTGGGCGTGGGCACGCGGGTTCCGTCCCACGCGGCAGCAGTGGGCGGCAGGATTTGTGTTGGGAACATTCTTCTTCCTGATCGGCCACGGGTCGCTTTTCTGGGCGGAGCAATACGTGGGATCGGGACTGGCGGCACTGCTGATCGCGACGGAGCCGATGTTCATTCTGGTGCTGGGCTGGATGATGGGGCAGCAGAGGATCAGCCGGTTGAGCGCGCTGGGGCTGGCAGTGGGGGTTGTTGGGGTGGCAATGCTCACGGGCGCGGAGTTGACCGTAAAGGGTTCGAGCCTGCTGGGATTGTTGGCGGTGCTGCTGGGATCTTTGTCGTGGTCGTTGGGCGTGGTGATTTCGCCGCGGCTTAAGCTACCTTCGGACGCACTGGGGCGGACGGCGTTGCCGACGATCTGCGGCGCGGTGATGCTGCTGGCGGCTGCCGGTGTCTCGGGCGAGTTTCAGCAGACACATTGGGCGAGCATCTCGGCGCGGTCCATCTTTGGACTGGGATATTTGATCACATTCGGGTCGGTGGTCGCGTTCACCGCCTACACCTGGCTGTTGCAGCGGGTTCCGCCAACGCTGGTGGCAACGCATACCTACGCGAATCCAATTGTTGCCGTTCTGCTGGGATGGTTGTTGGCGCACGAGCCATTGACCATGCGAGTGGTGCTGGCGTCGGTGGCGATTCTGGGAGCGATTGTGCTGATCCGGCGGGGAGAACGGACGGTGCGGGTGAAGCTTCCGGACGCAATTCCGTCGATGGCTGAAATAAAGGCGTCGCGGGAATGTGCGTAAACCCGAGCCCAGTCCAAGGAAATCGCCTTCCCGACGATTACTGGGAATGAGCGCCGTTAAGCGCCGTGACGGAAAGTGCACGGCCAAACTTATTTAGCGGCGCGCAAGAACCTATCCGAAGTGGCTTCGATGATGCCGACGCCCTTGGAGTCGGCACCATATATAACCGTTTATCACCCATACCAGTTGGCTGTTCCTCGCGTCCCAATCGACCGAATAGAGGACCGGACTGCGGGTTCTTCTTCAGAATGCCAGCTCCGCCGTTTTCCTGCGTGGTGGCGAAGGCCTTGTCCGAATCGACGATCAACCGGAGCGACTGAAACATCGCGCGAGACATTTCCCGGGAAGAAGCGCCCTCGGGGCTACCGGTCACGCCGAGTGCCGGCGAAACGTTCACTCGGCTACCCGGGCAGGTAAATGATCGCCATGTGCCGCGACTGGGAGGAGGCGAACCTAGAGCGCCAGACGGTGGATTTTCCTTCCTCGCCGGTGCTTTCAGTGTTGACATCGGACTCCAGGTGTACGGGCATCGCCTCGGTTGCCAGCGTACCGCCGCGTTGGTCCTCTGCAAGAAGCAGTTTTTGCTGGGGAGGTTCATGCAGTGGTCTCCAGTCTTGTCCCTCCCATGAAACGTGGGGCACAAACAGAATAGCCCGGGTTGGGAAAAGTAATGATGGTACGAAAGACGCAGGACATGCACAAGACTGGGCCCTCGTCTTGGGCCGCCAGCGCGCGAACGATGGAGTCGAAGGACGAACTTATCCCACACGGGTATTCTTGCTATGCTTCCCACGAGGGGCGAAAGCAGATGCAAGTGCACGAAGAACTTCTTCGCGAAATTCAGGAGTTTTCTAAGACCGCGCCGACGGCAAAGGCGGTCATGGAACATATCTCGCACCGTCTGCACGAAAAGATGACGCGCTACAACTGGGTGGGATTTTATTTGGTGGATCCGGCGGACCCGGGTGTGCTGCTGGTTGGGCCGTTCGCCGGCAGCTTCACACCCAATGCGCGCATTCCGCTCGGCACTGGACTCTGTGGTGCGGCAGCCAGCAGCGGAGAAACCGTGGTGGTGCACGATGTTGCCAAAGACCCACGCTATCTGGCGGGATCGCCGCTGGTGAAGGGCGAAATTGTGGTGCCCATCTTCGTGAAGGGTCAGCTTGTGGCGGTCCTCGATATCGAAAGCTACTTTACCAGCACGTTCACAGATGGGGAAAAAGACTTCGTCGAAGCCTGCGCCGGAGTAGTGGGAAAGTATATGGCTAAAGGCTAGCCGGCCTGGGTTTCGATTTTGCCGCTGCGACGCGACGAAGGAGATCGGGGGATTTCATGCGCCGACAGTATTCTTCAAAGTTCGGATGCGGTCCGCTCCAGCGGAGGTCCGCGACGGTGTCGAAGACGGGGACATCGAAGCGCAGCGTGGCCAGGGTGCGGAACAAAAGGGCGTCATTCCACGCCCTGAACAGCGATTCGGAGAGCGCTCGGGCTTTTCCGATGGAGGGATGCCATTCTCGCCAATCCTTGGGAATGTCTTCGAGATGGGGATATTGCGATAGGGTTCCAGCGGCAGCTCTTGCGCCCCAGCCGGGCACACCGGGAAAACCATCGGCATTGTCGCCGACCACGGCGAGATAGTCGGGAATCGATGGCGGCTTTACTCCGAACTTGGCGACCACTCCAGCCTCGTCTCGCACGTTGTTGCGCCTGCGGTCCAGTTGCACGACTCGCGTACCAACGACACACTGGCTGAGATCTTTGTCGGGCGTGCAAATCAACACCTGGTTCACAGCTTCGTCTTCGATGGATCGGCTTGCAGCGGAAGCGAGAGCGTCATCGGCCTCATAGCAGACCATGGGCCAGACGACTACCCCCATGGCCTCCAGAGCCTCTTCGAGAATAGGAAACTGCGAGAGCAACTCGGGAGCGACACCTTCGCTGGTCTTGTATCCGGGATAGAGATCGTTGCGAAACGACTCGACCACGTGATCGGTCGCAACTCCCAGGTGAGTGGCGCCGCGTTCGATCATGGAGAGAACGGAGGTCACAACACCGCGGACGGCGCCGATTTCCTGACCGTTGACGTCCGAGGCGGAGGGTACAGCATAGAAGTGGCGGAACAGTTCATAGGTTCCGTCGACGAGGTAAACATCCATGCGGCTCCGATCGTTTTCTGTAGGTGATGGTAAACGATTCGGCTGGATTTGAGGGAGTCCAACCACTCGCTTCTGGACAGAGGCGGACAGGGGTGGTCCGCCCCAAACGAGCCCTCAG
This sequence comes from Candidatus Sulfotelmatobacter sp., assembly GCA_049584315.1. Lineage (GTDB taxonomy): Bacteria > Acidobacteriota > Terriglobia > Terriglobales > Acidobacteriaceae > Sulfotelmatobacter. The sequence continues at coordinate 44,488 of JBAUXO010000085.1, read as the reverse complement.
GGTTGTTCGCGGCGGCGGAGGTAGTCGATGAACATTTGTTCGACCGGCTTGTCGTAGGTTTTGAGGACGTGGCGGACGGTGTGGCCGCTCACGAAGTGGCAGACTTCTTCGGCGAGATTCTTAGCGTGATCGCCGGCGCGCTCGAGAGACTGGGTCATGAAGATGATCTGGAGGCTGCCCTGGCGGGCGATGTTTTCGGGATTTTCGATATGGCGGAGGAAGATCAGGTTGCGGAGGCGATCGATTTCGGAATCGGAGCGAAGTACGTCGACCGCTTTGCCGACATCGCGGGCGGAGAAGGCGTCGCCCACGTCGGTCAGCATTTTCTCCAGGATGGTGGCCATGTGCGTGAGGTCGCGAGTGTCATCGGAGTCGATGCGACCGGCAGCGGCTTGAGCGCTGTTGGCGAAGCTGAGAAGGAGGTCGCCGATGCGCTCGAGGCTGATCATAAACTTCATACAGGCGAGGAGTTGACGAGCCTCGGTGGGTTCGACGTCGGTGATGATGGAGGTGACGGCGCTGTCGATTTCCATATCGAGGGTGTCGAGGTCGCGCTCGCGCTGGCGCAGGGAGTTCAGCAGGAGGCTGGAGCCGGTAGCGATGCCTTCGGCGGCAGCGCCAGCGGCTTCCTTAGCGAGAGCACAGGCCTCGATGGTGCGGCGGACAATGTGATGTTGGGCCGGCTCGGGAGTGAGGCCTTCAACGCGGGCGGTACTCATGAGGGTATCCCTCTGGCGCGTGCTGGAACTGCGCGGACCAATTGTCTCTGATTTTGCCGTACCCATAGATGGAAGGTCAACGGCTAAGAATAGGATGTATTTTTCGGGTATGGGTTACGGAGCTGTGAATTTTTGTTTATTTTTTGTCAATCAAAAACTAGCGTTCTCGATCGAGCAGTGGAGGCGAAATCGGGGCAGGCTATTTGGTACGACGCTTTTGCTGCTTGGCCGCTTTGCGTTGCGCCTTCTGGTATTTCTTCATGGCTTTGCGCTGTCTCTTGGCATTCTTTTTTGCGTATTTTTGCTGCTGCTTGCTGGCTTTCTTGGCTTCCTGCGCATTTTCCCCGATGCTTCGGTTTTCCTTCTGGGCATTCGCCGACAGCGTCCATGCAACCGCAGCGGCGAGCAGCATAACAGCGGCGATTCGCTTCATTCACCTCTCCCAGTGGGAAGATATTGCAACGATCTTAACACCGATGGGAGCCGTCTCCCATAACGTAAGTCGGTTCGTCGTGACGTGGTTGCGCTCCCAGACGGCGGCTGGCCGGATCACTCCTGTTCGTCATTTGCCGCGAGCATAGAATTCCCCGCGGATCGAGCCTGTGGTATGACCGAGGTGCTGGGGAAACCTGGATGATCATCAGACTTATCAAAGGACTTTCGCGGAGCTTACGGCGGGATTCCGACCCGTCGAACCAAGTCGGAGAAGCGTTCATCGGAAATTCGGCCTACGTTAGCGCGTCTGGAGCCGCCTGCCCATGAGCGGCGGGGGTCAGGCAATGGGGAGGGCGAACAGGAAGGTCGACCCGTGGGCGAGTTCGCTTTCGGCGCGGATGGAGCCGCCGTGGGCGAGCATGATGTGTTTGGCGATGGCGAGGCCAAGGCCGGTGCCTCCGGATTCGCGGGAGCGGGCTTTGTCGACTCGATAGAAGCGTTCGAAGAGGCGCGGGAGATGTTCCGAGGCAATGCCTGCGCCGAAATCCTGCACGAAAAATTCTACGGCATGGGGAACCGAGCGGGCGCCGAGGATGATGCGTCCGCCGGAAGCACCATACTTCAGGGCGTTATCGATCAGGTTGGAAAAAACCTGATGAATGGCTTCGCGGTCGGCGAGAACCACGGGAAGATTTTCCGGCAATGGATTAGGGCCCGGAAAGTTCCGGCTTTGTAAGTGGTGAGCGGGGGAATCCTGAATCTGCAGGTCGATGCCGTGGGTGCGGGCGATTTCGCGGAAGCTCTCTTCGGCGTCGTGCAGAAGTTCGGCGGGAGGGACGGGCTCGACCTCGAAACGAGTCTCGCCGGACTCGACCCGGGCCAGAGTGAGCAGATCTTCGGTGAGGCGGGACATGCGGGAGGAATTCTTGCGGATGATCTCCAGGAACTCGCGGGTGGGCGCACCATTCTCGGGAGTGGAGTCGAGCAAGGTTTCCGCATAGCCCTGGATGGAAGTGAGCGGCGTGCGCAGTTCGTGGGAAACGTTGGCGATGAAATCGCGGCGAGTTTTCTCCACCCGCTCGGTTTCGGTGAGATCGCGGAGCACGGCGACGGCGCCTCCGCCGGGCAGGGGCGCGGCGGTCACGTCGAAGGCGCGGCCGGGAACAATGGAAGTGGCGCGGGCGGTCTTGACTTGGTGGGTGGTCGCAGCCTCCTTGACGCTGGCGAGGAAATCAGGATCGCGAATGGTTTCGACGACGGGCTGCTGCAGGCGAGTACCTTGCGGAACCAGGCGGTTCATGGGGCGATTGGCCCACTGCACGAGGCCGTCGTCACCGATCGCGATGACGGCGTCCTGCATGCTGTTGAGCAAGGTTTCGAGTTGCCGCTGGCTGGAGACGACGGCGGCGAAACTTTGTTCGACGCGGCGAGCGGTTTTGTCGATGGCCCCGGCGACACGGCCGATTTCGTCCTGAGAACTTTCCAAGATGCGCGCCTGAAGATCGCCATCGGCGATGCGAGCGGCAACGTCAACGATGGACTCCAGACGGCGCGCCGTCCACTGGCCGGCGACGGCGGCCACGAAGAACGCGAAAAGAAACGCCAGTCCGGAAGCCAACTCCAACCTGCGGCGGACCTGCAAGGAGACCGCGTCGACATCGGAAAGCGGATAAGCCAAGCGGACAGCGCCGCCGGAGATGGGCACGGCGACGTAGAGAAACGGAACCCCGAGGGCAGCGCTGCGGCGTTGATTGCTGCCCACCTTGCCGGAAAGAGCCGCGACGAACTCCGGAGCTTTGGCGGAGGTCTGCATATGGGCGGGACTGGCTTCTGAATCGGCCAGCACATTTCCTGCGGCGTCGATGATAGTCACGCGAGCCCCGGCCGCTTGTCCTTCCTCCGCGGCGATAGCGGCGAGGGAATGGCCGCTGCGATCGGTTTCGACCCGGTGAGCGAGGAGTTGCGTCTTCTGTGCCAGGTTGCGCTCAATTTCGGAACGCAGGGAAGCTTCCCAGGCCCCCCCCAGCATCAGATCGAACAGCAGGGCGGCGGCCGCGATGACAACCAGAAAGGCGGCCATCAACTTAAACAAAACCCCATTCCTCACTTGGGCGCCTCGAAGCGGTAACCCGCACCACGCACGGTTTTAAGGTAACGCGGGTTTTCCGGGTCCGGCTCGATTTTTTCTCGGATGCGTCGAACATAAACGTCGACCGAGCGCGGCGTGACATAAGAGGTGTCGCGCCAAACGGAATCGAGGAGATGGTCGCGGGAAAAGACGCGGCCGAGATGGCGGGCGAAGTAATCGAGCAGCCGAAATTCAGTGGCGGTGGTGGGAACGGTCTGTCCGCGAACGGTAAGAACCATGGCGGAGGGATCGATTTCGATGTCGCCCACTTTGAGCGGGCTGGGTGGAAGTGGACGCTCAAAACGGCGCAGTACGGCCTTGACGCGCGCCACCAGCTCGCGCGGGCTGAAGGGCTTGGCGATGTAATCGTCGGCACCGATCTCGAGGCCGAGGACGCGATCCGCTTCGCTGCTCTTGGCGGTCAGGAAGATGACGGGCACGGCCGCGAGGCCTTGAGTTTGGCGGACGTTGCGGCAAAGTTCGAGACCGTCTTTGCCGGGAACCATGATGTCGAGCACGAAGAGCGCGGGACGCTGGCGTTCGGCGTCGGCGATCACGGTAGAGCCATTGGGATAGACGCGGACCGAAAAACCTTCATTCTCCAGGTGATGGCGAACGAGGCGGGAAATATCGGGATCGTCTTCGACGACGAAGATGCTTGGTTTCACGGCCTTATTGTAACGAACCGAGTTGCGAGTACCTAGCACCGAGTGCCGAGTTCTCGGGTGTGGATGCGGCTTTTCATCGGATTGTAACAATCAGGTTAGCGGCGGGGTCGAGGTGGAAGTGTTTGTGCGGCGGGATGACGGTGGTGGCGCTGTATTCGGTGACGAGGGCGGGGCCGAAGTATTTCTTACCGGGCTGCAGCGTGTCACGGGAGTGGATTGCCGCGTTGAGGTTCTTGCCATCGAAGAGGATTGGGGCTTTGGGCATGGTGGGCGAGCCGAGTTGCGCTCGGCCTGAACCCCTCGGCTTCGCTCGGAGCAGGCTCACAAGAGGGCCCCTGCCCACAGGGTTCGTCTTGCCCACACGGGCTGTGGTTGACTTCATGATCGCGCGGAGGCGGAGGGTGACTAACTCTACTTCGCGAGCGGGATGGGAGTAGCCATAGCGGCGCTGGTGTTCCTGGTGAAAATCGGCAAGCAGATTCTTGGTGAACGGCAGGTTGAGTTCGTATCCCTGGCCGCGGTAGCGAAGGTCGATGCTCGCGTGAGAATGCGCTCTTCCCTGCCAGGCTTCTTGCTGAAAATCTTTCGCCGCTTGTTTTTCCAACGCTGCAAACTCTTGGGCGAGGCGCACGTGCGGAATTTTCTCTGCGACGCGCCACAACACCGTGCGGGAATAATCCTTTACAACGTCGCTGGCCAGAATACCGAGAGCGGAGAGTGCGCCGGGAAACGCGGGCACGATTACGTGCGGAATGCTGAGGGCTTCGGCCAAGGCGCAGGCGTGGAGGCCTCCAGCGCCACCGAAGGCCACGAGGGCGAAGTCGCGGGGATCGCGGCCGCGCTCGATGGAGACCACGCGAATGGCTTTCTCCATGGTGGCATTCACCACGCGGACGACGCCGGCGGCGAACTTCTCAAAACTGAACGAGCTTCCCTGCTGTTTGAGCCATTCGCGCGTAACCTGGCGAGTGCGATCGAGATCGAGGGTGAAATCGCCACCGAGAAAGCGAGTGGGCTGCAGACGGCCGAGTAAGAGGTTGGCATCGGTGACGGTGGGTTGCGTGCCCCGGCCGTAACAAATGGGGCCGGGATCGGCGCCGGCAGATTCGGGACCGACGTGGAGAACGCCAGCGGCGTCGAATCGGGCGAGTGAACCTCCGCCCGCGCCCACGCTCTGGATATCGAGCATGGGAACGCCGACGGGCAGCCCGGCGACTTCGGCATTGCTGGCGGTGGTGATGGCGTCTTCGACGAGGGAAACGTCGGTGGAAGTGCCGCCCATGTCGAAGGAGATGATGCGGTCGAAGCCGCTGCGGCGGGCGCTGGCGGCAGCGCCGACCACTCCTCCGGCGGGGCCGGAAAGAACGGTGCGGACGGGCTCGCGGGCGGCGCAGGCGAGCGACGTGATGCCACCGCTCGATTGCATGACGAAAATTCGGCGGGCTGAAGCCCCAGCATTTTTTGTGGTTCCTTTGGCTGCGCTGAAGCGCCCCTCTACCCGGGATTCCTCGGGCCGATCTAGGTGGAGTTGCTTGGCGCGGCGCTCGAGATTTTCCAGGTAACGCTGCATCACGGGCTGGAGGTAGGCGTTGATGACTACCGTAGAGGTGCGCTCGTATTCGCGGAATTCGGGGAGGATTTGATGGGAGATGGAAAGCGGAACGCCCAAGGGTTTGAGGGCTTCCGCGATCGTTAGCTCATTTTTCGGATTTGCGAAAGAGAAGAGCAGCGAAATGGCGATGGCTTCGGGATGCTCGGCTGCGACTCGGTCGGCAAGGGATTGCAAATTTGCGGACGCGGGCGAAGTGAGGATTTCGCCATCGCTGGCGGTGCGTTCTTCGAGGCCGAAGCGAAGATTGGCGGGGACCAGCGGGTCGACGCGGTCAAAGAAGAAGTCGTAAAGCTTGGGACGGGCTTGGCGTCCGATCTCGATGGCGTCTTCGAAACCGGAGGTGGTGACCAGGGCGATACGGGCGCCTTTGCGTTCGAGCAGGGTGTTGGTGCCGACGGTGGTGCCGTGCAGGATTACGAGTTCGCCTTCGTAGTTGATTTTGCGGAGGGCCTGGACGATGGCGTGGGAAGGATCGGCGGGGGTTGAGAAGACTTTCAACATGCGCAAGCCGCCGGTGGCGTCGGTCCAGACACAGTCGGTGAAGGTACCGCCGGTGTCGATGGCGACGCGGAGAGGTTGGGCGTGCTGGGGCATGGATTGAAGAAAGCGTAGGGTAACATTTGCAGCGGCAACCCGCAGTACCTGAGGGGCCAAAGCCATCATCCGTACAGGCTCTTATCGCAGCGCTGAGAGCGCTGCGCCACCCAAAGGCCCGCGATCGTGTCGCCCAGCCGTCACCTTCACCCCTGCGCTCGCGAGACAGCCACGGGCGGCTGTCCCCACAACAGCAGGTTCCTTAGCGCTGAAGCGGTTCGGAATGACAACACTTATTTAGGCCTCTTTAAGTCTCTTTTCGTGGCCTTCAACTTCGCGCTACCCCTTGGTGGTGAAGGCTAGCGTCAGGAGCGTTTTCTGTTCGACCTCGTGGGCTTTGGCGCTGCCGGTGGCAGGGCTGGCGCTGGAGCTGCGTTTCACGGACATGACGGGGCGGGAGCCTGCGATGCGTTCGAGGCGCGGGAGCATGTTGAATAACGCGCCCATGTTGGCGGGCTCTTCTTGCACCCAGACTATGTCTCCGGAATCGCCGTGGCGGGCGAATTCGGCGATCAGCTCTTTTTCCGGGAAAGGATAGAGCTGTTCGAGAAACACGATCGCGGTGCTTGTGTCTTTTCTCTTCTTCCGTTCGGCTTGAAGTTCGTGGCCGATCTTGCCAGTGCAGACGAGGATGCGGTCGGCTTCTCCGATTTCCAGATCGGGGAGCACGTTCTGGAAATTCTTGTGGGTGAAGTCTTCCATGGGCGAAGTTGCGTCGGGATGGCGCAGCATGCTCTTGGGCGTGAAGACGACCAGCGGCTTCCGCCAGTGGCGCAGCGCTTGACGGCGGAGGAGATGAAAATATTGCGCGGCGTTCGAGGGCTGCGCGATCTGGATGTTGTGCTTGGCGGCGAGTTGCAGGAAACGCTCGATGCGGGCGCTGGAGTGCTCCGGTCCCTGGCCTTCGTAGCCGTGCGGAAGAAGCAGGACGAGGCCGGAGAGCAGGCTCCACTTGGCTTCGCCAGCGGAAATGAATTGATCGATGATGGCTTGGGCGACGTTGACGAAGTCGCCGAACTGGGCTTCCCAGAGGACCAGCGCCTCGGGATAGTCGCGGCTGTAGCCGTATTCGAAGCCGAGCACGCCAGGCTCGGAGAGAGTTGAGTTGTGGATTCCGCAGCGGGCCTGATCGGCGGCGATGTTCTCCAGCGGAACGTATTCGTTCTCGTTTTCGATATCGATGAGGACAGAGTGGCGCTGGTTGAAGGTGCCACGGCGGGAATCCTGGCCGGAGAGGCGAACCGGAATGCCGGCCTTCACGAGACTCGCAAAGGCGAGAGCTTCGGCCATGCCGTAGTCGACAGGGCGTTTGCCTGCGGCCATCTCGGCGCGCTGTTCCAGAAGCTTTTTCACCTTGGGATGAATGTGGAAGCCGTCCGGGTAAGTGGTGAGATGAGCGCTGAGTTCGGCTAGCTCCTCCGGCGCGAGGCCGGTTTCAACTTCGAACTCTGGCTTGTGGCGGCCGCCGTAGTAGCGATCCCAATAGGCGGGCAAGTCGCGCAGCGTGGGCTTCTTGGTCATGCTGCCGGCAAGTTTCTGAGCGGATTCGAATTCGGCCTTGATGGCGGCGGCTTGCGCGGACGCATCGGTCACTCCGATATCGTCGGCGTAGATTTCCCAGAGCGGCGGATGCTCTTTAATTTTTTTGTAGAGCAGCGGCTGGGTAACGGTAGGGTCGTCGACTTCGCTGTGACCATGGCGGCGGTAGCCGATCAGGTCGATGACCACGTCGGTGCCGAACTGATAGCGATATTCGGTGGCGAGGCGGGCGACACGAACGACGGCGTCCACATCTTCGCCGTTGACGTGGAAGATGGGAATCGACTGGCGGCGCGCGATGCAGGCGGCGAAACGCGTGGAGTGCTCTTCCAGGTAGCTGGTGGTGAAGCCGAGCAAATTATTGACGACGACATGAATGGTGCCACCGACGGTGTAGCCGGGAAGGTCGGCATAATTCATGGTCTCGGCAAGGATGCCTTGTCCGGCGAAAGCGGCGTCGCCGTGGACGAGTAGCGGCAGATATTTTTCGCATCCGCCTTCGCCGGTACGGTCTTGTTTGGCGCGAGTGCGGCCGATGGTGACGGGATCGACGGCTTCGAGGTGGCTGGGATTGGAAACCAGATGGATATGAACCTTGCCGCCGCTGCGCGTGAGGTACCCGCCAGTGGCGCCCATGTGGTACTTCACGTCGCCGGAGCCGAGGACGCTGCGCGGATCGACGTCTTCAAAGCCGGCGAAGATTTCCTCGGGAGGACGCTTGGCGACGTGAGCGATTACGTTGAGGCGTCCGCGGTGACTCATGCCCATGACCAGCTCCACGGCACCGAGGCGAGAGCCGGTATCGAGAACTTCATCGACCAGCGGGATGAGCGCGGTGACGCCTTCGAGGGAAAAGCGCTTGCTGCCGAGATAGCGCTGCTGCATGACTTGCTCGAACACATCGGCTCGGATGAGGAGGTCGAGAATGCGAGCTTGGTCTTCGGCTTGCGGTTGGGATTCCATGCGCTCGTAAATCCAGCGGCGGCGTTCCGGCGCGTAGATGTGATTGATTTCGACGCCGATGGTTGAGGAGTATATGGCGCGCGCTTCGCGGGCGTACTCGCTATCAATTTGCAATTCGGGAGCGATGCGCGGACGGAGAAAACCAAGGGGATCGAGATCTCCCTCAAGATATCCCCACTGGCGGAAGGCGCTGAAGACGCGCTCACGCTCGGAGTTAGCTGACGTGTCAATGACGGCAGTTCTCGCGCCGCCGTTGGAAGGCTTGGATTTTGGGGTAGGCATAAGAATTCGTTACTAGAATAACGGATGCGAGACGGGGTGCGGGAGATTCGAGGTGGTCTGGCTGATGTTGCAAAACTGGTTCGTGGGCCGAAAAGGGGGACCACCGGGGCAAGAGCCCAGCCTCATGGAGAGAGGCTTACGGGCGCTGAAGTGCCGGCATTCACGGCGCTGACGGCATTCGCGCGGGGCGATGCGGGGGATTCGGGCAAGCAGAGCCTTACCCACAGGGGACACCGTGGAACACAGGGTAGAGCGCGTTGAGACACGAACGGCGCGTCAGCGTGCTTAGACCTTTCGACTACGGGACGGCTTCGCCGCGCGAAGCTGTCGTTCCGCTCAGGATGACCACGCACTTTTAAACCACGACTTTGTAGGGACGCATCATTTCGTTGTCTTCGTGTTCGAGGACGTGGCAATGCCAGACGTAGCGGAACTCGTCGCCGGGATTGGCCTGGGTGCCCAGGGGTAAATCAAAGCGCGCAATCACACGAGTGATGTAGCCAGAATAGGTCTTGATCGTGTCTTTCCAGGCGGGATACTCGTTCGATTCCGGAGCCATGGGAATGCCAGTGAAGACCAGCTTGCCGGTTTGCATGTAAGTCTTCACGTCAAAGGTTTGGCGGTTCAGGACCTGAAACTGCACCAGATGAATGTGCATGGGATGCACATCACCGGTGGCGTTCGCGAAAGACCAAACTTCCATGGAGCCAGCTTTCGGATCTTCTGTAATGGGATCGTCCCAATGCTTTTGGCCCAAGAGTCCGATCATGGTGTAACCGTCGGAGGGGCGATCCATCTCCGTGAGAGCCAGAATCCTTTCGCGGACGGCGTGAGAGGGATCGAGCGGAGACCAGGGGACGAGTGTATCCGGGAGCGAGCTGGTGTCTTTGCCGGAGAGCGGCTTGGTCACCTTGAAGAGCATGACCTCGGAAGGCACGATCTGGCCGCCGCGCGCGTAAGGAGCGGGCGCGTCATTGATGAAGGCCAGGTTTTCTCCTTTGTGCTCGGAGAAATCGAGGATGAGGTCGAAGCGTTCGCCCGGTGAAACGATCAGGTAATGCAGGCTTAGTGGCCTGGGTAAAAGGCCGCCATCGGTGCCAATCTGGCGAAAGGGCGGCGCCTCCACGGGCCTGCCATTTGGCTTGCCGGCGGCATCGGCAGGGACGAGCGTCAGGTGATAGAAGCGGGAGTTCGAACCGTTCACCAGGCGAAAGCGATATTTGCGCGGCTCGACTTCGAGAAATGGAGCGGCCTTGCCGTTCACGCAGATTGTGTCGCCGAAAAATTCCTGTATCCACATGGGATGGGTGCCGTCCTTGGCCGGGGGATAAAGCAATGAGCCATCGACGCCGAAACTACGGTCCTGAATCATCAGCGGAATTTCGTAGGCACCGCTGGGTAAGTTGAGAGCGTCTTCTTCATCGTCGCGAATCAGGTAGAAACCGGCCAATCCAGCGTAGACATTGAGACGAGTAATACCGAGCGCGTGATCGTGATACCAGAGCATCGTGGCAGATTGCTGGTTCGGGTGACGCGTGGGATTGGCGCCCCGCACGGCACCCACTTTGCCGTCGGAGGTGAACCAGGAGTCGGGATAGCCGTCGCTTTCCGGCAGTGTCTGAGCACCGTGAACGTGGGTGACGGTGCGGACTTGAGGAACGCTTTCCTCCGAGCCGTGGATAGTGTAATCGACCGGGAGGAAGTGTTTGCTGGGCAGCTGGTTCAACCATTTTACCGACAGAGGCTGGCCTTTTCGCACTTCGAAGGTTGGGCCGGGCCACAGGCCGTTATAGCCCCACATAGTGGCCGGCGGAAGGTCACGATGGGTCTGATGACGGAACGGGACCATGCGAATCGGGATGGGCGCGGCAGACTGCGGGCGGATAACGGGCGGGATCGACAAGGGAGTGACGTAACTGGCCAAAAGTCCAGCTGGCTGAGCTTCGTGGAAGTCAGGACCTACGCCCGGATGCGGGGCATTGTGCGCCATGTTCATGGCGGGACTCATGCCAGCACCGCTGGCCGCTTGTTGCGCCAACACCCGGGGTGGAACGGCAAGGAGACTTGCGCCAGAGTACAAACCCATTCGCAGCAAGTCACGTCTACTTAAGGCCAAATAAATTCTCCAGAGAATGGTGGTTTCTTAGATTGAGGTGGTGGGGTTTCACCCTGCTTTGACGGTTAATGATTTCACGCCGCGAACCCGGCCGAATGTGAAAATCAGGTTAAAATGCCGAGCCTGGACAAGAGTCCGGCGCTCGCGCACAGGCCCATTCGCAATAAGTCGCGCCTATTGATCCTCACCACTTGACCATGAAAAACCGAGGAGTTGCTGGTCAATTCCTGGCCGGAGGGTTCGAGTTGGAGCCTGGTTCGCTGGATTGGGCCGGCCGATGCGCAACTCGCTTTGCTGTCCAGGGATGCTCTGCGTGGACAATTTCTCCCGCATGGCCGAGGAACACACCGCCGCTTACCCCGACCGCCTGAGATGTACCCTGGAGCTCGACGCCATTTGTGGCCTTGTCCACAGTCCCATCAAAGCGAATGGTGAAGGGTCGCTGGCCCTGAAATTGGACGGAGAAAGAAAGTCGGTTTTCAACGACGGTCCCCGACACAGAGGAGAGGCCGTGCACATCCTGGAAGGCTCCCGTGAGTTTTGCACCATCCTGTTGCAGCTGCAGCACACCCTCTTCCGTGCCCAGACGGCCCGTCCAAAGGACCTGCCACTTGCCGGAAACATCCGCGGGCTTGCTCGGTACAGCTGCTGCCGAGGGACTGTCCGAGGAATTGTCCCTCGCCTGGGCGACCGCGAACGGCGAGGCCATGACTGCACAGAGTAACGCGAAAAAACTGACGGCAAAAATACGAGTAGTCACGACCGACTCCCAACTGAGATCTGCAACCCGAAACAACCAAGCGCGCCGGCAAACTGACGACAAAAATACAGCAACCCTGTTACAGAATTGTTAATTTCGTGGGGCCCGGAATAACCGTTTGCCGGTTACGAGGCCCCAAGCTGACCGCCGGGCCAAGAGCGCTTGCGCTCCGGCCCGGCTGAGAGTGAACTGTGAAGCAGCGAGCTAGTTCGCACTCCTGAAGTCGAACGCGTCGAACAGGTCATCGAGCGCGGGACTGTTTGTCGGTACGTAGGGATTGCCTTCGGCCGTAAGGGGGTTGGGGAAGTTGTCGCGGCTCGTGGCCGAGATCCTACCCAGACCCCAGTTGCGCTCGATGAATTTGATGATGGAGACGTGATCGGCATAGCTGTGGTTCACGACTCCTCCGGTGGAGTAGGGCGAAACGATGAGCAGCGGGATGCGGGTGCCATCGCCGAAGTAGTCGACCGGCTGAATGTAACCGGAATCATAGTAACCGCCGCCTTCGTCAAAGGTGATGAAGATGGCCGTGGTCGACCACGACGAAGAGGCCTGCACCTGGTTGACGATCCGGTTCACGAAGCCCTCGAACAGATCGAGTTTCGATGAGGCCGGGTGACCGTCCAGATTACCACTGGGCTTCACGATAGAAACTGCAGGCAGATTACCCGTGTCGATGTCCTCATACAGTGCGGTGGTGTCCGCAATATGAGCGGCGATCTGGAGCGGGTGGGTCATGATATCGCTGGCGTATTGGAATGGGTTGCAGATGTTGCAGTATTGATCGTAGGGGTTGGTTCCCGCCGGATCATCCACATAGAGGTCCCAGCCCTCTCCGAAGTAGGTGTAGGAAACGCCCGCCTTAGAAAGGAGGTCGCCGATGTGCGGCTGCGAGGTCGGAGGCAGCGTGAATGGTCCCAGGTATTGCGAGGGCGTGGTCCCGTTGCCTACAAATCCGGGATTGTAGTTGTTCAGCAGGTAGTAGGCGCCAGGAGTGCAACGTCGATCGACGTTGAGAGAGTCCAGAAGATTGGAGATGGCCGAAACCGCAGGCGCGGTTAGGTCGGAGCAGTTGGTATAGCTGCCGCCGGAATATCCGTCCTGGTCATACCAATTGTTGGTGTCGGGCTGCGGGTTGGGATTCTCAATCTGCTCGGCGGGAGGGGTCGCAATGTGACCCTTGCCGTCACTATAGTACAGGGCGTCGGCGTAACCGAACATGATGTGGTTGGCGCCCGTGCCGCCCATTACAGATTGGTGCATATTGTCGCTCACCGTGTAATGGTCGGCGAGAAACTTAAAGTAGGGAGCATCCCCCTGCTGGACGTTGTAGAAGCCGAGCGCGTCGGAGCCCTCACCGGTGTTAAGAGGCTTTGGCAGCTTTTCCCCGTTGCCCCCAGTGCCGTTCGAGACTTCGATCCAGGAAAACAGGTCGGCGGCGCAGCCGCTGGGGTTGGCGGAAGTTCCGCGTTTGGTGGAGCAGTCGGTCTGCTGCCACATCTGGTAAAAGCGGTGAACCGGGCTGCCGGTGTAAGAGTCATAGGGAGCTCCGGGCGTGATCTGGAATGGTCCCGCTGCGAGCTTGTTGACATTGTTGACGCGGGTATCGACAACTCCGAACGGGAGGCCGGTGGCGCCCGTCAATAGATAGTGGTTGTACTTGCCGAATAGGTCAGGTTCGGCCAATAACGCCACGGCCAGGGTTGTAAAGGGAGCATACCCGGCTGTGTCGCTCGCTGCCGTCGGTGCACCCTGTGTTTTTGGCGGCGGCAAGAGCGCGTACTTCGTTTTAGGCGTGGGACTAATTTCAAAGGTGGTTTTGTTCGTGGCACTGAATTGCGTGGCCAGCGCGAAATTGGGGCCAGATTGGCCGCTCGCGGTGACAATGCCCTTTGAGAGCAGGTTCGAGATCGTCTGTCCCTTCTTGGGCACGTAGGTTGCGTAAACGTGGTCGAAACTGCGGTTTTCACCGATGATCACGATGACGTGCTGGATGGGCGAGGCGGTGGAAGTTTGAGCGGCGACCGGGGCCGGTGCCCCCAGGTTGACAATCAGGGCAAACAGGCTGGTGCCAACCGCGACGTGCTGTCTGGCTTGCGCCAGAAAACTGGACGACGACATGAATTTCCTCCTGGATTTTGTTGCAGGGAACAACACTGTGAAGGTAGTCGGGACGCGGGCAGGCTAATGTGAATTCCAAATGAAAAGAAATCCACAAATGCATCCGTCATCAAACCAGGAATCTCATAAAAATGGGACGAAAGTCTCTACCTGCGGGCTGGAGGTAAATGGCAGGTTAATAAATTTTCACAGGGTGCCAAACTTTCTACTGTAGTTCCAGTAGAAGGTTTGGAAGGGTACCGACCCTGTAGACTGCATGAATCCGTCGGTAGGGGAGCGACGCGGGCAGATGCCAACTCTTCTTGGAATACCTCTGGACGTGAACTCGTCGTACTTGCGCGGGCCCGCGAGCGCACCGGGAAGGATCCGCGAGGCATGGCGCTCGGGTGCTTCGAATCAATGGTCGGAGTTAGGCCTAGATGTGGGCGCTGCCGGTGCTTTTGCGGACGCGGGCGATTTGCGGCTGAGCAATTCGCGGGAGAAAGTTGCCGATGATCTTTTAGAGATTGAGCGGGCGATTGGCGAGTTGCTGGAGAGGGGAGAACATCCGGTATTGCTGGGCGGAGATCACTCGGTTACGTATCCCATCCTTAAGGCTTTTGCGCGACACTACCCCGAGCTGACCATCATTCATTTTGACGCGCATCCGGATTTGTATGACGAGTTCGAGGGCAGCCGAGTGTCGCATGCTTGCCCCTTCGCACGAATTATGGAGGAAAGGCTAGCGAAGCGACTGGTGCAGGTTGGGATTCGCACGATGGTCGGGCATCAGCGGGAGCAGGCAGAGAAGTTTGGCGTGGAGGTGATCGAGATGCGGTCGCTGCCGGCGTGCGATCGGCTCCGGACGCGTGGACCGGTGTACATTTCCTTCGACATGGACGTGCTCGATCCGGCGTTTGCACCCGGGATTTCGCATCGCGAGCCCGGCGGAATGACGGTGCGGGAGGCGATTGCGCATTTGCACGCAGTTGAGGGAACGATCGTGGGGGTGGATCTCGTGGAGTTCAATCCCGAGCAGGATGTGTCGGGAATGACGGCAACGGTGGCGGCAAAGATAATGAAAGAAATCCTGGGGAAGATGATTGCTGCGCAGTGACAAGGGTCGAATGGGCCCGGCCGTAGGGTTCAGTGCCTCGTGTTCGCGAAGCGCCATCTCCGCTCAGGATGACAAGCTTGGAAGGAGTGAGGTTATGGAAGGAAATGGACTGACGCAGGTAGCAAGCCGGCGAACGGTGGAGGAGACTGTCGAACGCCTCGAATCCATTTTCGCCGAGCGCGGATTGCGGGTGTTCGCGGTGGTTGATCATAGCGGCGAGGCGGCGAGGGTTGGAATGAAGATGCGGCCGACGAAATTGCTGATTTTCGGCAGCCCGAAAGGCGGGACACCGGTGATGGTGGCTGCGCCCACCATCGCGATTGACCTGCCGCTGAAGACCCTGGTAGCAGAAGATGAGAGTGGCAAGGTCTGGATTTCCTACAACACTCCGGAGTATCTGCAAAAACGGCACGGCGTGCCTGAGGAGTTGGTGAGGAATATAGCGGGAGTCGGAGCACTGGTGGCAAAGGCTGTGGAATAATACGAGGCGCGGCGTCAATGCTGTGGTGATCTCTTCGTCATTCGGAAGCCAAGTGGAAAATTCCAATCGAGCGCGCGATCACTTAGCCAACGAACGCACGTTTTTGGCGTGGGTGCGGACCAGCGTGGCGATTGTGGTGTTCGGATTCGCGATCGGCCGGTTCGCGGTGGCGTTGCGGCAGTTAACGGCACTTCAAGGTCACGAATCCGGAACGACTGGGTTCTCGGTGTGGATGGGCTTGACTGCGATGGTCGCGGGCGTGGTGATGGTGGTTGCGGGTCTCGTCCGCTATCGCAAGACGCGAGCGCAACTCGATGAAGGAAAGTTCGAGCCGGCAGGATTTATTGTTGATCTGGTGACCATTCTGACTGTACTGTTCGGGCTGGCGCTAGCAGGATATCTAGTTTACGTGGGGAAGAGCTTGGATTAGTACGACATCGTCGCTGG
Source organism: Candidatus Sulfotelmatobacter sp. (assembly GCA_049584315.1). GTDB lineage: Bacteria > Acidobacteriota > Terriglobia > Terriglobales > Acidobacteriaceae > Sulfotelmatobacter. The sequence continues at coordinate 28,527 of JBAUXO010000085.1, read as the reverse complement.
TGGCGGCACAGAAATTTATGGCCAACGACTTGGAAAAAGAAGCGGCCTCCCGGGCCAGCTTGGGATTCGTCAAAGACGGTCAAGTGCTCGGTCTGGGTACGGGATCGACGGCGGCGCACTTTATTCAACTGCTCGGCGAGCAGGTAAAGAAGGGGCTACGGGTTCGCGGTATTCCCACCTCCGATCGCTCGCGGGAGCAGGCAACCAGCCTGGGGATTCCGCTGACTACGCTCGATGAGTGTCAGCAAATCGATGTGACCGTGGACGGCGCGGACGAGGTTGATCCTGAACTGCGTTTGATCAAGGGTGGGGGCGGGGCGCTGCTGCGGGAAAAAATTGTGGCCTCGGCGAGCAAGCAGTTGGTGATTGTTGTCGACGCGACCAAGAGAGTTCCGGTGCTGGGAAAGTTTCCGCTGCCGGTGGAAGTGATCAAGTTCGCGCAGGCGCTGGTGGCGAAAAGGATTCAGGCCCTGGGCGCCGCGGTCGAGTTGCGACGGGACTCTGGCGGAAATCCGTTCTTAACCGACGAAAACAATCACATCCTGGATTGCCGCTTTGGAGAGATTCAGGATGCCGAGGGGCTGGCCCGGAGGCTGAGCGACATGCCGGGAATTGTGGAGCATGGACTGTTCATCGGCATGGCTAGCGTGGTGCTCGTGGCCCAGGGGAGTGAGATTGTCGAACTGCGGCACCGACCTTAGTCTCGCAACAGAAAGTGCTTCCACCACAGGGCCACAGAGAAAAGCTTCTTCTGTTCTTCTCTGTGACTCTGTGGTGAAGTTGCAGGTTCGCGGTGGTTCCGCCGAGCAGGGACATCAAAATGGTAGCAGGCGCACAGGCGCAAGCTTCGGATCAGCCTTCGCAGCGGCGAGGATTGCGCTACTGCGTGCAGGCGCCGATGGATGTAACGGTGCTGCGTTCGGGCGTCCCGGATACCGTGCCCGGGCGATCAGAGAATTTGAGCTCTCGCGGAGTGGCTGCCGTGCTCGCGGCAGAATTGAGGCCGGGGGAATCGGTGGGCATCGAGATACACCTGCCGCAGGCAGCGACTCCGCTACGCACCCGGGCGCGGGTGCGGTATCACGACAAGCTACGCTGCGGGATGGAGTTTGTCGGGCTTTCCGCGGCGCAACAGGCGGAAATCCGCAGGTGGACCGCGGAAATGAAAGCGGAGCCGGAGACCGAGGCGAGCACGAAGCCTCTGGGCGCAGCGCGGAAAGGCTCCGAAAGTGGGGGATCGGGTGGCGCCGGGCCTCCTACAGGCCGGCGGTTCGGGCGGGGATGGGTCTTCTTGCTTGGATCGATAGTGATCCTCGTAGCCGTTCTGTGGTGGCGCTGGAATCGTGGATGGGAAGACCTGGAGTCCGACCTTCGAACCAATGAAACGGTGGCCCAGCCTCAAGCGCGCGTACCCGCCGAGGTGATGGAAAAGCTCGTGACCCATCGCGTGGATCCCGATTATCCCGCGGCCGCGCGTCCGGGCAAGTTGCAAGGAGTGATCGTGCTGGATGTCATCGTGGGACGCGATGGCCGGGTGGTGGAGGTGCGCGCCCTGAACGGACCTGAGATTCTGGCGCAATCCGCCACAGAGGCGCTGCGATGGTGGCGATTCGAGCCTTACCGCGTGGACGGCGAACCGTTGGTGGCGGAGACGACGGTGGCGGTGGAATTCAAGCCATAGAGGCGGCTTCCGGATTTCGGCTTCCGGGCTGCGGTGTCGTGCACTATCCAAAATCGCAAGCCCGAAGGCGCTCCTCAGACGCGGCGTTTGCGCAGGGCGCTGAGGACGATGATGCCGCTCAAGGCAAAAAACACGACAGCCGCCAGCGCCGCAATCAACATCAGTGCCGAGTTGAGGTGAAGAAAGTCGGCGATCACCGCTGCCAGGGCAAAAACTACGCCCGTCCCGTTGAGCCAGAGCGGACCTCGTATGGCTGAAATATCGGGGCGGAGGCGAAGTTGCAGAAGCAGCGCGGCAAAGCCGATGGCGGCCACCACGAGCAAGGCCAAGGGACTCACAAACGCTTTGTGACTCGTATAGATGACGACGAGTGCGAGAGCCGCGAGAAGCAAGCCGGCCGAGACGAGGGTCGGGCGGCGCCGAGGATCGGGATTTGGGTTGGACGCGGTTTCAGGCACGAAGTTTCGTCCTCAGATTTATACAGGTCGTTGGGGAAGTTTTTCAAATTGACCCCTAGGGCATGGGCTGCCCAATACTTGTTTAGGCGTCGGGAACGGGCGCGGGCCGGCGGATGCCGGCAGGCCACTCCGCCGGGCGGGGATCGCGGTGGTGCACAGCACAGAGGACCAGTTCGGCGCGGGACGAGATGCCCAGCTTGTCTAAGATACGAAGCAGGTACTTCTTGACGGGGTGCTCGCTGAGGTTCAACTCCTGAGCTGTGTCGCGATTGCTTAAGCCCTGGGCCGCGAGAGCCACGACTGGTTCTTCGCGCGGCGTGAGCAGTCCCCAACCGCCGGAGTTGAAGGCCCGAACGAAGGAACCTCTGAGAGCGGTTCGAGCAGGAGTTTCATCTGTTCGGTGTTGGCCCATACTTGACCCTCCGCGACGCTTTGAATGCAGCGGCCAAGCACGCGGAACTGAGTATTCGCCAGGCAGAAGGATTCTGCGGGCACCCGAGCGGAAGGCGCTGACCACGAATTCGCGGTCGTAAGACTCGACCAAAACAACTTGGGCGATGGCCTGATAAGAAAGGTGAATCCGTCGCATGGCCGCCATCTGGCGGGCGGTTTCGATGGAATGGTTGAGAGAAACAAGGAGCACTCGGACCGCAGCGCGGGCGACTGCCTGCAGTATCGAGCGGGCCGGTGAGAACCTGGAACTCGGGGGCGCCTGCGCAATGCGCTCCTCAGCAGGTGGGACGGCGTACGGTTCGAATCGGCTACCAACAGGGAGACGGCTAGTGCAGGGGGAACTGAGGTTGAACTAGCAGCGGGGCCCTGAAATGCTTCGATGATGAAGAAACAGTGTGAGCCCCGGTCGTCACCTACGCTAGGACGGAGGTCCCGAAAATTTCGGGACCATATTCAAATCGGGAACACGAGCCGAGGTGCGGCGGAAAATCTGGGAGTGCAAAGGGAGTCTCGTTCCCGCCATGGGGTTGGTCTTGCCGTCCGACGTAGATGTTCTGTCCTTTGCGTTGCTGGGTGCGGAGCGAGGCATTTGGAATATCGCCGCCAGGCGACACGCCATAATTAACGGCAATCGAGTGTGCGTGAGCATCAACACGGGATCATTCCCGTCCTTTTTGTTTACAATAACAAGTCGCTTTCCCGCGGACACTTGAAGACGCGCGGCCGGCCAATCAATTACGCAACATTGTCCACCATGGATAACACGATCCTCGTCACCGGCGGAGCGGGTTTTATCGGATCCAACTTCATTTTGCGCTGTCTGGCGCGCGAATCGGACTCGGTGGTGAACCTGGACAAACTCACCTATGCCGGCAACCTTCGCAATCTTGCGACCATTGCGAATGACCCGCGATACGAGTTTGTAGAGGGCGATATTGCGGACCGCACCTTGATGCGCAGCCTATTCGATCGTCGCCAGCCCCACGCCATCGTGCATTTTGCGGCTGAGAGCCACGTTGACCGCTCGATACTGGGACCGGATGCATTCCTCCGCACCAATGTCGACGGAACCTTTGCGCTGCTCGAAGAGGTGCAGGCGTACTGGAGAAGGCTGGACGCGCAACATCGTGCGAATTTTCGTTTTCTTCACGTTTCCACCGACGAAGTCTACGGCTCGCTGGGGCCCAAGGATGAGCCTTTTTCCGAGACCACTCCGTATGCTCCGAATAGTCCGTACGCCGCGTCAAAGGCGGCGTCGGACCATTTTGTGCGCGCCTACCACCACACTTACGGTTTACCGACGCTGACTACGAACTGTTCCAACAATTATGGCAGCTTTCAATTTCCGGAAAAATTGATACCGTTGGTAATCCTCAACGCGCTCAACGGCAAGCCTCTGCCGGTGTATGGGGATGGACAAAACGTTCGTGACTGGCTCTACGTGGAGGATCACTGCGAGGCGATTGCGACCGTGCTGAAGCAAGGCCGGGTGGGCCAGACCTATAACATCGGCGGTTGCAACGAGAAACCCAACCTCGAGATCGTCGAAATCATTTGCGACATGGTGGATGAGATGGCGGGGAGCCGTGGAGCGCCGCGCCGCAGTCTCATCACGTTTGTGAAGGATCGTCCCGGACATGACCGGCGTTACGCAATGGATGCACGTAAAATTGAGCGAGAGCTCGGCTGGCGGCCGCGGGAAACCTTTGAGAGTGGAATTCGCAAAACCGTGCGGTGGTATTTGGAGAACGAAGAATGGGTGCGGGGTGTGACCACCGGTAGTTATCGCAAGTGGATTGAAACTCAATATTCTTGAGCGTGGACCCACAAAGCAATTCTCAAAATGCCAAAATTAAACAGCGCAAGCTATAAAGGAATCATTCTGGCCGGGGGGTCGGGAACCCGTTTGTATCCTGTGACCCACGCGATCGGGAAGAGCCTCCTCCCGGTTTACAACAAGCCGATGATCTATTACCCGCTGTGCACGCTAATGCTGGCGGGCATCCGCGAGATTCTTCTGATTACGACTCCGGAGGATGTACCCAAGTTTCAGGCGCTGCTGGGAGACGGTAGCCAGTTTGGGATTCACCTGCAATACAAAGTGCAGCCGAAGCCGGAAGGAATCGCGCAGGCTTTCTTGTTAGGCGAGAGTTTCTTGGGGGAGAGCGCTTGCGCCCTGGTGCTGGGTGACAACATTTTTTATGGGCACGACCTGGCGAAAGACCTGCGAGAAGCCGCCACCAAAACCAGAGGCGCACGAGTGTTTGCCTATCCCGTGCATGATCCGGAACGATACGGGGTGGTGGAGTTTGACCACTCGGGAAAGGCTCTGAGCATCGAGGAAAAGCCTCGGCTGCCGAAATCGCGTTACGCGGTAACTGGACTTTATTTTTACGATCACCAAGTGGTAAAGATCGCGAAGTCATTAAGGCCCAGTGCGCGGGGCGAACTCGAGATCACCGACGTGAATAAGGTTTACCTGGAGCGCGGCGAGCTGGAGGTTGTGGTCATGGGCCGCGGGATGGCGTGGCTGGATACCGGAACGCATGAATCGCTGATGGATGCGTCGCTCTACATTCAGGCGATCGAAAAGCGACAGGGGCTGATGGTGGCCTGCCCCGAAGAGATCGCGCTCCGCTCAGGTTACATTACGGCGGAGCAGGTGGAGAAGATTGGTAATTCGATGAAGAAAAACAGTTACGGCGCCTATCTGCTGCAACTCTTGCGGGAGAAAGTATTCTGATGAGTAGAGTTGAAATCGCTCGCGCTACAATAAATACAATCAAGAAAATCCCGACTTCCCTGCCGGAGGTATTCGTTCTTGAACCCCGAGTGTTTCGGGATGAGCGTGGGTATTTCCTCGAGAGCTACAACCAGAAAGGCTTGGCGGATGCAGGTATCGTCGAGACTTTTGTGCAGGACAATCACTCCTGCTCTTTCCGCAATGTTTTGCGGGGTCTGCATTATCAGGTGAAGCATCCTCAGGGAAAGCTTGTACGGGTGGCGGAGGGAGAGATTCTGGACGTTGCCGTCGACCTGCGCCGAAGCTCTGCGACCTTTGGGCGATGGGAAGCGGTACGGCTGTCGGGAGAGAACCAGCACATGCTGTGGATCCCGGCGGGCTTCGCGCACGGGTTCCGCGTGCTTTCAGAGAAGGCTCACGTGCTCTACAAGGCAACCGATTTTTACGCACCCGAGTATGAGCGCACCCTTACCTGGAATGATTCCCAACTGAAGATCAATTGGGAGCTGAACGGCGAGCCGATCGTGTCAGCAAAAGACCAGCGGGGCGCGGCTTTCGCCGACGCCGAGACTTTCTACTAGATCCCCATGCGAGTGACCATCTTTGGTTCTTCCGGCCTCCTCGGCAAAGCTCTCATGCACGAATGGAGTGGAGATGCGGTGACCGGATTCCGTTCGCACGATGCCGATATCCGCGACGCGGATTGTGTGCGGCGAGTGGTTCGCGAAACACATCCCGACTGGATCGTACTGGCCGCGGCCTACACGGATGTGGACGGCTGTGAGGGCAATCAGGATCTGGCGTTTGCGGTAAACCGTGATGGTGCAATAAATGTGGCTGCGGCGGCGAAGGAAGTTGGGGCGAGGCTTCTCTTCTTGAGTTCCGATTACGTATTTTATGGGAAGAAGAGCACCCCCTATGAGATTGACGAGGCTCGCAACCCACAGAGCGTTTACGGACGAACCAAGGCCGAGGCAGAACTCAAACTCCTCGACTTGATGCCGGATTGCTGCATCGTGAGAACGTCATGGCTGTTTGGAGTGGGCGGTAAATGTTTCCCTGATACGATTTTGCAACTGGCGGCGAACCGTCCCGCACTGGAGGTCGTCAACGACCAGCGTGGATGTCCGACCTACGGGGTGGACCTTGCGCGGGCGATCCCACAATTGTGCCGGCAGAACGCAGGCGGAATTGTGCACGTTACCAACGCAGGCGATTGCACCTGGTTTGAGTTTGCGCAGGAGATCGTGCGGGGCGCTGGACTCCCGACAACCGTGCGGCCGGTGAGCAGCGCACAGATGGCGCGGCCGGCGCCTCGACCATCGTATTCCGTGCTGTCACCCGCGCGCTTGCGGCAACTCGGAATTGAAATGCCTTCCTGGCGGGATGCGTTGCGGCGCTACCTGGAAGAACGGCAGAATTAATCGACGCCGCGATTGCCTCGTTTCCTGCCCGGCTGCTACGATTCTCAAGACCCGCCTGGGGATCTCGTGAAATTAATCCAGAATTACATCGACGGCCGTTTCGTGCCTGGGAAGCAGGAGTTCGCGGATGTGAATCCCGCGGACGGGACGGTGATTGCGCAAGTGACCGCGGCCGACAAAGGTCAGGTGGACGAGGCGGTCGACGCCGCTCGGCGGGCCTTGCGCGGGGAATGGGGACGACTCGGAACCCGCGGGCGGGCGGCACGATTGCACAAGGTTGCAGACGCGATCGAGAAGCGATTCGATGGCTTCGTTCGGGCAGAAGTCGACGATACGGGCAAGCCAGTCTCCCAGGCCGCTAAGCTCGATGTCCCGCGCGCGGCGGCGAATTTCCGCGTCTTTGCCGACTTGGTGAAGATGGCCGGACTCGAATCGTTCCAGACGGAAACGCCGGATGGGGCCACGGCTTTGAACTACGTGGTGCGCAAGCCGCTGGGCGTTGTCGGCGTAATCACACCCTGGAATTTACCGCTGCTCCTGCTCACCTGGAAAGTCGCGCCCGCTCTGGCCTGCGGCAACACGGTTGTCGTTAAACCTTCGGAGGAAACTCCGGCGACGGCAACGCTCCTGGCGGAGGCGATGCAGGACGCGGAGATTCCGAACGGCGTCTACAACGTGGCGCACGGGTTCGGCCCTGGATCCGCGGGGGAATTTCTGACGCAACATTCTGGCGTGGACGCGATCACGTTCACCGGCGAATCCAGAACCGGAGAGGCCATCCTGAAAGCGGTAGCGTCCACGGTGAAGCCGGTTTCTTTTGAGCTGGGCGGCAAAAATGCGGCACTCGTATTCGCAGATTGCAATTTTGATGAAGTGGTAAGCGGATTAACGGATGCAGTATTTCTTAATACCGGGCAGGTTTGCCTGTGCGCCGAGCGCGTTTATGTGGAAAGAAAACTTTTCGGCGCGTTGGTTGAAGCCTTGAAGGAGAAAGCGGAAGGGCTGCATTCGGGCTGGCCTCGAGATGAGAATACGAACTTGGGTCCGCTGATTTCCGCACAGCATCGCGAAAAGGTTCTTTCCTACTTCCGGCTGGCACGCCAAGAAGGAGCGACTATCGTAACTGGGGGAGGGGTTCCGACATTTGGCGATGGTCGAGACCATGGTTTCTACGTGCAACCAACCATCTATACTGGGTTGCCGGAGACGACACGTTGCGTCAAGGAGGAAATCTTTGGTCCGGTGTGTCATGTTGCGCCGTTTGATTCGGAAGAGGAAGCGGTAGCCATGGCGAACGACACGAAGTATGGGCTGGCGGCGTCGATCTGGACCAGCGATTTGAAGCGCGGCCATCGGGTGGCTCAACAGATGAATGTGGGCATCACGTGGGTCAACTGCTGGTTCTTGCGCGATCTGCGAACGCCGTTTGGCGGTGCGGGGCTTTCTGGCATCGGCCGGGAAGGCGGAATGCATTCCCTGAATTTTTACTCCGAGCTGAATAATATATGCATTCGCCTCTGAGTGGAGCAACTACAGAAGACACGCAAACAGGGCGAGGGGCTAAACGCAAAAATGAGCAGGACGGAGAGCAAAGTCGTCGCAGGAAAAGCGACCCCGCGCGGGAAATATCCGCACCTCAAGCGGGGCGGTGATTTCTTGTTTGTGTCCGGCACCAGTGCGCGCCGTGCCGATAACACGATCGTCGGAGCGGAAGTCGATCCGCTGGGCGCCACTCAGCTCGACATCCGCGAGCAAACCCGCGCGGTGCTGGAAAACGTTCGTGACATTTTGCAGAGTGCGGGAGCCGGCATGCATGATGTGGTAGAAATTTTCACATATCTCGTGAACATGAATGACTTCGCCGGCTACAACGAGGTGTACGGCGAATTCTTCGGAGATGATGGTCCGGCAAGAACCACCGTGGCCGTGCATCAGTTGCCGCATCCGCATTTGCTGATCGAGATCAGGGCCATGGCGTACAAGCCGCAGCCATAGGAGAGATGATGGCGTCGATAAAAAATTTGAAGGCTTTCAACTTTCAGTCTTGGATCGAGGAGAACAAAGAGAAGCTCAAGCCTCCCGTCGGGAACGCGCAAGTTTGGGAGGACGGCGAAATGATGGTGACCGTTGTGGGCGGGCCAAATCAGAGGCGCGACTATCACGACGATCCAACGGAGGAATTCTTTTACCAGCTCAAGGGCAACATCGTTCTCCGCATCATGGAGAGTCCGGGAAGACCGCCGCTCGAAATCCCGGTCAAGGAAGGCGAAATATTTCTTCTACCCAAGCACCTGCGCCATTCGCCGCAGAGGCCCGCTGAAACGATCGGGGTAGTGATTGAGGTACCGCGGCCGGAGGGCGCACTGGACGCATTCGAATGGTACTGCCCGAACTGCCACCAATTGATTTATCGAGCAGAAGTAAAGCTGAAGAGCATCGTCAAGGATTTGCCGCCTCTATTTGAACGGTTCTATAGCGACGAGGGCCAGCGCAAATGCAAGCAGTGCGGCACGATTCATCCGGGCAAGTAAAACATGCGAGTGATCGACATTCATAACCACTTCTTCCCCAGCTCATGGCCTGACCTGGCGGCCCGTTACGGCACGCCGGACTGGCCTTGGATCAAACACACGGAGCCGGGGAAAGCGGACATTATGGTTGGAGATCGCTTCTTCCGCCACATTGATTCGGCGTGTTGGGACCCGGAGGTTCGGCTGCGGGAGATGGACCGCGATGGTGTCGACCTGCAGATTATCTCCGCCACTCCCGTCCTGTTTGCTTATGAGCGTCCTGTGGAATATGCGCTGGACTGTGCGCAACTATTTAACGATGCGGCGCTTGAGCTTTGCAGCCGGGGAAAAGGCAGGCTGAAATCATTTTGCCAGGTGCCGCTGCAGGATGTAGGCCTTGCTTGTAAGGAGCTAAGCCGGTGCCTGCGGGCCGGACATTTAGGCGTGCAGATCGGTAATCACGTTGGAAACAAGAATCTCGACGATCCCGGAGTGGTTACGTTCTTGCACCACTGTGCGGATGAAGGTGCGGCGGTGCTGGTCCATCCATGGGAAATGTTTGGCCGGGAGCGGATGCCAAAGTACATGATGCCGTGGACGGTGGGCATGCCGGCGGAGACGCAACTCTCGGTGGTGGCACTGATTCTGAGTGGAGCACTCGACCGGCTGCCAAGTTCGCTCCGCATTTGTCTCGCGCATGGAGGAGGAAGTTTCGCTTTCCTGCTGGGACGACTGGAGAATGCGTGGCATCATCAGCCGGTCGCTCGGGGTGAATGCCAATATCCGCCGAGCCATTATCTCAACCGCTTCCATACAGATTCGGCCGTGTTCGACCAGCGCGCGCTGCAATTTCTGGTAGGAACGATGGGAGCGGATCAGGTGATGCTCGGCTCGGACTATCCCTTTCCCCTGGGCGAGGAACACGTAGGCTCGCTCATCAGGGAAAGCAATTTTCCGCAGCTCACCAAGGCTAAATTGTTGAGCGGAAACGCGATCCGCTTCCTGCAGATTGAAGCTGAATCGCCGGCGGTGGAAGATGAAAGGTCAGCCGCGGTGGTCGGTTCCACCCCGCTTGCGTCAGAGCCCGGGCAACTCACTTACAGTTCGTATCTGCACGTTCCGGAATTGCTGGAGCTGCAGAAGCCACAGTCTTCGCCCATCCATCACGATGAGTTGCTATTTATTGTTGTGCATCAGACCTACGAGTTGTGGTTCAAGGAGTTGCTGCACGATCTCGATGCGGTGGTCGCTAATGTACGCAGAGCCGGTGCGGCTCCGCAGTCGCATGACGAAGTCTACGAAGCAGCGCGGCTACTGCGCCGCTGTACGGAGATCACGCGCGTACTGGTGGAGCAGTTCACAATTCTGGAAACGATGCTGCCGACGCATTTTCTTGCCTTTCGTGGACTGCTGGAGCCAGCCAGCGGATTTCAGTCCGAGCAATTTCGCGAGATTGAGTTTTTGTGCGGGCTGAAGGACGAGAAGATGCTTCGCTATCATCGACCGACGCCGGAAGCTTACGCCAGTCTGAAGCGCCGGCTGGAAGAGCCTTCGCTGCACGATGTATTCTTTGGGGCGTTACAAGCGATCGGCAAGCTGCCACCCACTCCCGAAGGCTCAACCGATAGGGAGCGATTCGCAGCCCGCGCCCGGGCAGTTCACGCGCTCTATAAAGATGAGCACCATTACCGCGACTGGATCGACGTCTGTGAGCGCCTTACAGAATTCGACGAACTGGTGGTGAGCTGGCGGTTGCGCCACATTCAACTCGTCGAGCGCATCATCGGCATCCGCATGGGCACAGGGGGAAGTACGGGCGTGTCTTATTTGAAGCTGACCCTCGACAAGAAGTTTTTCCCGGAATTGTGGGAAGCGAGAACATTGCTGACGGAATAAGCGGTCGCATCTATCACCCGTTCCTCGAACATCTCGTGGTTTTGTCTGGTATGAAGTCGTCCCCTGAGAAAGTGACTCTGATCGGCGCCGGCTTGAATGGTCCGCTTCTGGCCATTCTTCTAAGGCAACGCGGATTCGCGGTCGAAATCTACGAGCGGCGTCCAGACATGCGGCGGGTGCGCATGAGTGCTGGACGCTCGATCAATCTCGCGCTCTCGACGCGCGGCATTTACGCGTTGCAGCAGGCCGGGCTATGGGAGCGGATGCGAAGCATTATTATCCCGATGAAGGGCCGAATGATGCATTCCGTCTCCGGCGAGCTCACCTTCCAGCCCTATGGGCAAAATGAAACCGAGGTCATCAACTCCATTTCTCGGGCCGAACTGAACATCGCACTCATGAATGCAGCCGAGGAACAAGGTGCGACGATTTACTTCAACCAACGCTGCACGGGATACGATCGGAAAAACGGCGCGGTACGATTACGCGATGAAAACACCGGTGAAGATGTGAGCCGAGAGAGCGGTGTTGTGATTGGCTGCGACGGTTCCGCATCAGCCATCCGAGCCGAGATGCTCAACCTCAGCCGTTTCAACTTTTCCCAACAGTATCTCGATTACGGATATAAGGAGTTGACGATTCCGGCTGGGCCTGACCGCGAGCATCGATTAGAGACCAACGCCCTTCACATCTGGCCGCGGGGCAATCACATGCTGATCGCCTTGCCCAATATCGACGGCACCTTCGCTTGCATACTGTTTCTGCCGTTTGAGGGGCTCGATAGTTTCGCCAGCCTCCGCACCCCCGCAGATGTAATTCGCTTTTTCGAGGAGCGATTTCCGGATGCCCTAAGGCTGATGCCGCAACTGGCCGACAACTACGCAGCGAATCCGACGGGCGCAATGGTTACCATCAAGTGCTCCCCCTGGCATGTGCAAGGAATGTCTCTGCTGCTGGGGGATGCTGCTCATGCCATCGTTCCCTTCTTTGGGCAAGGCATCAACTGCGGATTCGAAGATTGTAGCTGTCTGGTCGAGTTGCTCGACCAGCACGGCGCAGACTGGCCGCAGGTGTGCGCAGCGTTCGAGAAGGAGCGCAAGGTCAATACCGATGCGATCGCAGACATGGCGATCGAAAATTTTGTGGAGATGCGTGATCGGGTCGCAGACTCACGGTTTCTGCTTCGAAAGAAAATCGAGCTGGCACTGGGGGCGAAATATCCCCGATTTTTCGTTTCCCAGTATGCGATGGTGACGTTTCATCGCATTCCTTACTCTGTAGCCTTGGCTCGCGGCGCTGTTCAGGACCGAATGCTGGCAGAACTGTCTGAGGGGATGGCTCGCCTGGACGACCTCGACTGGAATCGGGCCGACAAATTGATTCGTCGTGATCTCACTCCTTTGGAGCTGTCGGCGTGAGCGATGTCCAGTTTCAACCAGGCAAAGATTTTGCCCTCGCGATGGATGAAAGCGATGCGCTGCGGGACTACCGCGAGCGTTTCTTATTTCCTAAACATGCAGATAGTGATTGCATCTATCTATGTGGGCACTCGCTCGGGCTGCAACCCAAAACTGCGGCTGCGTATATTCAGCAGGAACTTAACGACTGGGCGGAATTGGGCGTGGAGGCGCATTTCCGGGCGAAGCATCCATGGATGCCTTACCACAAGCTGCTTACGAAGCAGACCGCAGCGCTGGTAGGGGCAAAGCCCATCGAAGTTGTGGTGATGAATTCGCTCACCGTGAATCTGCACCTGATGATGGCGTCTTTCTATCGTCCTACGCGGGGCCGGCACAAAATTCTTGTGGAGCGAGGTGCGTTCCCTTCCGATCAGTATGCGGTGAAATCCCAGATTCAATTTCATGGGTTTGATCCGGCCACTGCGCTGATCGAATTGACTCCGCTGCCGGGCGAATCTTGCCTTCGCGATGAACAAATCGAGTCGGTGATCGACGGTTCGGGAGATGAAATCGCGCTGATTTTGCTGGGCGGAGTGAATTACGGGACGGGGCAAGCATTCGACATGGCGGGAATTACGCGCGCCTGTCATGCGCAAGGATGCCCGGTGGGTTTTGATCTGGCGCATGCGGCGGGCAACTTAATTTTGAGACTGCACGAGTGGGGTCCAGACTTCGCGGTGTGGTGCAGCTACAAATATCTGAATGGCGGACCGGGATGTGTTGCTGGTTGTTTTGTTCATGAGCGGCACGCCAGTTCCCGGAGTTTGCCACGGTTCGCAGGATGGTGGGGGCATGACGAGGGGTCCCGTTTTCAGATGGGGCCGAACTTTCAAGCCATGACCGGTGCGGAGGGCTGGCAATTAAGCAATCCATCGATCATGAGCTTGGCTGTGCTGCGCGCATCGATGGATATCTTCGACGAAGCTGGAATGGAACGTTTGCGGGCGAAGAGCGTTCCGTTGACAAGCTACCTGGAGTTCCTGCTGAATCGAGCCAGCTCTTCGAGCTTCTCGATCATTACGCCGCACGAAATGGAACGGCGTGGCGCCCAACTCTCGATCCGAATCCGGCAGAATGGGCGCGCACTCTGCGAGCAACTCGCATCGGAAGGAATTGTGGGAGATTGGAGAGAGCCCGATACTTTCCGGGTAGCGCCTGTGCCTCTGTACAACTCTTATCAGGACGTATTCCAGTTTGCCAAGCGATTCAGGGCAGCGCTTGGCTAGCAGTTTCTGCCCGATTCGGCTATCGCAGTGCAAGCGCCAAGGGATTACTTCCGTAATGTCTGCAGGGCGGCGGTGCGAACATACACTTTCCCAGTGGGATTCATCTCCGTGCGGCGACCGAGCAAGTGGACGGGAATCGTGTGCGCAGTGGTCTGCGTTCATGTCGGCGTGTCTATAGGGTCTTCGCGCAGCATCGGATTGACTGCCTTCGGGGACCTCACACAGTGTGTTCTTCTGTTGTGTGCAACGCTGGCAACCCTCTCCAACATCAAAAGCCGCGACAAGAAAGAGCAGCTCTTCTGGGCTCTCCTGGCGCTAGGTTGCGGAATGTGGCTTTGCGCCCAGGTTCTATGGACCTGCTTCGAAGTCTTTCTCCGTCAAGAGGTGCCGAATCCTTTTGTTGCGGACGTGGTTCTGTTCCTGCACGTGGTTCCAATGATGGCGGCGTTGGCGGTGCAGCCGCACATTCAGCGGAACAGCCACTCCCTTCGGGTGGGATCGGTAGATTTCTTTCTGCTGCTGACGTGGTGGCTTTACCTGTATCTGTTTATTGTGATTCCGTGGCAGTATGTTTCACCGAACGAAGCGGTGTATGGGCGCAGCTTTGATGTGCTCTACGCCTTCGAACAGTTTGTTCTGATTGCAGGGATCGGACTGGTTTGGAAACGCAGCCGAGGCTTCTGGCACAGCATTTATGGGCAGTTCCTGAAAGCTGCTGTGTTCTACAGTGTCGGCTCGATTCTGTGCGGCATAGCCATTGATTTTCACCAGTATTATACAGGTGGTTTATTCGATGTGCCCCTGGTCGCCGGCATGGCGTGGTTTGCCGCAGTCGGCTTCATGGCACGTGACTTCTCGCACGAGCAAACCTCCGACCGCGCGCCCCAGGGCGCTCATAGCATCTGGACTGCGCGGTTGGCGATGCTAGCGGTATTTTCGACGCCGCTTATGGTGGCATGGGCGGAATTCGGTGGAGATGCCCCGCCTCGAGTGCGCTCCTACAGGCTCCTGCTGACAGCGGCCGCAATGGTCTTGATGGGCACACTGGTGTTCCTGAAGCAGCATTGGATGGACCGCGAATTGCTCCATTTGCTGCGTTTGTCGCGCAACAATCTTGATGAGATGTGCAAGCTGAAAGACGAGTTGGAGAGTAAAGAACAATCTCTCCGCTGGCACAGCCTGGAGCTGCAGCGCAAGAACCTTGAGCTTCAGGAGATCTCTTACACCGATCCGCTAACAGGGGTGTGGAACCGGCGCTATCTGGAAGAAATTTTGACGGCAGAAGCGGGCCAAGTTTTGCGAAACTACGAGCGGGCCCGCGGCAGCGACATTCGAAAACTGGATCATCGCGACCTGATATTTCTCATGGTCGACATGGACTTCTTCAAGGAAGTCAACGATCTACATGGCCATCCCGCGGGCGACCGCCTGCTGCAGTTGGTGGCGGAGCGCCTGGGCAGGGTCGTGCGCAAATCCGATGTATTGGTGCGCTGGGGAGGAGAAGAATTCCTGATCATGTCGCGGTCCGCGGACCCCTCAGGAATTCCGGCCTTCTGTGAGCGCATTCTGGAGATCATGGCGTCGGAGCCTTTTGATCTGGGACACGGAGTTCAGGTACGAAAGACTTGCTCGGTAGGATGGGCTCCTTTCCCGTGGAGCCGGCGAGCGTACGAGGCCATCTGCGTCGAAGAGACCATCGAACTGGCGGACACCGCACTGTATCGAGCCAAGGCTGGGGGGAGAAATCAAGGCATAGGAATTCTGCCGACGGAAGGAGCATTGGCGGCACCTGAGAAGATCACCCTTCAGGCTCTGCAAAATGATCTTGGTGTTCTGACCCTTACTGTGGCAGTCCAGAACCCAGGCTGCAACGCTTTTCACCAGGCCCCTGCCGAAGGCCTGACTCCGGCGGAGCCAACCGCCCACTAAACAGTCCTCCTTGCAGAGATGCCAGCTTGCCACTAAAGTGGTTAGTTCATTTGTAAGCAAACATTAGACCTGCGAGGCACCTCCAACCATGAACCTGAAAATTTCTCCGCGCAAGACGGCGCTACGCCAAAAAGCACAACTGATGTCAGCCTCGGAAATTGAGCGCACGCTGGTGCGTCTGGCTTACGAAATTGTTGAGAAGAACGATGGCATCAAAGGTCTGGGATTAATCGGAATTCGCCGCCGCGGCGTCCCGCTCGCCCAGCGTCTGGGCAAAATCATAGCCCGCATCGATAACGCCGAGGTCCCAGTGGGCACTCTGGATATCACTTTCTACCGCGACGATCTTTCCACGCTTGGTCCCAAACCGGTAGTCCAGGAAGGAAAGATCGAGTTTTCGATCGAAGACAAGAATATTGTTCTGGTGGACGATGTGCTGTTCACGGGACGGACGGTGCGCGCCGCCATGGACGCGCTGTTCTCCCACGGCAGACCGCGCCGGGTGCAGTTGTGCGTGTTGATTGACCGCGGACACCGTGAACTGCCGGTCGAGGCAAGCTTCGTGGGACGTAACGTGCAGACCACGATGAACGAAGTGATCGAAGTCAAACTGACTGAGATCGATGATGCGGAAAAAGTGCTCTTGATGGAAAAGTAGACAACCCGAGAATTCCGATTAGGAAAAAATTTAGGACGGCGGAAACCCGCCGTCCTAATTATTTTCGCCAGGATTCAAGCGATTCTTGAGCAGATGGCCTTGGTCTGCGTGTAGAGACTAAGCGCGTCGTGCCCCATCTCGCGGCCCCATCCGGATTGCTTGTAGCCGCCGAACGGCAACGCCGCGTCGAAAATGTTGTAGCAGTTGATCCATACAGTTCCTGCCCGTAGATATTCCGCTGTACGGTGAGCCTTGCCGATATCCCTCGTCCAGACGGCTGCAGCCAAGCCATATTCGCTGTCGTTGGCACGGGGGAGAATTTCCTCGGGATCGTTGAACGGCATCGCAGCGACCACCGGCCCGAAGATTTCTTCCCGCACCACCTTCATATCTTCACGGGCGTTTACAAGGACCGTAGGCTCGACGAAATAGCCTTTCTCGCCCTTCTTGCGGCCGCCAACCAAGGCGGTTGCGCCTTCCGAGAATCCAGCCTCCAGATAACCGCAGACTCGACGTAGCTGTTCATCGGAGACGAGTGGACCCATTTGGGTTTCGGGATCGAGACCGGAACCTACATTGATCTTCTTGGCATAGTCCGCCACCCCTTCCACGACTCGGTCGAAAATTGGTTTCTCGACGTAGAGACGCGATCCAGCGCAGCAACACTGGCCGTGATTAAAGAAGATAGCGCTCGCCGCTCCGGGGATCGCCGATTCGAGATCGGCATCCTTGAACACGACGTTGGGAGACTTGCCGCCGAGTTCCAGCGAAACTTTCTTTAAGTTGCCGGCCGCAGCCTGCACGATCAGCTTGCCCACTTCGGTGGAACCGGTGAATGCAATTTTGTCGACATCGGGATGAGCAGCCAGGGCCGCACCGGCGGTCTCGCCATAGCCCGGCACGATGTTGACTACGCCTTCGGGGAAACCGGCTTCCATCACGAGTTCGCCGAGACGCAGCGCTGAAAGCGGCGTTTGTTCCGCGGGCTTCAGCACAACCGTACATCCACTGGCGAGCGCTGGACCAAGCTTCCATGCTGCCATCAGCAAGGGGAAGTTCCAGGGGATAATCTGTCCCGCGACTCCGACCGGCTCTCGCAACGTATAGGCCAGATACTTGGCTCCGGGCGTGTACGGAACGGAAATCGGAATCGTGTTGCCCTCAATTTTTGTGGCCCACCCGGCCATATAGCGAAACAAATCTACGGCCAACGGAACATCGGCTGCCTTGGCAATGGCGAGCGGCTTGCCGTTGTCGAGACTCTCCAGATAGCCGAACTCCTCCGTATGCGCTTCAAGTAAGTCAGCCAACTTCCACATCAGGCGTCCCCGCTCGGACGCCGTCATCCGCCGCCATGGACCTTGATCGAAGGCTTGGCGCGCGGCCTTCACTGCCTCATCGATATCTTGCCGATCGCCTTCGGCGACCTGGGCCAGGATTTCGCCGGTGGCGGGGTTGTAGGTTGGAAACGTTTTGCCGGAAATGGAGTTCACCCATTTGCCGTTAATCAACATTTTGCGCGGTTTATCGATGAAATCTGCGACCTGCGGGTGAATCTGCGGCGAAACTGCAATGCCCATAACATCCTCCTTAGATCAAGAACGAAAAGTGACCAAGAACTTGCACGATGTGGTGCTGATGCCAAAGATGCCGGGCGGAGAATAAAGGCCGGGAATATGCTAGCTCCGACCGAGAACAAAAGCAATCCGCCAAGAAAAAGGGCTAGATCGCGAGGGCAGGGTTTACAATGGCCCTCGATTTCTCCTGAGCCGCGAGACGTTCTCCCTTATGAACAAGAAGACCATGCCTGCCGCTGAGCCGGCAAAACTGTTGCGGTCTGCCAAGAAAGCCATGAAGAACGCGTACGCGCCTTATTCAAAATTTCGGGTCGGAGCCGCCATTCTGCTGTCGAACGGCCAGATCTTCTCCGGTTGCAATGTGGAAAACGCCTCGTACGGAATGACGAACTGCGCCGAGCGCACGGCGATTTTTGCCGCTGTCGCGGAACTGGGCCCCGAAATCGAGATCCGCGCAGTCTCCGTGGTTAACGACCAAGACGTTCCTTGTTCGCCGTGCGGTGCGTGCCGCCAGGTCATCTATGAATTCGGCCCCGATGCAACAATCTTCTTCCAAGGCAGTAAGGGTCCGAAGCAGAATCATATTACTGAACTTCTTCCGGAAGGATTTCGCCTGCAGTGAATCCAGCCTCTGCTTCAGCGCAGACTTTTCGTGCCATTGATGTGATCCGTAAGAAGCGGGATGGCGGCGAGTTATCTCGAGGGGAGATCGATTACCTCGTAAACTCCTATACCGTCGGCGATATCCCCGACTACCAGGTTTCGGCTTGGCTGATGGCAGTTGTCTGGCGCGGTATGACTCGTGCTGAAACTGCGGCACTGACCGATGCCATGCTGCACTCGGGCGAAGTCCTCGATCTGTCTTCGCTCCCGGAGAAGAAAGTTGACAAGCACTCAACCGGTGGGGTGGGCGACAAGACTTCACTTGTTCTTGCGCCGCTTGCAGCCGCGGCGGGTATAGCCGTTCCGATGATCAGCGGACGCGGCCTGGGGCACACGGGAGGCACGCTGGATAAGCTTGAGGCGATTCCCGGCTTCAACGTGAATCTGCCTGTCGCCGAATTTCGCCGCATACTGCAAGGCTGTGGTTGCGCCATGATTGGACAGACTGCCGAAATCGCTCCCGCCGATCGCAAGCTCTACGCACTACGCGATGTGACGGGAACGGTGGAAAGCCCCTATCTCATCTGCGCGTCCATCATGAGCAAGAAACTTGCGGAAGCGATCGATGCTCTGGTTCTCGATGTAAAAACCGGCTCCGGAGCGTTCATGAAAAATGAAAGGGATGCCGCCTTCCTGGCTGAACTGATGGTGGAAACCGGCGAGCGGATGGGCAAACAGGTGGTTGCGCTGATCACTGATATGGATCAACCGCTGGGGTGCATGATTGGCAATGCGCTCGAGGTGGTCGAAGTGGTGGAGGTTCTGCGCGGGGAAGGACCGCAAGACTTGCGTGCACTGTGCCTCGAACTTTCGGGTTGGATGCTGCATCTGGGCGGAGTGGCTGACACCGTCGCGGAGGGAAAGACGCAGAGTGAGAAATTGATCACGTCGGGCAAAGCGCTCGATCGATTCCGGCAGATGGTGGAACTGCAGGGCGGAGATCCGAGGACAATCGACGATCCGAAGAAGCTTCCGCAGGCTCGGCACACGACCATCGTTTCCAGTCCAAGGGATGGGTATCTGACATCTTTACAGTGCGAGCTGGCTGGAACCGCGTGTGTGATTCTCGGCGGCGGGCGCGAACGCAAGGAAGATTCGGTCGACCCAGCGGTGGGAATCGTACTTCACAAGAAGGTCCGAGACGCTGTATCCGCGGGCGAGCCGCTGGCGACGATTCACTACAATGCGGAAGCGCGAGCGGTTCGTGCCAAACAATTGCTCACGGAGAGCTATCGGATTACGGATGCGCCCCCACTAGAAAAAAGGCCGTTGATCCATCGAGTGATCGGAAAATCTGGAGAGAAAAACTGAATGGGACGCTTCACTGGAATCCTCGGCCTCACGACCATGCTCGGATTGGCCTACGCCTTTTCCACCAATCGCCGCGCCATCCGTTTGAAAACCGTGGCTTGGGGCCTGGGCCTGCAGTTCGCTTTTGCAGTCTGCGTGTTAAGAATTGATGCCGGTCGGCGAATTTTTCAGGAAGCCGGAGACGTTGTCAGTCGTTTGCTTAGCTACTCTTATGTCGGCTCGCAGTTTGTTTTCGGCGATCTCGGGAAGCAGGGCTCCCATTTCGGTTTCTATTTCGCTTTTCAGGTACTGCCGACGATTATTTTCATTTGCGCGTTTTTCGCCGTGCTCTATCACTTTGGCGTCATGCAGTTCATCATTAAGATCGCCGCCTGGGTGATGACGCGGGTGATGGGCGCCAGCGGCGCGGAGTCGCTTAACATCGCGGCCAGCATTTTCATGGGACAAACGGAGGCGCCGGTGACGATCCGGCCCTTTCTGCCGGATCTGACGCGCTCGGAACTCATGACCGTGATGACGAGCGGAATGGCCCACGTCTCCGGCGGAATCATGGCCGCCTACATCGCATTCGGCATTGAACCTAAACACTTGTTGAGCGCGGTAATCATGACCGCGCCCGGCACGTTGCTAATGGCGAAGATGCTCGTGCCGGAAACCGAGCAACCTAAGACCGCGGGACGGGTCGTCATGCCGGAGAATGAACAGCAAGCCGAGCAGGAAGAGAATTTGCTCGGCGCGGTGGCCCGGGGAACGACTGACGGGCTGCACATGGCTTTGAACATTGCGGCCATGCTGATTGCATTCCTGGCGCTGATCGCGCTGGCGGACGGCATTCTGGGTGGAGTTCACCATTGGATCGCCTGGTTCCCGGAGAGTCTGGAAAAGATTTTCGGAGCCGTCTTCGCTCCGGTTGCGTGGGTGATTGGTGTTCCCTGGCACGACTGCGGTGTGATCGGAACCTTGCTGGGCACGCGCATGGTACTGAACGAACTGGTAGCGTTTTCCATGCTTGGACCGATGAAGGCAGCGCTCGATCCCCGCTCATTCACCGTCGCCACGTTCGCCCTTTGCGGCTTCGCGAATCTCAGCTCCATCGGAATCCAGATCGGCGGCATCGGCGCACTCGCTCCGAACAAGAAGAGCGAACTGGCTCGTCTCGGAATTCGCGCCATGCTGGCAGGGACGATGGCGAATCTGATGTCGGCATCGATCGCGGGTATGCTCCTATAAATCAAATCAATCCTCCTTCACAATTCAGAAAGGACCTTTTCCCGTGAAGCAAGTTCGGACTATGTCACTCATACTCTTGTTCGCACTTCTTACTCTTCTGACCAATGCATTTGCGCAGATCTCGCCCAAGCGAGTGATCATCGACACCGATCCCGGCACGGATGATGCCATGGCCATCATCCTGGCTTTGAATTCTCCTGAACTCAAGGTCGAAGCGCTGACAGTTGTGCCCGGGAATGTGGACGGGCGGCAGGGATTGGAGAATGCGCTGAAGATCGTTTCCCTGGCGGGACGCTGCGAGGTTATTGTCGCTGGCGGAGCGCAACATCCGCTGAATCAGAAACTGATTACTGCACAGTTCTGGCATGGAAAGAACGGCCTAGCGAATGTGGAATTGCCGGCTGCGAAATGCAAAGCAGATCCCCGGTTTGGCCCGGACCTGATCATTGAAATGGTCCACAAATATCCGCACGAAATCACTCTGATTCCCGTTGGGCCGCTCACCAATATTGCGCTTGCGGTGTCAAAGGATCCATCCATTGCTTCGCTCGTAAAGGACATCGTGATCATGGGTGGCTCGATCACGGGCGGAAACGTCAACGGCGCGGCGGAAGCGAATATCTATAACGATCCCGAAGCAGCCGCCATTGTCTTCCATGCGGGATGGATGGTGACGATGGTCGGCTCAGACGTGGGCGAGCGAACGCTGATTACGCGAAAATATCTTGCAGAGCTTCAGTCGTCGCACGGACCGCAGAGCGATTTCATCGCCAAGATTGCCGAATTTTATCTGAACCGCAGCGAGAAAAGCGGATATAGCGGTGCCGCGATGTATGACCCGCTGGCGGTTGGAATTGCTTTGGATCCGACTTTGGGCACGCTCAAAGAAATGCACGTCGACGTGGAAACCAAAGGCGAGTTCACCCGCGGAGAGACAGTGGCAAACCGCATGGGATCGGACGAGAACAACGTGCTTCATGGAGACCACTACGAAATCGAAGGCGTCATCGAACTGAAGCCGAATGCACGAGTTTGTCTGGCATCTGATGCCGACCGATTCTTGCAGTTGTTTGTGAGCCGCATCCGGGGAAAATAGGCGCTCCTAGCCATTCGCGCGAGCGACCAGGAAAATCGCCAGGCCATAAAACACGAACATCAGTGCAAGATAAGCCTTCGCTCTGGGTCCTGAATTCGCAAATTCTTTCCACACTAGAATTCCCCAGAGCGCGGCTACCATGGGAGCGCTCTGACCGATGGCGTAGGAAATTGCAACTCCGGTGAAGCTCGCCGCTACAAGATTGAAGACCGTGCCCACGCCCCAGATGCATCCGCCAAGAAGGCCGAGCAGATGGCCTGAGGCCGGGCCGCTGAAGAAGCCACTAAAACTCACGGGCTCACCTACCAGAGGATGCTTCATAAAATAAATGTTCCAGATAAAGCAGGAGAGCAGTGCTCCGAGCGTGAGGAATACAGCAGCGCTGTAAGGGCCGAGCGGATTGCCCCGCGTCATCGCGTGCGTCATGAAGGGGGCCCATAGACCCATCAGAACGCCCGACACAATGCATGTGATCAGGCTTTTCTTGGACACAGAACGGCCGGCGGCCGCGAGACTTCCGTAAGCTTTGCCGTCAAGAACGACCGCGAAAAACGCGCAGGCTACTCCGAATGCCAAGAAAGCCGGATTTCCTCTCGGCTGCAGCACATAACTCAAAACCGTTCCCACCACCAGCGCGATTCCGATTGAAATAGGAAATGCGACGGCGAGTCCGGCCATATCAATCGCCGCCACCAGCAAGAGATTGGCGAGATTGAACAGCGCCCCTCCGATGAGCGCGTTGACCATGTTCGAAGTGTCGGCCGCTCGAACGTTGTTCAGAAAGCTGGAAGCATCGTGGCCCGTGCTCCCCATTGTGAAAGCGATCGCGAGTGAGACCAGGAAAATGCCAAGCGCATAGTCCCAGTAGAAGAGTTCGAAACGATAGCCCTTGACGCCTTTATAAGTATTGGCCCACGATCCCCAGCAAACGGCGCTCGAAATCATCATCAACAGCGCAATGCTCAGACTTGATGGTGTGAACAATCGGTTCTCCTCGACGCAGTCTAGGGGTTGGAAAGTGGCTAACTGTACGCTTCTTTCAGCCACTCGACAAGTCTGCGCGCGACCTCAGCCGACTGTCTGCTATCCTACGCTGCGTGCCGCGAACATTTCTGATCGATACCGATACGGCTTCCGACGATGCCGTCGCTCTCATCATGGCGTTACGAGCTCCCGACGTGCGCGTGGCTGCGATTACAACTGTAGCCGGGAACGTTGACGTGCTGCAGGCTACTCGCAACGCCCTCTACGCCGTTGAACTCTGCGGCGTCGATGTTCCGGTCTATGTTGGCGCAGAGAAGCCACTGCTCCGTACCCATACGAATGCCACCTGGTTTCACGGCCGCGACGGTTTGGGAGATCATAATTACTCGGCGCCCGGCCGTTCTGCCAAGGAATTGCACGCTGTCGACGCGATCATCGCCACGATCGAAGCCAACCCTGGGCTTGTCCTCGTCAGCTTGGGTCCACTCACAAATCTCGCGATCGCTCTGGCAAGGAAGCCGAGCATCACAGCAAGAGTCAGCCGATGCGTGATTATGGGAGGCGCTCCGTGCTGTGAAGGAAATGTGACGCCGGCGGCCGAATATAACCTCTGGGTGGATCCGGAGGCGGCGCGCATTGTGATTCTGAGCGGGCTTCCCATTGAATTGATTGGCTGGCAACTCTCTCGCGGAGGGGCCGTGGTGAATGAGGCTGATATCAAGTTGATTCAAGGATTCAACACTGAGCTTGGTCGGTTTGCGATCGCATGCAACAGCCACGCCCGGGACGCATACAAGGTGCAGACCGGAGAAGATGGAATTTGTCTGGCTGACCCGGTTGCGATGTGCGTTGCTCTCGATCCATCGGTCGGTACCGAGTGGAGTGAGCACCACGTGGATGTGGAGACACAAAGCGAATTGACTCGAGGGATGACGGTGGTGGACCGTCTGAATGTGACGGGTGACGATCGCAATCGAACCGTTTGGGCGCCGGCTTTGCAAATAGGACGAAAAACCAAGGTCTGTTGGAACATCGACACGACGCGTTGGAAACAAGCTCTCTACTCGGCTCTCCGGTAAAACTAAGCCTGCAGAAGGACGCCAGGTTGGATTAGCCGTTCACTTGCGAATAGGTTGACCGCCGCAGAAATTGTCCTTGTCCGGCACGGCCGACAAACTTTTCTCCCTCCACCACGACGCGCCCTCGCGAGAGAACAACGTCTGGCATGCCGGTGACTTCAATGCCTTCGAACATGGAGTAGTCCACGCGCATGTGGTGAGTCTTGGCGCTGATCGTGTGTTTGCGGTTGGGATCGAAGATCACGAGATCAGCATCACTGCCCACCGCGATGGTGCCTTTGCGCGGATATAGACCGAAAAGCTTTGCCGGAGTGGTCGAGACCAGTTCGATGAATCGGTTCACGCTGAACCGGCCTTGGGCAACTCCACCGGAGTAAATTAAGCTCATGCGATGCTCAACGCCCGGGCCTCCGTTTGGAATCTTGGTGAAATCGCCGCGTCCGAGTTCTTTCTGCTCCTTGAAACAGAATGGACAGTGATCGGTGGACACAACCTGCAGATGATCACGCTTGAGGCCGTTCCAAAGTTTTTCCTGGTGCCACTTCTCGCGAAGCGGTGGAGTAAAAACGTATTTCGCGCCTTCGAAATCGGGCACGTCGAAGTTTTCAATCGAGAGATACAAATATTGCGGGCAGGTTTCGGCATAGACGGGAAGGCCCCGGTCGCGAGCCTCGCGGACTTTTTCGAGAGCTTCATTGCAGCTTAAGTGCACAATGTAGATGGGCGCTCCAGCCATCTCAGATAACGCAATCGCGCGCGCGACAGCTTCGGCCTCCGCCGTAGTGGGCCGAGTAAGTGCGTGATACTTCGGCGCCGTCTTTCCTTCGGCCAGGGCCTGCTGTACGATCACGTCGATCGCACTCCCGTTTTCGGCGTGCATGCAAATCAGGCCGCCATTCTTCGCTGTGGTTTGCAGCGCGCGGAAAATGCTGGCGTCGTCGAGCATGAACACACCGGGATAGGCCATGAACAACTTGAAACTGGTCACACCTTCACCCACCAGAGTGTTCATCTCCTGCAGTTGGCCGTTGCTGATGTCGGTAACGATGCAGTGAAAGGCGTAGTCGCAAACTGCTTTCTTCGAAGCTTTGTCCATCCACGTGTCGAAGGCCTTTCGCAGAGGTTGACCCCTGTATTGGATGGCGAAGTCGATCAGCGTGGTCGTTCCGCCGAAGGCTGCGGCCCGAGTTCCAGTTTCAAAATCGTCGGCGCTGGTGGTACCGCCGAAGGGCATATCCAGATGGGTGTGGACATCGATGCCGCCGGGGAAAACGAACTTTCCTGATGCGTCCAGCACCCTCGCGACATTCTCTCGAGGAAGACCTTTGGCGATAGCGGCGATCTTGCCTTCCGCGATTGCCAAATCGGCGACGTAAGTGTCCGTCGCAGTTACCACCGATCCGTTGCCGATGATCGTGTCAAAGCCCATCCATGCCTCCGCTCCGGCTGAGATGAAAAAAGAATTCTATGCTAAACTGCCGCACTTCACTTCCTCATATCTTGGGAGGCGATGAAGGGGGCGGCCATGCAGTTTGGCATCACGTTAAAGCCGGACATTTCGGTTGAGCGCATTCTCGGTTTGACGCGGCAGGCCGAGGCCCGTGGATTTGAGTATGGATGGCTTTTCGACTCCCATGTTTTATGGATGGATCCTTATCCTTTGCTCACGCTCATGGCGGCGAACACGCGGCGGATGAGGCTGGGAACGCTGGTCACGAATCCTGCGGCTCGCGATCTGACGGTTACATCAAGTCTGTTTGCGACTCTGAATCTGATTTCCGCTGGCCGGATGGAACTGGGCATTGGGCGGGGAGACAGTTCCCGGCGCGTGCTCGGCAAGAAGCCGGTCAGCTGGTCACAATTGGAAACCGCGGTAAAGATTTTCCGCGACCTCACCAGTAGCAAGGAGATTGAGTACGAAGGTCAGCCCACGCGACTTACTTGGGCGAAGATTCCTCCGCGGGTCTGGATTGCAGGCTATGGGCCGAAGGTGTTGCACATGGCGGGCCGAGTTGCGGATGGAATCATTTTGCAATTTGCCGATCCGGATTTAATTTCCTGGTGCATGGGTTTCGTGAAGGAGGGCGCTCGCGCCGTGGGCCGCGACGCGAGCCACATCGAAGTGATGGCGGCGGCGCCAGTTTGGGTCTCTGATGACTTGGCTGCCGCCCGCGAACGCGTGCGCTGGTTTCCGGCGCTGGTTTCCAACCACGTGATGGACCTTATACGGCAATACAAGCCGGAAGATTTGCCTCCAGCGCTCACTTCATACGTGCAGGACCGCGGCGGTTACGACTACCTTCATCACTGCGTGGTGGAGAGCAAAAATGCGAATTTCGTCTCGGATGAAGTGGTCGACCGTTTCTGCGTGGTGGGTCCGGCTAAAGCTCATCATGAGAGGCTGCGCAAGTTGGCCAGTGCAGGAGTGACGCAGTTTAACTTGTATTTGATGTGCGGAGACGAGGAAGAATCGCTCGACATTTATCAGCGCGATGTTTTGCCTGGGTTCCAGGAGACGAAACCCTGAAGTCAGGAGGCCGCCATCGGCGAAAAAACAGGCCGGCGCTGAAACTTCATCATCGCGTAATACATGGCGAAGGAAACAGCGAAGCCGACGAACCAGGAATAATCATAAAGCACACGCACCGAAGGCACGGCTAGTCCTACCAGTGCGGTGCCTGCCCCAACCACGAGCGCAATTACGGCGCGCCAGTTGAATCCTCTCGAATATTCATAAGTTCCGCCGCGAAGATAGAGATCGTCTACGTGCAGAACACATCTTCGCACCAGGAAATAGTCGCAGATCATGATGCCTGCCACGGGTCCCAGAAATGCAGCATATCCGCCCAGCCAGCCGAGAATGAAAGTGTTGTAATCCGCGAGCAATTTCCACGGCATCAGCGCGATGCCCATCAAGCAGGTGATCACTCCGCCGGTGCGGAAACTGATTTTCCGAGGCCACAGATTGGAGAAGTCGTTTGCCGGCGAAACGACGTTCGCTCCAATATTGACGTTCAGCGTGGCCAGCAGAATCGCAATCAGCGAGATCACCACAGCCACGGGGGAATGAAAACGGCTGAGCAGTTGCACTGGATCGGAGATGGCAGTGCCATAAATCACGACCGTGGCGGAGGTCACGGCGATGCCAATGAAAGCGTAGAGAGTCATCGTCGTCGGAAGCGACAGCGCCTGACCAATAATCTGTTCTCGCTGATTCCGTGCGAATCGGGTGAAGTCCGGAATATTCAGCGAGACGGTGGCCCAGAATCCTACCGTGCCATTCAAGGCTGGGATCAGAAATTTTAAGAAGTCGGCGAAGTTGGTGAAGCGCGAAGGCGCGGCCAGCATGGGACCGAAGCCACCCGCACGGTGATAGGCCCAAGCCAAGAGCAGCAGACCAACTCCCAGCAACACGGGGGCGCTGATTCCCTGCAGAATCCGGATGGATTCGATTCCCATCAGAATGACAGCGAGGTTGATCAGCCAGAACAGAAAAAAGCAAACAGCCGTGGAATGGGGAAAATTCTTCCATCCTGGCGCAAGCGTGGCCAGCAGCGTGCTGATTGCTTCTCCACCGATCCATGTCTGAATACCGAACCATCCGCACGCTACCAGCGCGCGTAGGACGGCGGCCAGGTTCGCTCCCAGCACTCCAAATGATGCACGAGCCAACACCGGGAACGGCACTCCGTACTTGGCGCCGGGGTGCGAATTCAGCAACATTGGGACCAGCACGATCACGTTGCCGACAAAAATCGTTGTCACCGCCTGTTTCCAGTTCATTCCACCCTGAATCAAACTCGCGGCCAGCATGTAGGTGAGGATATTGACGGACATCGAAATCCACAGCGCTGCGAAGTTATAGGTTCCCCAGTGCCGGCGGTCAGAACGAGCGGGCGCAAGATCCGGATTGTAGAGAGGACTGGATTCGATGCGAGATTGAGAACGAGACGTATCGGGCGTCGTCATGAGTTCCGATTCAGGGAACGGCTTGAACATTCAGCTAAAAAACGGGTGCTACAGTTTCGCTTAATCCGCTGCTGCCGCCTCTCCCGTCTGCGCTGTAATCGGACCGTAGCTTTCCGGTCGGCGATCACGGAAGAACTGCCAGACTTTACGGACTTCCGCGATCATGTCCAAATCGAGATC
>JBAUXO010000084.1:0-54355 GCA_049584315.1 Candidatus Sulfotelmatobacter sp. | reverse complement strand
GGCGACGCGTGTTATCGAAAGCCCGGCTACTCACATCTAGCTCAACCCGCCGAACCGCCGTATGCGGACCCGCATGTACGGTGGTGTGGGAGGGGAGGACGAGCGATCGTCCCCCCTATCCCGATTGTGCCGAGCATGGACGACAGCTTGGAAGTGCGAGTCCTCTTCACAAGCTGATGGTTGTGCGCAGGCCCATATCCATCAACTGCACTGGTGGTAAATCCGGCGGTTGTGTGTCGAAGGCGGTCGAACTTACCGCGGGAAATATATTTGGCCTTCCGGAGGCAAGCGGGGGTAAAGCCCCGCCGGGCGTCCAGGAAGGGACCGCATCGTCCCCGGGCGACGCACTCTGCAGAACGCCTGCGGGAATACGTTATGCCGCCCGTCCCAGGACGGGCTGCGTGCAGTGGGCGCAGCGGCGGGCGTCGATCGGAATCTCGCTGAGGCACTCGGGACATTTCTTGGTGGTGGGATCGGCGGGCTTCTCGCCGCGATGCATCCGCGCGACGAGAGCGTTGACCGGGACCACAACAAAGAAATAGATTGCCGCTGCGATCAGGAAGAAGGAGACGCAGGCGTTGATGAAGTCGCCGATCGGAAAAGTGGTGTCGCGAATGACGAACTTCAGTCTCGAATAATCGGGCTTGCCGACTACGAGCGCGATCAAGGGCGTGAGAAAAGCCTTGGTCATCTCGGTGACCACGCCACCGAAGGCCGCTCCGATGACGACGCCGACCGCCATATCCACTACGTTGCCCCGCAGGATGAACTTCTTAAAACCGTCGAGCATGCGAAAAATCCTCCAAAAACAAGTTGCGCCAATTTATGACAGGAGGGGCGGCAGGTCAAGCCAAAGAACGCAATTGGCATCCAGAAAACGCGGTTGGGAGTGGGATTGGAGGCAGGGCAGTTGGAACGGGTGGAAGTCGCTTCGGCGCAAAGAAGGCGCTCAGGATGACAAAGCGTGGCTTCAGATGCGCATAGGCATGACGATGTAGCGGTACTTGTAGTCGTCGCCTTCGGCGGGGCGGAGCTGGCCGGCGGATTGAGAATCTTTCAGTTCGAGACGGACTTCGTCGGTGCCGGCGGCTTTGAGGAAGTCGACGAGGTAGACGGCGTTGAAGCCGATGGTGAGAGTTTCGCCGTCGTAGGGAGATTCGATGGAATCCTCGGACTCGCCGGCTTCGGTCGAGGAAGCGGAAATTTTCACTTCGCCTTTTTCGAGCTTCAGGCGGACGGCGCGGGAGCGCTCGTCGGCGAACTGGGCGACACGGAGGATCGCGGAATTCAGATCCGAACTGTTCAGCGTGATGCTCTTGTTGTTGTCTTTCGGCAGGACGGCTTCGAAGTTGGGGAATTGTCCGGTGAGCTGGCGTGAGGTGAGCAGGCGCGAACCGATGCGGAAGAAGAGAGTGGAGTCGTCCTTGGCGAACTCGACGGTTTCGGCGTCGGTGGAATCGAGCAGGGACTTGAGTTCATCCATCGCTTTTTTTGGGACGAGAGTTTTCATCTCGCCGGAGATGCCTTCGAACTTTTCTCCGCTGCGCTCACAGTGCGCCAGGCGGTGACCGTCGGTGGCGACCATGGTGATGGACTCGGGCTTCAGGAGCATTAAGGCACCGTTCAGCGTATAACGCGATTCTTCACTGGAGATGGCGAATCCGGTGCGAGCGATGAGACCGCGCAAAACCTGGCCGGGAATTTTGACCACTCCAGTGGTCGGAAATGCCGGAAGGCTGGGGAAGTTGGACTTCGCCATGCCGACCATCTTGGTGTTGGAGCGGCCGCAGCGGATGCTGACCCAGTGATTGTCGAGCAACTTAAGGGTGATGTCGGCGTCGGGCAGGAGCTTTACGTAGTCGTGAAGTTTGCGCGCGGGGATGGTGCAGGAGCCCTCTTTTTTGACTTTGGCATTACACGAAGTGCGCAGGCTGAGATCGAGGTCGGTCGCGGTGAGCCACAGTTTGCCTTCGCCCGCTTCGAATAAGTAATTCGACAGAATGGGAATGGTGGTCTTGCGCTCGACCACGCCTTGGGTGGCGGTCAATTCCCGCAGTAACTCGACTTTGCTGACCGTGATCTCCATGGTTCCTACCGCAACGGCCGCTTCCACCGGCATAGACTTTGATCTCCCCTGCCGCAGGCTACTTTTAATACTTCCCTTATATCAAATACAAAACCTTTAAAACCAGCAGTAACAGTAGGCAGGTCGGAGAAGTGGAAAACTTTACGAACCGGCCTATTGTCACCACTTTGGGGACAAACCCTTCGTGTGAGAAATCGGTCCCGAACCGGGCGGAGGCACTACGATAAAATTCCCCCTTTTCCGGTTTCACCGGAGCCTTGCACAGATTCCACATCGTATTCACAGACTGGAAAAAGGAAGACTGCGCCGCCCAGTGCAAAACGTAAACCTCGCCGCGATTATCCGCCCAATTGCTCCGTCAATTTATTGAGCAGCCTGTTCAAATCTTTGTCGTTCTTGCGAGCCTCTTCAATCTTCTCGACGGAGTGCAGAACGGTGGTGTGATGCTTTCCACCAAACTGACGTCCGATTTCCGGCAGAGATGCTTCCGTCATCTGCTTGGCCAGATACATGGCGATCTGGCGCGGATAGACGATGGCGCGGGAATTATCTTTCGCTTTGATTTCGACCAGGCGCAGGCCAAACTGCTCGGCGACCATTTTCTGGATGGACTCGATGGTGACCTTGCGAGCTTGCGAGTCGATGAAATTTTTCAGCACCTGTTGCGCGTAAGGGAGGGTAATCTCGGCGCCGATCAGAGACGAGTGTGCCACCAGACGAATGAGTGCGCCTTCTAGCTCGCGGACGTTCGAGCGGATATTCTGCGCGACATAGAGGGCTACGTCGGTGGGCAGCGTTACTTTTTCCTGCTCGGCTTTTTTCTGAAGAATCGCAACTTTGGTTTCGAGATCCGGAGGCTGAATATCGGCAATCAATCCCCACTCGAAGCGGCTGCGCAAGCGGTCTTCGATCTCGGCGAGTTCCTTGGGAGAGCGATCGCTGGCGATGACGATCTGCTTCATGGTGTCGTGCAGGGCGTTGAAGGTGTGGAAGAACTCTTCCTGGGTGCGCTCCTTGCCGGCAAGGAACTGGATGTCGTCGACCAGCAGGACATCGACGCCGCGGAACTTATCGCGGAAGCTGGTCATCTTGTCATAGCGCAGCGAGTTGATCATGTCGTTGGTGAATTTCTCGCTGGAGACGTAGCAGATGGCGGCTTGCGGCTGGCGACGCTTGACTTCGTGTCCGATGGCCTGCATCAGATGCGTCTTGCCCATGCCAACGCCGCCATAGAGGAAGAGCGGGTTGTAGGCTTTGGAAGGACGCTCGGCCACGGCCTGGCATGCGGCGTGGGCAAACTGGTTGCCGGAGCCGATTACGAAAGCGTCGAAGGTGTAGCGCGGATTCAGTTGCGCAGCGCCATCCCAATCGAAGCGCGCCTGCGCGGGAGCCGAGGCGGTCGGAGCCGCGGAAAGGCCGCCGTTGTGGCGGACCGTGGTCGCGGCGGGGTCGTCCTCGGGGGTGACGAACTTCACGTCGTTGAACTCCAGGCCGAGATTGTCGATGGCTTCCTGGATGAGGTCGGCGTACTTGTCGCCGGCGTGGCGAAATTCGGCGGTGGGCACCCGCACGAATAAAATTCCGCCACTGGAGTGGCTGTAGCGCGTGGGCTTTAGCCAAGTGTCGTAAGAGTGCCGGTTAATCTTTTTTTCCAGCGCGTCGAGAATGCGCATCCACGGATTGGGGGAAAGGGTTGTGCTTGTCACTGACATAATTATGAAATACCCGCCGCGGCGTCCCGGCGGCTGGCTGAGGGCGCCTGTCAAAAATGCCGTTCACCGAAGTGCTGATGGAACACTTAGTGTACTGCGGAATGCGCCCGTTGTACCGTGCGCGCTTGTCATGGTGAAAGAGATTTTCTTAAACTGGAACAGTGCCGCATGGTAGCACGAAATTTTTTTCGTCGCACGAGAATCTTGGCGAAAAAATCTTGCTCCACCTCATTCAGAACCGAAGCGGGGCGCGTGTCAAGTGTCGAGGATGTAACTGCAACGAGCGCGGTGCAGCGGGTGTAGCGCGGAGTTCAGTTGCGCGGTGAGAATTCCGTGGTTTGGGTGCGCGGATGCGAGTGCTGGAACTGCATCGCCCTTTGCCCTCATGGCACTTGGTCATTTATACTCATCGTTTGCCCTAACACTGTTGACGGAATCAGGAGCGGCTATTTTTCATGCCCAAGCGTACATTCCAACCTAACCGGCGCAAGCGGAGCAAGAAGCATGGATTTCGCACGCGCATGAAGACCCAGGGCGGCAAGAAGGTAATCTCCCGCCGCCGCGCCAAGGGGCGGAAGCGGGTATCCGTGAAGCCCGGATTCCGCGAGTAGCTTTTCAGGTGCCGCTCACTTCCACCGTAAGGACCCTCGGCGACGTGTTGCAGCATGAGGGCATGATGGCGAATGCCGCGCTGGGAACTCGACCGGATACCATGCCAGCGAAGAAGGCAGCAGGATTTCCGCGGACGGCACGACTGTTGCGCCATGCCGATTTCGAGCGCGTCTACAAGCAAGGGCGGCGGCATTTCTCCGCCTCGATGACGGTTTTTTATTTGCCGAGGCCGGAGGTCGATGCGACGGCCGAAATGAGGGAAACGCGGACTAGAGTGTCCGGGCCACCGGTGCAGCGCCATGGACTGCGCATTGGATTCACGGTGGGGCGCGTGCTGGGTGGAGCGGTGCAACGTAATCGCATGAAGCGGCGTTTGCGGGAGGCGGTGCGGCTGTCGCGTCCCGTGGCCGGGGTCGAGGCGGATGTGGTGATCAATCCGAAGAAGTCGTTGCTGACGGCGGAGTTCTCCGATGTGCTGCGTGAAGTGCAACGCGCCTTCGGGGTGATCGAGCAAAAGTTATTGGGAAACGCGGGCACGCGGACGGGGGTGTCCGCGCCACACAAGAGTTGAAGCTGAGCGCCAAATTCGTCACGCTGCAATGGCTGCGGGGGTACAAGTGGGCGATCTCGCCCCTGTTCCCACCGGCCTGCCGCTACGTGCCGACCTGCTCGGAATACGCCATGGAAGCGGTGGAGCGCTACGGCGCGTTGCGCGGGGTATCGATGGCGTTAGGCCGCGTGCTGCGGTGCCATCCGTTTGCCGGGGCGGGATACGACCCGGTGCGGAAGGAACAGAAGGGGGTGGCGAAGTGCGGCGCATGCGCACGCGTCACCAAGTCTGGGGCACCAGGAATTTGAGGCGATAAGCAAACTTTGGCCGACTTTCAAAATCCTCATCAAGAACCTGGCACCGAGAAGCGACTGCTTCTTGTATTTCTTCTGACGTTCGTCGTCCTCGTGATTTTCCAGCCGCTGCTGAAGAAGTACATGCCGCAGGCGCCAGCGGCACCTGCGCAAAAACCAAGCGTGCCACAGCAAACCGCAGCGCCTGCTCCGGCCGCTGGAGCATCCGCGGTCTCGGCTGCATCGGCTCCCTCGGCGAGTGCTCCGGTGGTTTCAGCAAACAAGCGGGCCTTCGGCGAAGCTGAAATCGTGATCGAGAACGATCTCTATAAGATCACGTTCACCAACCGCGGCGCGCAGGTGAAATCGTGGATTCTGAAAAAGTTCGATAACGATGCGCAGAATGGGCCGCTGGATCTGGTGAATGAGGTGGCGGCGCAGAAATACGGGTATCCGCTTTCGCTGTGGACTTATGACGAGACGCTGCATAACAAGCTGAGCTCAGCCCTGTACGTCGCTTCGAATGAGGGGCAACTCAGGGCGCCGGCGGCGATCACGTTCGAGTATGCCGATCCGGATGTGGTGGTTCGGAAGACTTTTCGTTTCGATCATACCTATGTGTTGAATGTGGAAACGTCCGTCGTCTATAAGGGCGCTGAAACTTTTGCCGCGCCGGCGTGGCCATCGGGATTCGGCGACCAGGCGACACCAGCCGCTTATACCGCCGCGCGCATCGACTACCACAACGATGCATCCACCGACCGCACGGCATTGGTCTTCCCGAATTTCGTGTTGCGCCTGGCGGGCAAGAGCATTAGTGGCGGCAATACCATCAAGGGGCCGTTCGAGTGGGCCGGTCCGGGCGATCAATACTTCACGACCCTCTTTATCCCGGACGATCCCAACACGGCGGCCATGCTCACGCTGCGCAACCCGCTGCAAGTGCCGCGCGATCCGCAGAAGCCGGATGCCAAAGAGACCACCAACGTGGATGTGGTGGGCGCGGCTGTGGGGGACCTGCGTGGCGCAACCAGTGAGCGCGTGTACGTGGGGCCGAAAGAGCTGTCGTCGCTCGAAGCCGTGAGTGTTCCGACCATCAGGAATGGCGATCCGGATTTGCGCGGCACGGTGGATTTCGGATGGTGGGGGCTGATCTCGCGACCGCTGTTCCTGTGGCTGAAGTGGACGTACAAACATGTCTATCCCAACTGGGGATGGGCAATTGTCATCCAGACACTGATCATCACGATCGCGCTGCTGCCGCTGCGGATCACGCAGATGAAGTCGATGCTGAAGATGCAGCGTATCGCGCCTCAGATCAAATCGATCCAGGAAAAATATAAGAAGTACAGCCTGCGCGATCCTCGCAAGGCGGCGATGAATGAAGAGATCAGCGCGCTGTATAAGAAAGAAGGAGTGAATCCGGCGGGCGGGTGTCTGCCGCTGCTGATTCAGTTTCCGTTCCTGATCGCGTATTACCGGATGCTGGGGATTGCTCTGGATCTGCGGCACGCGCACTGGCTGTGGATCAGCGATTTGTCGGCGAGGGATCCGTATTTCCTGCTGCCGATCATCATGGTGGTCAGCATGTTCTTAATGCAGCGGATGACGCCGCAGACGGGAATGGATCCGTCGCAGCAGAGGATGATGACAGTGATGATGCCGCTGATGATGGGCTTCATCTTCTTCAACCTGGCCGCCGGTTTGAACCTGTATTACACCGAGAGCAATTTGATCTCGATTGCGCAACAGGCCATCATGAACCGCACCAAGCTAGGCCGCGAGATGCGGGAGATGATGGAAAAGCGGGCGAGGAAGAAAGAGAAATAAGAAGCTTCTAGCTGTTAGCTTAGCGCTCGGGGCTCGCGCCCGGTGGCAGGTTTGGATTGAAGTCTACCGGTCGCCGCGAGCGAGTCATCCAGAAGACCGGGGCGAGCTAACGGCGAAGAGCTAAAAGCCAAGAGCTTTCTTATGGATAAAGTTGCGGCTGCGAATCGAGTCAACGAATTTTTACAGGCTGTCGTCACTCACGGCGGCCTCCACCTTAAATACCGGATTGTCGTCGATCCGCCGGCGCTAAGCGACTGGGAGAAGCCTGAGATCTTCGTGGACTTCTCGGGGCCTGATTCAACCCTGCTGCTGGATCGCGGCGGCGAACTTCTGCGCGCGCTGGAGTTGCTGGCGTTCGAGATTTTGCGGCTGCCTTCGGGCGAGCATGAGAAGCTGGCCTTCGACTGCAAGAACCAGCGATCGCTGCGGCTGCAGGAATTGCGCATGGCCGCAAGCGTGGCGGCGGAGAAAGTCCGGCAGACGGGAACGCCGTTTCACTTCGCTCCCATGTCGTCGCGCGAGCGTCGCATGGTGCACCTCGCGCTGCGCGACGAAGCCGACCTGCGGACGGAGAGCGATGGCGAAGGTCGAGACCGGTGCGTGGTGCTCTATCCGGCCGACTATAAACCGGTGGCTGGGAAATCTGCGCGGCGCACACTACCCTAGAGTGCGCCGGGTTTGGGAAACGTAATCTTTTCTGGCGAAGAGACTTTAGCTATTGCGGCGGGGCGTTCAGCAGGCGGCCGCTATTCCACTTCGGGTACTCCATCGGGACGATCTTTCTGAGCGTGGTAGCTCTGGTCAGCTTGGGTTGCGGAAGCAGAAACCCAGTCAACCAGCTCAACCCACGACGACCGACCTTGGCGGTAACCGTGCGTCCTGCCCCGGCACGCGCGCCCGCCGATGGCCAAGTTGAGTTCGGGGGCACCGGCGCTTACAACCGGCCACCCGCCCCGGTCGCTCCGCTGCAGGCCACCTGGGTTGTGGTTGACGAGACTGGCGAGCGGACGGGCGCGGTAAGGATTAAGCGGTAAGGATTAAGCGGTAAGGATTAATTAGTGGCAGTGGCCTGGCTCAATGCAGCTCTGCGGCATCGGGCAACTACACCGCGGGGGCGGGGGTGATTCAGTTTCCGGGGAATCCACCCATACACGATTGCACTGGAGGATGCCGTTCGGCAATCCCTGCGGGGACTCGGCCCTCGGGACGGAGCACTTGACGCGTCCTTGAGCGCGGTCCTGTAACATGGATGGAATGAATCGTCGGTGGGATTGCGCTGTTCTTTTCTTTCTGGCGGCCACGGTGGCGGTTCCTGGGGGCCGGGCGCAGCAGCAATCGACTTCTTCCAGCAACTCTTCTTCTTCTTCCACAACGCATGGCCGGAGGGCGGCGGCGGTAGCCCGCCCGGACGCGGGATCGGTAATCAACGGCGTTTACAAGAATCAGAGTTTCGGTTTTACCTGCAAAATTCCGGCGGGGTGGGTGTTGCGGACGGAGGAGATGAACGCGCGCGAGAGCGACGACGGGAAATCAGCTGCAGACAAATCAGCGACCGTTCCGGGCAAAGCGGGGCGCGTGCTGCTAACAGCCTTTTCGCGGCCCCCGGAGGCGCGGGGAGAGGATGTGAATTCGTCGGTCCTGATCGCCGCGGAGAGTGCGGAGGCTTATCCGGGGCTGAAAGAGGCTGCGCAGTATTTTGGGCCGGTGACCGAGGTCGCACAGGCGCAGGGCTTTGAGGTAATCAACGAGCCCTACGAATTTGCGGTGGGAACGAAGACCGTGGTGCGGTCGGATTTTCAGAGAGATGTGGGAACGCGAATGATGTGGCAGTCGACGCTGGTGATCTTCGAGCACGGGTATGTGGTGTCGTTCACGTTCCTCGGCGGCAACGAGGATGAGGTAGAGGACCTGGTGCAAGGGCTCAGTTTTGGCGCAGGCAGAACTCCGGGGAGATGAGCTGGTTGCCCGATCACGGGGGATCACGGTTTCAATCGGCGAACTCCCGCTCCGGGTTCGACGGGCGCGGGATGCGTGATTTCGAGCACGATGCTGGGCGGATGCGGAAGCGTGTTGTGAATCAGGCAAGGATGGAGGGCATTCTCGATCCCGGCGCGAAGCAGAGATTCGCGCTCCTCGAGTTGCCAGCGGACAGGCTTTGCGATCGGCGCGCGCCAGGCACGAAAGGCCGCCGATTCGCGCCACTGATCGAGATGGCGGTAGGCTGTTCTGCGACGGTGGGTTGTGGCGAGGCTCAAGGTTCTCTCCTAACGTGGGAAGAGCAGGAGTTTCCAGAAAAGGATTCAGGGGGTTAGGAAAAGCAGATTTCCTCGACCTGGGGCGCCGCCGGTCGCGGGCGCTCCGGGCCGGCGCTGGGAATGACCAAGCTGATCGGAGTGACCAAGTTGAGGGATGGGCGAGTAGACGTCTAGTCTCAGTCCAAGGGTTCGGGCTCAAGGGCGATGTTGGTTTCGCCAGCGGCTTTTTTCTGAGCGTATTTCTTCATCCAGGCCTCCCAGCTCTTGCCGGCGGCGGTGTCGCGTCCGGTGAAGGCGAGGGCGGCGATGTCGGCGTAGGAGACGGAGATTTTTTCCTTGGCAGTTTTCGGGTAGAGGCGGACGATGGAATCTTTCAGCGAGGCGGCAGTGCGGCGGTCGAAGAGGTAGCCTTCGATTTTGGTGCCGTCTTTGCGGGTGATGGTCACGTCGCCGCGGTAGTCGAAGGCTTTTTCGAGAGCGATGCGGATTTCTTCGTCGCTGGCGAGTTGGGGAATCCAGCCTTCGAGTTTTTCGTGGACGGTGCCGGGAGCGAGTTCGAGGGCGTCCGGATTGACGGCATGGGGGACGGCTTGCGCGGCTTCGTGATCGACGTGGCCGGATTCTTTGCCTGTCATAGTGTCCATCAAAGTCAAAATCTTGAAACCCAGGGAACCCAGAGGTTCACAGAAAAACCAGCGCTATGCGCGAGTTTCGTGCAACGGCTCGGTTGTCGGCGCGATCTGGACCAGGGGATGGACCGGCGCTTGCGGCTCATCGAGCAGGCGGAGCGCTTCTTTATCCCGGTAACTGGTAAACAGCGTGGCCTTCACCGTGGCCAGAAATCCGCCGAGCGAGCTGTAAATCGCGTCAACTGCCGAGGCTTCGTAGCCGCTGTGGACCATGCAATTGGCGCAGGCGGGATTGCCGGACTCGGTGCCGTAGTTGGCCCAGTCCGTGGTCGAAAGAAGCTCGGCGAAAGTTTCGGCGTAGCCATCCTGAAGCAGGTAGCAAGGCTTCTGCCATCCGAAAACGTTGTAGGTAGGCATACCCCACGGAGTGCAGGGATAAGTGCGCTTGCCCATCAGAAACTCCAGAAAGAGCGGCGAGAGATTGAAGCGCCAGTTTTTCTTACGGTTCGACAGGATCGCGCGGAACATGCGGCGGGTGCGGGCGCGGCCCAGGAAATGTTTCTGGTCGGGAGCCTTGTCGTAAGAGTAGCCGGGCGAAAGCATCATGCCTTCCACGCCAAGTTCCATCATGCTATCGAAGAAGGCGCGAACCGATTTGGGATCGGCGCCGTCGAACAGGGTGGTGTTGGTGGTGACGCGGAAGCCGGTGCGGAGGGCTTCTTTGATGGCGTCGACGGCGATATCGTAGCCACCCTCGCGGCAGACGGCGAGGTCGTGCTCTTCGCGCTGGCCGTCGAGGTGAACGCTGAAGGTGAGGTACTTGCTCGCCTTGAAGAGATGGAGTTTTTCTTTCAGCAGCAGGGCGTTGGTGCAGAGATAGATATATTTTTTGCGCGCCACCAGGCCTTCGACAATTTCACCGATCTGCGGGTGCATCAGTGGCTCGCCACCGGGGATGGAGACCATGGGGGCGCCGCATTCGTCCACGGCACGGAAACATTCCTCCGGAGAGAGATCCTTCTTGAGGATGTGGGCGGGATACTGGATCTTGCCGCATCCGGCGCAAGCGAGGTTGCAGCGGAACAAGGGCTCGAGCATGAGCACGAGCGGATATTGCTTGCGACCGGCGAGCTTCTGTTTCAGAACATAGCTCGATACGGTCCACATCTGGGATACGGGGACGGCCATTCTGAGTCGGGAACTCCTGTTGCTTATTTTATCAGGCTCGATGCTTAGATGGTGATGAAGCGAGAAGGGGTGCCGGAAAAGAAACCGTAGGAGTGCGGCCGAAATTCGCCCGCCGGATTCGTTGCAAAACCCAGCATTTACCGGGCGGATTCGGGGTGCAGGGAGGGTCGTCGCAGGGGCGATTTCGTGGTATAATTTGATAGTCCGTAAACGAACCTAAGTACACGAAATTTCAATCACTTGAGGTAGGTTTCGCAGGAGCAGAATACGGGCCTACGAAAGCGCGATCCGGCGAATTAATTTGCCGGATCGCTCGACTCGAAGTTTGCGTGACAAATCGACCTGCTCGACGGAGCTGAATGGCTACCAAAGAGATCCATACTCCCATCGTAGAAACAAAAACAAAAAACGGAATTGTGACCCCGATCGTTGGAAACCACGGTGGAGCGAAGAACGACTATAACGCCGACTCGATCAAAGTGCTGGGCGGGATGGAAGCAGTGCGCAAACGTCCCGCAATGTACATCGGATCGACGGGCGATCTGGGATTGCATCACCTGGTGTATGAGGTGGTGGACAATTCGGTGGACGAAGCGCTGGCCGGATTCGCGACGAAGATCGAAGTCACGATCCACATCGACAACTCCATCACGGTGATCGATGACGGACGCGGCATTCCTGTCGACGACATGGACATCGATGGCGAGAAAGTTTCCGCGGCGCAAGTGGTGATGACTACCCTGCATGCGGGAGGAAAATTTGACTCGTCGACGTATAAGGTTTCCGGCGGACTGCACGGGGTGGGGGTTTCGTGCGTCAACGCGCTGAGCGAAGAACTCGAGCTGGAAATCTGGCGGGATGGCGCGACCTGGGAGCAGACCTACTCGAAGGGGGAACCTACCAGCAAGATGAAGAAGGCGGGCGCGGCCAAGCGGCGCGGGACCAAGGTTCACTTCCTGCCGGACAGAAGCATTTTCACTGCGACCGAATACAACTACGACACCCTGGCGCAACGGCTGCGCGAGCTGGCATTCCTGAACAAAGGATTGCTGATCACGCTGACCGATGAGCGCTCGACCGATGCGAAGACCGGCGAGGCCAAGCATACCGACTTCAAGTACAACGGCGGTATCGCGGAGTTCATCAAGCATTTGAACCGCGGCAAGCAGGTGCTCCACGACAAGCCGATTTACATGGAAGCGGAGCGCAGCGGCGTGGCCATGGAGATTGGGCTGCAGTACAACGACGGATATTCGGAGTCGGTATTCAGCTTCGCCAACAACATCAACACGATCGATGGTGGCACGCATCTTTCCGGTTTCCGCATGGCGCTGACGCGCACCATCAATTATGCCGGGCAGCAAATGGGGCTGTTCAAGGACGTCAAAGAAAATCTGACGGGCGACGACGTGCGCGAAGGGCTGGTGGCTGTGATCAGCGTGAAGCTGCCGCAGCCGCAGTTTGAAGGGCAGACCAAGGGCAAGTTGAATTCCGATATTGCTGGCATCGTGCAGGCGTTCATCAACGAGCGGCTGGGTGCGTTCTTCGAACAGAATTCGACGGTGGCGCGGAAGATCATCAACAAGGCGGTGGACGCGGCGCGGGCGCGCGAGGCGGCGCGGAAGGCGCGTGATCTAACGCGGCGCAAAGGGGCGCTCGATTCCGGCGGTCTGCCGGGCAAGCTGGCGGATTGCTCGGAGCGCGATCCGAAGCGCTGCGAATTATTTCTGGTTGAGGGCGAGTCGGCCGGTGGGACGGCGAAGCAGGGGCGGGACCGGCGCTTCCAGGCGATTTTGCCGCTCAAGGGAAAAATCCTCAACGTCGAAAAAGCGCGCTACGACAAGATGCTGGCGCACGAAGAGATTCGCGCCATGATCACCGCCCTGGGCACGGGCATCGCCAAGGATGATTTCGATCCGACGAAGGTGCGGTACGGAAAAATTATTCTGATGACCGACGCCGACGTGGATGGTTCGCACATCCGCACCCTGCTGCTGACATTTTTCTTCCGGCACATGCAGGAGTTGATCAAGCGCAATAACGTCTATATTGCGCAGCCGCCGCTGTATTCGATCAAGAAGGGCAAGTCGATGCAGTACATCAAGGACGACGATGCCTTCGACAAAGTCATGCTGAAACGCGCGGCGGACGGGCTGGTGGTGCGCTATGGCGAGGGCGCGGCCAAGCTGGAGGGCGCGAACCTGACCCGCTTTATGAGCGTGCTGAAGGAGTATCTCAGCTTCTTCGACAAGCTGAACAAGCGGCTGCGCGACGAGAGAATTACCGAAATGCTGCCACGGCTCGATTTTTCAAAGCACACGGATTTCGAGGGCGACAAGAGAACCCCGCCGAAGAAAATCGAGAAACTGGAAAAAGAGCTGAGGAAGTTGCAGAAAGACCAGAAGGCCACGGCGGTAGTGAGCCGGCTCGAGGAAGAGCACAATTCGCGGCGACCGCTCAAGGAGGTGGAGAGCAGGTTTGACGAAGACCACAATTTGTGGGAAGTGCGATTCGTCGACTCGCAGGGCGCCGAGCACATCATCAACTGGGAGCTGGCGTCGACTCCGGAGGGCCGGCAGCTCACGGCGAAGTTCAAGCTGATCGAGCAATATCTGGAGCCGCCGTACGTGGTGGAGGTAAAGCCGCAGGCCAAGAAGGGAGCGGCGGAGACGGCGACCGACGAAGAGGACGATGCGAACGCACCCGCGGCGAAAGAACTGGTCGACAATTCCGAGAATGCGTTCGATAACGCTTCCCTGCGCCAGCTTTTCGATTACGTACTGGAACAGGGCAAGAAGGGCTACATCATTCAGCGTTATAAAGGGCTGGGAGAGATGACGGCTCCGCAGTTGTGGGAGACGACCATGGATCCGGAGCGGCGGACTCTGCTCTCGGTGAAGCTGGAAGATATCGCCGAGTGCGAGACCATCTTCACCACCCTGATGGGCGAGGACGTGGAGGCACGGCGAAAGTTTATTGAAGAGAATGCGCTGGATGTGAAGAATTTGGATATCTAAGATCGGGCTAGCAGCTTCCGGTGACGATTGCCCACACACGCTCCCGGTGACCGTGCAGGCAAGCAAGAATTTATCGTGTAGGTGGCATTGAGTGGTGACTGATATCGTCCCTCCCACCGCGGCCATGGCATGGATCGCTCATTAAGGAGATAGGCCCATTGCAGCCCTACCCGGTCGCAATGGAGGTGCATCCGCACGCGGTGTCAGGGTGCATGTCTCCCACGACGGCCGACAGATTCTTGCAGCGATCGCTCGTCGGGGCCGAACTCGGGGACAAAGGATCCGGAAGAGATAGAGTGAGGGCCTGCACAACCTGATCCGTCACGGCCTGGGCTTGGGCCGGTGAGAGGCTGTTGTTCGACCTGCCGGCGTTACTAAAACCACCCCCACCGCAGAGAATTACCAGGAAAACGGGCGCCACCGTAGAGCACAGAGGCGCACGGATGCTCATCCGAATCCGAAACCCGGGAACCTCCGGCTGGGGCGAATCAGTAAGACCTCGACTCACCTTGGGAAGCCTGACCAAGACGCGAGACTTTTCGCTGGGTCCAGAAAACGGCACAATTCTAGCCCATGGCATCCTTGTGTTTGCAAAATGTTCGTCTGCTGGCCCGTCGGGGTTAGACTGTCCGCCCTCGGCAAGTCACTTGTGCGATGGCGTGCCTATTTCAGGCCTTCGACCAGATACAAATCGGCGAGCATGCGGTGGTAGCCGAAGATGCAGGTCTGGGCGTCGGGGGTCATGAGGATGGGACCGATGGTTTCGACGCCGGCGGGATCAGAGGGGAGAAGCTGGCGCCAGAGGGTGCGTTTGCCAGTCTGGATATCCAGACGGTTGACGCTGGCGGGCAGCTCTCCGGGTTGATAAATGTAGAGAGCGCGTCCGTCGGAGCTGAAGGTGATGGGCTGCTCGCCGGGGTTGAGTCCGGGAATCACACGC
Organism: Candidatus Sulfotelmatobacter sp.; assembly: GCA_049584315.1. GTDB lineage: Bacteria > Acidobacteriota > Terriglobia > Terriglobales > Acidobacteriaceae > Sulfotelmatobacter. Next base: position 39,243 of record JBAUXO010000084.1, on the reverse strand, counting down.
GGAGCGCCGCCGGTTACGGGGTAGAGATATCCTTTGCGGTCGGGGCCGATGCCTGCGATCCACTGGGAATCGGGAGAGACAACGAACGCGTTGCCGTCAACCCCTTCCGGAGTGATGGCCTGGCTCTGGTTCGGTGCGATGTCCTGAACATAGAGGCGGACTCCCTGCCCCGGCTCATTCCCCGAAAACAAGATGCGCTTGCCGTCAGGAAACCAGCGAGCCCAGGTGTGGTTCACGTTGTCCTTGGTCAAGTCTCTAGCCTCTCCAGCGCCGGTGGTGAGCAGCCTCAGCTGGGAAGGCGAATCTTGCGTTTGAGAAATCACCGACTTGCCGTCGGGTGACAGGGCGAGCGCGCCACCTTCTCCGAGGAGGACCGCGGGCGAGCCATCTGTCTTGCGGATGTACACCGCGTAGGAAAGGCCGCCGGATTTCGAATAGGCGAGCGAGCCGCCGCCGCCTTCTTCGTCAAAGAGAAGAGTCTTGCCGTCGGGAGAAAGAGCGGCGGGATAGGAATAATCAAGCCAGGAAAGATCGCGCTGCTTGGTCTCGCCGGCAATCATGCCGACCAATTCGCGGCGCCAACTGGCGCGCATCATGAGTACGCGGCCATCTTTCCAGATGTCGAACAACATGAGCGCGCCGGGCAGGCGCAACACCATGCGTTCTTTTCCGTCGAGCGTGACTGCGTAGAGGGTGCGATCGACCCCGGACTTGCTGGCGGTGAACCAAACCTCTTTGCTGTTCGCAGACCATGCCAAGCCTTGAATCGTGTACCACTCATCGGAGAGATTTTTCTTGTGTCCGGCCGCGTCAATGACGGAGAGCGTCCCCCGGTCATCGCCCTGAACTGGATGGTCGATGAACGCGATCAGATCTCCCTTGGGAGAAACGCGAGGGTGGCCGATCCAGCCCCCAGTTTCGTAGAGCGGCTTGCCGATGGGAAACTCCAGGCGATTGCGTCCGCCGAAGTCGCGCACCACGGCGAGACTGTTTCCATCAGCGGACCAGTCGGCCCATTGGACCTGCTCCAACACTTCGCGCGGAGCGCCTCCGACCAGCGGGGCGCGGGCCAGTGTGCCCATGCTGACCCAGGTGCCCAGAGCCTTGCTATTGAGCAGAACCGCCATCTCGGAGGCGGACGAGACGGACATCAGCTGGGTGTGACTGAGGCCCATGGAGCGTGCCTCCGGCGCTTCGGGACGGGCGGTAAAAACATCCAGTGGCCCGCCCTGCCAGGCGGCGCTGTAAAGAATGGTTTGGCCGTCGGGGGCAAAACGGGCGGAGCGGATGCTGCCGCGGCGGAAGGTGAGTTGACGGTAGAGAGGTGGCTCGGCGGAAGCCGAGGCGAAGATTAGTTTTCCGCCGTAAATGCCGGCGGCTGCGGCCACGAGCAAGCCGAGCGCGAAGAGCGCCGGGAGGAGCTTGTTCCGCGGCGCGGACGAAGGAACGCGCGCGGCCGAGGATGAAGATGGCGCCGTCTCCGCCACGACGGAGGTGCGCGAGGAGTCGATAGAACGCTTGAGGCGCTTAAGGTCGGCACGGAGTTCAGCCGCGGTCTGGCAGCGCATGTCGCGGTCTTTTTCGAGAGCCTTGTTGATGATTTCCTCGAGCTTGGGAGGAAGTTCGGGAACCAGCTGATGAGCGGCGGTGGGATGGCGATTAAGAATGGCTTCGGTGACCACGGCGGAAGTTTCTCCGCGGAAGGGCAGAATGCCGGTCGCCATTTCGTAGAGGACGACCCCGAAAGAGAAGAGGTCGGTGCGCCCGTCGAGCTCCTTGCCGCGCAACTGCTCGGGCGACATGTAGGCGACGGTGCCGACGGCGGTGCCGGGACTGGTGAGGTCGAGGCTGGTGGCGTCGGCCATGGTTTGCGAATCGCCGCTGGTGGGGCGGGCGGCGCGCGCGATTTTCGCCAGACCGAAATCGAGAATCTTGGCGTGGCCGCGATCGGTGACGAAAATGTTGGCGGGCTTGATATCGCGGTGGACGATTCCCTTGCTGTGCGCGGCATCGAGCGCGTCGGCTACTTCAATCGCCAGAGTCAGGAGGCGATCGAACTCCATGGGCTTGCCGTTGATCAGGTGTTTCAACGTCTGGCCGCTGAGGCACTCCATCACGATGAACAGATGTCCGTCGTGCTGGCCGATTTCGTGGATGGTGCAGATGTTGGCATGGTTCAGCGAAGACGCGGCGCGGGCCTCGCGACGGAAGCGTTCGAGAGCCTGGGGATCTTGCGAAGAATCGTCGGGAAGAAATTTCAGAGCGACGAAGCGGCCGAGTTGCGTGTCTTCAGATTTGTAGACGACACCCATCCCTCCGCCACCAAGAAGTTCGAGGATGCGGTAGTGAGAGACAGTCTGGCCGATCATGGACGAACGGGATCCCCAGTTCCACGATGCCCTGAATCGTGGGTCGAGCCATATTAGGGGGAATCGAGGGGAGAGTCAATTTTTCGGATTGCCACCGTGAACGTCCCCCCGGGATGAGGCATTTCGCTGAAAAGCGGACGCAAATATCGCGGAGTGGGGCATTCTCCTTCCCGAGCGCATGGGAACAAAATCTCCGAGTCAAGGCTCTATCCCACATAGACGTTGCCCTTGGACAGGCCGAAAGGACAAGCGATGTCGATACTCGAGGACTTACGGTCGCGGTCGTCCTGGACAAGTGGAAAGCGGCTGAAGGCGGGCTGGATGACGGCGGCGGCCATCGTCGCATTGTACGGGGGGGCGATTCGGCCGCAGGAGAACGCAGGCGGCATCGCGAATCAGCGCGGCACCGGTCTGGCATCGATAGCGGGCCAGAGACATGAACCACTCTTGCTTTGGAAAGGGTCCGCGACCGACAAAGAAAGGTCAATCGAGCACAACGCCCGGGGCGTGATCGGAGGCGTCCCGGGGGCCATTACCGACCGGAAGGATCGTACCGTGCAAAGCGCCATGCTGAGTTCCGCGCCGGAGAGTCCGTCTCCGCAGACGGTTCTAACCGCATCGGACCGCAAGATGGTTCGCAGCTGTTCGTTGGAGATAATCGTTCAGAAGCCGGCGGACGCCGCGGAGAAGATTGTTGGCTTAGCGGAACGGCTCGGCGGGTTTCTGGTCAGTTCGGAAGTGAGAGGCGGGCAAGATGCGACTGGCGGGACGCTGACGATTCGTGTGCCAGCAGCACAGTTTAAGGTAGCCCGCACGGAGATCCGCAAACTGGGGTTACGCGTGGAAAACGAGAGGATGGAGGCTCAGGATATGACTCGTCAGTATGTGGATGATGAAACCAACCTGCGCAACCTGCGGGCGGAAGAGTCGCAATATCGCGCGCTTCTCAAACAGGCGAAGACCGTAAAGGACACTCTGGACGTGAGTCGAAAAACTCGGCGACCTACACGGGCAGATTGAACGGGAGCAAGGGGAATTGAATGCACTTTCGAAACAGGTGGAAACGGTCGTCATCGAAATTTCCATGCGCACGGAAGCTGAGGCGCAGGGGTTCGGATTGCACTGGCGGCCGTTGTATCAGGTCCAGCTCGGGCTGCGCGATGGGCTTGAGGCCGTGGCAGAATACGGAGCGTCCGTGGTGTCGATTATTTTTTGTTTACCTGCAATTCTGTTGTGGCTAGGTACGATTCTGGCGGCTGCGGCTGCGGGATGGAAGATTTTGCCATGGGCAATGCGTGTGTTCTTCTCTTGGCCGAAACAAGAAGCGGCGCAGAATCGATGACGCTCGACGAGCCGTTATGCCGCAAGCGAAGTAGAATCAGCGCTTCGCTGGACAGCCGAGGGCGGCTGTCCTCCATGAGCGCTTTCGATTTCCAAGAACGCTCATGAGACTTGTTCTGATGGCTTGCGCAATAGCGAAACCACTGTGGTTCCTAACGCCAGCAAGGTCATGAGCGAGATGTCCGCCAGCGAAGTGACGCAGTAGATGCACCAGACTCCGAGAACGCGGGACTCGATGTGGGCCAGGTAGAGAGAGAAGGCTAATCCCACCAGGGCCGCCGCCAGCAGCAGGCGCCAGGCGCGGCGGAGGGCCAACCCGGCCATGAGCAGATATCCGGCGATGCCGAGGATGGCGACGGGAATTCCGGCCAGCATGGCATAGGGGCTGTGATTGACGATGCCGCAGTCCCAGCGCTGGTTGATGCTGCACGGGGAAGTGTCGGTGCGGTAGTGCTCGCGCAGGGCGAGCGCCGAGACGACGAGCCCGAGGACTGCGAGTAAAACCAGCACATACCTCATCGGCTGCTCCTTCTTCCTAACTTCCTAATCCATTTTCCCACGATCAGCTCTCAGACGATCAGGCGGCGGGTGCGCGGCGGCGGCAATATCTTGCAAGAGGTCGGAGGCTTGCCAATCGGCGCCGTGATACCACTTGAAAATCTTTCCGTCGGGAGAGATGACGGCGGTGCTGAGGCTGTGAGTGATCAGGCCGCCTCCTTCCTTGTAGGTCAGAGCGAAATAGTCGGCGAAGGCGGGAAGCTCGGCTGGCGGAATCGCGGAAAATTCCCAGTGGGTGAAGAGCGAGGGATCTTTGCTTGCGGCGCAGGAGAAACCATAGGCGCGCAGAACCCTGGGCGTGTCGTGAGCGGGATCGAAGCTGATGCTGAGCAGGTGGGTTTTGCCGTAGCGGGCGGGGTCAGCGCGGACCTGGTGATCGATGGCGGAAAACTCGTGATCGACGCGCGGGCAGAAATCGGGGAAGGGGCAGCGCGTGTAGATGAGAGTGAGGAGCAGAGTCTGGCCGCGATACTGATGCAGGGAGACTTGCTTGCCGCTTTGGTTGATCAGTTTGAAGTCCGGGACATCGTCACCGGGAGAGGGAATGTGCAGGCGCGATGTGGGCTTGTCGGCAGGCGGTAGAGAATGCCCGGCGACTTTCACGTTCTCCAACCAGTACTGGCCGGAATCGACGACGACATCGGCGGAGATGGAGTCGCCGGGCTGGAGCTGATTGATCTGGGCGGGCGGCTTGAAGGAGTAGGGCATGACCATGCGGTCCATAAAGCCGGCGATGGGTTCGTTGTCGATGTTGGCCATGCCGGCATTTTTGTCCACCGACATAACCTTTCCCTTGAGGGCATAGCGTTTCGCAGAGGAGGATGCAGCGCCGGATTGAGGCTGCGATTTTTCGCGGTTGCAGGCTGCGGAGAAGGTGAGCAGAGCGCACAGGCAGAACAATCCTAACCGTGGTGACGATGACGGCAATGAGATGGGCATATTCAGTCTTGGTTATCTCCGATCATGATTATTACAGGCACAGGGTGCAGCTTGCTGGCAGCTTCAGTAGTGAAAGCGGTAGCGGAACTCGGCGTAAATCTGACGCGGATCGTTCCAGTGAAATCCGCCAAAGGTCAGACTGTTATCCAGTTGCACGCGGCGATTGGCAACATTCAGCGCATCCACGGAAACGGTATATTTTTCGGCGAAGGTTTTGCCGAGAGCAAAATCAACGGTGGTATGTCCGGGAAGATAATTGCCGGGATACTGCAGGCCGGGCTGCCCGTTGGTGAAACCGGAACCGTAGTAAACATTGGCTGAGGTGTAGGCGTGCCGGGGGAGATTGGTATTGAGGCCCAGGTTCAATGTGTTTCTCTGATCATGATCCACGGGCGAAAATCCCGGTGGGATATCCAGTCCGCAGGCCGATGTGACGGGAGTGGGGCAGATTAAGCCGCCGGTGATGGGCGAGGTAGCCTGCGCGATTTGATTGGCGTAGGCCAGATGAAACTGGCTGTGATGCCCGAGGTTGGGGGAGCGCAGAGTGAGTTCCCACCCTTGAATCAGAGCCGCATCCCAGGTGATGGGCCAGAAGAGATTCGATTCTCCGATGTTGTTGTGATCCAGCCAATTCTTGGCTTTCGTCTGATAGTTATCGGCGCTCAGGTTCCAGCCGTGATACGGAATGGTGACGCCAAACTGCCATTCGATATCCCGCTCCCCGTGCAGAGGAGCGAAGGTGAAGTTCTGGCTGTTGGCCAAATCGAGAAGCGCGCCGGTGGCGGTGATGAGCGGCGGGGCCTGGTAGAAGTATCCGTAGAAGCCGCGGAGGACCAAATTCAGGCGCGGAATTCGCCAAGCGACGCCAAAGCGGGGGTCGGCCGCGCTTTCCGAGAAGGAGGAATCGAATTCTGTTCGGCGAAGTCCGGCGATCAAGGTTAACCACGGGGTAACTTTGAATTTGTCGTTGATGAATAGCGCGGTCACGCCTCCATTTACGCCGACGGAAGAGGCCGGGAAATTTTGGCTGCCGTCGGTGAACAGATTTTCGAAGTAGTTGTGCTGGTGCTGGCCGAATCCGTAGACTCCGGCTTGCAGATCGTTCTTCCAGAAGGTTGCGTTGAAGGCCACCTGCGCACCGCCGTAATCTGCGTTCTGATTCACGCTGGAGATGACCGGGAGATCGTTCGGGCCGCCTTTATAGTCGGCGCCGTTGTAGTGATAAAAGGGAGAAACCGTAAGCAGCATGTTCGAATCGAAGGTGTGCACCCACGAGAAAGTGACGTAGCCATCGGGCTCACGCTCGGCGTCGCGCAGGCCATAGCTGGGATAGACCGAATTTCCAATTGAGTTGGGATTGGGGTCGATCGGAATCTGGTAATAGTCTTGCCGCAAGGAAGCGACCAGCCGAAACTGGTTCTTGGAATCGGGATTAAAGATGAACGATGCGAATCCGCCGTAGCCGTTGGCCGCGTCGTGAATCACTTGCGCAATCGGAGTCTCGAGTCCGTAGGCGCTGCGATTTCCGTTCACGCTGGCGTAGTACGCAAATCGCTGGGTATGTCCTCCGCAACTGAGCTGGTCGTTGGTCTGATAGAAATTTCCGGCGCTGATCAGGAGGTCGCATTCCCGGGCGCGTTCAAAGCCGGTGCGCGGCGCGACGTTGAAGATTCCGTAAGTGCGGTCGCCGTAATCGGCAGCGTAACTGCCGCGCTGAACTTCGAGGTAATCGATGTCCTTCGGGTCGATCTGTGGGCCTAGGTTGGTGGCGATGTTTGTGTTGGGGATGGGGACACCGTCAATCAACCACTCGACCTGATGCCCTCCGCGCATATGCAGCATATCGTGCGTAACGTAGGCAGCCGGCACATAGTCGGTAATCATCTGCAGGCCGTTGGTGCGGTCGGCTCCTGGAGTTTCCTGGATGTCTTCACGATTCACCATCGTCGTCGGCGTGACACTATCGGTGGTCGCTTCCACCGGAGTGCCCGAGACGGAGACGGTTTCCTTCCCGCCTGCGACCGCCAACGGGAAATGCAGCACCGGACTGGTATCCGACTGAACGACCGCGCTTTGTTGCTTTTGCCGAAAGCCCGGGGCTGACACTGTGACCGTGTAATTCCCGATGGGTACCGAGCTGAATTCAAATTCTCCTCTTTCGTTGGAGTCCTGGGACTGTGTCCAGTCCGAGTTTTGCGCCTTCAGCATGACCATGGCCCCTTGCACGGGGCGATGCTGCGGATCGTGAACGACGCCGCGAACGGAGCCGAAAATCGTGGCAAACGCGGTGGCCGTCAGGCAGAAAATGACAGCCGTCCAGCTAAGAACTTGCCTCATAAGAAATGTCTCCCTGGAACTATTCCCGGCGCAGCTTCCAAGGGAGGCTGCTCCCCGGGCTTGTGGCTACTCCCGACTTCGCGGCGCGCAGCGAGACGTTCTTAGGAACGCGCTGGGCAAGCGGATTAAGCAAGTTAGGAGACAGCTTTCAGCGGGCAGGCGGGGCGCGGGTGGATTGGAATTCGATGGAGGCAGGAGCCGGGGAGTGCGGCCGAGACCCGGCTAGACGCAAATGGTTGGCTTGCAAGAAAAAGGCTGCGACGCTGGGTTGGGGGTGGGCCCACTGGGCGGTGGTGACGGCACGGGCGCAATCACCGTGACAGCAACTGCCGTTCTGGATTACCGCTTGCTCAGTCTCCGAGGCCAGCGAATCGTGGCAGTGGTGAACCCCCTTGCGGAGGCAGCAGGCATGCGCCGGCGGGGCAGTAACCGCGAGCGCGCCGGGCGCAAGACTTCCCAGGAGCGCGAACAGCAACAGAAATCTGGCGGTCAGGCGGTGCATGGCCCTCGAGGTGATCCGAGCCCCAAGTGCGGCTAGCATAGAACAGAATCGCAAACCGGCGCAAGCCAATGGCGGGTACTAGACGGCTATCGTATCAGAACGTAAGCGCCACCGTCGGGGCAAGCGATGACTGGGTTCATCAGGACGAAGATCAGGTCGAGTGCCAGCCGGAGGCCTTCTCTCCCCAGAAGCCGGTGTGCCAGGAGAAACTCTCTATCATCGATGGCGCCGCACAGGATGACGTCGAGACCGAAGGCGGCAAGCTGGGTTAGTACTCCGAAGGCTAGGCCAAAGCCTCCGGCAAGCTCGGCGATGCCTAGGAAGATGCTGAAGGCCTTGCTCATCGCGATGCTCTTGGCAGGCGCAGCGGGATCTCTGAGAGGGCTGCAGCCGCTGCTGACAAAGACGAGACCGACCATCAGTCGCACGAGAAGTAAGCCGAGATCGGTAAAGCGGGCGAGTTGAAGGGAACATGGCGGCTCTGATCGAGGACGGAGATTTGGTTAAGGTTGGTGGTTGCGGCAGATCAGGCTTTGCCGTGAATCTTGGCCCACCACCAGCGGACGCCGACGAAGAGGAACCGCCAGTCGCTGAAAAACTCAGGAGGCTTGCCTTCGAAGGCATGACCGACGAATTGAAGAATCCATCCAATGACAAACAGGGCGAGTGCATAAGGCCATAAACCATGCACAAAAATGCTGCTCAGAAAAATCAGGACCGAGAGCAGGATGGTCGGAATGCCCAGCGTGTGGCAGGCCCGGTTCACGGGGTGCTGATGGCTGGAGGCATATTGGGCAATCCACTGCTCGTTGCTGCGCTGGCCTAACATTGGCGAAGGGATCATACAACGGTGGGGCGGCTCTTTGCACCCATTCCATGGGTTGAGGGGTCGGCTTCCCGCGTGGTAGCATCCTAAGTTTTGGCGGGTGATGTTGGGCTGGCCTGTCTACTGCGCTGATCTCTTCTGGGCCTTCTCTGTCTCGACGCCTGCGAAGGAGCCTACTCGTGAAAGTTTATACCGGAGAAAACATTCGTAATGTTGCGATTGTGGGGCATGGGCACGCGGGGAAAACCTCGCTGCTCTCGGCCATGCTTTATACCGCGGGGGCAACGCCGCGGCTGGGGCGGGTGGACGACGGGTCGGCGACGACCGACTGCGACGAAGAAGAGATCGCGCGCAAGATGTCGATTGCGGCGTCAGCCGCGTACGTGGAGTGGGGCAAGACGAAGATCAACGTGATCGATACCCCGGGGTTCAATATGTTTGTCCACGAGGCTCGCATGGTGCTGCCCGTGGTCGATGCGGCCATTGTGGTGGTGGACGGCGTGGCCGGCGTGGAGGTGGTGACGCAGCGGGTGTGGAACGATTGCGAGGAATACAAGACGCCGCGGCTGATTGTGGTGAACCGCATGGACCGCGACCGGGCCAATGCGGAGCGGGTGCTGGAGTCGCTGATCAGCGCATTTGGGCGGAATGTGATTCCGATCGAGCTGCCGATTGGAAGCGAAAAGAATCTGACGGGCGTGGTCGACCTGGTGCGGATGAAGGCCTACACCTACGAGCTGGGGGGAAATGGCAAAGGGAAAGAGACGGAGATCCCGGCCAACATGCGAGCGCAGGTGCAGGAGTCGCACGAGCAGCTGGTGGAATTGGTGGCCGAGGGCGACGACAAGCTAATGGAGAAGTTCTTCGAGGCGGGGACGCTGCCGGAGGAAGATCTGATTCCCGCGCTGCACGATGCGATTCGCGAGGACAAGCTGTTTCCGGTGGTGTTTGCGTCGGGACTTGGCAACATTGGCGCGGACAGGGTGATGGATTTCATTGTGGACTATACTCCGGCGCCTTCCGAGCACGAGTGGGTGCAGGGCGAACCCGCGGCTTCGGGGAATGGAGACGCGCCAAAGCGGCATGAAAGCGATGCGGAACCGGTGTCGCTGTATGTCTTCAAAACGATTTCGGATGCCTTTGCAGGGAGAATTTCCTATTTCAAGGTTTTCTCCGGGGTGCTGAAGAATGAAGCGACGGTGCAGAATTTCTCGCGCGGATCGGCGGAGAAGCTATCGCATATTTCCATCATGCAGGGGAAGACAGCCGTGCCGGTGACGGAGTTGCATGCGGGAGATATTGGCGCCGTGGCGAAATTGAAAGATACGCTGACCGGAGACACACTGGGAGACAAGGCTGCACCGATTCTGTATCCGCGAGTGAAGTTGCCGGAGCCGGCGATTACCTTTGCCATCGAGCCCAAGAGCCGCGCCGATGAAGACAAGCTGGGGCCCGGCATTCATAAGCTGATGGAAGAAGATGCGATGCTGCGATTCTTCCGCGATCCGCAGACCAAAGAATTTCTCATTGCGGGTACGGGGCAGCAGCATATTGAAGTGATTGTTTCAAAGCTGAAGAAGCGGTATCACACCGAAGTGGTCCTGAAAGCGCCCAAGGTGCCCTACCGCGAGACGATTCGCGCCAAGGCTGACGTGCAGGGACGGCATAAGAAGCAGACCGGCGGCCACGGGCAGTACGGGGATTGCAAAATCAAGATGGAGCCGATGCCGCGCGGCGGAGAGTTTGAGTTTGTGAACGATATTTTTGGCGGCGCGATTCCGAAGAATTTCATCCCGGCGGTGGAAAAGGGAATCAAGGACGCGGCGGCGCGCGGGTACTTGGCCGGATATCCGGTGGTGGATTTCCGCGTGATTCTGTACGACGGGTCGTATCACGATGTCGACTCGAACGATTTGTCGTTTCAGATGGCGGGGCGCATTGCTTTCCGAAAGGCGATGGAGCAGGCCAAACCCACGCTGCTGGAACCGGTGATGACCGTCGAGATCACGGTGCCGGACGAGTTTGCGGGCTCGATCATGGGCGACTTGAACAGCCGGCGGGGACGCATACAGGGCATGGATAACAAGGCCGGCAACACCGTGGTGAAGGCCGAAGTTCCCATGGCGGAGATGCTGACGTATGGAGTCGATCTCACGTCAATGACGCAGGGCCGCGGTTCGTTCAATATGGAGATGCATCATTACGACACGGTGCCGGGGCAGTTGCAGGAGAAGATTATTGAGAAGGCCAAGGCGGAGCGGGGCGAAGTGAAGGAAGAGGAAGAGTAGCCAGGCGCGAGTCCGACGCAGCTCCTATCGGGATCCTTCGACTGCGCATGACCGTCCTTCGGACGATCATGCTCCGCTCGCGATGACACGCAGAATAAGCCGGGAGTATTTGCGCGAGGGTAATCATGAAAGCAATCCTTTTTGTCTGCTCTCTTTTTGCTTGGACACTCACGGGGAATGCCGCCGAGACGCAGGTGTTTGCAACAGCGGCCGGACCGGTGAAGATCACGCCGCTCTATCACGCGAGCACGCTGATTGAGGCGGGAGGAAAAACGATTTATCTCGATCCTGCCAAGCCAGCGAAATTGGCGGGACTTCCGAAGGCGGACCTCATTCTGATCACTGACATTCACGGCGATCACATGGATCCGGATTCCGTCAACAAAATCAGCAAGGCGGGAACAGAAATTCTGGCGGCACCTGCTGTGGTGGGGACGGTCACCAGCGCCAAGCCGATCGCCAATGGCGAAACGAAAACCTGGCAGGGCTGGACGATTGAGGCGATTGCCGCATACAACCTGAAGCGCGGGCCGGAGCCGGGAATGTTTTTTCACGATAAGGGACGCGGCAATGGCTACGTCCTCACCTACGGAGGAAAGCGGTTTTACTTCTCCGGCGATACCGAAGGCATTCCCGAGATGCGCGCGCTGAAGAACATCGATGTAGCGTTTGTGTGCATGAATCTGCCCTACACCATGCCGCCGGAAGAGGCTGCCGAGGCGGTGAAGGCCTTTCATCCGAAGATTGTAATTCCCTATCACTATCGTGGATCGGATCTTGCCGTGTTTCAAAAAGGGTTGCAAGGGACCGGGATTGAGGTGCGGATACTGGATTGGTATCCGAAGTAAGCGGCGAGGCTCTCTCCAGCAGTTCGTGGTAACATCCGGCGAGTGGCCACCGCCAAGAACAATTTGAATTACAACCCCGAGCGACTGGTCTCGGCTGCGCCGGTGGAGGACGATTGTTCGTTTGAGCTGAAGCTGCGGCCGCAACGGCTGGGCGAGTTTATCGGACAGGCCAAGGTCAAAGAAAATCTGGCAGTGGCGATTGAGGCGGCACGGTCGCGTGGCGAAGCCATGGATCACGTGCTGCTGTATGGGCCGCCGGGGCTGGGGAAGACGACGCTGGCCAACATCATCGCCAACGAGCTGGGCGTGCATTTCCAGCCGACGGCGGCGCCGCTGCTGCAGATCAAGGGCGATCTGACGGCGATCATTACCAACATGCAGGACAGACAAGTCCTGTTCATCGATGAGATTCACCGGCTGCAGCCGGTGCTGGAAGAGCTGCTGTACTCGGCGCTGGAAGATTACAAGCTGGACATCATCATTGGGCAGGGGCCTTCGGCGCGGACGCATACGCTGGAGGTGAAGCCGTTTACGTTTGTGGGGGCGACCACGCGGGCGGGATTGATTTCGGCGCCGCTGCGGTCGCGGTTTGGAATTGTGCTCCGGCTGGAGTTCTATACTCCAGAAGATTTGCGGGTGATCGTGGAGCGGTCGGCGGAAATCCTGGGAGTGCAGGTGGACGACGCGGGGGCAATCGAGATTGCCAGCCGGTCGCGCGGGACGCCGCGAATCGCGAATCGATTGCTGCGCCGGGTGCGAGACTACGCCCAGGTGCGAGGCGCGGGCAAGATCGATTTGCCGACCGCGCAGGCCGCGCTGCAGATGCTGGAAGTGGATAAATACGGCTTTGACGAAGTGGACCGCAAGCTGCTGCTTACGATCATTGAAAAATACCAGGGCGGTCCGGTGGGTTTGAATACGCTGGCCGCTGTGCTGGCGGAAGAACCGGACGCGATTGAAGAAGTCTACGAACCCTTCCTGATGCAGATCGGATTTCTGAACCGCACGCCGCGCGGCCGAGTGGCCACCCAGTTGGCCTACGAGCACTTCGGCATCACCCCGAACCGCAGGCAGAGTTCGTTGTTCTAGCCGGGTTCTAGCGGGCAATCCGGACAATCACCTGGCTGGAAATATCTCCGGCAGTATCCCCGCGTGTTCGCCAAACCTTAAAACAACTGTTTCCTGTTCTGTGAGACGCGTTCATAGTGTATGGTGCTTGATTCCTCTTGCGAGGCGATCGGGAGAGGCGAGGGCACTTTGCGGTTGGGTCGATTTCTGAGTCTTCCAGTCCAATGGTGTATGCGATTCCCGCCAGCGGCAGTGCTGATGCTGCTGGCGTTGGCGGAATGTGGATGGTCCACGCCGGCTGCCTCGGGGCGCGGAGCGATAGCCGCACCGCAGAATGCGGCTTCGGCACAACAGAGTACGAATGGACAGAATCCACAGACCACGCCGCAGAATCCTCCTCCACCTCCAGAGGCCAATCCGGCTCCGCCGGGAGAGAAGCCGGCGCCCTCCCCAGAAAATCCTGCACCCTCGGCCCAGGAACCCGAACCCAGCATCCAGAATCCCGAGGTTCGCGCCGCGCCGAAGCCCGCACTCGCGCCTCCCGCGCTGACTATTCCACGCTTGTCCCGAGCACCGGCGCTCGAGGATTTTCTCAGCATGAGGCCGCAGGGCGAGACGGCTCTGCGCATGGCGAAGGTTACCGGTTTTGTGCAACGCAATCCCCATGATGGCGAAAAAGTTTCGGAAGAGACCGCCGCTTATCTGGGCTACGACCAGAAAAATCTCTACGTGGTATTCGTGTGTTTCGACGACCCGAAAAAAGTGCGAGCACGCATGTCGCGACGCGAAGACATTTATGACGACGACAATGTCGAAATCATGCTCGATACGTTCCGCGATCGCCGCAGGGCATACGCCTTTCAAACCACTCCACTGGGGGTGCAGTGGGATGCGATCTGGAGCGAAGCCACGCGCGAAGAGATCGCGGGAAATTTTGACACGTCGTTCGACACCGTCTGGGATTCCAAAGGCAAGGTGACCAGCCGCGGCTTCGTGGTCTGGATGGCCATTCCGTTCAAAAGCCTGCGATTTCCTGCGACCAATGAGCAGCCCTGGGGGATCATTCTTTATCGTGGAATCGTTCGCAAGAACGAAGACGCATTTTGGCCGCAAGTTTCGTACAAGGTGGCGGGCAGGCTGGGACAGGCCGCAACGCTCTATGGCCTGGAAGGAATCTCGCCCGGGCGCAGCATTGACCTGATTCCCTATGGGATCATGCGTGGCTTCCGGGCGCTCGACCAGCGCGACCCCTATAATCCGTACTTTCAAGATGCGGTCGCCCAGGGGCAAGCTGGCATGGACGCCAAGTTCGTCATTCACGACCACTTTGTTTTGGATATGACCGCCAATCCGGACTTCAGCCAGGTGGAGTCGGAGGATCCGCAGATCACGGTGAACCAGCGCTTCGAAGTGTATTTTCCTGAGAAGCGTCCATTCTTCCTGGAGAACGAGGATTACTTCCGCACGCCCCTCGATTTATTTTTCACCCGGAATATTCAAGACCCTTCGGCAGGAATCCGGCTTACGGGAAAAGAAGGACCGTATTCCGTGGGCTTGATGGCTACCGACGACCGCGCACCAGGGCTGGCGGTGCCTGACTACTGCCCGGCTACATCCCCAATCTGTTCGGACAGCCTTTCTGGTATTCGTTCGTACTTCACGATTGCGCGGGTGAGCCGAGATATTTCCAAGGAGTCGAGCGTGGGAGCGGTTTACACCGACTGGGAGTGTCCGACAACCGGGGAGTTCAACCGCGTGGGAGGAATCGACACGCGGCTGAAGTTCAGCGCCAACTGGTCGCTGGATGGGCAGGCCGTAGCCAGTTCGAGCAACTTGCAGGGCCTGAACACCGGCAATCTAGAGACTACCTGCGAATCCAACCTGTATCCCTTCAGTTCAGGCAATGCCGGCGATAACAACCACTATGCGGGTCCGGCGGACAAACTCGACCTGAAGCGCGATGGGCTGCACTTTTCCTACGAGGGGATTTACGACGACATCAGCCCGGGATTTGTAACCGTGCCGGGCTTCGTGAACCGGGTCGATATTCGCGAACTCTACCAAGTGGTCGGGTACCGCTTCCGCCCCAAGAAAGGCTGGATCGTCGACTGGGGGCCTTCGCTGAACCAGCGCTACGTCTTCGATCACGAAGGCAATCGCCTCGATACGGATTACCAACCCTATCTCGCGATCCAGGGGCGTGGTCAGACTTTCATCTACTTGTTTCCCTATGAGGAATTGAGAGAGCGCCTGCGTCCGCAGGATTTCTGTTTTCTGGGATTCTCGTGCCAGCCTCCGATTCCGAACCAGGACTACCATGAACACAACAGTGGGGCCTCGGCGCAGACCAGCATTTTGCCCAAGCTTACCGTGGGTGCGAGTTATCACTGGGGAGACGGGGCTAACTTCGTGGCATCTTCCATCGCTCCGGCGCCTTTGGACCAGCCATTTCTCGCGCGCCAGGATACGGCCACCGGGACGCTGACGCTCCGTCCCATGAAGCCCTTGAAGATTGAGAATACCTATCTCTTCGAGCGCCTGCGGACGACCGGGAGTACCTATGCTCTGGCGCTCTCGCAGATGCCCGGCGCACACCTGGGACGGGGTATTTTCAACGATCATATTGTGCGCAGTAAATGGAACTGGCAATTTACACCGCAGCTCTCGCTGCGGTTGATCCTGCAATACAACGGATTGCTGGCCAATACACCGGGCAACACGGTTTACCCATACACCTATCTGCCGACGGAGAAGGAGTTCAATGCTGATTTTCTGCTCACGTATCTCGTGCATCCGGGCACGGCGATTTATATCGGATACAACAGCGACCTGCAGAACCTGGACCACGAGTTTACGCCGGGTCCTGAGGGTCCGGCGGGGCTGTACACGGCGAAGGGATATAGCAACGACAGCCGGCAATTTTTCGTGAAAGTGTCGTATTTATTTCGCTTCTAAGGAGGGCTGGACGGGAGGGCCGGTTTGCTGAATCCCAGGCGATTCCGGTAGAATCTAATGATTCGAATCGAGGTCTGAACGTCATGAAAGCAGCCATTCATCCCGCTTATAACGAGGTTCGCGTGCATTGCGCGTGTGGAAATGCGTTTGTCACCCGGTCCACGCATAAGGGCGATATCAGTGTTGAAATTTGCTCGGCCTGCCATCCGTTCTTCACGGGGAAGCAGAAGCTGATGGACACCGCCGGCCGCGTCGAGCGCTTCCGCCGGAAGTATGCCAAGAACGCCGCGCCGGGCAAGCCCGAGGCTTCGAAGAACTAACAGTTGCCACGGATTTGCACGGATTGACACGAAATTTAGCCCTCGCCCATGTGGCGGGGGCTTTCGATTTAGAAAGGATTTATGGCGATTGTCGGGAAATTCTTCTCTTGCGACGGAGTAGGCCCCACCCAATCAGCAAGCCGACGAGGATGGGGATAAGGCTCTCCGACATCTGGTATGCGATGAAGCGCGAGGGCCAGGACACTTCCTCGATGGGCCATCCTTTCGCGGTGAAGTGCTGAATCAACCAGTTCAGGGTGTTAGTGAGCACTGACATGACTGATGGCTCTGCCACACGGCCAATGATCGACCACGCACCCAGGTGCAGAAGCCATGCGGCGATCACAGGCGCTGCCCAGCGTCGGATCAGAGGGCCGATCGCTGGAGTCATATCTCGCTCGGTCATAACCCTTCCCCAGGATTCTGATCATGTGGAAGCTCTCTCGCTTCGGCGGCCTTCGCGCCTGCTGGATAGAGCCAACGGGCCAGCAGATAAGCGGAAATCAGGTAGAGAACGGCTCGCGTCAAAGTTGCCAGGATCGAGTAAGTGATCGAAAGCCGCTGACCGTCGCGCGGGAAGTTATGCTGGGCGGAATAGACGTGGTAGGCAATCTGCTCAGCGGCGGCCGCAAGGAGCGCAGAGAAACAGTCCACGATCAGCACGGCTACGACCATGGCGCCGATGTATTCGGTCAACAAAATCTGGCGGATTGTGCGCATGGGAAACTCCAGGCCGTCGGCATTGTCGCATGACGGCGAAGTTGGTCAAAGGAAGTAGAATACGGGCGTGAGGAAGTTCTGGGACAACCCGGCAGGTGCTGGCAAGGGGGATGCGGATCACAGCCTCGGGGAGACGCATCGAGTGCCGGCTTCAGTTTCGATTGGAGGGATAGAAATTGCTCCTGCTACGGTTCTCGCTCCCATGGCCGGAGTCACCGATACGGTTTTTCGTCGGTTCATCCGAAACCTCGATGGCTGCGGGCTGATCATGACCGAGTTCACCTCGGCGGACGGCGTGCTCCGCAAGAAAGATCAGAAGGCCAAGCGGTATCTCCATTTCTATGAAGACGAGCATCCGATCTCGGCGCAGCTTTTCGGGAGCGATCCGCAGGTGATGGCCGAAGCGGCGCGGATGGTGGAAGGGCTTGGGTTCGATCTGGTGGATTTGAATCTGGGCTGTCCCGCGAAAAAAGTTGTGAAGTGTAACGGCGGGTCCGGGTTGCTGCGCGATTTGCCGGCGATTGGGAAAATCTTTGAAGCCGTGCGCGCGGCGGTGAAGATTCCCTTCACCGTGAAGTTCCGCGCGGGATGGAATGATGATGAGATCGTGTGCGCGGAACTGGCTCGGATGGCGGAGGCCTGCGGGTTGGCGGCGGTGGCGCTGCACGCGCGAACTCGTGAAATGGGTTATAGCGGCAACGCGCGGTGGGAGTGGATCGCGGCGGTGAAGGATGCGGTGAAAATTCCTGTCATCGGGAATGGCGACATCCGCTCCCCGGAAGATGCATGCGCCATGGTCACGCAGACAGGATGCGATGCGGTGATGATTGGCCGGAGCGCCCCAGCGAATCCTTGGATCTTCCGGCAGATTCTGCAGTATTGCGCGGGAACGCGGTATGACGAGCCCAGCGAAGCCGATCGATACCAGATGATCCGCACCTATTTCCGGATGCTGATTGAAGAGGAACTGCCCGACGCCGTGGGCAAGATGAAGCAGTTCGCGTCGTGGTTCACGCACGGAGTGCCGGGTGGAGCTGGGTTGCGGAAAACGATCTACGAATCGAAGAGCGCCGGGGAGATTCTGGGTAGGGTGGAAGAGTTCTTCGAAGCGAGGCTGTGCAGCGCTTACCCCGGCCATTGAATCCGTTCAAATATCTTGCGAAGACGCTTCCCCCGCGTGGGGTTGATCATTTCCACGAACGCCACGCGTCCCTCGAGGTGCATGCGAAATTGGGGGTGGCGTTCGCGGTTTTGGCTTTCCGGACCCCAGCGAGCGCAATTTGTGAGAGTGGCTTTGAGGCGGTCGAAGACGCTTCGCTGAACATTCAGGCGCTGGTTGGTTACGAGGCCCGCCAAGTGTTGCCGTACGCCCTGCCGCATGATTCGCGTTTTGCGGTGGTGTACCGCTAAACCCTCTTCGCGCAGGATCGCCGCGACATGCAATCCGAACCGCTCTACCCGTTTCTCAAATTCCGCATCGCCGGAAAACGCAAGGTCATCTGCATACCGTGTATAAGTCGCGTCGGCAGATTTCGCAAGCGCAGCCAGTCGGCAATCCAACCGGTAGCAACAGATATTGGCAAGCGCCGGAGAGGTAGGCGCGCCTTGAGGCAGATGGGGACGAGAATACTGCCGTTGCGCCTCGCACAAGCGGGAAGGGTCGGTATCGAAAGCAATTTCGGTCCAGACCTCTCGCGGCGTGGCGTTCGTGCAAATGCCTCCCAGCAGGTCGGCCACGGGCTCGGGATAACCCAACGTGCGAAAAACGTTTTGAATCCTGGCGCCAATGAAGGTGGGGAAGAAGTCTCGTACATCCATTCTTAAGACGACACGCCGACCGACGTGCGGAGCCGCGAATGTCTTAATCGACCGCTTTTTCACGAACCCATGCACGGCGGAATGCGGCGGGATCCTTGCCAGAATCCAGGCCAGTATCTGTTGCTGCAGATCCTTTAGCCGTGGTTTTGGTACCTCAATCAATCGAATGCTGCCGTCCTTCTTGGCGAGAATCCGGTAATGATAGTGTCGCAGTCGCGGACGATTTGTTTTGTATGCAAGTGCCTTCAGGTCGGCAAACCAGCGCAGTTCGCCAGGGTCGAGTCCCAGCCAGTTCGCCAAGTCGCCCACCGTCTCGATGGCCGGGACATCCCAAGTTTCGCCGGCCGCAACGGGCCGCATCAGTTGCGGCTCGGAGAGCCAATTGCTGACTGAGAGTTCCCTGAAATACTTCGACTGTGCGAGTTTGAAGCCCGGATCGTTCTTCAGAAACTGGACCACGGCCCTATGCCGGGGACGTATGCCATCTCCAAACTAAACTTGTCTAGATATCGCTTCGCCAGCGGTCGCAGCCATCGCCATGGTCTGCCCAGCGTTCGGCCGCAACGAGCGACGAGGTGTTCAAGGGACGGCTCGCCGGCGAGAAGAGATTGGGCCAGCGCTCTCAGCAGAGACGAGTCCTGCATGGTAAACGGCGGTGGAATCTTCCAACGAGTCTGACCCTGTGTGAGCAGATCTGCGCCAGCCGCGCAGCCGAGCTCACACGACGAAATCGCAGTTCATCCCGTTCCCCTGGGGTAGCCCCAGAGAGGCCAAACCGAGCAGGCGCTCGGTCCACGCCCAGCTTGGAGCATTCCACCGCGCGGAAAGTAATATAACAGCTTTCTTATTTCCCGCCTTTCTAAGCTCCTCGCGCCACCATCTTTCCCGACTCATCCTTTTCCACATACCCCCATGGCGTCGTTGCGTCGTGCGTGAAAACCGTCAGCCATTTCTCTCGAAGCGCTTTCGCGTAGTACCGCTTCTTGCTCTCGATCGTTTGCAGCGGATAGAGGTCGAAGCTCATGCCCCAGGTGATGTCGACGTGCGCGGTGCTGGGGATGAGGTCGGAGGTGTAGCAGGCCATCGTCGCCTCAGGGGCTAAAGCCGTGCTCTCTTTCCGCCTCGACCGCTGGGCTGAAGCCGTGCCCTTCCCGATCCTGCTCTGGCCCGGCTGTCCATCGATGATGACGGCTTGCAGGTGGGCGGTGTGGCCGGGGAAAGTTTTCACGGAGATGCCGGGAACGATTTCTTCGTCGCCTTTGAGCAGGATCATCTGGCCGCTGGCGACGAGGGGGTCGTAGTTCTCCGGGAGGTAGCTGATGGAGTCGCGCTCGCTGGGTTTGCGGGCGTACTGCCACTCGCCTTCGGGGGCGTAGTATGTCGCCCGCGGGAAAGTCGGGACAATTCCCCCCTCCTTGTCGCGCACCGTATTCCAACCGCAGTGGTCGAAATGAAGGTGGGTGTTGATGACGATGTCGATGTCTTCGGGCGCGACTCCGGCTGCGGCGAGATTCGCCAGCAGCTGCGCGGGCTGGCCGTAGAACTTGATCATGCGCTCGGACAGTTTGTTGCCGATGCCGGTCTCGACCAGCACGCTTTGCTTGCCAGTGCGGATGAGGAGAGAGTTAAGGCCCGCCTGGACGTAGTTTCTTTCGTCGGCCACGGCTTTGCGCGACCACATGATCTTGGGGATCACGCCGAAAAACGCGCCGCCATCGAGCGGGTAGGTGCCGTCGGAGAAAATGCTGAGTTCGAAATCGCCGAGAGTGAGGCTGGGCATGCGACTAGTGTGCCACAGACCGGACGGCCGCCGTGTCTTCTGCGAAACTGCGATACTCTCATCGCTATGGAACGCCCGGCCAGCGTTACGGTGATTGCAGCTTTGTTTTTTCTGGTCGCGGCATATTTGGTCACGATCGGCATCGTGGAGTTCGTGGCGCCGGGCACGCTTTCAATGACCCGGGCGGCGGGGATTACCTACGGGCGAGAACTAAACGGAGCGCAGACGGCCTTATCAGTTGGCGCAGGATGGGCGCTGGTTGGCTCGGGACTTTATCGGCTGCACAATTGGGCCCGCGGGTGCGCGCTGATCCTCATGGTGATCGGAGTTGCAGGATCGGTGCCCGCGGTTTCCGCGGCCGCGAGAGATCTAACTTGGCGCTTCTTCTTTTACGGCGCGCAGATCATGGTGCGAGTGGTGATCGCGTGGTACCTGGCCGCGTCCCCTGAGCTGATCGAGGCTTTCCGAAGAAAGTAGGGCGACGGAGGCGAGATTTTATCGTTTCGCCTTCGCCGGTTCTTTTACGCCGATGCGCTGGCTCACCTCGAACTTCATCTTGCCGGCTGGCTTGTCGGTGTCGACGACAATGTGATCGCCGTGCAGGATTTCGCCGTCGAGAATCTTCAGCGCGAGAGGATCCTGCACCAGCTTCTGGATCGCTCGCTTTAGCGGACGCGCGCCGAAGTTGGCATCATAGCCTTGCGTGAAGAGTAGTTCTTTCGCGGCATCCGTGAGTTCGATTGAGATCTTGCGATCGGCGAGAAGGCGACGCACGTCCTCGAGACGCAGCTCGATGATCTTGACCAGCTGCTCTTTGCCGAGCGGACGGAAGACGATGATATCGTCGACGCGATTGAGGAACTCGGGGCGAAAGTGGCCGTGCAACGCGTTCATCACTTGTTCGCTGGCCTTCTCAAAATCTGCCGGCGTGCGCAAGTTTTCGGCTTGCAGGTAACTGGAACCGAGATTCGACGTCATGATGATGATCGAGTTCTTGAAATCGACCACGCGGCCTTTGCCGTCGGTGAGGCGGCCATCGTCCATGATCTGCAGCATGACATTGAACACATCGGGATGCGCCTTCTCGATTTCGTCGAAAAGCACGACCGCGTATGGCCGGCGGCGAACTTGCTCGGTGAGCTGGCCGCCTTCATCGTAACCGACGTAGCCGGGAGGGGCGCCGATCAAGCGGGCGACCGAATGCTTCTCCATGTATTCGGACATGTCAATGCGGAGCAGAGCTCGTTCGTCGTCGAACAAAAATTCCGCGAGGGCGCGAGCCAGTTCGGTTTTGCCGACACCGGTGGGGCCGAGAAAAATGAACGAACCGATGGGGCGCTTGGGATCGCTGAGGCCGGCGCGGGATCGGCGAATGGCGTTGGCGACCCGCTCTAAAGCCTCATCCTGGCCGACGACACGCTGGCGAAGGCGTTCTTCCATGGTGACCAGTTTTTTCACTTCGCCCTCGAGCATTTTCGAGACGGGGATGCCGGTCCATTTTGAGACGATACGGGCGATGTCTTCTTCGTCCACTTCTTCTTTGAGCATGCGGGGGGCGCCGGCAGCTTTGCCGTCGATCTTGGCAGACAACCGGGTTAATTCTTCTTCCGCCTGACGCAACAGGCCGTAGCGGATTTCGGCCACGCGCTGCAGGTTGCCTTTGCGCTCTTCCGCCTGCTCTTCGATCTTGAGCTTCTCGATTTTTTCCTTGAGCTCGCGAGAGCGGGCGATCAGATCCTTTTCTTTTTTCCAGTTGGCCTTGAGGGCGTTCGATTTCTCGCGGATTCCGGCGAGTTCCTTTTCGATGACTGCGAGACGTTCCCGGGAGTTGGCGTCGTCTTCTTTTTTCAGTGCCTGTTTCTCGATTTCGAGCTGCGTGGCGCGGCGCTCGAGTTGGTCGATGTCGGTGGGAAGCGAATCGATCTGGATGCGGATGGAGGCGGCGGCTTCGTCGACCAGGTCGATAGCCTTGTCGGGCAGGAAACGGTCGGAGATGTAACGGTGCGAAAGCGTGGCGGCGGCGACGATGGCCGAATCTTTGATGCGGACGCCGTGATGCACCTCGTATTTTTCTTTCAAGCCGCGAAGAATGGCAATGGTGTCTTCGACGTTGGGCTCGCCGACAAAAACGATCTGGAATCGGCGTTCGAGCGCCGCGTCTTTTTCGATGTACTTGCGGTACTCGTTGAGCGTGGTGGCGCCGATGGCGCGCAGTTCTCCGCGAGCGAGCGCGGGCTTGAGCATGTTGGAAGCATCAATGGCGCCCTCGGCGGCTCCAGCGCCGACAAGAGTGTGGAGTTCGTCGATGAAAAGAATTACCTGGCCGGAGGAATCCTCGATTTCTTTCAGAACGGCCTTGAGACGGTCTTCGAATTCTCCGCGATATTTTGCGCCGGCCAGCATGGCTCCGAGATCGAGCGCGACGACGCGCTTGTTCTTGAGGACTTCGGGCACGTCGCCCGAGATGATGCGCTGGGCGAGGCCTTCGACAATGGCGGTCTTACCCACGCCGGGTTCGCCGATGAGCACGGGATTATTTTTCGTGCGGCGAGAAAGAACCTGGACCAAGCGGCGAATTTCTTCGTCGCGTCCGATGACGGGATCGAGTTTGCCGCGGCGGGCTTGCTCGGTGAGGTCGCGGGCATAGCGATCGAGGGCTTGATACTTGGCTTCGGGATTCTGATCGGTAATTTTTTGCGAGCCACGAACGGCGGTCAGAGCTTTCAGGATCGCCTCGTAGGTTGCGCCGTGACGGGCGAGGATCTGCTGGGCCGCGTCTTGTTTGAGATGCGTGATGGCGAGCAGCAGGTGCTCGGTGGAAACGTACTCGTCCTTAAAGTTGGAGGCTTCTTTGAAGGTTTGCTCGAGTAGTCTGTTGATGGCGTTCGATAACGTCGCCTGGACGGCTTCTCCGGAAACTTTGGGAAGCTTTTCGATGTCGCGGTAGAGATCGCTGAGAACGGCTTGCGGGCCGATGCCGATTTTCTCGAGCACGGGCGGAACGATACCCTCTTTATCTTCGAGCAGCGCCGCGAGTAGATGCAGCGGCAGCAACTCCGGATTGCCGTGCTCGGAGGCGAGGTGGTTCGCCCGCTGGACGGCCTCTTGCGCTTTTACGGTGAGTTTCTCCCAACGAATTGCCATGATCAAAATCCTCTACTTTGCTCCTGTTATTTTCAGCGAAGTGAAGCACTCACGCAACGTGCCGACGGCAAGAAATGCAGAGGTCCTGCGCTGCGCTCAGGATGACAACATTAGCTGGGGCGAAAACAATACGGGAGGCGGTCAGCTTGGCCGCCTCCCTCTTAAACTTGGCGCGCTCAGCGGCGACGGCCGCGTCCCACTTCGCGCCAAGGCGGCACGACGGAAGTCGTGCCCTTCCCGTTCGTGCCTCTTCCAACCGATTACGCGGCTTTGCTGGGGCCCTTGGCTTCCAGGGTCTTATCGGTACCGATGTTGACCTTGATCTGCTTGGGCTTGGCTTCCGCTTTCTTGGGCAGAGAGATCTTCAACACACCCTTGTCGTAGTTGGCCGAAACTTTCTCGGAATCCACGGTGGTGGGCAGAGTGAAAGTGCGGGTGAAGCTGCCGTACTGGCGCTCCACACGGCGATAATTTTCTTCTTTCTCTTCCTTCTCGATCTTGCGCTCGCCGTGCACGGTGAGGGTGTTGTTTTCCAGACGAACGTCGATGTCTTTTTCCTCGATTCCGGGCACTTCGATCTTGAGAGTCACATTGTGCTCGTCTTCGTAGACGTCGACGGCTGGGGCAAAGCTGGATGCGGTGAGGGACTCATCCCGGCCACCTTCGTTATAGGACTCGCGGAACAGACGGTTCATGCGGTCCTGAAGAGTGGAAAACTCACGGAAAGGTTCCCAACGGGTTAATACGGTCATGGTAAATCCTCCTTCATAAATCGTGGGTTTGGAATTTGGTGAGAAGCCCATCTACTCACAGTGATGGGCCTCAGTCACTACATTCGATGCCGTAGTCAGTATAAAGGAAGCATAAAATATGAGTGTATTACTGTCAATCATATGATATCTTTTATTTTCTTTACGTTACATAGGCTATTACGCACTTTAGGTAGGAAGTTTCCGGGACATTTAGAAGAACCGGATGGTCCTGGGACTGGCCTCGCACCTCGAGGAGGCGGAGCATTCGGTGAGCGTCACGGGCAGCCTCGGCGATCATTTCTAGGAAATCAGGTTGGCTGACGTGGTAGGAACAGGAGCAAGTGACGAGGATCCCGCCGGGGCGAAGCATTTTAAGGGAGCGGAGGTTGAGTTCCTTGTAGCCGCGCAGGGCAGCATCGAGGTCGCGCTTGGACTTAGCGAAGGCGGGCGGATCAAGAACGATGGCGTCATAGCGCTGGCCGGAGGTGGAGTAGTCCTTGAGCAGGTCGAAGGCGTTTGCTTCGATCCATTCGATCTCCTTGTCGCGGAACTGGGCCTGGTTGAGGGCGGCGTTCTGATCGGCGACTTCAAGCGCCGGACGGGAACTATCGACGCCCACGACGTGAGCACAGCGCGGGGCGAGATGGAGGGCGAAGCCGCCCTGGTAGCAAAAAACGTCGAGGGCTTCGCCGTGGGCGTATTGGGCGGCGGCGGCATAGTTCTCGCGCTGGTCGAGGAAGGCTCCGGTTTTTTGGCCTTCGAGAGCGTCGAAGTGAAACTGGATTTGGTTCACAGTGAAGATCGTGGAACTCGTTTCGCCGGCAAGCAAGCCAGAGGGGCACGACGGCAATTCTTCGAGTTGGCGGACTCGCGGGTCTACGCGTTCGACGATGGAAGCGGGGCGAAGGCGTTCGGTCAGCTCGGAGATTAGCCTGGAGCGAACGATTTCCGCATCCATGGCCTGGGTGAGAATCTGCAGGGAGAGAATGTCATTGTAGCGATCGACGATGAGGCCGGGAAGGAAATCGGCCTCGCTGAAGATGACGCGGTAGGCGTTGGTGTTGTGAACGATCGGCTCGCGATAGGCGATGGCATCGGCGATGCGCTGGCGCAGCAGGGATGGAAAGTCGGCGACGGGGTCGCGCGAAATCAGGCGAATGGCGATTTGGGAGGAAGTGGAATAGAGCGCGCTGCCGAGAATCTGGCCGCGATGATCGGTGACGGTTACCAGTGAACCGGGAGGAACGCCGTTTGCGGAGACGATATCGGAGCGATAAACCCAGATGTGGCCGTCTTTCAGGCGAGATGCGCCGCGAGGAGAAACTTTGACGGTGAAATTGGAATCAGAAGCCGGGGACTTTCGGGGCATGCTCGATATTAACTGACGGCAGCTTTGCCAAGATCCTGCGCCCTATGGACCCCCTCTACGGCGAAAGCCGGATGGCCTCACATCGAAGCACTGAAGCGCTGCGCCACCCAAAGTCACAGGCTAGCGCGGACGGCAATCGATCTGCGCTCGACGGACGGACGAGGCGGCCCTCCTCCATAGATCCTGCTAGCTGGCGGCTTGTTCGGTGGGGGTGGGTGCGGGCATTCCAGACTTGGCAGAGGCGCGGGAACTCATTTCGTAGCGGGCGGCTTCCAGGTCGGTGTGCAGAGAGTCGAGAGCGGTCATGGGCATCTCAACCCCCCACTCTTCGATCTCGGCATCCGGCCAGCTTCCGTTGAGGCGGATGGCTCCGGTGATGTCTTCAGGGAACGCATGGCGGTAATCGCCCTCGCGAATCAGAATGTCGCCGAGGAGGCGTCCGGTGCCCATGTCGAAGACGCGGCGAGTGCATCGGCCTGCGGCGTTGTTGAGGCAGAGAAAAACCTCGCCGGCATCGGCGTATTCCTGTCGGTAGTACCAGGCCTGGGGTGCGTCAATTTTGGGATGATGGCGGCGCGAGCGTTT
Organism: Candidatus Sulfotelmatobacter sp.; assembly: GCA_049584315.1. Lineage (GTDB taxonomy): Bacteria > Acidobacteriota > Terriglobia > Terriglobales > Acidobacteriaceae > Sulfotelmatobacter. Next base: position 12,724 of record JBAUXO010000084.1, on the reverse strand, counting down.
GTGCTCGGGCTCGAGCGCCTGCATTTCGTTGGCGGGATTGAAGTACAGAATGCGCTGGCAGGAGTCGCAGACCACGGTTTGCTGGCCGGTGCGAACCTCATTATAGGTCTGGGGTCGCAGCATGACCTGGCAGGCCATGCATTTGTGTTCGCGAACTTCGGAGATGCCGCTGCCGCGGAATTTGGAGACGCGCTCGTAGTGGCGGAGCAGGTCTTCGTTGACCCCGGCCCGCATCTGGTCGCGTTTGCCGCGCCATTCGGCGAGCTGTTCTTGGTCCTCGGCGGTGCGCTGGCGGGCCTCCTCTTTTTCTTTTTCGATCTCGGCGGCTTCGGCTTTCAGTTCGGCCTGTGCGGTTTTCACTTCTTTGTCGCGGGTGTCGGCATTGACCATCAACTCGAGAATCCTGTCCTCATTCTCGGCGATTTCATTTTCCGCGAACTGGATTTCCTGTAATAAGGCTTTGTATTGCTCGTTGGTTTTTACGGCGAGGGACTGGTCGCGATACTTGGAAATCTTGCCGCGGAGGTCAGTGATGGTGGTTTCGTACCTGCGGCGAGCGGCCTCGTCGGCTTTGACGGCGGCCTGCGCTTTTTCCAGTTGAAGTTTGGTGTCGGCGAGCTTGTGTTCGATGGCCGCGACGCGCTTCGGGAGTTCTGCGATTTCATCCTGCAGGCGGCGGATCGCCTTATCCGCATCTTGCAGGTGCAACAGGTTTTCTATTTCTGGAAGCATCCCGAGAGGACTCAGCTTTGATTCTAGCACGCGGAAACGCGGGTTCCGCGTCGGCGGGCGCGACCCCGGGCCCACGAGAGGGGATTTCGGTGTAAACTCTTTCGTTCTGCACTGCTCTAACTTCCGATTTTCTGGGGTCTTAATGGTGATGAATTTTCTCCCGCTTGCGCTGCTGGGCCTTGCCCTGTCTCTGACACCGTGCCTGGAGACGTCCCTTTGGGCGCAATCTTCACCGCCCGTGAAGCCGCTGACCATTGAGGCGATTTTCGCTCCGGGAGGCCTGACGGGGCGCGCTCCGGAGACTTTGGAGTGGAGTCCGGACGGGACCAAACTCTCTTTTCTGCAATTCGACGATCACGGGGAGCACCCCGAGCTTTGGTACGTGGACGCGGCCACCGGCGAGAAAAAAATTCTGGTGAGCGCGGCCAAATTGGCCTCGCTCGCGCCCGACTACAACAAAGTGAAGGATGAGCGGGAGAGGGAGCGGTTGACGCGCTATCACGTGGCCGCCTATCTGTGGGCTCCGGATTCGAAGCACCTGATTTTCGACTCGCAAGGCCAGCTGTGGTTGTTCGATTTGGCGACCAGCACGGCTGTGCAGTTTACTTCGGCACCCGATCCCAGTGGCGACCCAAAGTTCTCTCCCGATGGAAGCCGCGTTTCCTACGTGCGCAAGCACAATCTTTATGTTCAACCGGTAAACGGAAAGGAAGAGAAGCAGCTTACGAAGGATACGAAGGACGATCTGTTCAATGGCGATATCGATTGGGTCTATGGGGAAGAGTTGGCGGTGAGAAGCAATTATTTCTGGTCGCCGGACAGCAAAGAGATCGTCTTCCTGCACATGGACGAAAGCAATGTGCCCACCTATCCAATCACGAATTGGATTCCTACGCATCCGACGGTGGACAACGAGAAATATCCCAAGGTGGGGGATCCGAATCCGGTGGTGAAACTCGGAGTGGCGGAGGCGGACAAGGGGAAGGTGCGCTGGATTTCGTTGCCCGATGATCCGGAGGCTTATATTCCGCGCTTTGGCTGGGTGCGCGAGGGAGTGGTGTGGGCGGAGGTATTGAATCGCGATCAGGACAAAATGGATCTGTATTTCGTCGATGCGAAATCGGGGAAGCTGACCAGAGTTCTGACCGAGACTAGTCCGAAGGCATGGATCAACGTGAACGATGACTTCCGCTTGCTGAAGTCGGGCGATCGGTTCCTGTGGTCGAGTTGGCGCGACGGGCACACGCATTTGTATCTCTATAGCTTTGACAAGCAAAATCCTCTGGCCGCCGCGGCGAAGCTGGAGCGACAAATCACGCAGGGTGACTTTGAAGTGCTGGGAGTGGAGGGAGTGGATGAGAAGGCGGAGACCGTGTTCTTTTCATCCGACAAGGAGGATCCACGGCAACGGCATCTGTTTTCGATCCGGCTGGATGGAAGTGGGTTGCAGCAGCTCACGCGTGAGGAGGGAATGCATTCCGGGAATTTTTCCGAGGACGCGAAGTATTATGCGCAGACATTTATGGGCCCGCTGACCGCGCCCCAAATCTCGCTGTGCACGGTGGGCGGAGCTTGTGCTCCGGTGTGGCAGGCCCGCGATGAAGTGGCGGAGTATGGACTGCGGGCTCCGAAGTTTCTGGAGTTCAAGGCGGAGGATGGGACGACGCTCTATGGCCGCCTGCTGCTTCCACCGGAGGCGCAGGCCGGCGGCAAGATTCCGCTGATCGTCAATATTTATGGCGGGCCGGCGGGGCAGATGGTGCTGAAAGAGCCGACGACTCCGTTTGATGAGGTAATGGCACGCAAAGGCTTCGCCATTTTTTCGGTGGACAATCGCGGTACGCCGGGACGCAACCGGAAATTCCAGACCGCGATTCGCCATGAGTTCGGCGCGATCGAATTGAAAGATCAGTTTGCCGCGCTGGATCAGCTTTTCGCGCAGTATCCGCAGCTCGATCAAGAGCGAATGGGGATTTGGGGATGGTCGAATGGCGGGTCGATGACGCTCTATGCGATGACCCATTCCGAGCGCTTTCGCGCCGGAGTTGCGGTGGCTCCAGTGACCGACCAGATCAATTACGACACCATCTACACGGAGCGCTACATGGGCCAGCTGAAGGATGATGCGGCGGGCTATCGGGAATCCGATGTAACCAGTGCGGCGGCGAATCTGCGGGGAGCATTGTTAATCGCCCACGGAACCGGGGACGACAACGTGCACTTTCAGAATAGCGTGCAGATGATTAACGCACTGATCACTGCCGGCAAACCATTCCAGCTGATGATCTATCCCAATAAAACCCACAGCATCGCGGGAAGCGACGCCCGGGATCATCTGTTCCACATGATTGAAGCTCACTTCGAGCGGGAGTTGAAGTCAGACGCGGCGCGCTAGACATCTCCCCGCCCACAATCTTGCCCTTGGCAGCGGTCGCCGTAGTACCCGACACCTGCACCTAGGTCCGATCTTGACTGCGCCCGAGTAAACGACGATGGCTCCCAAGTCGGGCCGCTGGAGATATTCGTTTGTGCCATTTTCTGTTATTCCTTTCCCGTCGATCTTACTTTTATGCGGCGCCAATCGGATGGCTTTAGCAGCCACGAAGCGAGTGTGCCAACAAAATTGCCAAAAAACCTTCTGGCTGACCAAACCCTCTAATCATTAGCAAAAATGATTCGCTCGATAAACAAAAGTCACTTGCTTTTGCCGAGTAGCTGGGGTAACTGTTACCCAGTAACATTGGAATCCCGTGTGCAACACGGAACTCAGGGGGCCTAAACACAAATGACTCCGGAATCTCATCCACTGCGTCAGCTCTTCCAGGAATTGGTTGGTCGCCATTACGCCGAGGAGATCGGCATCCGCGATCCGCAGGTCGTCTCCTATGTGTCGCATCTGCTAACCGAATTCTGCGAGGCCGATCAGTTGTTCAAGATTCACGACGTTGCCGACCGCCCCCTCGCCGACTTGGGCGAGATGTTGCTGGAATCGGATCCCATCTACGGGCCGGCGCCCTCATTCGATCGGGAGCGCCAGGTCCGCAAGCACATTGGAGATTACGCGTTGTTTTTTGCCGGCATGTTTCCCGAGAGCATCAACCACTTCCGCCTGCGCCGCCATCGCCTGGAGAATTTTGTGGAATGGATGAAGGCCGGAAAAGAAAGCTATTACATTGTCTCGAAGTTCGAGCACTTCGAGTACGCGAAAGTTGCACCTCTGTTTGCGCATCTTTCCCGCGAGTTTGAAGGCTGCGTCTACGGCCTCAACATGGTAAAGAACGATCTGCAGGAGATGCAGCACCCCATCGCCCGGCTGGATAGCGAACTGCTCATGTAGTCCGCGCTGCCGCAACTGCATCTGGATTCATTGATTCAGGTCAGGACTTCCCCCCATGCGGTAGAAACTGAGCGCCGCATTCCCTTGCCCCAGTTTGCGGACCCTTCGCAGCGATCCGAATTCATCGCCCGGATCGAATTTCTTTTCATGCTCCGCAATCACCAGTGACATAGCCCAGACCACGGGAGAATCGGCCAGTGCCGTGAGCGTATCCTGATATGCCTCCTGCATCCGGTACGGGGGATCAAGAAACACAACGTCCCCGGCGACGTGCTCCCGCTCGAGTCGCCATAAGATTCCCGGCAGATCATCGCCTAGAATTCTGTAGCCTTCCTCGATACCCAGACTTTGCAGGTTCCGCACGATCAATTTCGCCGCCCGCGGCGCGGTCTCTATGAAGTACACCTGCTTGGCTCCTCGGCTCAGTGCCTCGATTCCCACCGCTCCAGTGCCGGCAAACAGATCCAGCCAAACGGTGCCCTCGAGTGCCGCCGGATTTCCCGCCGTGAGCACATTGAACAAGGTCTCCCGCAGCCGGTCCGATGTCGGCCGAATATCCGCCCCGCTCAATGACCGCAGAGGACGGCCGCGGAATTTGCCGGCGATTACGCGCATGGCGCTGTACCTTCGAGTACCGTGGCCAATATATCCGACCATGTAAAATAACTGTAGTAGCCAAACTCATGCGAAGTTTCTCCATCCACGTCGGTCGGCTGTTCGGAGTTGACGTACGCATCCACCTGACTTTTTTGCTCCTGCCTTTATTTGTTTTCTGGACCGAATACAACGTGCATGGCTCCGCCAACGGGTCGCGGGATCTTGCGCTGGTAGGCATCGTGCTGGTCTGCGTTGCCGCTCATGAAGTTGGCCACATGCTGGTAGCCCGGCGCGCCGGGATGATTCCCAAGGCGGTGATTCTTCTCCCGCTCAGCGGGGTCACCGTTTTCGATGAATCGCACGTGGAACCGCCCGTCACCGGCGCGGAAGCGTGGAAGCGCGACGTTCGCATCGCTCTCACCGGCCCGCTGGTAAATCTCGCCTTCGCTCTAATTGCGGCCGGCATTGTCTATGCCCTGATTCCGGAAGCGAATCTGTGGAAGTGGCCATTCTTCCAGTCGGGAAATCTGCCGCGCAGCTTGGTCTGGGCGAACCTCTATTTGGCCGGCATCAATCTTCTGCCCGCCTATCCTCTCGATGGAGGCCGCGTCCTGCGCGCCTATTTCGCTCGCAGCATCGATCCTGCCGCCGCCACTCGCCGCGCCGTTTCTATCAGCCACGCCATGGCCATGCTCCTGATGGTGGCAGGCCTGTTCAGCGATACCTGGCTGACCATGGTTGGAGTGATTATCTTTTCCGCGGCGCAGCTCGAAGAACGCGCAGTCATCTTCCAATCCGTCTTGGACAACGTTCGCCTGGAAGAAGTGATGCTCACCGACTTCGCCACTCTATCCCCGGCGGACACGCTTGAAGACGCCCTCGATAAGGCCGTCCACTCGCTGCAGGACGATTTCCCCGTGGTCCGGGGCAGTGACATGGTGGGCGTCATTTCCCGGCAGCGCATTCTGGAAGCGCTGCGCGTGGAAGGCAACGGCTATGTGCAGGCAGTAATGAACAAGCTCTTCGAGGTCTCGATCCGCCAGGAATCGCTGGCTTCCGCCTTCCGCAAACTCACGGCGCGTAACCTCAGCATCATCCCAGTGGTCGAAGAAGAGCGCCTGGTGGGCATCGTCACCCTGCAGAATTTAATGCATTCGATGGCGCTCCTGGCCGAGAGCCGCAAACTGCGCCGGGACGGGGCAGAGTCTTAAGGCGAACCCTCCCGGGAACTGGGCAAATCAACTTACTTGTAGTTCGATTGCCTTAGAAGAAAACATTTGACGGCTGCCGAAGGCGGGACCCAGAGGCAGCGCCTTGCGGCAATTCCAGCGTTTTTATTGGGTCTGCTTGCTCGGCTGGGCGGTTCCATATCGCGTCCACCAGTGGTTGGCGTTGCCCAACCCCCATGGCCAGGAATGGCCTTTGTTCGCACTCTTAGATTTCCTCCTGGTTACCGTGAGCTCCTTCTGGGTATCGGCCTTCATCCCGTCCTTGGGGAAGAACAAGCCGCGGACCTGGCTGCGCGCGGTCTTCCAGGCATTCTGGAAAAGCTTCGTGATCCTCCTGCTTAGCTTACTGACTTTCTCCTGGTTATTTACATACGCCTGCAGCGTCCTCTTCCCCCCGCTCCGGTCATGGAACGTTTTTGGATTGGCATGGGCGCTCACCGTCGGCACTTGGCGCTGGCGTGCCCGACAGGAAGGACAACTGATAGGCTCCGTACCGCAAGCGAAGGTGAGAGTGGAGTGTACAAACCTAGCCTATAGCCTGGCCGTAGCCTAGAACAGCCGTACCGCTTTCGCCTGCCGTACCGCCGGAATCTTCTCCAGCTTTCTCAGCACATCATCGGGGACGCTTCCGTCCACGTGAACGACGGCGATCGCCTCGCGCGGCTCTGAAGATGCTTCTGCGGCTCGACGCCCTAGAGAAAAGTCCGCGATGTTGATTTCGCTTTCGCCCAGGATCGTGCCCACCTTGCCGATCACGCCCGGCACATCGCGGTTCCGCAGGAAGATCAGATTTCGTTCCAGAGGCGCCTCTATGTCAATGCCGTCGATGTGCAACAGCCGCGGCGCAGTTCCGTGCAGCACCGCGCCCTTCACCATGTGCTCTTCCGTGGAGCTTTTCAGAAAAACCGAGAGCACGCTCCCCGCGCCGCCGGTTGAGGCCTTCGCCTTATGCGACTCGTGAATGCGCAGCCCGCGCAGGTCCGCCAGTGACGCGGCATTCACCAGATTCGCTTTTTCCTCCAGCGCCTGGTTCAGGATGCCCTTGATCGCCCCATTGCGGATCAGTTCCGTCTTCCACTCCGCAATGTGCCCGCTGTAGCGCAGCGAAATTTCTTCCATCGACCCTTCGGAAATCTGCGCGAGAAACGCCCCCATGCGTTCCGCCAGGACGATGTACGGTTGCATCTCCGCATACTCTTCGGCAGAAACCGAAGGCACGTTCACTGCATTCTGAATGACGCCGTGCTTCAGATATTCCCGCACCTGCTGCGCAATCTGCACGCCGACGGCTTCCTGCGCCTCGTACGTCGATCCACCAATGTGCGGCGTAAGAATCAGATTCTCCACTGCCTGCAGCGGAGAATTTTTCAAAGGCTCTTCGTTGAACACATCAAGCGCCGCCGCCCCAACCAGACCCGATTTCAGCGCCTGCGCCAAATCTCCCTCGTTCACCAATTCTCCGCGCGCGCAATTCACCAGCCGCACGCCCTTCTTCATTTTTTTGATGGCGCCTTCATGGATCATGCCCGCCGTCTGCGGCGTCAGCCCGACATGCAACGTAATGTAATCTGCCGCCGCATAAAGTTCGTCCAGGCTCAACAGCCTGATCCCCTGTTCCTTCGCCACGGCAACCGAAACAAACGGATCGTGCCCAACGATCTCCATTCCAAAAACCCGCGCTCGCCGTGCCACTTCCATGCCGATGCGGCCAAGCCCCGCAATGCCCAAAGTCTTGCCGCGCAATTCCGTGCCTTGCAGCGATTTCTTCTCCCATTTACCCGCGTGCATCAGCGCGTCGGCCCGGCAAAGATGGCGAGCCATCGCCAGCATCATGCCCAGCGTCTGTTCGGCGACGGCCACGGCATTCGCGCCCGGAGTATTCATCACCGCGATGCCCTGCCGCGTGGCCGCATCCAGATCGATGTTGTCCACACCCACGCCGGCCCGGCCGATCACGCGCAGTTTCTTGGCGTGCGACAAGAGCGCCGCATCCGCTTGCACCGCCGAACGCACAATCAAAGCCTCGGCGGACTCCAACTCCGCCTCCAGTTTGCCCGCAACCTGATCCGCGGTCAGCACAACCCATCCTGGCTCCTTAAGCTGCTCCACCGCGGAGGCGGAAATCTTTTCCGCTATGACAATTTTCACTGAGGCACTCATCCCTTTCTTCAGACCTTACCGCAAACCCATAAGAGCTGGTAATCCAACGACAAAACCTTGACAGACATTTGACACATCGCTGACACCCACACTTCGCTTCCTTCCTAGACTGCACATGTGGGCAACCGCCCATGGAGGATCGTCATGAAGAGATATTCAGCAGCCTTGCTCGCTGTGCTGGTGGGCCTCACGCTGGCGTGCGGCTACAGCTCGAAATCCACCACTCCCGCGGTAGCCGGGACCATGCCAGCCATTGCCGAACTCGCGCCCAACGCGATGAATTCTGGCGGAGCGGCATTCGTATTGACGGTCAACGGCAGTGCCTTCTCGTCCAACGCAACCGTCAACTGGAATGGCACGGCGCAAACCACAACTCACGTGAGTGCAAACCAACTGACCGCCACCATCGCGGCCACGCATATCGCCACTCCCGCAACCGTCCCCGTCACCGTTACGAACCCGGCCATCGCCGGCATGGGCGCATATGGGAGCGGCGGCACGCTGGCGGAGACTTCGGCTCCGGTGAACTTTACCGTCAACTAGGGCGAGGACCGTTTCGCGCGGTCCTCAGGCTTCCACCAGTTGCGAATTTCTGGACAGCCCGCGTGCATACACTTCCTGGGCGGCTCGCAGCGCCGAGCCATACCCAACAGTCTGTCCGGCCACGCGCGCCAGAACATGTTCGAGCGCCCCCAGAATGCCAATCGTGTCCAGATAATCGTAGTAGCCAATGTGCGCGATGCGAAACAACTGGCCCTTCATCTCCCCCTGCCCGTTGGCGACCACCGCATCGAACGACGCGCGGAATTCTTTCACGATCTTTCCGGAATCAAGCCCATCCGGGGAGCAGATCGCCGTCAGCGCAGCCGCAGGCGAAGCTGCATACAGCTTCAATCCCACCGCCTGCGCGCCGGCCCGCGTCATCTCCGCGCAAAGTTCGGCATTATCCACCAGCGCTTCGCGTCCCTGGGCCAGGTCGCCACTTCCCATTTTCCGGATAAACTCCAAAGCCGCTCCGAGCGCAGCAAATAGCGAAGTCGCCGGCGTGTATGCCGATTCGCCCTTCGCCGCCGACTTGCGCTCCTTGCGCAAATCGAAGTAGAAGCGCGGAGAAGTCGTCGCGTCCATCCGCTTCCACGCCCGCTCGCTGACGGCGCAGTACGCCAGCCCCGGCGGCATCATCAGAGCCTTTTGCGAACCGCCAATGATGACATCGACGCCCCAACCGTCCACGTCCAGATGAGTCGTGCCCAGTCCGGTAATGGCATCAACGATAAGCAAGGTGTCGTCCTGCTCACGCACAATCTTCGCTATCCCCCGCACATCGTGCCGCGTGCCCGTCGAGCTCTCCGTCGCCTGCACAAACACCGCGCGAACGTCCGACGTCAGCTTGGCGCGAATGTCGTTCAACGAGAACGTTTCCCCGTAGGGCGCGGATAGCACTTCCACGTTGCAGCCGAAGGCCTTGGCCAGCCCCGTCCAGCGCTCGCCGAATTTGCCAGCCGTGAGCACCAGCACTTTATCCCCCGCCGAGGTCAGATTGGATACCGACGCCTCCATCACTCCGGTACCCGAACACGCCAGCACCAGCACGTCGTTCTTCGTGCCAACAAATTCCTTCATGTCCGCGAGCACGCGCTGGAACAATGCGCGGAAGTCCGCAGTGCGGTGATGCGCGGTAAACGACGACATGGCGGTTTGTGCCGCGGGCAGGAGCGGCGTTGGCCCGGGAGTAAAAAGACGATTCTTGCGCAGCATAAGTGGAGTCCCTTATCAGTAGGATAGTTTATTAGTTTACTGGAACCGGGCCGCCTGCGGTGATTACCGTCACAAACGAGACCCGATTAACCTGCCATCTATAATTGCCCCATGAGCCTCATCGAACAAATCCAGCAAGACATCACCGCCGCCATGAAGGCGCGCGCGGAGCAGCGCCTCTCCACCCTGCGCATGGTCAAGACCGCGCTCAAGAATCGCGAGATCGAAAAGATGGCGCCGCTCGACGAGAAAGAATCGCAAGCCGTCCTCACCACGCTGATCAAGCAGCGCAAGGAATCGGTGGAGCAATTCACCAAGGGCGGGCGCCAGGAGATGGCCGACAAAGAAGCCGCCGAGATTATCGTGATCGAAAGCTACCTGCCCAAGGCCGCGGGCGAGGATGAAGTGGCCGCGGGAGTGAAAGCGACAATCGCCGAGATGGGGGCTCCCACCATGAAAGACATGGGCGCGGTGATGAAGAACGCGATGGCCCGCTTCCACGGCGCCGGCATGCGTGTGGACGGAAAGGTGGTCAGCGAGATTGTGAAGCGGGAGTTGGTGGGGAAGTAAGCCCAAACTGGACCTAAATTCCTTTCCTACCTTATCTGCGATGGTCCACGAGGCGATAGAACGGGTCGGGCTGTGGTGTATTCGTTCAGACCAGGGAATATGGCCTCGAAGAGAAGCAGATCGAAGCGGCAATCCGCTGGGAAACCGAGTAGTTGCAGCTTGACGATTTCATCCTCTACTTGGATGAGAATCTGGACATCTGCCAACCCATCATCGCGGAGATGGCCCAAGCACTACTGGCTGCAGTTCCCGAAATGAGGGACCTTGCCAGATCCCTTGGTCCGCCGTTCGAGGGGAGTATTGCGCGGCCGGGGTAGGTGGCGGTCGTATACGACGAGCATGGGTCAACTCACGAAAGGCGCAAGGTAGGCAAGCGAAGGAAGTAGAAAAATCAAGTGGGAATCTGCCTCCGCCCTTACTGCCTTTTCTCGCCCCTGCAAATCTCACTTACCCCTCTGCCACTCCCGATACGCCTCACTCTTCGAAATCCCCCGCGCCTTCGCGACTTTTTTCAGCGCGGTCTTTTCGTCGATCTTCTCCTCCGCCATGATCTGCTCAACCCGCTGGTGGACGCTCACTCGCGACTCGATTGCCGCCTGCAATTCAGTCCCTTCGACTTTCCCGATCAGCATCGTGATCTCGCCCTTCACCCCGTCGCGCGCCTTCAGCGTCTCCAGCACAGCGCTCGCGTGTCCGCGCAAAAACTCTTCATGCAGCTTGGTCACCTCGCGCGCGATCACCACCTGCCTTGCGTCTCCCAAAACCTCGACCACATCCGAGACCGCTTCCACAATCCGGTGCGGAGCTTCATAAAAAACCTGCGTGCGCGGCGAAGTCTTGATCGCCTCCAGCGTCGCCCTTCGCTCTCCCCTCTTTGCCGGAAGAAATCCGCTAAAGCGGAACGAATCCGTGGGTAGTCCGCTGGCCACCAGAGCCGCCAAGAATGCCGATGCCCCCGGAATCGGCACCACCGGCACATGATGTCGAATCGCCAGGGAGATCAGCCGGAATCCGGGATCGGAAATCCCCGGCATGCCGGCGTCGGTCACCAGCGCCACGCTCGTGCCTTCCTGCAAATCTTTCACCAGCTCCGCCGCGCGTGTCATCTCGTTGTGCTCGTGGTAGCTGACGGTACGGGTCGTGATGCCGTAATGGTTCAACAGTTTCTGCGTCTGCCGCGTATCTTCGCAGGCGATCACGTCCACTTCCTTCAGCACGCGCAACGCTCGTAAAGTAATGTCTTCCAGGTTGCCGATCGGTGTTGCCACGAGATAAAGCGCTGGCCCCGGCCCGAGCGCCGATCCCTTGTCCGATCCTCGTACGACTTCGGGCTCCACCTTCTCTGTTTCTCCCGCGGTTTCTTCGAGTTTTCTCCCGCCACCCGTCATGGCCGGAGTCTACCACCGCGCCACCGTAACTTCCGGGGCCCGTGAACGGTTATGCTGTTCGTGCACGACATCCACAGGGGGATGCTTGAAGTGACCGCCAACGATTTCCGCCGCCTGGCTCTCGCCTTACCAGAAGCGATCGAGAGCGCCCACATGAACCATCCGGATTTTCGTGTGCGTGGAAAGATCTTCGCCACCCTCGGCCATTTCGCGAAGGGATGGGGCATGGTCAAGCTCCATCCCGAGCAGCAGCACTATTTTTCGAAAGCCGAGCCGGAGGTTTTTGTGCCCGTGAAAGGTGAGTGGGGACGCCGCGGCGCAACCAGCGTCAATCTAAAGGCCGCCCGCAAAATGTCCCTTGCCAAAGCACTCCGCGCCGCCTGGCGCAACACCGCACCCAAGCGTCTCGGTGAGCAATTTCCGGACATTAAATGATCCGAAACCTCCGCAATTGAACAATCGTTTTCGCTTCCGGGGAGGCGGCTTTTCCAAAACTAGTTGTGGAAAAGCCGGTGGCAACAACCTTGAAACGCCCCCCCGCGCGCACCGGGCGCACTATTGATCTCTTCAGGAAGAATGCAATGATCTAGCGCAAGAAAAAGGTAGTCCGGGTTGCAGCATACAGCCACGCCGTTTCCGAGTTGAGATACAAATCGCGTTGATCGAGCCGATGACGTCCTCGACCAACTGCTCCACATCATTTGGGCAGCGATTGGCGAGAGGGCGTTTCGCCAGGGACCAAACCCCTTCATCGGGGTTGAGCTCCGGAGCATAGGAGGGAAAGTGCTCGATATGCGGGCGGTTACCGTCGCAGTTCGTCGCTGCGCTATAAATCGTTGCAAAAGTAATTGCATAGTTACTAGCAATTGTGCATAATGTACGCATGGCTAAGAAGAAAAGTAAGAAGCATATGCGTAACGGGGTCAAACCTCGGCCGCTGAGCGCTCAACTGC
>JBAUXO010000083.1:0-2169 GCA_049584315.1 Candidatus Sulfotelmatobacter sp. | reverse complement strand
GCCGTGGAGCTCGATAGCACGCTCTTGCGTGAGGCGGTGCATGATCAGGAGCTCGTCGAGGGGATACTCGAGGGGTTCAGGGACGCTTGGCAAAGTTGCGAAAGACTGCTCATTCATCTTGAGTTCGGCACGGCAGAAGTTATTGTCGACGATGAGCCTTTTGTAGGGCTGCTCTCCGAGAAATGGCACGTTGAAGTCGAACTGGAGGAAGTCCTTGCCCTTGGACAGACGCCACACCGAACCAGAATCAAACACTCGAGGATCGCCGGACGGAGCAATACCAGCGACCCACTCGACTTGAACGCTGATGTCGGAGGCACCCGTTTTTACGCGAAACGGCTCTAACGGTGGGATCAGCGCAACATCCGCACTGCGATAGCCGGTGAGCTCGACCGTTATGCCACCGACAGAAAAACCTCCGCAGAGCCTCACGCTTGGATCGTCGAATTTCGGCAATGTGCCCACAACGTCACTTGGCATTTCCGCACGCTTCACTTCGAGATTGCGACAGTTAAGACCCTGCGTTCATACACGTAAATCCGCAGATGCCGCCGGGGCCATTCGACGTCGCAACTTTGCAATGCCCTAAAACTGCCTCTTCCGGGCGAAGACTGATCGTTGTCAGTTGCGGCGGTTCGTACGGCTTCTTACCGTCGGATTGATGTGTTTTCTGTTCCATGCCCCTCAATCCTTACCCTACCCTATGGTTCAGTGACCACCACAGTTGCCGCAGCCCGTAGCAGGGCCCGCGTTGTTCAGAATCGGAAAAATCTGCTGGGGACCGATCCAACTTTCGACGTCGATCTCTTTGCTCCGAATGCGGCGTGCAGACTCCATCAAATCCCTGTGCTGGCTGCCGCCAGCGCAGAATTCGCAGTCTCCGTGGCCCGGAATTTCAACTCCGATCACGGCTGCACGGAGATGCGCGACATGGCAGAGAAACTCGACCGGACTCTCGCGATCGCCGTTTTCCATTTCGCCGTTCGCCGGACACATCCCGCACAAGGATTGAATCCGACACTGCATACACTTCGTCACCCGCCTACGTTTGCGCGTGCGCAACTCACGAAGAGAATGCTCCCACGCTGGCCTCAGGCCGTCCTGACGTACGTCGAACGTCTCTTGCTGGGAGATCACGCAGATGCCCATCTCGCCATAAGCATTAATGGCGAAAGCGTTCAATCCGCCGCCACAGAAGTACACGGTATCGGTTTTCGCCAAGCTGGGAGGGTTTTCCATTTCATGCTTGGCCAATCTGCGATATTCGCTCACGCCCTTGGGAGCATGCATGTCGAGCGCAACCACGTCCTCCGGCGTGAGCCGCACCGCGAGCGGGCTCTGGGAACAGTCGATCCGCGGATTGATCTGGCCGTCCATCTTGAACTCAACCCCTAGCTCTTCTTCGGCAAATTGCCGCATGGCGGAGACTTCGTGCTTGTTAATGGTGGTGGCGACCGTCTTCAACTTCAGCGGCAAGCCGCGCTCGCGAAGCAGTTTGATTCCGCGCAAGCAGCGGTCAAAGGAGCCGGGGATCATCGTCAACGCTTCGTAGGTTTCGCGGGTGCGGCCATACAGCGAGATTTCGATGGCGAAGGGCGGCCATTCGACCAGATAATCAGCGATCTTTTCGTTGATGAGTGTTCCGTTGGTGAAGAGGGTGATGAGAAAACCATTCTTCTTGGCGTAGGTATAAATCTCGAGGAAGTCCTTGCGGGCGAAAATTTCACCGCCAGTGTAGATCAGCCAGAAGCAGCCCATCTCGACCATTTCGTCGAGCATGCGGAAGTGCTCTTCCGTGGTCATTTCGCGGCCGCGGGCGGCCTGATCGCCCATGGGGAGATTGTTGTAGCAGTGCTGGCACTCGAGCGGACAGCGGCGCGTGACTTCGATGGTCACTTGCATGGGCGCGCGCTGGCCGGATTGGCGCTGGTGCAGGTTTGCGCTAAATGCTCCGTAACTCAGTTGCTCCATGATCCTCCGGAAGTGGTCGAGATGGACGCGTGTGACATCAGCGCGAGCCCGCCGACTGGCACTTCTACTTGCTCGGTTGAATTCACCGCGGCCATCGAGACTTGCTCGCGAACCTCGACTAGGCCGGCCGACAGCGTGTCCTGCAGGAACTGCTTTACATCCTTTTCAGCCTGCTCATGGGCAACGGCGTATTCCTGC
>JBAUXO010000082.1:0-3860 GCA_049584315.1 Candidatus Sulfotelmatobacter sp. | reverse complement strand
GAGCCTCCTCTGGTTGAATTGGTTCTTGGCGAACCCAATCCAACGTATCAGGGGGCTCAGTCTTTCTCACACCTGGCGATACCTTCCGCTCGGTCAGCAGTTAGCCCGCGAATTTGGACAGCAATGTTGAGAGATAGGCTCATCCAGTTCGAACTTGCCAACCTTCAGGTTCAGCCAACGGGTGCGAGCCAGGTTGTCGAAGCGCACCCAGGTTTCGCCTATGGAACTGCTTCCACTGTTGATAAAAGGCTGGATTAAGAAAGAGATATTACTTGAAAGAGTGCCGCCGGTAAGAATATCGATAGAGGAAGTATCGAAACCGGAGGATGCGACGCTGGCTTCAACTTGTCCGCCGGAGGCATCGCCGGCAATCTTGTCGACCGCAACGCGATCATTGGTTTCCCGGTGCCACTGTGGTGTCACGCGAAATGTAATGGGCCAATATTCCGGCTGTTGGTAGATCGGGGCGTCCTTCCCATTGCCCAATTGATAACCATTGTCCTTGAAGGTCTGCCCGAAGTTGTTCAGCATTGGCCAGGAAGTGTGACAAGCGGAACAGGGGAGGCCGTATTTTCGAGCGAAGGCGGGAATCGCAAGTGCAGGGCGAACAGAACTGAAAACGCCGGCCAGCAGCAAAAATGCACTGGCGTTCTTAATGCCCCCAACTCCCATGTCCTGCGTCCCTCCCGTGATTATTTGAGGACCCTCGCCTACTTCTAGTCGACGTGACATTTTCCTGTTGTCACCGAAATGTTAAAGAAATGTCACTTTTTTCTGCAGAATTCCCTCAGGGCCATACAACGCAGATCGCGACTTCGTTTGCAAGAAGGATTCTCAGCAGGTTTCCGCGAACCCAGCAAAGCCGCGGATGCAACATTGAGCGACCGAAATTTTCTTCGATCAGACGCGATGGCGGAACGCAACCGCAGGGCTTCGCGACGTTGAATTGATCAGGGGTAAGAAGCGCATTTACGGTCTCGCTGTCTGTAACCGATCGGACCTCGTAATCTGAGCAACAGGCTGTTTAGATTTCAGCGAGCTATCCCAAATCATTTTTGGGGCTTCATTGCACTTGGCGAAGAACTTGAAAAACGTAGCCTCATGCTCCCTATCGATACCGCTAATCGCCTGCCGAATTGATAAAAGTGCAAGAACTTAACAATTGTCTGACAATCGCCAGCATAAGCTAGCCCAAGATGTTTGAGGAATACGCGATCAGTGGATGAGGGGTCTCGAATCCATCGCTGCGGGGCAGATCCGGAACTGCAAGAACTCGCGGGGAAGCAGTTGCTTCGTGAGCCTCCCTCGTCAATGGGCAGGTCATTCCGGGTGAATCTGTGGGAACGTCCGGATTATGCGGTTGCAGAGAGAGGTACCCCACAATGAGTCTCGTGCGAGAGCTGTCCGATCAATATATACGGCAGCTTGAATTGCCCGAACTGACGGCGAGGATTCTTGTGGTCGAAGATGACCCATCCGTACAAAAGACTCTGAAGCGACTGCTGGAAGCTGAGGGTTTTGTCGTCGAGGGACACTCTGATGGGCAAGCGGGTTTGGACAGTTTTCACGCCACCGCGCCTTGTGCGACGATTCTAGACTTGAAGCTGCCCAAATTGTCAGGACAACATCTATGTCAAGAGATGAAAGCCACGGCCCCTTCGATCCCGATCATCATTCTCACTGCCTGCTGTGACCTTCATGAAAAAGTCGTCCTTTTGGAGATGGGCGCCGACGATTACATCACCAAACCATTTAGTCCGAGGGAGCTGCTGGCACGGCTGAGGGTGGCTCTGCGTCACAGGAACTCGCCAAACAGAGTGACTGAGGTGGAAGTGGTGTTTGACGGCGTTGTCGTGGACTTCAGGAAAATGGAGGTGAACCGCAACGGTGCACCAGTAGCCTTGACAGCCCATGAGTTCAAGACTCTGCAGTTTTTCGTTCGGAATCCTAATCGCCTCATCACTCGGGCAGAGTTGTTGGAGAAAGTTTGCGGCTATACGGACGACTGCACCAGCCGTTCTATTGATAATCACATTGTGAAACTCCGGCAGAAGTTGGAGGACGATCCAAGCAGCCCGACCCACTTCCGAACGGTACACCGTCTCGGGTACAGGTTCGCCGTCTAGTCTTTGGCGAAGGGAGCACGAGCGGCTTCTGGAAAAGTGCTACCGGGTCGTGGGCTACTTTGATTTCTTATTGCGACTGTTCGGATTGCCCCGTGGTGACAAAAAGTGTGAGCGTCCACACTCAGGATTGACACAGTGGATGCGGGCCGCGTCACGGCCTCGAGCGATGAGCACTCGTCCAATCCTGGGCACGTTGTTCCGTGGATCGAACGTGTGCAAGGCGCCACCGAGATAGACTTCAATCCACGCTGCAAAATCCATCAGGCCATAAGGCGGCAGCGTCCCCATGTCGCCCAGGTAGCCGGTGGAGTAACGCGCCACTCCGCCACCTTCACGCCGATTCCTGTAGACCGACTACTGCCACGACGCGCAAGAAATTCTTCCGAAACTGCTTCGTATCCGTTGGATCGATCCATCTGTTGATGCTAGCAAGCCCTCCAACTCTTGTAGTCGGTCCTTTCAGTTTGGCCCCCTTTCAGTCTTCGCTCGAACGACTGATTCTCGCGCCAACTCCATTGTTGATCAATCAGCAGAGACAGTCGCTCCAGGGATGGTCAGTTCGTGGACAGTTCGATCTTCGTTCTCTGCCTTTAAAGCGCTGATTCTCTAGGCTCCTCGCCTCCGATGACATTTCGAGAACCACACATGCAGGCCGAAGTGCGCTAACACCGAGCAGGCGGAACAGCTGATGCAGGAGTCGACCCGCCCAGCAATCGAAGAAGGTTAACGGTTTGGGAGAGTCACGATCTCGCTCAAATCCAGTAGATTTTCATCTGCCGTGACTAGTGTCAGATCGAGGACCTTTGCCGTTGCCGCCAAGAACCGGTCTGCTGGGTCAGCGTGGGGAAGGCCCAATGCCAAGCCTAGTTCGACGATCTCGGACGTCAACGGTGCCTCTCTCAACTGCTCTCTAGCCCGCTTCACCCAGCCGAACGGATTCTCAACCTGAACTCGGCCCTTCTGGATCAACACCAGTGCCTCCCACACACTCACTGAGGACAGCCAGAGTTCATTGTTCACGTTGGAAAGTTCGTTGTTCACCCGCCGTCCCAAGCGCTTCGGCTCCAACTTGCTCCAGAGCCAAATATGCGTATCTAGAAGAAGCCTCAATCCCGGTACGCCTCCATGTCCTCAACATCGAGAACATGCCCCACGATGTCGCCGACAATCTTCCCCGTGCCAACCAGATCACCCACGAATTTACGGGTGTGATCAGGACCGGCTGGAATCACTTCCGCCACAGGCTTCCCACGACGAGTAATGCGCAGAGGTTGGCGGGTCTTCTGAACCTCGTCGATCAGGCCAAGGCACTTAGCCTTAAATTCGGAAATGGAGATTTCATTCATAGATTCGGATCTCTCGGATGACCTTTATTATAACCATAGTCATCTATTGGGTCAACTGCCTTTAGGCCGCCGTTGTGAGCAACTCGGGTATAACGGGGGCCGTCATCGAACGCTCCAAATTGAGAGTTCGACCGTGGGCGCCGCGTTCCAATGACGGGGCACACGCCCGCGTTTCCTTTAAAGCAACCATTACTAAAATTTGTGGATCAGGAAAGCGCTGGTCGGATGGCCTTGCCACCATCACGGTGTCCGAGGCGTGTTACCTAAATTATGCGCAGAATCCCGCCTGATCTGAGGTGGAGCCCCGGATCTCGCCCCGCGCCATTCTTGACCTTCGTTGCTTGATCGCCGATGGCTTCGTCGCTTTTCGCTAAGTGGCTCCTTTTTC